>CAZHOT010000001.1:0-189317 GCA_964534235.1 uncultured Marinilabiliaceae bacterium
CTCCCCCCACACAATCTTCCGCCGCGCGAAATCGCCCATATATCGGGGCTTTTGCCCTACCTTTGCCCGCAAGAAAAACGGAAACAGGATGCATAGGAGAAGAAACATATCGATGCTCGGGTTCAACACGTTCGGGATAGACGCCCGGGCGCGGGAGATGCTCGACTTCGACAACACCGAGGAGCTTCGGGAGTGGCTGCGGGAGGCGGACACGTCGACGCCCCCCCTGGTTCTTGGCGGCGGCAGCAACGTCTTGCTCATGGGCGACATTGAGCGCCCCGTCGTCCGCCCCCTCATGGGCGGGGTGGACATTGCCGGGGAGGACGGCGCCGACGTCCTGGTGCGCGTCGGCGCCGGCGTGGCGTGGGACGATTTTGTGGCGTGGAGCGTCGGCGCCGGCCTCCGCGGGGCCGAGAACCTGTCGGGCATCCCCGGCAACGTCGGCGCGGCCCCGGTGCAGAACATCGGGGCCTATGGCGCGGAGGCGCGAGACGTGATAGAGTCGGCCGACGGGGTGCTTATTGAGCCCCGTGCGCCCCTCTTCCACCTCGGCAACAGCGACTGCGGCTTCGGCTACCGCGACAGCGTCTTCAAGCGCGAGCTTCGCGGGCGGGCCGTGATTACGAGCGTAACGTTCCGCCTGAGCCGCCAGGCGGGGCCGAGGCTCGACTACGGCGCGCTGCGCGGCGCCGTGGAGGCCCTTGGCGACCCGACGCCCGCCAACGTCCGCGCCGCCGTGCTGGCCACACGCAACGCGAAACTGCCCGACCCCAAGGTGCAGGGCAACGCCGGCAGCTTCTTCAAGAACCCCGAGGTGGACAGCGCCAAGGCGCTGGAGCTGAGCGCGGCGCACCCCGCGATGCCGCAATACGCGTTGCCCGGCGGGCGGGTGAAAATCCCCGCCGGGTGGCTGATTGAGCAGTGCGGGTGGAAAGGGCGAAGCATGGGCCGCGCGGCGGTCCACGACCGCCAGGCCCTGGTGCTGGTGAACCGCGGCGGGGCCACGGGCGGCGACGTCATGCACCTCTGCGAGGCCATAGCCTCCGACGTGGCGGGGCGGTTCGGCATAGCCCTCGCCCCGGAGGTCAACATCATAGGATAGGCGCCGCCATGCGGCCACCCGGAGGCGGGCCGCCGAAGCCGCCAGGCCTCCGGCCCGGCCCAAGGCGCCGACCGTCGCCCCCCTGAGTGGAGCGAATCCTATAGACAAAGGTGAGCATGGCGTAGCGGCGGATGACATTGCTCGAGCTCGTGACGACGCTGGCGTCCTGCACCGAGCGGTTGCGGCTCTCGGCGTTGTTCAAGATGTCGTTGACGCGCAGACGGAGCTCGCCCCTGTTGCCCCGGAAGAAACGTCCGCCCGCCTCGGCGTTCCACGTGAGGTAGTTGCTGTCGAAGCTGTCCATGCCGCTCGTGAAGTTGTGGCGGATGTCGGAGCCGACGAAGAGGCGCTGACTGAGGAAGTTGCAGTTGATGTTGGCCCGCGCCGCGTGGCGGTAGTAGTTGTAGTCCGCCGCGGCCGCCATGGTGTTCTTCACCACATTGTATGACGCGTCGTAACCGAGGTTGAAGTCGAGATTCTCGCTGAAACTGCTCCCCAGGTTCACCCCCATGCTGAACGCCGACGTCCTGCTCGTCACCCTGGACCCATTGTATAGGCTCGGCCTCTTGGAGATGTTGAGCCCCAGGCTGACATTGAGGTTGGAGCCGAGCCATCCTACGGGCGTGGAGCCGTTGACGTTGACGTTGGCCGATATGCTCCCGTCCAGGTTGACGGGCTTGGTGTATTCCGTCCCCGCGGGCAAGACGATGCCGTGGTCGATGACCGAATCGGCCGCGGCGATGTAGCTGGCGGTGGCGATGTAGTCCGACGTGACCTGCATGCTCGCCATGACGAAGACGAAGCGGCTCGTCTCCGGGCTGTTCGCCGCCCCGTGCAGCCTGAGCGAGTGCGTCACGCTCTGCCTAAGGTTCTCGTTGCCGCCTCCATATCGGCGTATGTTGCTCACGTCCACCACGTTCTGCAATTGGCTCACGCTCGGGGCCGACGAGCTTGTGCGGTATGTCAGCCTCAGGTTCGTCGTGCGTCCTTTCCGATAGTGCAACTCGGCCGTCGGCATGACGCTTAAAAAGGAGCGGCGCGTCTCGAACTCCACGGGGTAGGCCTGGTCTCCGTCGAGAATGGCGTCCTGCACGTCGAGCCCCACCGAGGCCCTGAAGTCGCGCCCACGGCTGAAGTTGAGGTCCAGTCCGGCCCGGTGCGTGGTGTAGCGGGTGCTCTTCTTGTTGCTCAGCAGCCTGGAGAAGCGGTAGTCGGCGAACAGCGCGGCCTCGCCCACGGCGTCGGCGCTGTCGGCCCATACTTGCCTGTCGTTGGAGCTGAGCGAGACCTGAGCCGAATATGCCGCCTGGAGCGCGAGAAGCCTGCCCAAGGGCTCGGTGTAGGCAAGCCTGGCGGAGACCGACGTCGAGCGGCTGTCGCCCTGGGTCTTCTGGCTTGTCGTGAGTTCCTGCGCGGCGGTGTCGGCCGCCAAGCCGCCGGGGCGACTGCGGAGGGCGTTGAGCGAGTTGGCGTCGGAGTCGGAGTTGCTGACGTTGGAGCCGAGCCGCAACGAGATGGTGCGCCGGGGGGCAGAGAACCGGTGCCTCAGCGTCAGGTCCCCGCCGGCGGAGAAGCTCCGCGAGTCGCTGTCGGACGTGCGCCCCGTGGAGCGGAACAGCAACCCGCCGGAGACGTCCTCGCCTCCGCTGGAAGTTCGTGAATCGCTCCCCTGCCAATTGAACCGGGGCGCGAAGACAATCGAGTTGAGGGTGTCCATGTCCCACTTGAGCCTCAGGTTGGCGCGATGTCCCTTGTTGCTGTTGTCGCTCTCGCTCCGGCTGTCGTAGACGCGCAAAGGGTCCGCGTCGCTCTCCTGGAAATACTCCTGATGGCTTTGGCTCTCGGCGCGCGTCTTCTGCCGGTTGAAGAAGTAGCTCGTCTCGACGCTCAGCCTCCCCTCGCGGTTGAAGACGTAGTTGACCCCGCCCGACGCCACGCGGTTGTCTCCCGCCGCGCCACCGCCGCCCCCCTCGCCGAAAGCCGAGAAGCCCATCTTGCCCACATTGTTGGCCCCGCCCAGGAGCGAGACCCTGTGGGCGTCGGTCGTGTGGCTGACGTTGACGCCGGCATCGTAGAATCCGTCCGTGCCATAGCCGCCGAAAAACTGCCCGAAGCGCGCGCCCCTCACCCCCGTCTTGGTCAAGATGTTGAGCGTACGCTCCTCGTTGCCGTCGTTGAATCCCGTGAACTGGCTCTGCTCGCTCTGCTTGTCGAAGACCTCAATCTTGTCGACCATGTTGGCGTCGATGTTGCGCACTGCAATCATGGGGTCGTCTCCAAAGAACTCCTTGCCGTCGACAAGCACCTTTCTGACCCTCTCGCCGCCATGCTCGATGCTCCCGTCCTTCACCTGCATCCCGGGCATCTTCTTGATGAGGTCCTCTGTCGTGGCGTTGGGGTTGACCTTGAACGCCGCGGCGTTGAAGATTGTCGTGTCGCCCCTCTGCTCCTGCCTCCTGACCACCACCGCGGCCTCGACCTCGCCAAGCTCCTTGCTGACGGGATTTAGGACAATCCGCCCCAAGTCGACATCGGCGCCGCCGGCGGAGACTTGCAGGGTGTCGGCGAGGTAGCCCATGAAGCTGACCAAAACCGCGTAGCGCCCCTCGCCAAGCCCCTCCATCTCGAACCGCCCCTCGGCGTCGCTCGCCACGGCCCTTGGGCGGCCACCGCCGTCGGGCGTCACGGCAATCGTGGCCCCGGCGAGAGGCTGGCGGCTCTCCCCGTCGAAGACGCGGCCGCCGACACTGCGTTGGGCGCTGGAGACAATGGAGGCCAGGCAACAGAAGACGGCCAAAAGGAGGAGACGCATGGGGGGGAGCATCGGTCTGATTCTTTATTATGTTTGTTCGCCGGCGAGAGGGCCAAACCGCCTCCGCCTCACCCACAAAGACCCGCAGAAGTCCCGGAGGTAAAACAGGGGGGCGGCGGGAGTTTCAGAAAGGGTATCCGATGGCGAAATTCCACGCCATCTTGTCGCCACCGAAAGGCCCCTTGACGACCCACCGGTCTCCCTCGGCCTGCGGGTCGCGGAGCTTATATGCCACGTCGACGCGGAAGACGAAATAGTCGAAGTTGAGGCGCAGGCCAAGCCCCGCCCCCAGGGCCATCTGCCGCAAGAAGCGTGTGGAGAAGACGGCGTCGGAGTCGTTGTGTCCACGGTTGAGCATCCATATGTTGCCGGCATCGACAAAAGCCGCCCCCTCGAAGACCGATATTATCTTGAATCGGTACTCTGCATTGGCCTCCAGTCGGATGTCGCCAATCTGGTTGTGATAGCGCAGCGAGGCGTCCGTCCGCTGCTGCCCCGGGCCGAGCCCCCTGACGGGCCACGCGCGGATGGAGTTGGCCCCGCCGACGAAGAAACTCTTCTCGAAAGGGAGCATGACGGAGTTGCCGTAGGGGACGCCGACGCCGCCAAAGAGGCGCACCACGGTGTTGTTGCCCAGCAGGTCGACGGCCTGATAGCGGAACTCGGCCTCCGTGCGGACATATTGCGAGAAGCGGATGTCCCACAGCTTGCGGAATCCGCCCTCGGCCACCTGGTTGCGCGTGGCGAGCCTCAGCAGGTTGCCGGCCGTCTCGACCCCGAGGCGCAGGTATGCCCCGCTCTGATTGCGGCGGACACGCTGCTGGTTGAAAGTCAAGGCGTAGCCCAGCGACATGATGAAGTGGTCGGTATAGGCGTACTGGAGGTACGTCCCGGCGATGTATTGCCGAAACCCGCCGTCGATGTTCGGGATGCGCACGATGTTGAACTCCACGGGGGTGAGCGAGTGCTGCGAATAGGCCGAGCCGCTCCACGTGTAGGTCATGCGGGTGGCCAGGACGTTGCGCGTGAACTCGGGGCGCCGCTGATAGTCGTAGGAAATCGTGAAGAGAGTCTTGGGGTTGTGGCGCTTGTAGAGATGGATCGACGAGACCGGGGCAATCATGAAAGGGAAGGTCAACGTCGCCTCGGCCCCGGCCTCGAGCGTGTAGAAGTCCCTCTTGCCGCTCGCCGCCGTCTGCCGCTGCGACGCCAGGCGCGTCTTGAGGCTCAGCGCCTCGGCCCCGCGGAAGACGTTGGAGTGGGCGTAGCGCAAGGCCACGGCGGCGCCGAGGTTGCCGCTGGAGTTCGTCCCCTCGACGTCGAAGCCGAAGCTCTGCCTCTTGTTGGCCTGGAGCCTGCCTATGCACTCCATGTGGACAACGCTGTCCGCGGCGTTGCGCGCCGTGTCGGTCTCGGCGAACAAGAACGAGGCCTGGCGTATGGCCTTGAGCGAGACCAGGCGGCTGCGCATCTGCTCGACGTCGGACAGCCTGTAGACGGAGCCCGGCACGACGAAGCAGGAGTTGACGAGCAGGTCGTCGCGGAAAGGCTTCCGGCCCGAATAGGAGACGGAGACGCCCGGCGCTATGGAGTCGGTGACGACAGTCCGCGCCGTGTCGGCGGCCGCGTCGGGCAGGTCTACAAAGATGGCGACGGAGTCTACCACGGCCTTGCGGTGGGGCACCAGGGAGCGCTTGTCGTCGCCGCCAAGGGCGTTGATCACGACCAGGCTGTCGCGCACCGCGTGGTCCAGCCCCGCGCTGTCGGCCACGAAATAGACGTAGTCCTTGCCGAAAAAGTAGTAGCCCCGCTCCTGGAGCAACCTGGCGATGCGCTCGCGCTCGTCGTCGTGGACGTTGGAGTCGAAGACGGCGCCGACGCGCAGGAGCGAGTTGGCGGTGTCGGCCATGATTATCTCGCCCACCTCGCCGGCCGGGACGGAGCGCGAGAGGGAGTGTATGACATAGGGCTTGCCTGCCCGGACCTCATATGTCACCTCGCACCGCTTGTCGGCCGTGACGACCATGGTGTCGGCCACCGCGGCGTCATAGTATCCCCTCGACATGAGGTAGAAGCGCAACTGCTCGGCAGTGCGCCGCGTCAGCTCCTCGCTGTAGACCACCGGCTCGTGGCCTATGCGCTGGAGCCACCGGTTCATCCCGTTGTCCCTCTCGCCGGAGAGCGAGTAGACGCCGAGACCCACGCGCCACAGGTGCAGGAAGCGCGCGTTGGGCCGCTGGCGGAGGTAGGCCTCCAGGTCGGTCTCGGCCACGCCGCCCAGGTCGCCCGAGACATGGACCCTGTCGAGCAGGAGCTCGTCGTCGGCCACGTGCTTGGTGAGCGAGCAGGAGAAGAGGAGCATAGACGCCACGACCGACGCGGCGAGCCACGCCCCGGCGAGCCGCCGACGGTATGTCTTCCTAGTGTGCACGCCACAAAATTAGATTTTTTGCGCCGATGGGCTTATCTTAGCGTGATGATTAGTCAGAACAAACGCAAGATGCTCCGCCTCCTGGAGCAGAAGAAAAGGCGCGACGCGGAGGGTCTCTTCGTGGCCGAGGGGCGCAAGACCGTCGGCGACCTGCTCCGCGGCGGCATGGGGTGCGCCTACTTGGCGGGGACCGCCGAGAGACTCGCCGAGCTGGGCCGGCTTACGGCGGGCGTCGAGACCGCCGAGGCGTCGGCGGAGGAGCTAGGCGAGGTGTCGTCGATGCAGACCCGGACGGAGATTGTCGGCATCTTCCGCAAGCCCGACGCCGCCCCGCCCGCGCCCGACGCGCGGACGCTGACCCTGGCCCTCGACGACATCCAGGACCCCGGCAACCTCGGCACCATCGTCCGCACCGCCGACTGGTTCGGCGTCCGAAGCATCGTGTGCTCCAACCGTTGCGCCGACGTCTTCGGCCCCAAGGCGGTCCAGGCAACCATGGGCGCCCTGTGCCGCGTCGGGGTGTGCTACGCGGACCTCGCCACGTGGCTACGCCAGAACGCCGAGGGCGAGGGCGCGCCCGTCTTCGGGACATACCTGGAGGGCGAGGACATCTACGGCGCCGAGCTGCCCCGCGGCGGCATAGTCCTGATGGGCAACGAGGGGCACGGCATAGCCCCGCGCCTGTCGGGCTTCGTGGGGCGCAAGCTCCTCATCCCCAACCACCCCGCCGGGACGCCGACGAGCGAGAGCCTCAACGTCTCGATTGCCACGGCCATAGTGCTGAGCGAGTTCCGGAGGCGCGACAGACGCGGATGAAGCCGACGGTAAAACACAGGGGCGGCAAGTCCGAGGATGGGCAAGAGGAGCGTTAGAAACAGGCGCAACAGCCGAAGGCCCCCCCGGCGGCTGCGCCGCATGGCATGGGCGGCGGCCGCGACCACGGCGGCGCTGCTCCTGGCGTTGCTCTTCACGTCTCCCGGGCGGGCGATCCTCGGCCGCCTGCCGCTCTGCGACCGCATCCAGCGCCTCGTCTTCGGCGGGCCGCGGATGCCTCGCGCCGCCACATACGGGATAGACGTCTCGCGCCATCAGGGGGAGATCCGCTGGGGCGAAGTCCGCCACATCCGCTTCAACCCACTGACGCGCCGCCAAGGCCTCGACAGCCTCAACGCCCGCGCCGCCATAGGGTTCGTCTTCGCCAAGGCCACGGAGGGCGGCGACTTCGCCGACCCCAACATATCCGCCAACAGGCTCGGCATCCGCTCCGCCGGGATACCCTACGGGGCCTACCACGTCATGACCTTGGCGAACGCCGACTCGCAAGTCGTGAACTTTGTCCGCACCGCGCTCCTGCGGCACGGCGACCTGCGCCCCGCCGTCGACGTCGAGGACGGCATCCTCGGCTCCGCCCGCCTGTCGGCCGTGCGCGACACGCTGCGTCGGGTGCTTCGGGGGCTGGACAGCGCGTATGGGACGCGCGCCATCGTCTACAGCTCCCTGCGCTTCATGGAACGCCTCACGGAGGGCGGGGCCCTGGCGGGGCGCCCCCTGTGGATTGCCCGCTACCTCTCGGACGAGCTCCCGGCGGGCGCCGACATATGGCAGTTTGCGGAGAACGGCCAAATTGCAGGCATCGACGAGCCTGTGGACCTCGACGCGCTCTGCTCCGACCGGCTCAGCCTCGCTGACCTGACTCTGGACTGAGGCTCACGAAAAACCACGCAGGTATCCATTTTTTATAATATTAAATTTTCGTAACTTAGCCCCCAAGATGCCGTCCGGGGGCCGCACGAGGCGAAACCCGCCGCGGCATTTCCAGTTCAAACGACAATCAAAAGGCATTCAATTATGGAAAGAAAGAAAGTCGCATACATTCTCCTGGCCGACGGCTTCGAGGAGGTGGAGGCTCTTGCCCCCTACGACATCTTGCACCGCGGCGGCGTCGACGTCACCCTAGTGTCGGCCACAGCCACACTCGGCGTCCGCAGCTCGCACGGTGTCGAGATTGTGACCCGGCGCGCCCTGCCGGACGGCCTCGGCGACTACGACCTGCTCTTGCTCCCCGGAGGGATGCCGGGCATGACCAACCTGCGCGACAGCCGCCTCGTCGCCGACGAGGTGAGGCGCGCCTCGTCGGGCGGCAAGCTCATCGGCGCCATCTGCGCCTCGCCGTCGGTCTTGGGCGGCCTGGGCCTGCTGGAGGGCCGGCGCGCCACCTGCTACCCCGGCTTCGAGCAGAACCTGACCGGCGCCACGACGACCGGCGAGAGCGTCGTCGAAGACGGCAACATCGTGACGGGCATCGGGGCCGGCGCGAGCATGGAGTTCGGGCTTAAGCTCCTGGAGCGCCTGACCGACAAGGCCACGGCAGACGCGGTGAGGGAGCAAATAATCCTCCGCTGATGCGCGCGAGACGACACCGGGGAGTGGCGGCACGACTCGCCGCGGCGCTGTGCCTGGCCGCCCTCGCCACCTCGTGCCACATGGGCGCGGACAAGGAGCACTCGGACATTGCCGGCATCGTCCCGCAAGCCGACGACGGCACGGCGACGCCCACGGCCGAAGCCCGCTACACCAAGTGGCCCGACCCCGACACCCTGCTGATATACATCGACGGCTCGCGCTACAAGGTGTCGGCGGACGGCGGCGTGTTCTCCCCGGAGGGGGCGCCGTGCTTCGACATCTGCAACGAGGGCCGGCTGGAGAGGCTCTATTTCGCCCAAAAGGGCAGCAGCCTGTTCCTCTTCTATACCGACGCCACGGCCGACGGCACGGCGAGCTTCGCCCGGCGGATAGACATCGAGAGCGGCGAGACGCTGTGGTCCAGCGACGTGACGGGGGTCGCCATGTGCCGCCCGGTGATAAAGGGGCAGTTCGCCTACATTGGCTCCTTTGGCTTCGTAGGCAAGATGAAGCTGAAGAGCGGCCAGTATGACTGGAAATATTCCAACCTCAACCGCGACGGCCGCTTCGAGCAGTTCAGGGACATAAAATTCCCGAACTCGCACGAGGTGCAGTTCGTCTCGCACCACCCACTGGCGTTCGGGAGCGACACCGTCGTGGTCAACGACATATCGGGCGAGATTGTGAAGATGAAGTGACCCCCGACATTCGCCGCAATCAGAAAAAAGAGAAAACCTAACTAAAAAACAGATAATGAAGTCAACGAGAACCCTCATCGCCGCCGCGCTGTGCGCCATGTCGCTGTCGAGCTGCGGCTACAACACCATGGTCGAGAAGCAGGAGGCCGTCGAGGCCCAGTGGGCCCAGGTGGAGAACGTCTATCAGCGCCGCATGGACCTGATCCCGAACCTTGTCGCCACCGTCAAAGGCTACGCCGCGCACGAGAGCGGCACCCTGACGGCCGTGGTCGAGGCGCGCAGCAAGGCCACGAGCGTCACCATAGACCCCACCAAACTGACCGAGGAGAGCCTTGCCAAATTCCAACAGGCGCAAGACGAGGTGAGCGGAGTCCTCAGCCGCCTCATGGCAATCCGCGAGGCCTACCCGGACCTCAAGGCCAACCAGAACTTCCTCGACCTGCAAAGCCAGCTGGAGGGGACTGAGAACCGCATTGCCACCGAGCGCAAGAAGTTCAACGACACGGCGCGCGACTACAACTCGTTCATCCGCAAGTTCCCCAACAACATAATCTCGTCGATATTCAGCTTCGAGACCAAGCCCTATTTCAAGGCCGACGAGGGGAGCGCGACCCCTCCGAAAGTGGAGTTCTAGCGGGAAAACGACGCGGAAAAATGCCGAAGAAGATATTCGACAAGGCGGCCTGCGCCCAAATTGAGCGAGCCATAGCCGAGGCCGAGCTCCACACGAGCGGCGAGATCCACGTCCACGTGGCCCGCCACAGCAAGCCCGACGCCGTGGAGACGGCCGTGGAGACGTTCAACACCCTTGGGATGCAGAAGACCAAGCTCCGCAACGGCGTACTCTTCTTCTTCGCTACGGAAGACCGGCGCTTCGCCGTCGTGGGCGACAAGGGGATCAACGACATCGTCGGGCAGGGCTTTTGGGACGACATCGTGGAGACCATAAGGGGCGCATTCGCCGCCGGGGCCCCCATCGACGGGATATGCAAGTCGATACTGCTGTGCGGACGGAAGCTCCGGGAGCACTTCCCGCACGAGAAAGACGACGAGAACGAACTCCCCGACGAGGTCTCCTTCTCCGCCAAATAGGCTCCGCACCCACACGAAATGGACAAAAAAAGATACTGCGGCGCGGCGGCGCGCAATGCGCGGCGGGTCATCCTGGCCCTGCTGGCCCTGTTGGCTTGGGGCGCGGCTCCCTGGGCCCAGATTCCCGACGCCCCGACGCCCCCCCGGCTCGTCAACGACCTGGCCGGCATCTTGCGCGACGACGAGCGCGCGGCCCTGGAGCGCCGCCTCGTGGCAGTGGACGACAGCACCTCGACGCAGATAACGGTCGTCACCGTGGCAGACCTGGGCGGCCTGGACATAGCCCAATTCGCCCAAGAGCTGGGCGAGAAGTGGGGCGTGGGGCGCAAGGGGCGCGACAACGGCGCGGTGATCGTCGTCAAGCCCAAGGACCCCGACGGCAAGGGCCGCGCATTCATAGCCACGGGCTACGGCCTGGAGGGCGCGTTGCCCGACGTCTTGTGCTCGCGCATTGTCCGCAAGGTCATGATTCCCCACTTCCAGGGCGACGACTACGCGGGCGGCATCTCGGCCGGTGTCGACGCCGTGATTGACGCCACGCGGGGCGAGTTTGAAGCCGACGGCAAAGGGGGGCAAGAGGCTGAAAACGTGGCAGTCGTCGCGGCTCTTGCGGGCCTGCTCGCCCTCCTGCTCTACGTGGCCGGGCGGGCATACATATCCCACTACAACAAAGCCAAGAGCCGCCGCGAGCGCATAACAACGACCATGACGTTCGTCTTCGTCGTCGCTACGATCTACACCGTCATCCTCAACCTCCTGATGCAATTTGCCTCCGCCCTGGGGCGCAGCAGCTCTCGCGGCGGCTCGCACTCGGGCGGCGGGGGCTCGTTCGGCGGCTTTGGCGGCGGCTCGTTTGGCGGCGGTGGCGGCGGCGGCAGCTGGTAGATGTTCGTATTAACTTTTCAGAGAGAGAGTTTTGCTTAACATAGTTCCTAGTATTAACCCGCCAGGTCCGAAACTTGTCACCTCGGCCCCGGCAACAGCAAAATGTTTGTAGAATGACAACTGCGATAATCACAGTGTTCGTCATTGGCTACCTCTTCATAGCGTTGGAGAGCCTGACGAAAGTGAACAAGGCCGGCGTGGCCCTGCTGATGGGCATAGCCTGCTGGGTCCTGCTCCTGATGGGGGCCACGGAATATGGGCCGTCGATAATAGACAAGATGGTCAAGGCCGGCGCCCTCTCGGCCGAGGGCGCCGCCGCCGCCATGAGCGACCTGTCGGGCTACATGAGCTCGAACCTCTTCCTGCACTACCTGGCCGAGGTGTGCCAGACCATCCTGTTCCTCATGGGCGCCATGGCCGTCGTTGAGACCGTGGACAGCCACGGCGGCTTCCGCTTCGTCAAGAAAGCCCTCTACACTCCGAACCCCAAGGCCCTGCTTTGGAAGGTGTGCGTCATGACGTTTTTCCTCTCGGCGGTGCTGGACAACATGACGACCTCCATCGTCATGGTCATGGTCTTGAAGAACCTCATAGCGGACAAGGACATGCGCATGAAGTTCGCCGGGATGGTCATCATAGCCGCCAACGCCGGCGGCGCGTTCTCGCCCATAGGCGACGTGACGACAATCATGCTGTGGATTAAGGGCTGCGTCTCGACCGGGGGCATCATAACGGGCATCTTCCTGCCGTCCGTCGTGTGCATGGTCATCCCCGCCCTCATCATATCGTTCACCCTCAAGGGCGCCGTCACGGCCCCGTCGGAAGACAGCGCCGCGGACGACAAGGAGAAGCCCCTGTTCCGCCGCGGGATGCGCAACGTCATCTTCGTGCTTGGCGTTGGCGGCCTCATCTCCGTCCCATTCTTCCACGGCATCACGGGCCTGCCGCCATTCATGGGCGTCCTGCTCGTCCTCTCGGCATTGTGGATTGCCACCGAGCTGATTATCGGCGCTCACCACAAAGACCAGGTGGAGTATGAGAAGGCGCGCATCTCGCACATCATCTCGCGCATCGACATGTCGACCATCCTGTTCTTCCTCGGCATCCTCATTGCCGTCGACGCCGTCGCCGCCACCGGTTCTCTTGAGTATCTTGGGCATTGGCTCAACGACAACGTCGGGAACATCTACGCCATCGACTCTGTGATAGGCGTCTTCTCTTCGATTGTGGACAACGTGCCGCTCGTGGCCTCGGCCATGGGGATGTATCCCATAGCCGACGCCGCCACCGTGGCCGCCGACCCCATCATGGCGAACTACGTGCAGGACGGCCTGTTCTGGGAACTCCTGGCGTTCTGCGCCGGCACGGGTGGCAGCATCCTCATCATCGGCTCCGCCGCCGGCGTGGTCGTGATGGCCCTGGAGAAGATAAGCTTCATATGGTACCTTAAGCGGTTCTCGCTCCTGGCCCTCTCGGGCTACTTTGCCGGCATCGCGTGGTATTGGTTCGAGAAGACGGTGCTGTTGGGCCTTTTCGCCTAGGCTGCACAAGTCAAGCAAAAAGGTCGCATCGGCAACGGTGCGGCCTTTTTTTGTGTTTTGCTACCTTTGTGCAAGAAGAAAAGCTACAAACCATGTTGAGATTTCTGACCATTGCGGCACTGTCCGTCGCATCGTGGAACGCGGCGGCCTACGCCCAAACATCCGAGACGGCCATAGCCGACACGGCCTCCCAGACAATTGAAACGGCGAGCAGGGAGTGGTATGGCGTCGGCGACGTCCCCAACGTGAGACTTGCCGACAAGCGGCGCCACGTGTCCGACCCCGACGGACTGCTGAGCGTAGCCGCCCGCGACACCATCGACGCCCTCTTGTCGGCGCTTGAGGACTCTACCGGACACCAGGTGGCGATTGCCATGCTGCCCTCCATAGGCGACGCCGACCCGTTCAACTTCTCGCAAGCGCTGTTTGAGAAGTGGGGCGTCGGCCGCAAAGGCGTGGACGACGGCCTGCTCATTGTCTACATTGCCGACCAACGGACAATCCGTTTCCACACGGGCTACGGCCTGGAGGGCATCATGCCCGACTCCCACTCCAGGCGGATACAGGCACAGAGCATGGCCCCCCACTTCAAAGAGGGCGACACCGACGGCGGCATGGTGGCTGGCATAAACGCTGTGTGCAAGACCCTTAGCCAAACTAGTAGGCCAGACGCGACGAACCATTCAGACAATTCAACGATAAAGGCCTCAGACGACACCCCATCGGCATGGTGGCTACTGCTTCTAGCCCCCGTGGCAGGAGGCATATGGCTCGCCAACTGGATAACCATCAAGCGCAGGCGTTGCCCACATTGCGGGGAGCGCGGGCATGTGCGCAAAAAGAGCTCTGACACGTTCGAAGAAAACGAGAAAAAGTATTGGAGGGAGACTTACGTATGCTCACTTTGTGGACATGAATACACTAAAACCGGCATAATAACAACAGACAACACAGACAACATTAGCAAGCCCCCCAACAGTGGCTTCCCTGTCGGCAACCAAAGCATAGGCGGCTCATGGGGCGGCGGACACTCCGGCGGTGGCGGGGCGCAGACGAAATGGTAGATTCGCCAATGAAAGTTACCTCGTAGCCATAGAGAGCTTTAGTGTTCACAAAGCACAAAAACAACCGCCGCCGGAAACAACGTTCCGGCGGCGGTCGCATTTTGTGTGCCTAGATCAGGCTTCGCCCTAAGCCTCGTGGATGGCCTCGACGGGGCATGCGCTAGCGCAAGTACCGCACGAAGTGCACTTTGCAGGGTCAATCTCGTAGTGGCTCTCCCCCTCGGAGATAGCCTCGACCGGGCACTCTCCGGCGCAGGTGCCGCACGAGATGCAGTCGTCGTTAATCTTGTATGCCATAATATCTGTCGTTATTGACGGGCCGCGGACGGGTTCTAAGTCACCCGACGACCCTCCTCGGTTTTATGTTATGGCAAAGATACCTCGTTTTTGCATTCTCGGCACGCCTGGCGCCGCATTGCTAACAATTTGAATTGCTTCTTATTCCACCTTACCCAAGGTGACAGACAAGCCGAAGTTGAGCCCCAACATACCATCACGGTCGGCAACGTAGATTTGATACTCCCCCCCATAGGCATAGGAGAGGTTCAAAAAGAGGGCGAGCCTGTCGCTCATGGCCTTGCGCACAGACGCGGCGAGACGCACGCGCTGGAGGAACTCGGCAAGCGTCGTCTCGCTCCTCATATTGACCACGGCGCGGCACGAGAAGTCGGCGGACAGCCCCACATGGGGCCACGAATGCGCATAACCGGCGGCGGCGCTGAAGACGGAGGTGTTGAACGAATAGTTGGCCGGGCGGAAACGCAGACGGCGCTGCTCGAAAGTGAACCCAAAGAAGAACCCCGACGCCCTCGTCCACTCTATTGTCTCGATGAGCCTCAGCATGATGTCGGCGTTCTCCAGGTTGGCATATTCGGCCTTTGCCGCCACGGCCTCCACCGAGACCGCCGCATCCTGGCTCATGCGGTAGCCACACCCCACTCCCCCGATTAGCGCATGATATGGCTCATCGGTCCTGCCATAGCCATATTGGAACGAGGCTTTAGCCGTCCACTTCCTGTTTGCGGCAAAAGCTGCGTCGGCCTCAACCCGTGGCGAGAAGAAAACCGACTGGCCCCCGGCGCACGCCGCGCCCCCCACCCAAAGACAGAGGGCCACCAGGGGCCACAGCCGGGGGCTTGGGCGGGAGAGCGCGGGCATGACACATCAGATTAGGGCCTCAATCTCGCCCCTAATGGTCTGCGCCAATTTGTCGGCCTCGGCCTCGGAGTGCGCCTCGGCGTAGATTCTGATAATGGGCTCGGTATTGGACTTCCGCAGGTGCACCCAGCTCTCGGCAAAGTCTATCTTGACCCCGTCGCGCGTGTCTACCTTGTCAGAGCTGTGCGCCTTGCGGACTTTCTCCAAGATGGCATCGACATCGACGCCGGGCCGCAAGTCGATTCTGTTCTTCGATATGACATACTGGGGATATGACGCCCTGAGCTGCGTCAGGGTCTTGCCGCTCTTTGCCATCTGAGTGAGCATAAGCGCCACGCCGACAAGCGCGTCGCGGCCATAGTGGCACTCGGGGTATATGACCCCGCCGTTGCCCTCGCCCCCGATGACAGCCCCCGTCTCGCGCATTTTTGCGACGACGTTGACCTCGCCGACCGGGGCCGCCTCATACGTCCCCCCGTGCCGCTCGGTGACGTCTCGCAAGGCCCTCGACGACGAGAGGTTGCTGACCGTCGAGCCAGGCGTGTGGGCGAGGACATAGTCGGCCACGCTGACTATGGTATACTCCTCGCCAAACATGGAGCCGTCTTCACAGACAAAGGCCAACCGGTCGACGTCGGGGTCTACGACGACGCCCATGTCGGCGCCCTTTTCCTTCACCAGGTTGGCGATGTCGCCAAGGTTCTGCGGGAGCGGCTCCGGGTTGTGAGCGAAACGCCCCGTCGCATCGGTGTTGAGCCCATAGACCACGGCAACCCCCAACTTCTCCAGGAGGCGCGGCATGACAATCCCCCCCACGGAGTTTATGGCGTCCACAGCCACCTTGAATCCGGCCTTGCGCACGGCCTCGGCATCGACAAGCGGGAGAGCAAGGACTCGGTCGATATGGTAGTCGGCATAGTCCTTATGCTCAACGCTCCCCAACGCGCCCACCTCGGCCGCGTCGTAGTCCGCCGCGTCGGCAATTGCCAAGACCGCGGCGCCCTGCTCGGCCGAGAGGAACTCGCCCTTGTCGTCGAGCAGCTTCAAGGCGTTCCACTGCATGGGGTTGTGGCTCGCCGTGATTATGATTCCGCCCTGCGCCCCCTCGGCGGTGACGGCAAGCTCGGTGGTCGGCGTCGTGGCCAAGCCCAAATCGACGACATCGGCACCCATGCCGACAAGGACGCCGACGACGATGTCTCGCACCATGCCGCCCGACACTCGGGCGTCGCGCCCGACGACGACCTTGACACGCCCGCCGGCGTGCGACGACTTGACCCACACAGCGTAGGCCGACACGAAGCGGACCAAATCGGTCGGCGTGAGTCCGTCGCCAGGACGCCCCCCGATTGTGCCGCGGATGCCAGAGATAGATTTAATCAGTGCCATTGAAACTCAAAATTTAAAGTTACTAAAACGCAAAGAGTTGCGCCGGCACAAGACCGACGCAACCGATGCCGCGCCCCGACGACGACAAGACCGCCATCTTCAGGCCACTACTTCATCTCCTGCCCGGGGGGGACAATGTTGCCCTGGATTCGGAGCAGGACGTTGGACTGCTTCGGGTCGTTGGTTATGACAGTTATGGTCTTGCTCTGCCTCCCCGACTTGCCGCGCGGGTCGAAAGCTACATGTATGCTCGTCGTCTCGCCTTTCGCCAAGACCGTCTTCTGAGGCGTCGCCGCCGTGCACCCGCAGGAGGCCTTGACCTTGCGGATTATGAGGTTAGCGTTGCCCTCGTTGGTGATGATGAAGTCGCACTCGGCCTTGGACGTCTGCTGGATGTCGCCGAAGTCGTGGGTCTTCTCGTTGACGACCATGACGGGCGCGTTCTTATCGTCAATCTTCGAGAAGTCCTCCTCGATGCTCGCGCTGAGCGTAATCTGATTGCGATATTGGCGCTGCCCGTCGAACGTGACATAGACCCGGTCGGAGACGTAGCCCCAGTCGTTCTTCTTAGCCGCGTCGTAGCGCGCCACGAAGACGCCCTTCTGCCCCGGGGCTATCGTGGCGGGCTGCGACTCGATGGTCACGTGGGCCGGGATGTTGATGAACGTGGGCGTGACGCTCACGGACGAGGTGTTGACGACCTTGAGCTCGCCAGTCTTGACCTCCGTCGGCAGAATCTTCGTGAAAGGGATGTGGTTGTTCTCCAGGCGGAGGCTGTCCATGACCACGGGGTAGTCGTCCTCGATGGTCTTGGGCCTCTGAAGCACCCTGCCGGAGATTCTCAAGATGGTGGTGGACTTCTCGGCGTTGCTCATCACGGTGACCGTCTTGTTGAAAGTGCCGGGCCTGTTGGCGGGATTGAACGAGACCTTGATCTCGCCCGTCTCTCCCTTGCGGAGCGGCTTGCGCGTCCATTCGGGCGTGGTGCACCCGCACGAGCCCTGCACCTGCGTGAGGATGAGGGGGTTCTCGCCCGTGTTTGTATACTTGAAGACGCACGAGACCGAACCGTCTTTCTCCTGGATGTCGCCAAAATCGTGCGCCTCGGTGTCGAACTTAATGGAGGGCTTCTGCGCCAACATGGCGACGCTCGCCAAGGCAAGCGCCGCAAACGCTAATATCTTCTTCATCTCAAAAACAACCATTATGACAAATCAAAGTTAGGAACTTTAGGCGTTTGTTGTCACTGCAATTCAACCAAAGGCGCCCGCGCGACAACAAAGCCCCGCATGAGACAAGGCCGCCGGTCACTTCAGGAGCCGGTCGAGATACTTCCACGCCGCATCGGGGCAGACGCTCCGCAACTGGCGCTCAACCATGGCGCGGCTCCACTCCGGAGTCTCGCCGGGCATCTCGAACCAGTCGGCATAGAGAATCTCGGGCGTGGAGTAGCGCGCCATGCCCCAACCGTAGGAGCGCCCGCGCCGGTCCACGCTATACTCAAAGTCGGACACCACGATGCGCCCGCCCATCTGCAACTTGGTCAGCACGGCCTCCAACGACGCCGCCGGGGCCGCGCCGCCCTCGATGCGCGCAAGCATCATCCTCTCGGCGGCAGTCTGCCCATGGGCGCCGAAGCCGCACTCCTCGCGAATCTCCTTGGAGAGCATGCTCTCGTTGGCCACGACGGACGCGAGGACGCGCTCCTCGTCATAGGACATGGGCCGCGACGCCCGGCGGAAATTGACCAGGCGCGGCAGCCACTCGCGCGCGACGAACACCGCCTTGCCGCGGAAATATTTGGCATAGGCCACGACGCCGCTTCGCACAATGGGGCCTTTCCACTCCCAGGGGCCGTCGACATCCTTGACGAACCACATGTCGTGGGGCGTATGCTCCTCGACGGAGAGACCCGGCAACGAGCCGGCGAAGAGCGGCAGGAAGCCGACCCTCCCGACCGCCTCGACGACATCCTCCGCCGACCGGAAGACAACGCCGTCCAACACATTCATAGCGGCAGCTCCTCCTCCGGCTCGGTCTCCAACGCCCGGCGGAAAAAGGCGTTGAGCGGTTGGCCCAGAGCGACGTCTTCGCGAAGCCGCGCGCCGAAACCGGGCGCGAGCAGCTCGCTGTCGGAGTAGCGGACTATGGCGTTGAGGCTCTTATATTTGAGGTAGTCGGCATATCGCTCGTCGCACGAGTAGCCGCGGGGCAGGACTTTCATCTTCTCGTCGTCGGCCAGCCTCAGTCGGCCGCGAAAGGCCGGGGAGCTGACGATGGCGTCGAGTTCCTCCGGGAAATTGGCGACCTCCGTCCGCAGACGGCGCAACAACTCAGCACTGAGGCCATAGTTGCCGGTGCAGAAGAAGCTCTCGTCGCCGGGCTGGACGTGGAGGTAGTAGCCGGGCAGTACGCTCTTGCGCCCACCAGGGGCCACGAAAGCGCCGAAGTGCCTCTTATACGGGCTCTTGTCGGGCGAGAAGCGGACGTCGCGGTTGATCCGATATATGCACTTGGCGGGCTCCTGCTCCTCGATACCGCCATCGACAGAGCGCACGGCCTCGATGAAGAACTCCGTGAAGCTCAGAAACTCCGCCTTGGCGGCATCGTAGATGGCGCGGTTGGCATCGAACCACGGCTTGTTGTTGTTCTCCTTGATGTCGGAGAGGAACGTCAAGATGAGGGGGGATATGGAGTCTGTCATTTGCTGTCCTAATGGTTATGCGCAATCCGCATATTTGGTTATGTCCATCTGCTTGAGCAGGGCGATCAGCACGTCGACGACGATGCTGTTTCCCGCCTGTTGGTACATGGCGGTGTCGGAGACGACATTCTTGAACGAGTCCGCGAAGCCCATGAGGCGGAGGCACTCCCGCGGCGTCAGCTTGCGGATCCTCCCGCTGTGGGTCACATAGTTGTCCACGCCGGCACGGTGCATCTTGTGCATGGAGTGGAGCAACGGCCGGGCTACGGGCAGGTCGGTCGCGGTAGACGTCTTGAAGTTCTTCGTCCCGCTAGACAACACGTAGCGTTTCAGCTTTTCCGAGAGGTAATATTTTTCCTCGACGCTGTTGACATCGAAGATGAACTCGTCAAAAGCCGGATTCGGCATCTCGTCCACCGCCACCGGGTGATAGACAAAGTCGCCATGCCAATTGAACTCCTGGTTCCGCTTTTGGCACAACGCCACGTCTCCATTTATCTGCGTGTAGCACTTCACCCTGTTCTTGTGGCTCGTGACGAACTTTATGCCCTTTTCGGGCAGGAAGTACTTGGAGCTTATGAAATCCTCCAAGAAGTCGTACATCTGATACTCCAACGGCTTTGGCGCCGGGAACTTGAAGTCGGTAGGCTCACGGAATCCGATGCAAAAGATGCGCTCGCGGTGTTGCGGAATCCCATAGTCCTTGCTGTTGAGAACCTGGAAGTAGACCTGATAGCCGCAATATTCCTCGAACGTGCTCTTTATGACGTTCCAAGTCGCCCCCTTGTCGTGACTGAGCAGCCCCTTGACATTCTCGAAGATGAAGACCTTGGGCTCACACTCTTTCACCACGCGGGCGAACTCGCGGAACAGCGTCCCCCGGGTGTCGTCGAAGCCCCGCCTCTTGCCGACCATGGAAAACGCCTGACAGGGGGCGCCGCCCACGAAGAGGTCTACCATGCCGCGATATGGCGTGGCGTCGAAGTTGCGGATGTCCTCGTGCCACCGGGCCTCGTCGATGGCATAGTTGGCGAAATATGACTGCTTGCACTTGGGCTCTATGTCCCCCGCGAAGACTATCTCGTGGCAGACCCCCAGGCGGTCGAGAGCATGCTCCACGGCGCCGATGCCGCTGAACGCCGTAGCCAACCTCACGCACCGGCCCGGACGCGAGAACTCCCTGCCCTCCCACGGCTCGTCGTCAACATTTGCCGGCGTGTTCTGCGCACTCTCACGCGCCGCCTCTTTGAGCGAAAGCGACACGCTCATTGCGCCAAAGTCCCGCTTGTGCGGTTGAAGTCGACCTTGGCGAGGTAGAGCTGATATTCCGCCTCGACTTTTGTCGCCATGGCCTTTTGCCACAAGACCTGGCTCTCCATGTAGTCGGTCAGCGTCTCATACCCATTGTCGTAGAGGCTCTTCGAGGAGCGCATATTCTCGGCGGCCTGCTCCAACGATATGTCCGCCACCTCCAGCTCCTTGGCGGCCTCGTCCAGGATGTTGACTGCCCGCTGGTGCTCAAGCTCCATCTGCTCCGTGACGTTCTGCTGCTCTATGCGAGTCTGCTCCAGGGTGCTCCTGGCGGCGCGCACCTTGCCCGTGCTCTTGCCGAAATTGAATATCGGCACCTTGACCTTGACAAGCGCCGTGAGGTTGCCGTTGTCGAAGAGCGTCTCGTCGTTGAGCTTCAAGCCGTGGAAATAGCTGCCGGCGACCATGGCCCCCACCTCCGGCAAGACGGCGGCCCTCTCTACCTTGACCTTGGCCTCGGCAATCTCCACCTTCTTGGAGAGGAGGAACGCCTCCGGGCGCGCGCCGACACTGCCCTCCCGCGCCTCCAGCGTCGGGTAGCCCTCGGCCACGTCGATGTCCGCCGCGAGCTCCATCCCCGTGACGTGGCACAGGTTCATCTTGGCCAGCGTCACGGCGTTCGACGCCTTGCGCAGGTTGAGCTCGCTCTCGTTGAGCTTGACCTGCACCTTGAGGACGTCGTTGCCCGTCCCCATGCCCCTCTCCTTGGCCTTTGTGACGTTGCGCATCAGCTCTCGGAGCACGCCGTTGTACTGCACGGCCACTTTCTGCATCTCCTTGGCCTTGACGACAAGCGCGTACGCCTCGTCGGTGGCCTTGATGACGTTCACGCGGGTCAGCGTCTCGTTCATCTGCGCCATCTCGACCGCCTTTGACGCGATCTTCGTGGCGTTGGCAATCTTCCCGCCCATGTATATCGGCTGCTCCACTTGCACCCCGGCGAAGAGGATCGGCCCCACCTCATAGTCTATGGTCGCCGACAGGCCGGGGAAATAGGCGTATCCGGTGAGATTCTGCGCGAGCCACGCCCGGTCGGATAGCTGCGGCACCTGGGCTTGGAACTGCTGATTGGGACGGAAGACGGGCAGGTTCTGCTCGCCGATGCCCAGCGTCTTGCTTCCGTCGATTGTGCTGTAGGCCCCAATGGCGTTGAGCGATATTGAGGGGAAATAGTTGGCGCGGTAGCTCTTGCGCGTGTGGATGGCGCCCTCGGTCTGACTCCGCGCCGCCTTTATCTCGTGATTGTTCTGCAACGCCATCTCGTGGCACTCCTCAATGGTCACCACCCTTTGCGCATCGACCGCCAGGGCGCACAGAAAGAGCGCGGAGAACACTAATTGGGACTTCATCGATAGATATGTTTCGTTCTAAAAATGTGTCAGTCAGCCGTATGACGCCACAGCCGCGCATCGGGGCGACAGTGCACCAAAAGCCGACGCAAATGTAACATTTTTATCTTTTGAATCTTAGCGCAAGAGCGCATACGGGCGAGCCAGAGGTATATTGCCCGAACAGCCCCCCAAAAAATCATGCGCCAAATCTTGCAATATGACCCACTTTTGCTACATTAGCAAGTTATGGAGACGGACATGACGCACAGGCGCAGGTATATAAACCCTCTGACCGATTTTGGGTTCAAGAGGGTGTTCGGCGACGAGGAAATATTGACGGCATTTCTCAACGACCTCATTGAGCCCCGTTCGCCAATCAAGTCCGTGTCGCTCATCAACAACGACGTTCCTCCCGAAGTGGAGCATCTGCGCGGCGTCGTCTATGACATACGGTGCAAAACGGACGCTGGCGAAGAGTTCATCGTCGAGATGCAAAACAGGCCCCAGGCCCACATTGCCGACCGCGTCGTATACTACCTGGCCCGCGCATTCTCGTCACAACGCGCAAGGGGGCGCGACCTCAGGCATATTGGAGACGAGGAAGTATGGGCGGATTGGGACTATGGCCTCAAGCCCGTATACTGCGTGTTCTTTCTGAATTTCCACGCAGCGAACCTCCAGCCCGTCCCGAAGCGGACTGTGACATTCAAGGTGGAGGAGACGGGTGAGACATTCTTTGACAAGATGCACGCCTATCTGCTAGAACTACCAGACTACAGGAAGAAGCAAGAGACGGAGTGCGAGCACCCAATCGACCAATGGCTCTACAACATAGCAAACATCAGCAACATGGAAACGCAAAAGGTGCCGTTCGGCGACCGCCAACCGGCTTTCAAAAAAATGTTCAGCATAGCTGAAGTTGCCAAGATGTCGCCCGAAGAGGCAGAACGCTATAACATCAGCCTCGACTCTTGGCGCATCAGCTACGACGTCTACCACACGGCAATCTCCGACGGCCTAAAAGCCGGCATGGAGAGAGGGATGGCAGAAGGGATGGCAAAAGGAATGGCAAAAGGGATGGCAAAAGGAAGAGCCGAGGGGCTAGAAATAGGGGAACGCAAAGGCGAACAGAAAGCAAAAATCGAGATCGCCCAGTCCCTGCTCCTCTCCGGGATGCCTCTAGAGCAGGTGCAAAAAATCACAGGCCTGTCCGCAGAAGAGTTGATGAGACTTAGCGGCCTGTGACAAATAGCGGGTACGCCATTGGCACTGCAAAGCAGCGCGCATTACCTCGCCATACAAGAAAATCGCCCCCGCACGAACACAGTCGTCGGGGGCGATTATATTGCGCCGCTCAACTATCCGCGCCTCTTCTTGGCGTGGGCAAAGACCGATGCGTCAATCTGCTTGTTGAGACTCTTGTCTTTAAGCTCGTAGAGGGTATAGCTTCCATCAGCCTCGGTAAGGCGCAAGCTGACAAGCGTGAGGCTGACCTTGTCGTAGGCAAGCTCAACGGAATTCACGGTGTTACGCCCCACCCTCAGGTCTGTGTCAATCTTGAAGACTATGTTCTTGCCCACAGTCTTGGCCGACGCCAACTTTCCATCGATTGCCGAAACCTGCCCCTTGATGCATGACAGCAACGTGGCCGACAAGTCCTCGACGTTGCGGTTCGACGAACGCAGCGTACGCGCACGGCCACCAACCGACATCGAGACATTATCCTCCGTGACGACGAACGCCTCGCCGTCGGAATATTTCATGCTCAAGTTCTTAGGGGCCTGGAAAAAGAAATCTCCGTCAACCTTTGCGGCATCTTTGAGAGCCGCCACTTTCGTGGTGCGCGAGAACTTGCACTGGATTGACGAGACCTCCTTGTTCGCCTGCTCAACTTTCGCCACTTCTGCGTTGCCTCCGGCGTTCCTCAACTGCGCCACGGCGGCATCGCCTGTGGCAAAGACCAGCCCCGCCGCAAGGAGGGATACACTAAATTTCATTGTCGATAGTTTTCAATTGTTGTATTTCTTCTGCTATATGGACAACTCTGAAACCACCTTGTCCATGCCTATCAACTCGGCACAGGTGAACATGGCGGTCATAGACGTGCCTAGCACCCCGTGCAGATTGAGGTTCTGCCCCGTGAGGTAGACATTCGGCACGGGCGTCTTGGGCGTCAAGACCGTGAACATTGTGGCGTTATAGTCTTTCCTTATGCCGTAGGCCGAACCATGCTCCGTGGCTGTATAGTCGGCATACGTAAGCGGCGTACTCACCCAATAGGCGTCGACAGCACCCGCCAGGCCGTCAACGTGGGGAGCAGCCATCTCAATGCACCGGCGCGCCCATTCGTCTTTGAGCCGCATATAGTCCTCTCCCCTGCTTCCAATTTTCGTGCCAAACCACTGTTTGACGTCGCCCCAACGCATGGGCGCAAGGATGTCCAATCCCGTTGCAAAGTCCGAGCCGTCGGGCGGGGGCATGAAGCTCACCATGACAGCCCTCGGTGGGAAAGACGCCTCCGAATGCAGCCTCCACACGTCGCCGGAGGAATAGACATACTTATTGCGGTTTTCGTAGCGCACAACACCAGGTTTGAGCGACACGTTGACAGTCAGCATCCCGAATGTGTTCTCCAGGGCCTCAATCCGCCGCTGGTAGACTTTTCTGACAAGTCCCCCGGCCTGTAGGAGGCGCACAGTGGCCGCAGGATGCGCATTCGAGATGAACACGTCGGCCTCATACCGCTCGCCGTCAGTCCCGACAAGCACCGCCTCGGCCCTGCCGTCACGCCCCTCGAAAGCCGTCACCCGCTTACCGCGCAAGACCTTGCCCCCCATGCGCTCGATGCCGCCGCGCAAGGCCTCGGCAATCTGCATCCCCCCACCGGCAATGCGGTAGGCGCTCTGAACGAAAGAGCTGTTGATTTGCGCAAAGACATAGAGCGGCAATTTCTCCGCGCAAAGCTCCATCTTGAGCGACGCGCCCGAGAGGACGTCTCGCAAAGTGGGGTCGGAAATCGTCGAGGTGAGGAACTCGTAGGCCGACTTTGCGAAAAGCGAACTGCCGTAGACATCATCGGCCGAACGAGGGTCGAAGCTATGCCCTATGCCGTCGCCGACGCGCCTCAGCATGTCCACATAGGCGCGCAGCCCGCCCGCCTCGCGCGGGAACAGCTCCGTGAGCCTCTCCCGGAAACGGTCGTAGCCCTGCGCAAAAGGGAAAGAGCCACACGGCAGGATGACCTCGTCGAAACACTCGGAGTCCATCTTGCGCCAAGGGAGCGACGTCAAACCCATGTAGTTGAAAATCCGCCACAGCATCTGCCCCTCGTCAAGCCCCCCGACATAATGGAAACCCGTATCGAAAAGATGCCCCGCCCTGCGGAAAGATTGCAGACAGCCGCCCAAGAGGGCCCCGGCCTCCAAGACGAGGACGCTCTTGCCGACCTTCTGAAGCATATAGGCGCACTCCAGCCCCCCGAGACCCGCGCCTACGACTATGACGTCGTATTTGCCAGCCATGCCGTTCATCGCGTCCTCTTCTCTTCAAGCCACTTCATCTTCCACCCCATCTTGAGGATGAAACGCACCAAGGCGTGATAGAGGAACGGCTGCAACGAGTATGCCAAGACGACCGCCGACGACATCCCGATTATCGTCGCCACGCCTATCGACGACAGAGCCGGGTGCGACGCCAAAAGAAGCGAACCGGTGCTGACGATAAGCGTCACGGCCGAGAAGAAAATGGCCGTCTTGTGGTAGACGAGAAGCTGCGGCTCCGCTGTCGACTTGGCCTTGGAGAGCAATCCGTCCATGACGAAGATGCTGTAGTCCACGCCTATGCCGAAGATGAACGTCGAGATGACGATGTTGATGAGGTTGAACTGCAACCCGAAAATCCCCATCACTCCGAGGACGATGTACCAACTCAGCGTCATCGGGATGAACGCCACGATGGACAAGACCAGGTTGCGGTAGGAGAGAAGCAAGATGACGAAGACGAAGGCCATCGATATGCTGAGCGCCGTGTTGAAGTCGTAGTTGATGGTCTTGACCATCTCCTCGGTGTAGAACATGGGGTCCACGACGGTGCATTGGCCGCCGTCGACAAGGGCCCGGCCAATGCTCTTCTTGTCGTCGGGCCTCATCTGCGCGGCAGTGAAGACCATGTAGACACTGTCTGTATACTCGATTATGTTCGACATCAGCCCATGGGGGAGAATCTCGTCGGCATAGGGGTCGACAAAATCATATTGTCGGGTGATGGCCTCCTCGAATGGAGCGAAGAACGACGGCAACATCCTGTTCTTCTCGCACGCGCGGCGCACAGTCTCCATGGTGGCCGACACCCTGTCGGCACTCCAGAAGTCGGCCCAGGCCTCCAGGCGCGCCTCCTGCTCCTCCATTGTCGGGAAGAGCGACGCCGCCTTGGAGAAGCCGCGCACCTTTCCGCGGTCGCTCAGGGAGTCGAGAACCTCATACATATGGCGGCTCTTGACGAGCGCCCCGTCGAGCGTGGAGTCTGACACGGCGTAATATGTCGTGACGAGCCCGGGCTGCGTCTTGGCCTGCAAGAGCGCCTGGCTCTGCTTGACCTCGTCGGACGTGTAGCTGATGTGCGTCAAGTCGGCATCGAACGTGACCCACCTCTGAGTGTAGAAGCAGACAATCGAGACAACGACGATTGCGGCAATGAGCCACTTGTGCTTCTCGAACCTGTGCGAATTGAACCTCTCCAAAGCCCTAAAGGCTTTCTTGGAGCGCCGGTTGCGCTGCGGGTTGAAGAAGTGCGGGAGGTATACGAGGCTGAAAAACGTGGTCCCGACGAGGCCGAAAGAGGCGAAAAGGCCGAAGTCGCTCAACAGGGCCGAGCTGGTGAACATGAGGCCGAGGAACGAGCCTATCGTGGTGAGGCAGCCGAGGAACACGGGCGTAGCCTGGTCGCGCAAGACCCTCTCGGGGGTGCTTACGTACTTGTAGTGAGTTATGACGTGGAGACAGTAGCTCAGCGCCACCCCCAGCACAATGGCCCCGATGCCCAATGCCATGAGCGACATCGAGCCCCGGACAAGGTACATCATGGCCAACGCGAAGACCGCCCCGTAGACCACGGGGAGAATGAGCATCGGTATGGTGGACTTGTTCTTGAAGCATATGCCGATTCCGACACAGACAAGGAGCATCGAAAGGGCCAGCGTGAGGCTTAAGTCTTTCTTTATCTGCCGGCTGTTGTTGACGCTTTGGACCGGGGCGCCATGGAAGAGGATGTCGACGCCGGGGTACGCGCCCTCAACCCTCTCAATCTGCCGCTCGATGAGCTCGATGAGCTTGCGGCCGCTCATGGAGTCGTAGGACTTGAAATTGGGCGAGAGGTAGGCCAGCGCGACGGTGGTGTCGGGCGTGAACAGATGGTTCTCATAGACAATCTGCGAGTTGCCGAGCCCCTCGCGGATGTCGTTGACCCTCTCGAGGGCGACATAGCGCATCCCGATGGGGTCCGCCGCCAGCATATCCTTAAGCGCGATGCCGGCCTGGGTCGTCAGCACCCTCCGCGTCTGCTCTACGTTGGCCTCAACGGCGGAGTCGGCCAGGAGCGAGGCAATGTCGGCATAGGCGGACGTGTCGACAAAGAGCGGAAAGTTGTCGGCAAGGTAGGCCACGACATCGACGAGCATCTCCTCCTCCACCACCGAGAGTATGTCCGCCACGTAGACGCCATTGCTGTCCGCATCATAAATGCCCTCGGTCAGGTCGTCGGCAATCTCCGCCAACTCCTCGGGCTGCAACGGCGACTTCTCGTCGGCCGACGTCACTTGGAGGAAAATCTTGTCTTTTACGGCGAGCTGCGAGAAAGCCAACCCCTCCTGCGTGTCGCCCGTGGACGGCAGGAGCTTCGTGATGTCCTCCTCGAACCGCAGCTGGAGAGCCAAGACGGCGAACAGGAGCGTGCTGGCAACGAGCGACAGCCAACGGACCACCTTGTGGCTTGCCAAGAAATGGTATATGGCAAGAGTTATCCTTGTCATGAATGACGATTGAAAAAGAAAAAAACTCACGAGAACCGGCTCAGCTCGAAGCCCCCCTCACCGAGGAGCGAACGAGAGAAGCCGGCCTCGTGAGCCTAAACTCCCTGCGGGCGACGCTTACGGCAAGATCCTCCGCCGAAAGCCGCTTGACCCTTTAGAGCCGCACCGCGCCCCTGACAGGACGCGACGGCACATTGCAGAAAAATATCAAAAAAATGGGCTCTCCGACAAACCGACAGACGATTCATCAGAGCAGACTATGCGCGCTCGGCGATATAGTCATAGAGGTCGGCGAAAGTCTTGATTGTCCCGACCTCGTTGCCTTGAATCTTGACACCGAAATTGCTCTCAATCAAGGCAATCATGTCGACAATGCTCAGGCTGTCGAGCTGGAGAGTGTCTTTGATGCCCGCCTCGGGGGTGATGTCGGCAACCTCGACCTCAAACTCGTCTGCCAAAACAGCGTTGACCTTGCTTATCAATTCGTTCTTATCCATGCTATGTATACTGATGACTTGTTTTCCGCCGCAAAGTTAGCACTAACCAATGAAAAACGAAACCCTAAATGTTCCTCACAACCAGCGTGGAGTTCGTGCCACCGAAGCCAAAGGAGTTCGACAAGAAAGTGTCAAAATGAAACGCCACCCTCTCGCCCGGAATGTTGAGCTTTGCCGAATCCTCGTCGGGGTTCTCGAAATTGAGGTTGGCTGCGATGAAGTCGTTCTTCATCATGAGCAGCGTGTATACAATCTCGCTGGCGCCCGCCATCCACATCTCGTGGCCCGTCTGCCCCTTTGTGGAGGTGATGTACGGCTTATAGTCGCCGAGGACGCGGTCAATCGCCTTAGCCTCGTTCTGGTCGCCCACGTGCGTCGACGTGGCGTGCGCGTTGATATACCCAATCTCGCGGAGGTCTATGCCGGCCTGCTCAATTGACATCCTCAGCGAGCGCGCCGGGCCGTCGACGTTGGGGGTCGAGATGTGGTCGCCGTTGGACGAGAAGCCGTAGCCAAGGACCTCGGCAAGGATGGGCGCCCCGCGCTTGACGGCGCTCTCGTAGCTCTCGATGATGACAGTCGCCGCACCGCCACCCGGCACCAGACCGTCGCGGTCGCGGTCGAAAGGACGCGACGCCTTGGTCGGCTCCGCCTCGCGGGCGGAGAAAGCCGATATGCCGTCGAAACTGCCGATGGAGAAAGGATTGACCTCTTGCGCACCGCCGCAGACGATGCACTCCTGCAACCCCTCGCGGATGAGGAGCGTGCCGAGCCCTATGGCGTGCGACCCCGACGCGCAGGCTCCGGAGACCGTGAGGTTCATGCCCTTGAGCTTGAAGAGGCAGGAGAGGTTCATGGTTACGGTGGAGTTCATGGACTGGAAGATGGCCCCGGAGCCGACAAGCGTCGTGTCTTTCTTCTCCCTCATTATGTCCACGCTCTTGACCACAGCGTCCGCGCTGCTGTCGTTGCCGTAGAGGATTCCGACGTTGTGGGCCTCGATGTAGTCCTGGTCGAGCTTCGCGTTGGCGAGGGCGTCGCGGGTTGCCAAGTAGGCATACTTGACCTCGTCGGCCATATACACGCGCTGGCTGCGGCTAAGGATTCCCTTTAGGTCGGGGACATCGACCTTGGCCGTGAGCGCGGAGCGGAAGCCCATCTCCTTGCGCACAGGGTCGAAAACTATGCCCGACTTACCGTTGTAGAGCGAATCGCGCACCTCGTCAAGCGTCTTACCCAGGCAGGAGTATATCCCCAAGCCTGTGATAACAACTCTCCTTTTCATATATCTATTGCTATGTCTTGAAATTTCGGCTTATGCGGCGCAATTTCGGAAATATACCGGCAAAGGTCACGCCGTTTCGTCTTTTTTAAGCTCGACGGCCGTCGCCAGCGCCGCCCGCACCCTATGGCCATGGCAATTATCTGACTGACAAGCACGGAGATATGCCGCGACGGCGCAACCCGCCCCCCGCTCGCAAAAGACTAGGCCGAGCCATTGCCACGCCGCTTTTGCAAAGCCCCCGATACGTTAAAATACGTAGTGCCCGGCACAGTAGAACACCCTATTCCAAAGCCGTCTGGAAAAGCGCCTCGTCGACGATGGGCAGCGACATGACAAGCTGCGCACCGCGGGTGTAGGAGGTGTCGACCCAGATCTTACCCTCCAGCCTCTCGACAACCATGCGGCAGAGCGAAAGCCCAAGCCCCGTGCCGCTAGAGTATTCGTCGAGCTTGACAAAGCGCACGAAGACCCTCTCGGCCTTGTCGGGCGGAATCCCGCGCCCGGTGTCGGACACCATTATCATGGCGCCCCCGTCGGCAAGCCGGCGCAACGTCACCGCGACGCTCCCCTCCTTGGTGAACTTCACCGCGTTGGAGAGGAGGTGGGCGACAACCTGCTCCAGGCGTTTGCGGTCTGTGCGGAAAGGGAACGCGCTGAGGTCCGTCTCAATCCGGAAAGCCAACGCGCAGTCCGGATTGCCGGCCTTGACCAGCGCCACGGCGTCGCGGCACATGGCGACCAGGTCCACATCCTCGATGTCGAACTTCGCCCTGCCGGACTCAATCCTCGAGATGTCGAGAATGTCGTTGAGCAAATCCAGCAGCACGGCGCTGTTCTTGTTGATTATGTCCACCACCCTCTCCTTCTCAGCGGCGTCGAGCGTGTCGCCCTGCATTGCCACGACTTGCGAGAAACCCAAGACGGCATTGAGGGGCGTCCGAATCTCGTGCGCCATGTCTGCAAGGAACGAAGTCTTGAGCAGGCTGTTGGCCTCGGCCCTCTCTTTGGCCCGGACGAGGTCGCGCTGATTCTGCTCCAACGACATCTGAAGCCTCCGAATCCGCCTGGTCCGCCGCATGGAGTAGACGAGCGCGGCGGCCAGGGCGGCAAAGACCAGGGTCAGGGCGACGACCTGCCCCAAATAGCGCAAGAGGAAGCCGGTCGGCTGATTGACAATCTCGCTCCCCTCGGGAAGACCGTCGCCGGTCATGCCGAACGAGGCCATAGCCTCGTAGTTGAAGACGTAGTGCGACGGTATGAAGACGTAGTTGGCCTTGCCCGTGGCGAGAAAGTCGACAAACGAGTTGGCGAGAAGCCTGCCCACATTGCCATATTGCGGGATGTATCCGCCAATGGCCCAATCTTTAAGCCCGGCGGACGAGAGGGTGAAGACGGGCAGCGTCTCCTTGTTCTGCTTGAGCATCGATATTGACGAGCTCACGTAGAAACGGTTGTCGCGGTCGTACCTCCAAGTGCCTATGAGCAAGGCCGCACTGTCGGGCATGGCCGCCACGACGTCGGCCGCCGACAATATGGTCAGCCCCCGCCCGTCGAGCCAGTCGAAACGGTAGTCGCCGAAATGCCCCTCGACGCTCCTGACGAGCGCGCGCATGTTGACTCCGCCGTAGCTGTTGTCGGAGAGAAAGACAATGTTGCGCAGGCGTGGGAAGATGTTGCCGATGAGCCGCACGTTGGCAGCCACGTCATATTCGTAGAAATGGCCCCCGACAATGTTGTAGAGCGAGCTGGCGTCGACGACGTCGAGGCTCTCGGGCTCCCACTGGCCAATGTCGCCGAGCTTGGCTGGAATCTCGACATAGTTGCGGCTACAGCCGCCACACAAGACCGGCACGTCGGGGATGTCGGACACGTCGAGGCTCAAATATGTGGCGAGCGCCTCCTGGCCGAGCAATACGATGTAGTCGGGCTTGACATCGTGCGACTTGTACTTGGCCAGGATGTCCATCATCCGCAGACGCCACGAGCCGGCCTCGGATAAGCCCTCTATCGACATCGACTCGACCGACAGTGACACCTCTACACCCCTGTCGCGAAGCTCCCGCTCGAAATTGTTGATTGCCGCGGCCTGGCTGTTCGCCCCGGGGTTGTAGGAGCAGAGCACCAAAACGCTGTATCCCCCCGCCCGGGCGGACACCGACGCCACCACCAAGAGCAGCGGCATCAAAGCTCGGAAGAGGACTCGGACAGACATCGGCGAAGCTTATTGGGTTGAAAACAGCGAGCAGAGTGCCAGGCCCAACGCGCCGCCGCCAAGCGTGAGCGTTATGGCGCCAAAACGCCGCGTGAGGATGAGCGCGAAGACGACGACAAAAATGGCCACGGCCACCCAATCGACGCCGGCGAGATTGACGGCGAGCGGCAGGGCCCTGTCATAGCCCGGCAAGACCGCCGTCTGCGCCATGAAGAGGAACGCCCCGGCCATGAGGCCCACAGTGGCGGGACGAATGCCGGCCAGGACAGACGCCACGACGACGTTGGTCTTGAAATGCTCGATGAACATCAGCACGGCGAGGCAGAGCAAGAACGACGGCAACGACACCGCCACCGTAGCCAGGACGGCGCCGGGAAGCCCCGCCACGTTGAAGCCCACATAGGTGGCGGCGTTGATGGCTATGGGCCCGGGCGTGACCTGCGAGAGCGCCACGAGATTGGCGAACTCGCCCGCCGACATCATCCCAAACGCCTGCACGTCTTGAAAAATCAGCGTCAGGATGGCGTAGCCGCCGCCGAAGCCGAGAATCCCGACTTTGAAGAATATGGCGAAGAGCTGAAGATAGACCATTGGCTACTGTTTTTTTTCAATGCGGCCGCGAAACAAGACGACCCCAAGCAGGGCGCCAAGCACCACCGACCACGCCGCCGAGGCCCCAACGACGATGACAAGAAGCCCCAACGCCGCCACTCCCCAGCACAAGGCGTCCGCCCCCAACGTCTTGCGGCTCATGCGGACAACCGTGTCGAGAATCAGCGCCGCCGACGCCGCCTTGATGCCCACGAAGACCATCTTGACATACCGGTTGTCCTCGAAGCCGCGCAAGAGAGCCAAGATGAGGACGATGGACAGGAGAGCCGGCAAGACCGTGCCGACAACAGCCGCCACGGCGCCCATGACGCCCGCCCTCTGCTTGCCGACAAAGATGCTGACGTTGACGGCCACGACCCCTGGCAGGGTCTGCGAGAGAATCACCATCTCGCGCATCTCGTCGGGCGCAATCCACCGCTTTTTGGCCACGAACTCGTCCTCTATGAAAGGAATCATGGCCAGCCCCCCGCCAAAGGTGAAGAAGCCTATCTTGAAGAAAGCCCAGAAGAGCTTGAAAAAATCCGCCACCATGCTCAGTCCTGCAACCTAAGATTGTCTATGCAGAAAAGCGCCGGGAAGCCTGTCGACGTCTCGACGGAAAGGAGCAGCCCCCGCACAGCGCCCAGTCCCCTGAGGTCGAGCCTCGTCCATGTCGCCGCGCGGACATACTTGGCGGGGTTGTCGAAGTCGCAATCAATCAGGCTATACGACACCGCCGCGCCATTGGGCATCCCATCGGGGCCAAGCCCCTCGACGACAGCCCGGAAGTAGTCGCCCCTGGCCGCCGGCTCGACGGCTACGGCGTCGGACGTGGTGTAGCCGAACTTGCTGGCTAGGTAGACGAAGTTGTCGTTGGCGATGTCGACGGACATGGGGGTGTAGTCTCGCGGGAAGAGAACCCGCGCCCCGCCCCCCGAAGCGTGAACCGCCAAGTACGCATTGGACGACGCTGACGAGCCTGTGACATAGGCCGTGCCGACGACCGCCGAACTGGTGGTGCTGGTGGTCGCCGCCCGGTTGGAGAAAGCGAAGCCGTACCACATCGACGTGTCGGCATTCGTGGCGTTGGCGAACTCCACCCCCCGCCATCGGAAAGCCCCGGAAAGGGTGTCGGGATGCAGCGCCAACACCGACGAGCGCTTCGTCGCGAAGTTGTCCATCTCGTCAAAAGCGGCCCGGAGCTGGACAGAGACGCTTATGCCGAAAGTGTCCGCCCCCACCCCGTTGCCGGCCGTGAAAGTCAGCGAGTAGTCGCGCATGACGCCGGAAGTGAAAACAAGATCCCTCTCGGTGGAGAGGAGGTTGCCCTCGGCGTCCGTCCACGCATAGGCGCACCCGTTGTCGTAGACAATCCGCGGCCGCAGGGTCAAGGTGTCGCCCGGCGCAAGTTCAAAAGAGCCGTCGGAGGCGAAGTATATCTTGGGCGGCCTGTTTGAGAAATCGTCCTCCTGGCACGACGGCACGCCGACAACGACCGCAACCGCAAGGATGGCAGCCGCGCCCCCCCGCGCCAACGCGCGCGCGCCGTCTGACTTCCGTCTTTTCCTACGAGCCTCCATCAGCCCCCCTACTTGTCCAACCCAAACTCGTGGGCCAGGAACCCGTCAATCTGGTCGACGCCCAACTTCTTCGCCACTATGGTCTTGTCCTTGTCGAGGACAAAAATTGTCGGCGTACTCTTGATGTTGTAAAAACGCCGGAATCCGGAACGCCCATAGGGGTCGTATACGTTGATGAACTCCTCGAGCTGGTGCTCCTCGATAAACTCCTTCCACGGCTTCTCCTCGACCTGGCAGTAGACGGCGAAGACCTTCAGCCCGCGGTCGGCATACTTGTCGAGAAGGGCGGTCTTTATGTGCGGCACCTCTTTCTTGCAATGCCCGCAGCTGGGTTCCCAGAAGACGAGAATGGTGTAGGGGGCCCGCACCTCGCTGAGCCTGTACCACTCACCGGAGACCGACGGCATCCTCATGTCGGGCGCCTTGAGGCCAATGAGCGTGTGGCGTATGCCGTCGATGTTCTCGCGCAGCTCGTCGATGAACTTCTTGTCGGCCCACGCGGCCTCGCCCGACAGATAGTACCGGTCGGCAATCTTGACAAGGGCGGCGTCCATCCCCATGATGTTGCTCTGGTTGTACTTGTTGTACATCGTCGAGACGAAATAGCGGAACATCTCCTCGTCGGGGCGGCACATCTCGACGAGCCGGAAGACCTCGGCCGCCACAGTGTCGGGGATTTGCGGGACGGACTCGTCGAAATATTTGTCAATCTTCTGCGTGAAGAAAGGCGTGCGGAGCAGCCGGCTGTCCGTCATGTCGAAATTGTCGTAGAAGTGCGCCCTGTAGTAGTAGTAGCCCTTCATCTGCCTGATGGAGTCCCGCTCGGCCTCGGCGAGACCCGCCGGAGGCTCGAACGCCGGCACCTTCACCTCCTTGAGCGCGCGGAGGAAGTTGGCCAGGAAATTGTCCTGGTTCGCCTCAATCACCTCGTCGTTGTGCCGCGCGACCAGGGAGTCCATCTCCAGGAAGCGCTTGCGAATCGCGGCCTGCCTGTCGGCGTCGCCCTGCGCACTCCGGAACTGCTCGCTGAGCTGGCGGTAGTCTTTCTGGCGCGCCATGATGTATTTCTGATAGGCGAGGAAGTTGGCCAACGGCCTGCTGCCGCTCACAGTGGCCCTCTCGGCCTGGCCCGGCATGGTGTCGCACTCTATGCGGAACTTCTGCTCGTGGGGCATGAGGATGTCGAAGACCTGCCCGTTCTCCGGGAAATGGAGCAAGTAGAGTCCCTCGGCAAGCAGCGTATCGCGGACGAACCGCGCCTCTCCGGCGGCGTCGGTCACGACCGTGTCTTTGACTAGCATCTTGTTGTTGAAATAGTAGCCCAAGACCACTGGCTTGCCGGCGTAGTCCCTGACCTTGACCCTAAAGTCCACTATGCCCTTGCCCGTCTCCTGCCCTTTGCCGAAAGGCTTTGCCGACTGCGAGGCGCAGTCGGCGGCCGCGGCAAGGGCGAGCGCCGCGGCCAAGGCCATTGTTCTCAATATCATCACTAAGACGCTTGTATATCGACGGCAAATATAGCGCGACGGCGCAAAAGGGCAAGCGTCGGCTTTTGCCAATGTCGTGGAATATGGCTAGTTTTATGTGAACAAACAAAGAACCACAGCCACAGGATGGACTTCCTCAAATCTGTCGCCAAGCACTACGTCCGCCGCCTGTCGCAGGGCGAGTGGGCAAAGACCGTCTTCGTCTTCCCCAACCACCGCTCCGGGGTCTTCTTCTCCGACGCCGTTAGCGGCCAAATGGCCGTCTTGCGCCGCGCCGGCAGGCCCCACGTCGCATTCGGCCTCAACGTGACGACGCTAGGCGACCTGGTGGCGAAAGGCGGCGGCCTCCGAATTGCCGACCAGGTGACGCTCCGCTGCGAGCTCTACGACGCCTACCGGCATATCGACACCCCGGAGGGCGCCATGCGGTTCGAGACGTTCTACTCGTGGGCCGGCACAATCGTGAAAGACTTCGACGACATCGACAAGAGCCTGGCCAGCCCCATGAACGTTTACCGGAACGTCAGGGAGTGGCAGGAGCTGTCGGACGACCTCGGCCACCTCTCGGACAACCAGCGCGAAGCCATAGAGAGGTATTGGAAAATAGTCTTCACCGAAGAGGAGACCGCGTTTGGCGAGAAACGCATGGTCCACAAGCGCTTTGTCGACGCCTATGGGCGAATGGAGGCTCTCTACGCCGCCTTTCGCAAGCAGCTGGAGGAGAAACGGCTTGCATATCCGGGAATGCTCTACCGCCGAGCCGCCGAGGGCGACACCCGATGGGACGACGACGGGTGCCGCTACGTGTTCATAGGCTTCTGCCTCCTGACCAACGCCGAGCAGGCCATCATGCGGCGCCTGCAGAAAGCCGGGCGGGCCGAGTTCTTCTGGGACTACGAACCCTGGATGCTGGAGCCGTCGGCGGCCAAGGACGTCCACAGCGCCGGATTTGCCGTGGCGCAATGGGTCGAGAAGTTCCCCGCCCCCCACGGCTACGTCCCTCCCCGCGCCACGCCGCGAGACGCGCAAGAGGTGCGACTGCTCAAGACCACCTACTCGCAGAGCCAGGCGTCGGTGGTCGCCGCCACAGCCCTGCGAGGCTTCACCGACAAAGACGCGACGGCGGCGGAGCGGCGCGCAAGGGCCGCCGAAGACCACAAGCGCAGCGTGATAGTCATAACCGACGAGCAGATGCTCCTGCCCGTCTTGAGCGTGATCCCCAGCGACGTCGTGCGCAGCCTCAACGTCACGATGGGCTACAGCCTGCGCTACTCCAACGTCTCCGGGCTCGTCCACCTCATGGCCGACCTGCAAAGCGGCATGAACCAGCGCAGAAGCCGGACCGGCGAACCGGCCTTCAACTCGCAGGTGGCGCTGTCGGTGCTCCGCCACCCATACGTCGCCGCCATCGACGGGCTGGAGCCGACGCGCGACGCCGCCCGGCACCTGATAGACAACAACGTGAGCTTCGTGACCCCGGCCGAGCTTGGCGACCTCGCGCTGACGCGGCGAATCTTGCGCCACGTGGAGCCCGCCGAGGTGGCCGACTACGCCACGGACGTCCTCGAAGCCGTCTTGAGCCACTTCGCGCACGAACAGGGGGCCGTCATGGACCGCGAGACGATATGGGAGGCGCTGAAAGTGGCGCGCCGCATGCCCTCCGTCGTCGGCATCGTGATGGACGACATCTCGAACCCGCGGCTCATGATGCACATCCTCTGCTCCATGATAGACCAGCAGAAAGTGGACTTCCAGGGCATGCCCCTCGGCGGACTGCAGCTAATGGGAATCTTGGAGACGCGCGCCGTGGACTTCGACAACGTCATCATTCTCGACATGGTGGACGGCAACTGGCCGCGCACAACGACGGGCACGGAGACGATGATCCCGATGACCATCAGGCGCAACAACGGGATGCTGACCACCGAGGAGGTGGACTCGACATACAACTACTACTTCTACCGGCTAAAGAGCCGCGCCAAGAGGCTGACCATCCTCCAACCCACGGAGGGCCCGCAGTCGCGCCCCACGGAGCAGAGCCGCTACGTCATGCAGATGCGGATGTTGGACAGGCTGGAGATTGAGGAAATATCGACCCAGCGCAGCATCCGGCTCCGGCAACCGGAGACCATAGCGGTGGACAAGGGCACGGTGAGGGACATGATGCGGGGCTGCACAACGATCTCGCCCACAAGCCTCTCCAAATACATAGAGTGCGGATTGAGATTCTTCTTCTCAGACGTCGCCCGCATAGACGTCGACGAAGAGATTACGGACGAGGCAGACAACCGCCACCTGGGCATCATCTACCACCACGTCATGGAGCGCCTCTACACGGCGGCAGGACAGACGGCGGCGGGCAAACTCTTGAACGAAGAGTTCCTGCGGCAAGCGGCGGCCGACAAGAAAGGCCTCTCAAGTCTCATCATGGAGGGATTCCGGCTAGCCATGCGCAACGACCAGCTCAAGACGGAAGACGACCTCAACGGGCGCAACATCGTAACGTTCAGCGTCATCTTGCGCCTAGTGACCCAAACGCTCGCGAGCGAGAAGCCCGGCACGACGGTCGAGGCGACCGAGGAGAACGTCCAGATGCCGTTCCGCCTGGACGACGGCAGGGAGATTACGCTGAAAGGCATCATAGACCGTCAACACCAGGAGCCCGACGGCGAGGGTCAACTATTCGTGACCGACTATAAAACCGGGGCGGTGGGCAAGGACGGCAAGTTGAGCATCGCCAACCTGGACGAACTGTTCGTCCCCAAAAAGCACAAAGAAGTCAAAGCGGCCACGCAGGTCATGACATATTGCCACATCTTGCGCCACGGAGGCCACCCGAATGGCGGAAAAGAGAAGAGGGACATGGTGCCATATGTCTTGAGCGCCGTGGGCTTGCACAAGAAAGACCACGGAATGGCGAACCGCACGGTGGCGATTGGCGACACAAAAAACAAACACCGCCTTGTCTACTCCGGCGAGACCGCCGACGAGTTTGACAGACTGCTGTCTGCCACCATCAACGAGATTTTCGACGAGAGCGTGCCATTTCAGCAAACGGAGAATAGCAATTCGTGTGAAAATTGCGACTACCGGCACATCTGCAAACGATGAAAGAGAAGAAGCGCACGGAGACGTCGCCCCGCGCGCCTCTCTTCTACCGAGACGATTTCCTACGGATGCAGGAGTCGTAGAAATCGACATCAACATCGATGTAGCGCAAAGCCCGCCCGACAAGTAGTCGGGCGGGCTTTGCGCATGGCGAGAATGGGAGTATGGCGGCCTACTCCTCTGGCTTAAGGAAGTCGTCGAAGTAGCGCTTCACGGTCCCCATGAGGTGGACGCGGTCGTGACCGCTGACGTTGTGGGGGTGGTTGGGGTAGACTGAATAGTCGACATAGACCCCGGCCTCGATGGCGCTGTTGAGCAGGGCCTGGCTGTTCTGCCACACGACGGTGCTGTCCATGGCCCCGTGGACGACAAGGAGGCGCGCACGGAGGTCCTTAATCTTGCCCAAGAGGCTCGTCGAGGCATATCCGTCGGGGTTTTGCCCCGGGGTGTCCATGTAGCGCTCGCCATACATGACCTCGTAATATTTCCAGTCGCACACGGGCCCGCCCGCCACGCCGGCACGGAAGACGCCGGGGTGCGTGGTCAGGAGGCTTATGGTCATGAAGCCGCCGAAGCTCCATCCGTGCACCCCGATGCGGGAGCTGTCGACATAGGGGAGCGAGCGCAAATATTCTACGCCAACCATCTGGTCCTCCATCTCGCACACCCCCAGCCGCCGATGCACGCTCTGCTCAAACTCCGAGCCCCGCATCTCCGTGCCGCGGTTGTCCATGGTGAAGACAATGTATCCCTCCTGGGCGAAATAGAGCATCCACGGCGAGGCGCCGTTGAGCCAACTGGCGTCGACAAGCTGGGAGTGCGGCCCCCCATAGACGTAGACCACGACGGGATATTTCTTGGCGGGGTCGAACCCCGTCGGCAATATCATCCGCCCCGTCAGCGGGTGGCGGCCGTCGGCACTCTTGAGGTCCACGAGCCTCACCTCCGGCTTTGCGAACCCGGCATACGGGTCGACGCATGAGCTTACGACGGCGGAACGCCCGTCGGTATGGCAGAGCCTCGACTCTTTTGCCATCGCGGGGCTGCTGCTGTTGACGACGAGACGCGACTTCCCGTTGAGGTAGTCGGCAGAGCAGTGGGACCCGGCGGGACTCAGCGGCGCAATGGAGCCGTCGAGGCCAATGGCGCACACATCGCGGAAAAGGTAGCCCCCGCGGTTGGTCTGAGCCACAATCTTTTTGGCGGAGGGGTCGAAACCGTACAGTGCCGTCACGCACCACTCCCCGCTCGTAAGTTGGCGCACGGAGTCGCCGCGGACGTCATAGAGGTAGAGATGCCGGAAACCGTCGCGGTAGCTGGCCCAGACGAAATGGCGGCTGTCCGTCCACAGGGCGGGCTCGCACGGCTCCACCCAATGCTCGTCGGCCTCCTCGAAGAGGGTCTTGACGAGTTCCCCCGTCTTGGCGTCGTATATGTTGTACCACATGTGATCCTGGTCGCGGTTCACCTCCGCCACCCCCAGATAGACCCCGTCGGGGCTCCAACTGATGTTCGTGAAATACCGGTCGACGGGCGAGGCCGTCTTCAAGTAGACGGTCTTTCGCGTCCTGGTGTCGAATATCCCCACCTGCACCTCCTCCGACTGCTCTCCAGCCATGGGGTAGCGCGTGTTGACGACTTTGCCCTCGCGCGCCCGGACGTCGACGAGCGGATAGTTGGCGACGAGCCTCTCGTCTTTGCGATAGAAGCAGAGCCTGCGCCCGTCGGGGCTCCAAAACATCCCGCCGCTGATTCCGAACTCAGACCTGTGGACCGTGGAGCCGTAGCGGACTCCCGGCACGGACTCCCCGTTGACCCTCTCGCGCCTCTCGCCGTCGGCCACGTAGAGGTCTTCGCCGTCGGTGAAGGAGACCCAGCCGGACTGCGGGGCCACGACAAGGTCGTCGTAGGGCCCGGGGATGCTCTTGACAACCCGGCCCGCCTTGATGTCGGCCAAGAGGATGTCGCCGCCATTGGTCAGCCACAGCAGGCCGGGGGTCTCGGCGGCAAGGACGCGGGCATAGTCGGCCCCGGCGACGCGCCGCAGACCTTCATAGGACGACACGACCTCCTCCGAACCGTCGGGACGGCTCACGACAAGCGAGCGGTCGGGCTTGTAGTACACGATGTCGTCGGTCTGCCGACAAGTCCAGGCGCTGAGGCTGTAGGGGTATATCCTCCCGAACTCTTTGCCGCCCCCGACGCTGTTCTCCAGGTCGAAACGCTTCAGTCCCCGCCCTGTCGCGCCGGCCGTCGCGGCCATGATGGCTACCATTGTGAAAAACGCATGTCTAATCATTAGTGGTCAACTTATGCCACAAAAATACGAGAAAAGCGAGAGCCGACTAAAAATTCCGCGCCGACACTTTGCCGATGGCGTCCGTTTTTATATTTTTAAGACACAGAACGGACCGGGGGACATCGGCACACGCACAGCCCCCGCCCCGCAAAACGAAGACACATTCAGAGAATACCATGAAAATAAAGACCATTGCCGCCATTGCCGCGGCTCTGACCCTGCCCCACACACCCGCCGGAAGCCAGGCCGAGGCCATAGAGAACTCGTGCGCCGCCTGCTTCGAGGCCCCCTACATAATCACGGGGCGTCCGTTCAAGAGCCTCCTGACCGGCGACGAGGCTGCCGAGTTCCGCGCCACGCTCTTCTCGGGGACGACCTACCGCATAGCCGTCGGCAACGGCGAGCACAGCAACATCGTCTTCAGCCTCTACGACACCGACCACAACCTGCTCTTCACGAGCAAAGACCACGGCAACGCCCCCTATTGGGACTTCTCCGTCGACGGCTACATGGACTGCATCGTCGAGGCGCGCCTCGACGCCACGAAAGCCGCATCGGGCATAGCCATAGTCATGACGGGCTTCAAACTCAACGAGGACGCCGAATGAGCCGCGTCGCCGCTCCACAGTCTCGCATTAAGGGGGAAACGGCATGAGCGACAGCATTCTTGAGGCCCTCGTCCAGCTCTTCGCCGTCGTGGCGTCGGTCCGCGGCACGAAAGACATGGGCGAGCGGCGCAGCGTGGTGTACAACTTCCTGGTCTCGCAGCTCAACAAGGAGCTCGCAGGGCAATACATAGGGAAATTCGACAAGTACTACCGCGACAACATGACGCTGAGCCTGCGCAGCGAGAACCAGTATAAGGTCATCTCGCGCACGGCTTCGAGGGTCATGCGCATCACCCACGAGATGAACAAGGGCTTGTCGCTGTTCCAAAAATATGTCGTGCTTGTCCAGCTGTATGAATATCTCAACACCGGGCAGGTGTCATATGTGGAGCAGGGCCTGGTGAACGACGTGGTTGTAGACAAGTTCAACATCAACCGCGAAGAGTGTGAGCTTGTCCGCAACTTCATCCTCGACACCCAGCGCGTCAACGAGCGCGTCGTCTTCTCCGGCAAAGACAACTGCGAAGAGATATTGGAGCCCAAGCACGTCTTTTGGGAAGACTTGGAGGGCGAGATAGACTTCGTCTACCTGCCATTGGTCAACACGTTCTTGTTCAAGAGCTTCGGCGAGCAGCACCTCAACATGAACGGCTCGGTCCTCACACCCGGCCGCACCTACATCATGCGCGCCGGCAGCTCGATCCGCAACGGCGTCAGCTCGCCCATATTCTTCTACGACATGATGCGGCAGGTGGTCACCAACGCCGCCGCCGTCCCGCTGACTTTCGAGGCCCGCAACGTCGTCTACAAATTCAACAAGAAGACCGTGGGCCTCCACGAGCTCTCGTTCGAGTCGCACTCCGGGCAGCTAGTCGGGATTATGGGCATCTCGGGGTCGGGGAAGAGCACCCTGGCCAATGTCATGTCTGGCATGACGCCCCCCGCGTCGGGCAACGTCTACGTGAACAACATCGACATCTATGAAAACCCCGAGACCATCAAGGGCCTCATAGGCTTCGTCTCGCAAGACGACATCTTGATGGAGGACCTGTCGGTCTACGACAACCTCTACTACAGCGCCCGTCTGAGCTTCGACAACCTGCCCGCCACCCTGGTGCAGGACAAGATAGACAAGCTGCTGCGTCTGCTGGGCCTGTTCGACATCAAAGACATCAAGGTCGGCAACCCTCTCAACAAGAAGATAAGCGGCGGTCAGCGCAAGAGGCTCAACATTGCCCTGGAGCTTATCCGCGAGCCCGCCATACTGATTTTGGACGAGCCCACCTCCGGCCTGTCGTCGCACGACTCGGAGAACATCCTGGAGCTTCTGAAAGACCTGTCCATCAACGGCAAGCTCATCTTCGTCGTCATTCACCAGCCCTCGTCGGACATCTTCAAGATGTTCGACCAACTGCTGATTCTCGACACCGGCGGCTACCTCATCTACGACGGCGACCCGACCGAGAGCCTGAGCTACTTCCGCCTCAACCTGCACATGGTGGCGTCGCGCGAGGTGGAGTGCCCCCGGTGCGGCAACATCAACGTGGAGCAGATTCTCGACATCATAAGCCAGCCCATAGTCGACGAGTTCGGCAACAACACCCAGAGCCGCAAGGTGCAGCCCAAGGAGTGGTATGAGATGTTCCGATGGGGCGCCATAGACACGAGCTACGTCGGCGCCCCCGAGCCCCTGCCGCCCATACAGTTCAAGACCCCGGGACGCGTCAAGCAGTGGATGATATTCATGGCTCGCGACATCAAGTCGAAATTGGCCAACGCCCAATATCTGCTTCTGAACCTGCTGGAAGTCCCGACCATGGCGGTGAGCGTCGCCGCACTGCTCCGCTACTACGACGTCAGGCAAGGTGACTACTCCTTTGCCGACAACGTCAACATGCCGGTCTTCATCATTGTCTCGGTCATAATAGCGTTCTTCGTGGGCCTGACGGTGAGCGCCGAAGAGATTATCCAAGACCGCCAGATCCTGAAGCGCGAGACATTCCTGAACTTGAACCGCAGGAGCTACATAATGTCGAAATGCTCGCAGACGATGCTCATGTCGGCATTGCAGATGCTCCTCTATGTCGGCATATGCAACTCCGTCCTGTCCATCCGCGGGATGTTTTGGGAATATTGGCTGGTCTTGTTCACCACGGCCGTGACCGCCAACCTGATTGGTCTGAACCTCTCGGACATGATGAAGAAGACCATCAACATCTACATAACGATACCGTTCATGGTCATCCCCCAGCTCATCCTCAGCGGCGTCTTCGTCCGCTTCGACCAGATGAACCCCGACACGAGTTCCGCCACGAGCGTCCCCCCCTATGGCAACGTCATCACAGCCCGATGGGCTTTTGAGGCGCTGGCTGTCAACCAGTTTTGCTACAACGGCTACGAAGTCCTCTTCTACAAATATGACAAGGCCAAGAGCCAAAGCTCCTACTATAAGGACTTCTGGGTTCCGGCGATGAAGACCTACGCCGACCGCGTGAGCATCAACTCGTCCAAGGCCGAGAGCGATCCGGACGAGATAGACAGGCTCCTGCGCATCATGTCGGACGAGACGGAGCAGTGCGCCAAGCTGTTCCCGCAAATAGCCCCGCCGCGTCCCGAAATATTCAAGAAAGGGCTGTTTGGCGCCGCCGCCTACAACACCATCCACCAATATTTGGAGAAAGTCCGCCTCCACAACGTATCCCGCTACAACAAGGCCGACATGGCCCTCGAACGCCACCGCCGGCAGTTCAGCCCCGAAGCGATGGACAGCCTGCGGCGTAACTGCCACAACGCCAGCCTGGCTGACCTGGTGACGAACCCCTCGGGGATGCTGACCGAGGTCGTGATGGAGCACGACGGACGACTGTGGCAGAAGAACGACTTCGTCTTCCAAGACACGGACAAAGCGTTCAGCGCCCCCCTCTACTCACCCTACAAGGTGGCGTTCGGGATGAAAATTGACACCTACGTGTTCGACCTCATAATCATGTGGGTCCTCAACCTGGCATTCCTGGCCCTGCTCTTGGACGGCAGACTGGCTCGATGGATGCGTAAATAGGCTCGACGGGATGAAACTGACCACACCTGTAGACGTCGGCACGAGCCGCGCGGGCATCTCGTTCGACAAGCCCGCCTTGGTCGTCGGCAGCTGCTTCGCCGAGAACATTGGCGGACGCATGGAGGCATACGGCTTCCCGGTGGTGGTGAACCCGCTCGGGGCGGCCTACAACCCGCTGTCGGTGCTCAACGGGCTGCGCCGCATATCGACAGGCCGGGAGTTCGGGACGGAGGAGTGCGTTGAGGTCGGCGCCGGCGACGGCCGGATTTGCTCTTTCGACCACCACACGCGCCACTCCCGCCCCACGGCGGAGGAGTTTCTCGCCCACGTCAACGCCGAGTTGCGCCGCGCCCACGACTTTTGGAGCAGCGCGGAGGTGCTTATTGTCACGCTCGGCACGGCGTGGTGCTTCCGCCACAATGCGACCGGGCGCATCGTGGCGAACTGCCTAAAACGCCCGGCCGCAGAGTTCACGCGCTTCAAGATTTCGGCCGACGAGTGCGCCGCGGCACTCGAAGAGATTGCCGCAGTGGCGGAGGGGAGGCAAATAATCCTCACCGTCAGCCCCATTCGCCACTTGGCAGACGGAGCGCACGGCAACGCCCTCAGCAAGGCGACGCTCCTGCTAGGCGTGGACGACGCCATTGGCCGCCACGGCAGCACGATGGAGTACTTTCCGTCGTATGAGATTGTGCTTGACGAGCTGCGCGACTACCGCTTCTATGCCGACGACATGACCCACCCGTCGCAACTGGCGGAGAGCTACGTCTTCGACCGCTTCATGGACTTCGCCCTGCCCGACGAGGAGCGGCCGCGCCTGGCCGAGGCGGCCCGCCAAGCCAAACGCGCAGCCCACCGCACGATGCGCCCCCCTACCGGGTGAGCTCCTCCAGCTCGGCCTGCAAGTCGCTCCACTGCGTCATGAGGCTCTCCAGCCTCTCGTTGGCCTTGGTGTGCCTCTCCGCGAGGCTTGTGGCCTGCCCGTTGCCCGCCGCCGACGCGAGCTGCCTCTCGATGTCGGCAATCTCGGCCTCGGTCTTGGCAATCTCCTCCTCTGCGGCCTTGACGCCCTTGGACAACTTGTTCACCTTACGGTCGAACTCCTTTTTCTGCTCATATGTCATTTGCGGTTTCTGCGCCTCCCGGGGCTTAGGCTCTCCATTTTTCGGTTTTGCCGTTGTCGCCACGGGCGCGCTTGCCGACCGCTCCGCCTCCAACTCGCGGAGCGACTCGAGCTTGCGGTCGCGCAGGAAGTCATATATGCCCCCGAGGTGTAGCTTCATCTTGCCGCCACGGAACTCGTAGGTCTTGGAGACCAGGCCGTCGAGGAACTCGCGGTCGTGCGAGACAATTATGGCAGTCCCCCCGAAGTCGCTAATAGCCTTTTTGAGAATCTCCTTGGAACGGATGTCGAGATGGTTCGTGGGCTCGTCAAGGATTAGGAGGTTGACGGGCTCAAGCAACAGCCGAATCATGGCCAGGCGCGTCCTCTCGCCGCCGGACAGGACGCCGACTTTCTTGTCTATGTCCTCACCGCCAAACATGAAAGCGCCAAGCAGGTCGCGGATTTTAAGGCGTATGTCGCCCACCGCCACACGGTCCACGGTGTCGAAGACGGTGTCCTCGGGGTTGAGCATATCGGCCTGGTTCTGCGCAAAATATCCGACCTTGACGCCATGCCCCAGGACAATCTCCCCCTTGTGGTCGAGCTCGCGGACAATCATGCGCGCCATGGTTGTCTTCCCCTCGCCGTTCCTGCCGACGAAAGCCACTTTCTCGCCCCTCTCAATCTCGAAGTCCACATCGTCCAGCACCACGTGGGAGCCAAAGGCCTTTGAGACGTGCTTGCCGCGCACGGAGATGACCCCCGAATGGGGCGCCGGGGGGAACTTGATGTTGAGCGCGCTCTTGTCGAAGTCGTCGACCTGGATTCTCTCAATCTTCTCCAACTGCTTGATGCGGCTCTGCACCTGCACCGACTTTGTGGCCTTGTAGCGGAAACGCTCGATGAACTTCTCCGTGTCCTCAATCATCTTCTGCTGGTTGCGGTATGCGTTCATCTGCTGCTCGAAACGCTCCTGCCGCAAGATGAGGTACTTGGAGTAGTTCGCCTTGTAGTCGTATATCTTCCCCAGGACAATCTCGACCGTGCGGTTTGTCACGTTGTCGAGAAACGCCCTGTCGTGGGAGATGACGACGACCGCCCCGGAGTAGTCTTTGAGGAAATCCTCCAACCACTGTATGGACTCTATGTCGAGATGGTTCGTCGGCTCGTCGAGCAGGATTACGTCGGGGTGCGAGAGCAGAATCTTAGCAAGCTCAATCCTCATTCTCCAACCGCCGGAGAACTCTTTCGTGGGACGCTCGAAGTCGGCCCGCTCGAAGCCCAGGCCCTTGAGCGTGGTCTCTATCTCCGCCTTGTAGTTGTCGCCGCCCATCATGGTCAGCCTCTCGGTCTTCTCCGACAACTCGTTGAGAAAGTCCATGTAGGCGTCGGTCTCGTAGTCGGTGCGGACTGCCAGCTCCTGGTTCATCTGCTCCACCCTCTCCTGGAGGGCCTTGAGCTCTTTGAGGGCGCTCTCGGCCTCGGCGAACACCGTCTTGTCGTCTCCATAGGTCATGTGCTGCGGCAGGTAGCCGATGGAGCACTCCTTGGGAATCGACACCGTGCCCTCCGTCGGGGGCTGAATTCCGCATATGACTTTGAGCATCGTGGACTTGCCAGCCCCGTTCTTCCCTGCCAAGCCGATCCGGTCTTTGTCTCCGACATTGAAAGTGATACCGTCGAAAAGCCGGAAGCCGCCAAAGGCGACCGACAGGTTGTTTATTGCGATCACGTCTTTTGAAATTAAGCTAGTCTACGTTCTCCACCACAATGTCCCCCCCGGGCCGGAAAGAGACTGTCTTGAGCCCCACATTGACCGCCCCGCCCCAGTTGGTCAGGCTCTGAAACTTGAAGTTTGACTGCAACAGGCGCGGCCTGTAGGCGTCGACATTGCGCACGAAGCCCGGGCCGAGATTGACCACGGCGCCGACAAACTTCATTGCCACATCATATCCCCACAAGCCGTATTCCGAGAAGCCCGCCATGGGCCTAAGGCGTTGGAAATATGGCGTGAAGGCCAAAGGCTCGGTGAAATACCTCCTCCTGTACTCGTTGATGGCGTATGCCGTCTGTGGGTCGGTCTCGTCGACAGCGTAGGTGGTGAAAATCTTGGTGTTGAGCTTGTGGAAGACTTCAATCTCCACAGTCTGGAAGACGAGCCACTCGCTGAAGCCCCACAACTCGACGGGCGCCGCGGGCTTCTGCTCCACCACGCCCGCCAACGACGTTATGATGCTGTTGACCACCGCCTCGCTGTTGGTGGGCAGCACGACGACGTTCGCCGTGTCCTCTTTCAGCGACGGCAGAATCTTGGTGGGTGCGGACGTGTCGTAGTTATGCACCGTTATGGGCACGCCGGCCCTCTCGCACATCTGCCGGAACGCCCTGTGGCGCTCCCTGTCGGCCGGCGTCCACACGCTGGGCGCTATGACCACGACATTGCGCCCGCCCAGGCGCCTCACCATCTGCGCCATGACCTCCTTGCCCGTTATGGAGTCGATGACGCTTGCCTGGAAAACATATGGGTTGTCGAGGATGGAGCTGTCGCACTGCGCAAAGGGCAAGACAACGGGAATCTTGTTGGCGCGGGCATAGCTCATGGCGTCGGCCATCTCGCCGCGGTGCGCCGGGCCGATGATGATGTCGGGCCTGACGCCAGCAGTGTTGAGCTGGTTGATGGCGCTCAGCCGGCTGTTTGTGTCGAAGACCTTGAGACAGACGTTGGCCCCGGCCCGGCAGAGGCTGTCGAGCGCCATCCGCACGCCCTCGTAGAACTCGACGTATCGACGGCTCTTGAAAGGGTAGCTATGGTCGTTGGTGTTGACGCCGCTCTCCCTCAGCCCCTTCATCTCGGCATAGGCGTTGAACGGCAACATCAGGAAGACGTTCACCGTCGGACGCCCGGCCCTGTCGTAGCTATAGTCCTGCCCCCACTGCGCCTCGGCCCCGGCCTCGCCCACATAGGAGGCGTCGAGCGTGGCCGGAGTGGCCTCGGCGACCTCCTCGGCGTGGGGAATCCTGATGGTCATGCCCCGCTTCAAATTGTCTGCCGTGAGGCCCTCGTTGGCGGCCAGGATGTCGTCTACGCCGACCCCCTCCTCCCTCGCAATGGAGTAGAGCGTCTCGCGTCTTCCGACGCGGTAGTCCGAATAGACCACCTGCCGATGCTTGACCTTGGGGACGGCCACGATCTGCCCAATCTGCAAGGCGGACCAGTCCACCCCCTCGTTGACCTCCTGGATTTTCTCTTGCAGGATGTCATATTTCACGCACAGCGAATAGAGCGTCTCTCCCGCCGCAATGCGATGGTAGACGAAATCGTCGTCTTCTTGCGGAATGCTCGACCGCGGAATCCTTATGGCCGTCCCGACGGGCAGGGCGGCGGGGTTGAGCGACGCGTTGGCGTCGACAATCTGCTGCGTCTTGACACCGTAGCGGACGCCGATGGAGTAGAGCGTCTCGCCCGCAGCTATGACGTGCGTGGCGAACTCGGCCGGCGCGCGGTCGAGCTTGACGACCTGCCCCTCGCGCACACCCGACATGGCGTCGGGGTTCAGCTCCAGGAACTTGGCGAGCGACATGCCGTTGTCCCTGGCGATGCTGTAGGCGGTGTCTCCCTTGCGGACCACGTAGGTCGCGACGGCGGCGGCCTCGACGCCACTGACCGGGATTCGGATCACGACGCCCTCGACAAGCCCCGTCTTGCTTAGCCCGGGGTTGGCAGATATGACGTCCTCTTGCGTCACTCCGTTGTCTTTGCATAGGCGGTAGAGCCCTTCGCCCTTTGTCACGGTGTGGAGGCGGAACGTCCGTCCGCCCTCCGTCACCAACTGTTGCGCCAGCCCCGCCGACGACAGCGCGGCCACCGCCACCGCCGCCAGGAGCTTCCTGCCCGCCTGGGGGAATATGTTCATTTGTCTGCCAAAAGTTTATCTACAGCCCACAAGATTCCGTCGTCGTCCACTGCGGGGCACACCATGTCGGCATGGGCCTTAACAGCGTCTGAAGCGTTGCCCATGGCCACTCCGACCCCGGCGAAACGCAACATAGCCACGTCGTTGCCGCCATCGCCAAAAGCCAGAATCTCACCCGGCGACGCCCCAATCTCCTCGCACACCCGCCGGATGCCGCGCACCTTGTCCTGCCCGCGCGGCACGATGTCCGTGAAAGCGGGGCTCCACCGCTCAGAGCCGCAATGGCTGAGGACGGACATGACGCGCGGCTCGTCGTCCACGCCGAAGAACGAAATCATCTGAAACACGTCGGCGTCGGCGAACTGCCGCAAGTCCGCCACCTGCGGCCTGTTGACGAAGTTCAACTGGCGGTAGGTCTCCTCAACGACGTCGTCGGCATAGTTCATGACGAGCCTGTCGCGCAAGACGAAGTTTATGGGGAACGGCCGGAAAACCGCAGGCTCGGTCCCGGGGGCCGGATAGAGGATTCGGAGAATGGCGCGCACATCGGCCCGGTCGATGGGGTTGGCGTCGATGAGACGGTCCTCGTAGTATGTCATCCCGCCATTCACCGTGACGTAGCCGTCGAACTCCAGGGAGCCCAAATTGTCGATATTGGCCGTGTGCCGCCCCGACGAGACGAAGCACTTGACCCCCGCGGCTCTCAGTTTCGCTATGGCACGGCAGGTGCTCTCCGGCACCTCGTGCGTCTTGAAGCTGACGAGCGTCCCGTCAATATCGAAGAAAGCAGCCTTAAACATCTGTGTTGGAATATAGGACGTTAAAGTTACAACAAAAAAGTGGCATATGGAAGATTGCGGCCGGCGCCCCCGGCGGAGGGACAGACAACGGGGGGACAGACGAAGCAAATCGCCTGCCCCCCCATGGTTGGAAGAGATATGCGCTACCGGCAGAATACTCAGCGCGTCAGCTCGTCGGTGTCCATGGCAATCATGAGCTCCTCGTCGGTCGGGACGACGCAGACCGTCACCTTGCTGGAGGGCTTGGAGATGACGGCCTCAGTCCCAAAGACATCTTTGTTCTTCTCGTAGTCGAGTTCGACGCCCATGAACTCCAGGCCCTTGCAGGCGGCCTCGCGGCAGTTCCACTTGTTCTCGCCCACTCCGCCCGTGAAGAGGATGACATCCACCCCGCCCATGGCGGCGGCATAGGAACCGATATATTTGCGGACACGGTAGTAGTACATGTCTTGCGCCAGGGCCGCGCGCTCGTCGCCGCCGTCCCTCGCCGCCTGAATCTCGCGCATGTCGGAAGTGGTCCCGGAGATGCCAAGCAGCCCCGACTTCTTGTTCATCAAGACATCCACCTCGTCGGCGGAAAGACCGGCATGATGCATGAGGAACGGGACGATTGCGGGATCGATGTCCCCACAGCGCGTCCCCATCATCAGTCCCTCAAGCGGGGTGAGGCCCATGCTGGTGTCCATGCACTTGCCGTCGACCACGGCGGATATGGAACCGCCATTGCCGATGTGGCAAGTGATAATCTTCTTCCCCTCCGGGCTTATCCCCAAGAACTCGCAAACGCGCTTGGAGACGTACTTGTGGCTCGTGCCGTGGAAGCCGTAGCGGCGGATTCCGTACTTCTCGTAGTACTCGTAGGGCAAGGCGTACATGTAGGCATAGGGGGGCATGGTCTGATGGAACGCCGTGTCGAAGACTCCCACCTGCGGGATGTTTGGCAACAAGGCGCTCACGGCGTGGATTCCCTTGAGGTTGGCCGGGTTGTGGAGCGGCCCCATGTCTGCGCACTCCTCGATGACGTCGAGGACATCCTGGGTCAGCAGGGTGCTCTTCGTTATCTTGCTCCCGCCGTGGAGAATCCGATGGCCCACGGCGTCAAGCTCCGTGAGGCTTTTGAGCACCCCCACCTCCGGGTCCGTCAGCTTGGCGAAGATGACCTCCACGCCCCGCGTATGCTCGGGGATTGGCATCTGCTCAATCTTCTTCTCGCCGTCGGGCAACGAGAACTTGATGAAGGCCCCCGGCATCCCGATTTTCTCTATGCCGCCATTGGCCACGACCTTCTTCGACGACATCTCGAAGAGCTTATATTTGATTGACGAGCTTCCGCAGTTGAGGACCAGTATGTTCTTCATTTTTTCTTGGTTTTTCTTGTTACTATGGGTTCTAATGCGGAAGCCGCCTCGCCGCTCCCGATGCGGCGACGGCGGCCTCCGTGGTTGGCTTCCGTGTCTTTCAGTCTCCTTGGGCCTGGTTGGCTGTTATGGCGATCATCTTGACGATGTCGTCGACGGAGCATCCGCGCGACAGGTCGTTGACGGGTCTCGCTATGCCCTGCAAGACGGGCCCTATGGCCTCCGCGCCCCCAAGCCTCTGGACGAGCTTGTAGGCGATATTGCCGACCTCCAGCGAGGGGAAAATCAAGACGTTGGCGCGTCCCGCAATGGAGCTGCCCGGCGCCTTCTTGGCGGCTACGACCTCGACAAGCGCGGCGTCGGCCTGAAGCTCACCGTCAATCTGCATGTCGGGCGCCATCTGCCGCGCCAGCTCGGTGGCCTCGACAACCCTGTCGACGACCTCGTGCTTCGCGCTCCCCTTTGTGGAGAAGCTCAGCATGGCGACGCGCGGCTCGAATCCTCCCAAGACCCTGGCTGTCTTGCCCGTGGCGACGGCAATCTCGGCGAGCTGCTGGGTGCTGACAACGGGGTTGACGGCGCAGTCGGCAAAAATCATCAGGCCGTCCTCGCCATAGCTCTTGTCTTGCAAGAACATCAAGAAAGCGCCACTGACGACACTGATTCCCGGCTTCGTCTTGATGATTTGGAACGCCGGGCGCAACACGTCGCCCGTGGGGCTGTCCGCCCCGCTGACCTCGCCGTCGGCGTCGCCCGCCTTGATCATGAGGCAACCGAGGTAGAGGTTCTGCCGGGCCAGCTGCTCCGCCTTTTCGGGCGTCATCCCCTTGTTCTTCCTCAGCTCGTAGAGGAGGTTGGCGTAGTCGGCAATCTTGGGGTCGGCCTGCGGGTCCACAATCCTTGCCTTGCCGATGTTCTTCAGGCCCATCTTCTCGGCATTGGCCCTGACGTTCTCCTCCCTGTCGATGAGGATGATGTCGGCAAAGCCCTCCTCCAGCACCTTGTCGGCGGCCCTCAGCGTCCGCTCCTCGTAGCCTTCGGGCAGGACGATGCGCTTCTTGTCCTTGGCCGCCTTCTCTTTCAGATTCTCAACGAAACCCATGTTCCTATCAGTGTAATGTTTTTATGACTGTCTTTCATATGGCACGCCGCCACCCTTTGCGCCAAAAGAGGCCAAAGGGGGCGGGAGCGGACTGCAAGCAAAGTTATACATTAGCAACCACAAAGCAAATTTTGGGAAAGAAAATGCAAACTGTAGATAGCAAAAGAGTAACTTCGCCCAAATATGACGAACAGAGATAACACATCGGGCCCCGATATGGGGCAGATTCCGTCGCCGTGCTACGTGCTTGAGGCCGACAAACTGCGGGCCAACCTGCGCAAGATTCGCCACGTCGAGGAGCGCAGCGGCGCAAAGATAATATTGGCGTTCAAGGCTTTCGCCCTGTGGGAGGCGTTCCCCATTGTCCGCGAGGCGTTCGACAGCGCCACGGCCAGCTCCCTAAGCGAGGCGCGCCTGGCGAGCGAGGAGCTCGGGAGCCCCGCCTACACCTACGCCCCGGTCTACTCGCCGGGCGAGATAGACGAGATTCTGTTGCACAGCCGGCACATAACGTTCAACTCGCTCTCGCAACTGGAGCGCTACACCCCCAACGTGGAGCGGTGCGGTGGCCGCGTGAGCGCCGGGCTGCGCGTCAACCCGGAGCTGACGCAGGTGGAGACCGACCTCTACAACCCGTGCGCGCCCGGCTCCAGGCTCGGCGTGGTGGCGGCCGCCTTGCCCGACGCCCTGCCCGCCATTGTCGAGGGGCTCCACTGCCACGCCCTGTGCGAAAGCAGCGCGGCGCAGACGGCCAACCTCGTCGCGACGTTCGAGAGCCGGTTCGGGAAGTGGCTCGACAGAATCAGATGGGTCAATTTCGGCGGCGGGCACCTGATGACCCGCCAAGGCTACGACACGGAACTGCTCATTGAGACCATAAGGGGATTCCGCTCCCGCCACCCGCACCTGCAAGTGATATTGGAGCCGGGGTCCGCCTTTGCGTGGCAGACGGGCTTCCTGCTCTCCACGGTGGAGGACATCGTGGAGAACTCCGGCATCAGCACCGCCATGCTCAACGTCTCTTTCGCCTGCCACATGCCGGACTGCCTGGAGATGCCCTACAAGCCCGCCATCCGCGGCGCCCACTTCGACCCCGTGGAGGGCCTGCCGACCTACCGCATGGGCGGCAACTCGTGCCTGTCGGGCGACTACGTGGGGGCGTGGTCGTTCGACAAGCCCCTGCGCGTCGGCGACAACATCGTCTTTGAGGACATGATGCACTACACCACGGTGAAGACCACGATGTTCAACGGCGTAGGCCACCCCTCGATAGCCATATGGGACCCATCGAACGGTGGCCTAAGCGTCGTCCGCCGCTACACTTACGAGGACTATAAAAGCAGGATGGGCTAGAAGCCGCCCCACCCTAGTTTTTGGCAATCTTCTTCAAGTCTTTCTCCAGGAGGCAGTCGGGCGTGCGGGGCGAGATGGTGTGATAGTCAAAGTAGTATACCTGCGCGTCGTCCGCCCCCATGAGCATCTTGAAGCACCGCGTCTTGCGGTTCTTCTCCGGCCCGACCTTGTGGAGGATCACCACGTCCTTTCGTTTCTCCTCCAGCGCCTCGCGCACCTCGCTCTCGTTGACGAGACGGAAATCGTAGGGGTAGACCTTGCGGATGGCGCCCTCGGTCTGGATGGTCTTCTCCAAGTCGGACTTGACGAGGTATAGCGTCTTCCCGGCAAGCGACTGGCTGTTCTTGTTGTACATCAGCAACGGCGTGTCGCTGATGAGCGACGGGTTGGCTTTCATGGTCTCGACGTGCCTCAGAATGAACCGTATGAAGGCGGGCAACTTGTACACCCACGCCTGGTCGGTTGCCGACAGGTAGGCCAACGGGATGGAGATCAGGTCCGGCATGTCTTTCAGCCTGACTTTTGGCTTGCCCATCAGCAGACTGAGGTAGACGTACTTGTCCTTAATCTTGTCTTCGGGATAGGTCACGGTCGTGGTGAGGAGGAACGAATAGTCGGGGTCGCTCCTCCTCTTCTCAAAGTCGGAACGGGAGATGTAGCCCACCTCGGTCGGCGTCCAATTGCCTTTCATGTCGTCCTTGATGGCCATGTTGAAGTCGCTGAACATGTTGTCGTCGAGGACGACGAGCGTCTTGGTCTTGGCGAACCTCTCGTAGTCGGCCGGCGCGGGGGTGCATTGTTGCGCCCACGCCGCCGTGGCGCAAAGCACCGCCGCAATGGTCGAGAGCAATTTTCTCATTTTTTGCCTGTGTTAGGTTAAACTTTCGTCTTGTACGCAGTGCCGCGGCCAAAAGTTCCCCGGCACTAATTGGCGGCCTCCCTGCGGTCTTCCGCCTCCGCCTTTTTGCGCCGGTGGAAAATCCTGTCCCAATATTTCCGGAAGAGCTGGCGGAACGAGTCGAAATCCTCTTGAAAGGAGATTCCCACCCCCTGCGTTGTCGGCGAAGTCTCGTAGAGCACGTCGTTGTTGGAGTGCGTATAGGCTTTAGCCCTGATGCTGCCCTGCCTGTTGAGTTTCACCTCGATGTCGAAATCGCCAATGAGCGACCCCTCGTCGGCCGAGGCAGTCCCCGACGCGTCGCGCCCGTAGCCGATGTTGCCGCTGAGGAGAATCTTGTTGTCGAGCACCTGTGTCGACAGCGAGACCTCATACTCCTCGTTTGTCACCTCGTCGCCCGGCCTGTAGTTGACCCCGACCCCAATGTTGCGGTCGTTTTGGCTAAACAGGCTGCTGAGCTGGTTGCTGAGAAGCTCCGAGGCCGTCGTGCCGAGGTAGCTGGACCCCTGGCTCGACCGTCCGTCGGCCTCTTGCGCCGAGTAGAACCTGTTTGCCATGAGGAGTGAGAAGACCTGCCTGTTCATCTCCTCCTGCGTGCTGACATACTGGTCGAAAGCGTATTGGTTGAAATTCTGCGACGACGGAATCTCGATGTCGAAGCGGATGTCGGGGTTGGTGAGCTTGTTCGACAATATTATGTTGCAGTTGACCGGGACCCTCCTCTTCAGCTCCGAGCTGGCGTTGTCCCCTCCAGCCTGCACAAGGTCGTAGAGCGAGGCCTTGACCTTGTACGTGGCCGTGATGTCGACCAAGGCGTCGTAGGGCCCCCCGTCCCACACGATTCGCCCTCCCCTGTTGATTGCGAACTGCTTGTTGATGACGTTCTCGAACGAGAAGTTGTACATCCCGCTCTCAATCTCGTAGTCGCCAAACATGGTCAGCTCGCCCTGCCGGTCTATGCTGACCTGCACCAACCCCTTTCCCCTGCCCGTCAGCCTGTTGCCCGTCTGCGGGTTGACCACGACGGCCAGCTCGGCATCGGGCGTTATGTCGAGATTGAGCGTCGCCGCCACACCCTCGCCAATCTTGTCCGTCCGGCTCACAACGACCTTGCCGGGGTCCTTGAAGAGGATGTAGTCTTGCAGCCCGACGTCGGAGCCCGCGTTGGGGGCCACAAGGAAGCGGGAGTCCCGGTCGGTGCGCGCGTCAATCACGATGTCGATGGCGCTGGTGACGCCGGTTATGGTCATCCTCCCCGTGCCGTAGACAGTCCCATAGTAGGAGGGCGACTCTGCGGCCGTAGTCTTGAGCAACAGGGACTTGTCGACGTCGAAAACAAGGTTATAGCGCAAGTTGGAGAACATCTCGTGGGCTATGCCGCCGCCGAAGACCGCCCTCCCACCGAGGTCGTCGCCGAAACGGATGTTCAAGAAGTCGAGCCCCGTGGGCGAAATGACTAGCGAGTCGTTCTTGTCGATGTGGTATGTGACATTGGTCTGAATCACACGGAAATAGTTGTCGTCGTTCATCCTCAGCCGTGCGTCGAGCGCCAGGTCGTCCAGCGGGCCGTGGAGCCTGAGCTTCCCGCTCGTCGTCCCCCGCCACGAGTCGATGCAGTTGTCGAGATAGAAGTTGAGGAAACCCGTCGAGAGGCTGTCGATGTCGAAATGCAGGTCCATGCGCGACTGCGCCGCGTCGAGATAGCCCGTCGCCACGGCGCGCGCATAGCCTCCCGTCACGATGTCGAGGCCGAGGGCCAGCTTGTTCGTCTCCGGGGTCCAAACGGTTGTGAGGTCCATTCGCCCCAGGCTGTCTCCATTGACTTTCAGCCTCTCGATGCGCGCCGACGAACTCATGTGGAGGTCTCCGAGGACGGCGCCAATATCCGCGTTGGCGTAGAGGTCTCCCTCAAGGCTGTATTTGGACTGCCCGTCGTTCTTCAGAAAGTCCTCCAAAACGATTTTGCTCAGCGAGACGCGCAGCGTGTCTTCCGCCCGCGTCGACGCCACCCCCACGGCCCTCACGACATGGTCTTCGTTGGCGACGTGGAAATTGCTCACCCCAAGCCGCCCGGGGCGCACGTCGAAGCGGCAGGAATCCAGATCCCAAACGTTGCCCCCAATGGCCATGCGCGAGCGGTCTATACCGATTATTGCGGCAATGGCGCCGTCGGCATCGCGGGCAAGGGTCGCCTCCGCATTGAGGGCGCCCCCCTCCGACACGCCGTCGTCCGTCGTCCACCCGGCGTCGGCGACGACCTCGTCGCTCTCGGCCTCGGCAAAGAGCTTGAAGTTGGCCACCTTGCCAACCATTGGCAAGGTCAGCCCCCCCGCCCTTACGCCAACCCCGATGCTTCCGTTGTTGCTCGCCACGGCCGTCTCAAGCGACACGGCGTCGGCCGACGCTGCGCTCAAGGTGTCGACACGGAGGTTGGCCCACGCCGTGTGCGTCCGCGAGTCGATGCTGCCGCGCAGCCTCAGGCTGTCCGCCAAGGCCACGGAGGGCGCGAACATGGCCGCAAGGGTGTTCGACTGCCAGAGGGAGAAGTCGAACTCCGCCACCTGCTGGCGGACTGCCGGACTGCCGGCCTGCCCCAAACTCGGCACAGCCGTGAGAATTTGCCACCGGAGTTCGTCGGCAAGCCCCGCAAAGTCGAAGCTCCCCAAGGCCGTCCCGCTGGCGATGTCGGACTCGAGCCGGAAAGTGCGCCTGGAGAGCGAATCTAGCCCCAAAGAGGCCTGCAGACTGCGAGTGGCGAGATGCCTCCCCCCGCAAGCCAGAGTGAAATCGGCCATACGCAGGTCGCCCACCGCGCCAGCCACGTCGCGCCCCGTGGCCTCAGCCCTCAGCCGGAAAGCTGTCCAGGCGTCGGGCGAAAAGACATCCGGCAAGAAGCGCCCCAGGCGCACGCTGTCGGCCTTAAGCGCCACAGAGGCGTAGGGCGACACGCCGCCGGGATCGACCTCCGCCACAAGCAACAGGGCGCCCACCTCCTCGTCGTCGACAGACAGCATCCCGCCAATGCGGCCCGCCCCCGACGCCGCATTGAACGAAACCTTGGAGAGCGGCACACCCGCCACCTCGGCGCGGCTGAGCGCGCCACTGAGCATGGCGGACTTCACGTCGGCTCCCTCGACGTTGCCATGGGCGGACACCCCACCGGCCATATGCCCAAGCGTCCCGCCCGTCAGGCCTGCCAGCATGGCGTCGAACTGCAACCGGGCGTCGAACAGCAGTGTCCTCCACCCGTCGGCAGAGCGGGCGGAGGCGGCGACGCTCCCCGACGCGAAAGCGGACTTCAACGAGACATTGGCCGAAGCCTCGCCACCGCCGTTGTCGAGAAGAACAGTGCCATCGACGGACAGCGGCCAGTCGCCCCCGACAGCCCCGTGGGGCACGCCCCCCCCCGAGAGGGACTGCAAGTCGGCGATGGAAGTCCGCCCCTTGACGGCGAAACGCCCCCAAGAGACCCCCAACCCGGCATTGCCGGGGCTGACAAGGTGGGCGACACCGTCGAACGCGATTGACGTGGCACTGGCCGCCGTGAGCCGCAGACGTCGGACGTCGGCAATCCCGTCGTCGAGCCTCAGCGACAGGTCCACGTTCATGCTCGGCAAGCTCCGGCCCACCAAAGCCGTGGCCGTAGAACCCGCCACCCACAAGGTGGGAATCTCGACGGCGGCATGGCGCACCCCTAGGCTGTCGCTCACAAGCACCAACGAGTCCACCTTTGCGAAACTGGCGCCAAGCGACAGCCTCACGTCGCGCGCCTCAACGGTGTCGCCCCTCAAGGCCACGCTCCCGCCCAAGACAGCACGCGCATCGAACTCCTCCACGTCGAAAGAGACGTCGGACACGACAAGCCCCCCCCGCCGCCCGTCGAAATAGACATTGTCGAGGGCTATGGCAAGATTGCGAAAGCGCCGCGGGGCGGCGCCGTAGGGCACGTAGGAGACACTGCAATCAGTGGCGCGGAGGACGCCGACCGAGAACGCCGGCGCAGGAGAAGACGAGGCTTCGGAGCCGCCAGACGCGAAAAGGGCGGAAAGATTGAGCCCCCCGTCGGCATTGCGGCGAAGCGCCACGTCGAGACTGTCGACGCGCACAAGGCTAAGCCGAAAACGCGCGGAGATGAGCGCCGACGGGGACACGTCGAACACGACGCGCCTCAACGAGACCATAGGCAGGGAGTCGGCGTCGGAAATGAGGACCGACGCCACCTCGACAGATGAGAGGGGGAAATAGCGGACCGCCCCCACGGAGACCGGAAGCCCCCAAGCCTCCGACAGCGCCTCCGACACCTTCATCCCCGCCCACCGCCTCACAGGCCCCAACTGCGCCACGACCGCGGCAAGCAACACGACGAACAGCGCCGCGAGCAGTGACGCCCACGACGCGGTAACAATCTTTTTGCTATATTTGTTCATCAATAGGGCATACGAGGCGGACAAAAATAGGCAAAAAGGCCGTAAGCGGACATTCCCGCATGGCGAAAAGGTCTGAGACGCGCCCCCCCCCTTTTGCTATCGAACAGGAACAATGTCAACACTCATATTGGGCATCGAGTCGTCGTGCGACGACACGTCGGCGGCCGTGATGCGCGACGGCAAGGTGCTGTCCAACGTCACCGCCGGCCAAGCTGTCCACCTGCGCTACGGCGGCGTGGTCCCCGAATTGGCATCGAGGGCGCACGAGCAGAACATCATCCCCGTGGTGGACAAAGCCTTGTCGGACGCCGGCGTCCGCGGCGACGAGCTCAGCGCCGTGGCCTTCACGCGCGGCCCGGGGCTGATGGGCTCCCTGCTTGTCGGCGTGTCGTTCGCCAAAGGGTTCGCCATGGCTCTCGGCAAGCCCATCATCGAGGTCAACCATCTTCAAGCCCACGTCTCCGCCCACTTCATCGAGGAGGAGGGCAAGAGCCTGCCGGAATTCCCGTTCTTGTGCCTGTTGGTCTCGGGCGGCAACAGCCAAATCCTGCTCGTCCGCGACTATATGGACATGGAGATTGTCGGGCAGACCATAGACGACGCCGCGGGCGAGGCGTTCGACAAGTGCGCCAAGGTCATGGGCCTGGGCTACCCCGGCGGCCCCGTCATAGACAAGCTCGCCAGCCAGGGCGACCCGAAAGCGTTCAGCTTCGCGCGGCCGCACGTGGGGGGCTACGACTACAGCTTCAGCGGCCTCAAGACGTCGTTTCTCTACACCCTGCGCGACGAGCTGAAAAACGACGCCGACTTCGTGGAGAAGCGCAAGGCTGACCTTTGCGCCTCCCTCCAGTCCACCGTGGTAGACATCTTGATGAAAAACCTTGTCCGCGCCGCCAAAGACCTGGGCGTGAGAAGCGTGGCCGTGGCCGGCGGCGTATCGGCCAACAGCGGCCTGCGCAGAGCCTTTGAGCAGCTCCACACGAACCGCGGGTGGGACGTCTTCATCCCCAAGTTCGCCTACACGACCGACAACGCCGCCATGGTGGCCTCGGCAGGCTACAGGAAGTTCCAACGCGGGATGTTCGCCGCAATGGACGCCGCCCCCTATTCCCGCACCACGATATAGCGACAGCACCGACAATGCCAGGCAGAGGACAAGCGCAACCAAACTATAGGCTCAAAGCCAAATTCGTCATGACACGCGTCGGCGGCGAGGCCGTAGTCGCGCCAATATGCGACTCGACTGCCGACATGGGCAAGCTGAAAGCGCTGAACGCCACGGGAGCGGACATCATGGAGTGCGTGCAGAGGGGGCTGAGCGTGAGACAGATTGTAGACCGCCTCGTGGCCGACTATGGCGCTGACGACCGCGGCCAAGTGGAGAAAGACGTGGAGGAGTTCATCGGGCAGATGGTCGATGCCGGATATGTCGAAAACGCACAGCCCTAAGAGATGCAGCGAGACACCTCCGTCCGTGTCTGCGTGGCAGACATACTGATTGAGTTCCAGGCCGTAGGGTGCCAATTCTCAGATACCGACTTTCAGGGCTTCGGGATGTCCGCCATCACGCCCTCGCAAAGACTAGCACGCGAGGAGACCGTGACGGTCTCCGTGCGTCCCGGCAAGGACATCGCCCCGGCGGAGGACGAAGTGGCGCACTTCATGTCGCCCGACGGCGGGCATCGATGGCTTCTCCAGCACCTGCGCGACGGCACAGAGGTCGTGACGGCATGGTTCGACGGGGGCGACACCTCCGCCGCCCAAATCCGCTTCAGCGGCTCGCAAGGCGAATTGGCGGTGGAGCAAAGAAGCCCGTCGGAGACACCACAGATCGACCCGTTCGTCTTCCCCCTGTTCAACATCTTCTTGTCGCGCATCCTGCTGGGGCGCGGCGGCTTTCTCATCCACTCCTCGGTCGTCTGCACTGGTGTCAGAAAGGGGCTGCTCTTCACAGCCCCGTCGGGGACGGGCAAAAGCACCATCGCGCGGCTGTTCGGCGAGCGGTGCAGGTCGATTGTCATAAACGACGACATGGTTGCCGTCCGCCCACCCCAACCGGGGCGCACCACCCCCCGGGCGTTCTCGATCCCGATGCGCCACTACCGGCAGAAGCCGTCGTCGTCGGCAGTCAACGCCGTCTTCCTGCTCCACCAATCGGCAGAGAACGACGCGCAAAGAATAGCGAGCCCGGCAGTGGCGGTGGCAAGCGTGATGGCGAACGTGGTCCAGCAGCCTCTCGACGCGGCAAGCGTGACCAAGCTCACGCAAAACATATGGCAGTGCATCGGCCACATACCGACATACAACTTGGGATTCGAGCGGAGCGGCAGCGTGGTTGGCCTGCTACGCGACCTGATGAAAGAGAACGCAATGGCCAAGCGGCGGCGATGTCATGCGGCCTCGTAACGAGGAGCTGCCGCATCGGCTGATCTTGACGGCGTTGGAGTCGGGACTGAATGTGCGCGTCAGGATTTCGGGCCTAAGCATGGCCCCCGCGCTTCTGCCCGGCGAGTGGGTCACAGTCCGCCCCCTGGCACCTGGCGAAAGCCCCGCAGTCGGCTCTGTGGCCTATGTGGCCAGAGACGCAAGCATCACGGACAAGCCCCGATTCATAGTCCACAGGGTTGTGGGGCGCGACGGAAACGATGTCGTCACCCAAGGAGACTCCAACCTGCACCCCGACAAAAACACCCCCCGCGCCAACGTTGTCGGCGTCGTGACGACACGCCACAGCCGCGCTTGCGACCTCAGCCTGGGCGACGGCCTGTGGAGCCGGTGGATGACGGGGGCGGCGAGCGGCACGGCGCACAGACTCAACAACATATTGGCGCGGGCGGCACGCAGATTGATCCGACTTCGCGCCATGCGCCCCAAACGTCCGGCCAACACATGAGCAACCGCAAGATTCTAGGACAGTCGATCCTCCTGGTGTGGCACTCGTCGCCCCGCCTGGCCTTGGCTTGCGCAACCTGCGTGGTGGCGCGCTCTTTGCTCCCGCTAGCCGTGCTGTGGACAATGGGCGAAGTCGTGGACACCACGTTGGCCTCGTTCGGCACGTTCAAGGAGTCCGTGGCCGACGGGCTGCTGAGCATCGCCGCCAGTTTGAGCCTGTTCGGCCTGGCCATGGCCGGCTCGCACATAGCCTCCCACGTGGCGGACTTGCAGACCATGCGCCTCGGCGAGACAATCCGCGCCCGCGTCGCCGACCTCACCCAAAAGCAGATGTGCCGCATGAGCTACCAGGCGATGCAGAACCCGGAGATTCAGACCGAGACGTTCCGCGCCCTCTCCGGCTCTACGGAACGCCCCGTCCGCATATTCATGTCGGCGCTGAGCCTGTCGCAGTCGGCCCTCACGTTCTGCACCCTCAGCGTCTGGATGTCCCGCCTCGTCTGGTGGCTTCCGCTGCTGACCATGGCCGCCGGCGCCCCCCTCGTCGCGGCGCGCCTGTGGGCCACCCGCCGCGCTTTCGACCTCTACCGCAGACAGTCGGTCGACGAGCGCAAAATGGCGTATTACAACGACGTGCTGACCCACCACGTCTACGCTCCCGAAGTCCGCCTGTTTGGCCTCGGTGGCTACTTCCGCCACGCGTTCGACACCGTGCGCCACTCGCTGTCGTCGTCTCGTCTCGCCCTGGCGCGGGAGTCCGCATGGACGCAGGGCGCCATGGGAGTCGTATCGACCGTCATAATCTTGAGCGTCTTCGTCTGCGTCATCGTCATGACGGCCATCGACGGCGGCAGCATAGGCTCACTCGCCATGTACCTCATGACCGTCCGCCGCGCTGAGACCGCCGTCGGCGACGTGGCGCACCGCTCCGTCTCACTCCACAGCCAGGGCCTCTATATGCGCTCCCTTTTCGACTTCCTGCACCTCGACGAGCCGACAGCGCCCCATGCGGCATTCCCGACAGGCTTCGACGAAATAGCACTGCGCGACGTGTGCTTCAGCTACCCCGCCTCGGAGCGTCGGGCACTATGCGGCGTCAGCATGACCGTCCGCAGAGGCGAGATAGTCGGCATCGCAGGGCGCAACGGAAGCGGCAAGTCGACCCTGGTCAAGATTCTCTGCGGCCTCCTGCGCCCCGACTCCGGAAGCGCCAGCGTCGGGGGGGTGGAGATTGCCGACATTGCCCCGGAGGAGATTTCGCACCACATCACGGCCGTCTTCCAAGACTTCCGCCTCTATTGCGCCAGCGCGCGAGACAACATACACTTCGGCGACATCTCCAGCCCGCTAGACGAGAACAGGATGCTCGACGCCGCCCGCAACATGCGCATGGACACCCTCCTGTCGAGCTTGCCCGACGGCTATGACACAGAGCTGGGCAACCAATTCCCCGGCTCGGAGATGTTCAGCCGCGGCGAATGGCAACGCCTCGCCATGACCCGGGCGCTGTACTCTCCCGCAGAGATAATAATCCTCGACGAGGCGGCCAGCTCACTCGACCCAGGCGCCCGCCAGACGTTGGCGGAAAACGCGTCGCGCCTCAGACGGCTAGGGAAGACGATAATAATCGTCTCCCACTCCTCCGAGACGCTGAGCATTGCCGACCGCATCTACGAGATGGGCTGACCGCGCAGGGCGCGACTACGCCTCGCCCTGCGGGCCGAGCCCGAACGGTATCGTCAGAGAGTCCGGATGCCTGTCCTCGATGGCCCCGAACTTCGCCTCGTAGTTGGCAATGTTCTCCTGAAACGCCAATAGAAACTTCTTGGCATTGTCGGGGGTCATGATGACGCGCGACTTGACGGCGGGCTGCGGCTGCCCCGGCATGGCGCGAATGAAGTCGAAGATGAACTCCGACGGCGAATGGGCGATGAGCGCCATGTTCGAGTATGTCCCCTCCGCCACCTCGGGCGACAGGGCGATATTCACCTTTCTCTGTTGGTCTTCCATAATTTCGTGAGAGACAATAGGGTCTCGCAGGGCGTAAAGATATAAAAAAATCAGGCCTTTCCCCTGGCATGGGAATAGAGGCCAACAGCCTTGAATATCAAGAAGTTCCATAAATTTTTGCCTCGTAGACTAAAAAAAGATTCGGTAAAATTTCCCCACCTCGAAAGTTTGCGATATTTTTAAAAAGTCTAACTAGTTGCGAACATATAATCAATATGGAAAAGAAAGACATACGAGAAACCGTGAAAGGGCTGTTCACCAAATACTTGGAGGTGCAAGGCCATCGCAAGACGCCGGAGCGGTTCGCCATCCTGGACGAGATATATAGCCGAAAAGGGCATTTCGACATCGAAGAGCTGTACTCTTTCATGAAAGAGAAGAACTACCGCGTCAGCCGCGCCACGCTCTACAACACCATCGACCTTCTGATGGAGTGCCGCCTCGTCTTCAAGCACCAATTTGGCAAAAACCAAGCCCAGTATGAACGGGCATATGACGCAAAGCCCCACGACCACCTCATATGCCTGGCCTGCGGCTCCGTGGCGGAAGTGCCCGACACCCAAATATCGACCCTCATAGAGAAGGCCGCCGACGTCGAGGAGTTCCAGGTGTCGCACCACTCCCTGTACATTTACGGCCTGTGCTGCAAGTGCACCCGCAGCAACAAGAGGCTTACGGAACTGCCGGAAATCCGCATGACCGAGGGGAAACTGGACTAGCCCCCGCCGCGCACGCACTCCCCCCCCGAGGCGCGCAAGTGGTTTTTGACACCCCATTTTGATTACCTTCGCGCCGGCAGAAAGCCCAAAGGAACGTAGCAATGCACACAGCGGACGACGAAAAGCGTCGCGACAACAGCTTCCCCAAAGCACAGAAACTATGCGGCGACAAGGTCGTCGGACACCTGTTCGACGCGGGGGCGTCGTTCTCAAAATACCCATTCCGCATCGTCTATCTCGCCAGCGAGACGAAATCTCCAGGCGAGGAGGCCGTCCGCATGCTTGTGAGCGTCGGTAAAAAGCGCTTCAAAAGAGCCGTGAAGCGCAACAGGGTCAAGAGGCTGACCCGCGAGGCATGGCGACACACCAAGAGCGTCGTCGAAGACGCCGTGGAGGCGCAGGCGGCATGCGGTAGCCTGCATGTGGCGTTCGTCTTCTGCGGCGACCGCATCCCCACGGCGGAAGAGGTTGGCAAGGCGGTAGGCAGAGCCGCCGAACGCCTTGCCGCGGCAATAGGTGGCACACATGCGCCGCAAGCCCGACGAGTGGATTAGGCTCGCTGCTAAGGCCGCACGCCGCGCCATGGTCTTCGCGCTGGTCCTGCCCATACGCATCTACCAACTGTGCATATCGCCCTACAAGCCCCCGTCGTGCCGATTTACACCGACATGTTCACAATATGCCATAGAGGCGCTGCGCAAGCACGGCCCCGCGAAAGGCTTGCTTTTGGCGGTGTGGAGAATCTTGCGGTGCAACCCATGGGGCGGCTCGGGCTACGACCCCGTGCCATGACCACACGGGGCGCAGACTGTTGAACCAAAAGACGAATATGGCATTCCCCAAGCGCCCCGGCGCGCCAATGACAAGCTCGCAAGCACTAGAGAGACTAGCCAGGCTATGCGCCGCCTCGGAACACAGCCGACAGGAGGTGGTAGACAGGGCCGTCTCGTGGGGGCTTACGGCCTCTGAGGCCCAGCATGTTGCGGACAGGCTCGTAGCCGAGCGTTTCGTGGACGACGCCCGCTTCGCCCCGCTATTCGTCCGCGACAAGGCTAGGCTCTCGGGCTGGGGGCCGATAAAAATAAAGATGCAGCTCCGCGCGAAAGGCGTGGCGGACGACATAGCCGCAGACGCCCTCGACGCCATAGACTCGGAGGAGTGGCACGAAATATTGAGACACGCCCTGACACAAAAATTGCGCACCACCCGCAAAGACGACCCGGCGAAACTGTCGGCGGCGCTGACGCGCTTCGCCCTGCAACGCGGATTCGACTACCCCGCCGTGCGCAAGGCCCTGGACGACATGGGGCAAGACGGGCCGGAGGCCTCAGAATAGAAACAAAGATGACATACGAAAAGATACTGGAGGACATATTCAACCGTTTCCCCGTCTACCAGCAGGTCGGCGGCGTCGCCCTCAAACCCGGCCTTGGCAACATCGAGGCCATAGACGAGAGGCTGGGGCGCCCGCACAGCAAATTCCGCACAATCCACGTGGCGGGGACCAACGGCAAGGGCTCTGTGGCCCACAGCCTCGCCTCGATCCTCCAGAGCGCCGGCTACGTCACCGGGCTGTTCACCTCGCCCCACCTGGTGGACTTCCGCGAACGCATCCGCGTCGACGGGTGCATGATTCCCAAAGAGTGCGTCGTCGAGTTCATGGACCGCAACGACATGTTCCTCCGCGGCCTCTCGCCCTCATTTTTCGAGATCACCACGGCCATGGCGTTCGACTATTTCGAGCGCGTCGGCGTGGACGTCGCCGTCGTCGAGGTCGGACTTGGCGGCCGGCTCGACAGCACCAACATCATAACTCCCGACCTGTCCGTCATAACCAACATAGGGTTGGAGCACACCCAGTACCTGGGCGACACGATGGGCAAAATTGCCACCGAGAAGGCCGGGATCATCAAGGCCGGAGTGCCGGTCGTCATCGGGGAGCGGCACCCGGAGACAGACCCCGTCTTCGAGGCGAAAGCGCGCACCGAGAATTCGGAACTGACATTTGCGGAAGACACCATAAAAATCTCGCACCACAGCGTCCGCAACGGAATGCTGGAGGCGACCGTGGAGAGACCCGAAGGCGGCACCGGCAAGACCTACAAATTCTCACTGACCGGCCTGTGCCAGACGCGCAACCTCTCGACAATCCTCGCCGCCACCGACGCCCTAAGGAAGCTGGGCTACGACATAACCGAGCTGGACATTGCGGAGGGGCTGGCCGACGTGCAGGGGCAGACAGGGCTTATGGGACGGTGGCAGAAGATAGGCTCACGCCCCGACGTTATCGTAGACACGGGGCATAACGCCCACGGGGTGCGCCTCCTCGCCCAGCAACTGGAGCAACAGCTCTCCGACTACCTGCACCTCCACGTGGTGTGGGGGATGTGCAACGACAAGAACCCCGAAGCCGTGCTGTCGATGCTCCCCCGTTCCGCCCGCTACTACTTCACGCAAGCCAACATCCGCCGGGCCGTACCAGCGTCGGAACTGTATGAGATGGGCCTACGGCTAGGCCTCGACTGCCACTTCTACCCCACCGTCTCACAAGCCATGAACCGCGCTTTGCGCCGCGCCGAGGGTGGCGACCTGATCTTTGTCGGCGGAAGCAACTTCGTGGTTGGCGAGGTGATTGAAAGATTTTACGAAGAAAATCGGCCGAAGCTATTGCGTTGAAAGCAAAAAGAGCTATCTTTGCATCGCAATTCGGAAGCAAAGGGGTTGCAAAGGGGACATCCCCGACAGGGTGCTTAGCTCAGCTGGTTCAGAGTACTTGCTTCACACGCAAGGGGTCGAGGGTTCGAGTCCCCCAGTACCCACCCGTCAAAAGAGACATACATCTTGGGCATTTAGCTCAGCTGGTTCAGAGCATCTGTCTGACAGACAGAGGGTCAGCGGTTCGAATCCGTTAATGCCCACCAAGATTGGAGTGTTGTGGGGCGCTTAGCTCAGTTGGTTCAGAGCGTCTGCCTTACAAGCAGAGGGTCGGCGGTTCGAATCCGTCAGCGCCCACGCCGATTGAAGTTTTGTATAGAGTAGGGCATTTAGCTCAGCTGGTTCAGAGCATCTGTCTGACAGACAGAGGGTCAGCGGTTCGAATCCGTTAATGCCCACAACGTTGGTTGGCGAGTGTGCATATCTCACGATATGCACACTCTATTTTTTTACGCCCAGAATCCTAAGCGAGATGGGGGGCTAGAGCAACACACAAAGAGGGGCGGCCATTTCCACATGGCCGCCCCTCGCATTGCATTGAGCAACGAACCGCCCTACCAGGCGAACATCGGGCGTCCGCCCATCATCTCGTTGACCTCGGCGCGCACCTTGGCAATCACGCCCTCATCGTCGGGCGAAGCCAAAACGCGGTCGATCATGTCGGCGATGGTGTCCATGTCCGCCTCCTTGAGGCCGCGGGTGGTCACGGCGGGCGTGCCGAGACGCAGACCGCTGGTCTGGAACGCCGACCTGGTGTCGAACGGCACGAGATTCATGTTGACGGTGATGTCCGCGGCGACCAGGGCCTTTTCTGCCACCTTGCCCGTCAGGTCGGGATATTTGGGGCGCAAGTCGACAAGCATGGAGTGGTTGTCGGTGCCGCCGCTGACGATGAAGAAGCCTCGCCCTATGAGGTCTTGCGCGAGCCTCGCGGCGTTCTTCTGAACCTGCTGCTGATATGTCTTGAACTCGGGCTGCAGCGCCTCGGCGAAAGCCACGGCCTTGGCCGCGATGACATGCTCCAGGGGGCCGCCCTGCTGCCCGGGGAAGACGGCAGAGTTGAGAAGCGAGCCCATCGAGCGCACCTCACCTTTCTTGGTCTTCTTCCCCCAGGGGTTGGGGAAATCCTTGCCCATGAGGATTATGCCACCCCTCGGGCCGCGCAACGTCTTGTGGGTCGTGGAGGTCACGATGTCCGCATACTTGACGGGGTTGTCGAGCAGCCCCGCGGCAATCAGCCCCGCCGGGTGCGCCATGTCGACCATGAGCAACGCCCCAACCTCGTCGGCAATCTTGCGCATCCGCGCATAGTCCCACTCGCGGCTGTATGCGGAGCCGCCGCCAATGATGAGCTTCGGGTGCTCGCGGCGCGCCACCTCCTCCATCTCGTCATAGTCCACGCGCCCGGTCTCCTTGTTGAGGTGGTAGGCCACGGGGCGATAGAGCAGACCGGAGGTGTTGACAGCCGAACCGTGCGAGAGATGCCCGCCATGCGCCAAGTCGAGCCCCATGAAAGTGTCGCCGGGGTTGAGGACAGCCAACAGCACGGCCGCGTTGGCCTGCGCCCCGGAGTGGGGCTGGACGTTGGCGAACTCCGCCCCGTAGAGCTTCTTTATCCGCTCGATGGCAAGCGCCTCGACCTCGTCGACGACCTCGCACCCGCCATAGTGTCGTTTGCCGGGATAGCCCTCGGCATACTTGTTTGTCAGGCACGAGCCCATGGCCTGCATCACCTCGTCGCTCACGAAGTTCTCCGAGGCTATCATCTCAATCCCGCGCTTTTGGCGCTGATGCTCTTTCTCAATGAGGTCGAAAATGGCGTTGTCTCTCATCTTTGTGTTTTTGTAAGCGTTAGTCGGGGCAAATATAACCACTTTTCCTGGGGCGGCTTCGTTTTGTTTTCGTAATTTTGCACCGAAATTAGCCGATGCGTGGCATTGGGAAATCTACCCTCCCCGCATAGTTTTGCGGCAAAAACCGAAAGTCAAGCGAACCCCCGAACAACAAGGACATGATAACAGTAACCGACCTCGCCATCCAATTCAACAAGAAGCCCCTCTTCGAGGACGTCAACCTCAAATTCTCGCCCGGCAACTGCTACGGCGTCATCGGAGCCAACGGCGCCGGCAAGTCTACGTTCCTCAAGATTTTGGCCGGCCAGCTTGACTCGACGAAGGGTTTCGTCGAGATGGCCCCCGGCGAGCGTCTGTCTGTGCTGGCCCAGGACCACTTCGCCTTTGACGAGCACACTGTCCTCGACACGGTGCTGATTGGCCACAAGAAGCTGTGGGACAATATGCAGCGGAAAAACGCCCTCTACTCCAAGCCCGACTTCTCCGACGCCGACGGCGACGAGGTTGCCAAGCTCGAGGAGGAGTTTGGCGAGATGGGCGGCTGGACGGCCGAGAGCGACGCCGCCAACCTGCTGAGCGGCCTTGGCATCAAGGAAGACTTGCACTATCAGCTCATGCGCGACCTCTCCGGAAAGCAGAAAGTGAAAGTCTTGTTGGCGCAAGCCCTCTTCGGCAACCCCGACAACCTGCTCCTCGACGAGCCCACCAACGACCTGGACCTCGACACCGTCTTGTGGCTGGAGGACTACCTGGCCAACTTCCCCAACACGGTCATCGTGGTCAGCCACGACCGCCACTTCCTCGACAACGTGTGTACGGACATTGTCGACATCGACTACAACAAGATACGCATGTTCTCCGGCAACTACACGTTCTGGTATGAGAGCTCACAGTTGGCTCTTCGCCAGCAGGCCGCACAGAACAAGAAAGCCGAGGAAAAGCGCAAGGAGCTGATGGAGTTCATCTCCCGCTTCTCGGCGAACGTGGCCAAAAGCCGGCAGACCACAAGCCGCAAGAAGATGCTCGCCAAGCTCAACATCGAGGAGATAGCTCCCTCGACGCGCCGCTATCCGGGCATAATCTTCACACCCGAACGCCCTGCGGGAGACAAGGTGCTGGAAGTGCGCGACCTCAGCTTCTCCATGGACGACGGCACGCGCCTGTTTGGCGAAGTGTCTTTCAACGTCGAGCGCAACGACAAGATATGCTTCCTCTCGCGCGACGTTCGCGCCACCACCGCGCTCTACCGCATATTCAATGGGGAGCTACAGCCCTCCGGCGGCACGTTCTCTTGGGGGACGACCATCACCATGGCCTACCTGCCGTTGGACAACTCTGATTTCTTCGACAAGAAGCTAGACCTGACAAACTGGCTGGCCCAGTTCTCGCCCAACACCGAGGACTTCTTCCTGCGCCAATACCTGGGCAAGATGCTCTTCGGCAACGACGACATCCGCAAGACCTGCAACGTCTTGTCGGGTGGCGAGAAGATGCGGTGCATGATAGCCAAGATGATGCTCTCGAACCCCAACGTCGTCATGCTGGACCACCCCACGAACCACTTGGACATGGAGTCCATCCAGGCTTTCAACAACAACATGAAGAGCTATCCGGGCAACATCCTCATGACGTCGCACGACCACGAGTTCATCCGCTCGGTGTGCAACCGCGTCATCGAGATCACCCCCAACGGGACGATAGACAAATACATGGACTTCGAGGACTACATGCAAGACGAGGCCATAACCGCGAAAAGGATGTCCATGTACGAACCGCAATAGCGCGGAAACATCTATTCAAACACATCTAAACATCAATGACAGTAAAAATGAAACTCCCGCGGCTGGCACTAGTGCTGGCCGCGGTCTTGCTCTTCGCCAAGGGCGAGGCGGCGGACGGGCAAACGGGCAACGACAGGCGCACGCTTGTGGTCTACTTCTCGTGCACGAACAACACGAAGACAATGGCGGAGCGCATAGCCAAGATTGCGGACGCCGACACGTGGCGCATAGTCCCCGTGAGGGCATACACCGACGCCGACCTAGACGCGTCAGACCCCAAGGCGCGCGCCATTGTCGAGCAGGAGCACGAGAGCGTGCGCCCGGACATCGAGGGGCGTTGCGCGGACATCGGCAAATATGACACGGTGTTCCTCGGCTACCCCCTGTGGGCCGGCAAGGCTCCAAGGGTCATCTTCACATTCCTGGAGAGCCACGACTTGAGCGGCAAGACCATAATACCGTTTTGCACCTCCCGCTCGAAAGGCATAGGCTCTAGCGACGTCCCCCTGCAAAAAGAGGCGAAGAGGGCCAAGTGGAAGCGCGGCTTGCGCCTTGACACCAACTACGACGAGGCGACGCTGGCGGCATGGGTCACCAGGAATTTGCCACAGGAGACACCGGCGCGCCAATAGGGCTTGCGGCCTCCACAGCCCACAGTTAACCCGACCGCCCCAAAGAGGTTCGTCTCTTTGGGGCGGTCGGCGTCTTGCGCTCCGCACGCCCCCCCCGGGGGAGGACAAAAAATTAAAGCCTCGGGACATAACGTCCGAGGCTTTAATCAACAATAGACAACAACAGATGAAAACTACCGTCATCACGACGGCACTTTTTGATATTTTCGTCGGGCATCCCAAAAGCTCGGAAGCCCGCCAACGTTTCGTCTCGTATGACATTGCAAATATGGCACTTTATTAATTACCCCGCAAGCCTTGTCTTAATTTTTTTTAAGCCGCAACGCGACACAGATCTCGCTTAACCACTATTAAGCACTATCACCCAACGATTTACAACTATCCAATAGCCACGTCGATGTTTACAATTCATAAACATTCAACATATAAAAAAATGCCGCAGGTAGCGCATACGCCCCTGCGGCCAATGCCATCAGACATATGATATGCGGGCCTAAGCCCTACTGCGCGAAAGTAGCCCAACGAGCAACCATCCGCCCACAACCTGCAACAGCATCCCCGGGATGCCCACGGTGAAATCTTGCCAGGCGACTTCGGCACTGCCCGTCACCCCCCACTCGAACAGAGAGCCGACAACCTGGTAGACCAGGACAACGGCCGCCATAAGCAGGAGAGACACCCTCTTGAAATGGCTTGCCGCAAAACCGGCCGCGACGGCAAGCAGGACGGACTTGACAGTTATCGGCAACAATGCCGCGACAGGCGGCATGGCGAAGAGAGCGGAATTGACCATCGGCGACAAGACCGCCGTAAGCAGCCCGACCCGCCAACCATATTTGTAGGCGGCGATGAGGGTGAAAAAATAGATTGGCAACCACATCCGCCCACCAGACGGAAGCAGATGAAAAAGCTGAGGCAACAAGACATTGCCGGCCACAAAGAGCAGGGCGAAGACGTATGTCCTCGCCTCGCGATAGCCAAACGAGTATAGGCTAACTGTTGATGACTGCATAGACGTATTGTATTTAGAATGTTCTCATGACACATTGGCACTGATCCACCCCATTCGCTGTTCGCGGGTCATGCCCATCCACTCTTGGAGCCTCGTCAGGCACTCCGAAGCGGAATGGCAGTCCCTCAAGAACCTCTCCATGGGGCAGCTCCCAGTGCGCATACGGTTCGCGATGCCGTCCACCGTAGCGACACCGTCCGGGAGTTTCACGCTCCACAGCAGGAGGCGGCGCGCCTCGGCACTGATGACGTCCGTGTGGACACCGCTCACGCCGGCAGCCACGACGATGCATGCGGCGGCCTTGCCGACAACCTTGTCGGCGACGAGCGCACCGCGCAGGAAATCGGGTTCCTCACGGTAGAGCCCGTATAGGTCGTCCACGTCGCGCCCGTCGAAAGTCCTCAGCTCGCCCCGGTTGCGCACCACAAGCGAGTGCCCGCCCTCGTGGAGGATGTCGCGAAGCTCCTCCAAATCGTCAAATCCACTCATAGGCTACTCCAATCATTGACGACAAAATAACGCAAATGGGGCGACACGGCGAAGAGTGGCAACGGTATTTTTGCTACCAATTTTACAGCAAAACACAAGAAGAGGGGGGTATGCGCAAGGTTGCGCATACCCCCCATGACAATCATTGTCGCTATCGGAAACGCCCTAGAACTCCGCGTTCCTCATGTCGCCCGTCTGCTCAAGGGCGATATGCATGGCGAAAGCCTTTTGGAGCGCCATGGGCGTATGGGACTTGCCCTCGCGAATCTTGAGGTAGTCCCACAGCATCTGCTTGTAGTCGGGATGGGCGCACTTCTCGATAATCTCCCTGGCGCGTTGGACGGGACTCTTGCCGCGGAGGTCCGCCACGCCATGCTCGGTAGCCACAATCTTGACGGAGTGCTCGTTGCTGTCGGTGTGCGTCACCATTGGGACAATGGCCGAGATTACGCCGCCTTTGGCGACCGACGGGCAGGTGAAAATCGAGAGGAACGAGTTGCGCGCGAAATCGGCGGAGCCGCCGATGCCGTTCATCATCTTCTGGCCGCAGACGTTTGTGCTGTTGACGTTGCCGAAGATGTCCACCTCCAACGCGGTGTTGATGGCAATCACGCCGAGCCTGCGGATAAGCTCCGGGTGGTTGGTAATCTCCTGCGGCCGCAACATGAGCCTGCCCTTGAAGAACGGGAGGTCGGAATAGACCCTGTGGAGCATCTCGTCGGAGAGTGTCAGCGAGCTGCCCGACGCATATGAGATTCGGCCGCTCTCCATGAGCGGAATCACGGAGTTCTGGATAACCTCGGTGAACATGGTGAACGGCGGGATGTCCTCACACTCGCCCAGCGAGCCAAGCACGGCGTTGGCAATGTTCCCCACCCCGCTTTGGAGTGGCAGGAACTCCTTGGGGATTATCCCCCTACGCAGCTCGGAGAAGAGGAACTCGGCCACGTTTTGACCAATCCTCGTCGTGACGGGGTTCGGCTCGGTGAAAGCCGCTATGGTGTCGGGCAAGTTTGTCCGCACCACGCACAGAACCTTGTCGGGATTGACCTTGATGGCCTCCGTCCCGATTCGGCTCGACGGCTCGTAGATCGGGATCTCGCGGCGGCGCGGCGGCGTCAGCGGCTCGTAGATGTCGTGCATCCCCCTGATTTCCTCGGGGTGGTGCGCATTCAGCTCGATTATGATCTTGTCCGCCGCCTCGCAGAGCGTCGGCGATATTCCGACGGAACTTGTGGGCACGACCAGTCCGTCGTCCGTCACCGACGACGCCTCAATTATGCACACGTCCATATGCCCCAAGAAGCCGTATCGCAGGTCTTGCGCCACGTGGCTGAGGTTGAGGTCGAAATATTGCACCTCCTGCCTGTTTATCGCTCCCCTCATGTCGGGGTGCGACTGGAACGGCGTGCGGAACTTGACGGCCTTTGCCCTAGCCAGGGCACCGTCGATGGGGTCTCCCGTGGCGCCGCCCGTGATGAGCCCCACCCGGAACTCCGCCCCCCGCGCGTGCTCGGCCTCGGCTTTGTGCGCAAGCGCCGTGGGCACCGCCTTGGGCGTCCCGACAGAGGAGAACCCGCCAATCCCGACAACAAAATCATTCTTGATGAACTCCGCGGCCTCCTCGGCCGTCAACACTGGAAAGCGCATATTCAATAATCTTTGGAAATCGATATGCAAAAGTACTCATTTCCGCCGCCTCGGAGCGCGACCACAGGCGTTAATTGAGGCAACCACAGGCGAAACCGGCCTCCCAGGCCAACAGCCGCCCCTTGGCCGCGGCGCCCCAACGGAAACCACCCATTCGCCCCGACGAGCAGACCACGCGGTGGCACGGCACGACGACCGGCACCGGGTTGCGCCCCACCGCCGCGCCGACGGCGCGCGCAGCCCAGGGACGCCCGACAGCCACGGCGACATCGGAATAGGACGCCGTGACCCCAAAAGGGATGCGCAAGACGGCCTGCCACACGGCGACCTGGAACCCACTGCCGCAGACGACGACCGGCAAGACCTCGCCTCCACGAGCAAAGCAGGAAGGAGAGGCGAGAAGCCGCGCGACAGCATCTAAAACTCGGCAATCGCCAAAACGCAACTCCGCACCGGGGAAACGGACACAGAAGTCCGCCACGGCCTCACCGCCGCCTCCATCGAGAGAAACGGCGCATAGGCCATCAGGCACAGCCGCGACAAGCACCCTGCCAAAGTCCGCCTCGAAGAAACGGCACACGGGGGCCAAGCGGGAAAAATCTTCCGCAGGGAGCACCGTCAGCGACACCGGCGCCCAAGGCTCTCCGCCAACCATCCCGGCAATGAGGCCGTCACTTGAGCACCCTGGCGAGCGTCTCAACGAGTTGCGCCCCCCGCAGGTCTTTGGCAATGATTGTCCCGTCTTGGGCAATCAGCAGGCTTGCCGGGATGGAGTGGACGCCGTAGAGCGCCGCCGGCTCACAGCGCCAGCCTTTCAAGTCGGAGAGGTGGATCCATCCCAGCCCGAGCGTCTCGACGGCGTTGAGCCACGACTTGCGGTTGCTGTCCAACGACACCCCGACGACCTCCAGCCCCCGGCCCCGGAACGCCTCGTAGGCCCGCCTCACTGTCGGCATCTCCATGCGGCACGGCCCGCACCACGAGGCCCAAAAGTCGAGCAGCGTCACCTTGTTGGCCTTGACAATTTCAGAGAGCCGCACCAGCTTCCCGCCGGCATCGGCGCACGCGAAATCGGTGAACTGCCGACCGACATCGGCCCTGTGCGCCGCCGCCTCCTGCTCCACCCGCGCCATGGCCCTGCGGAAGCCCGGCAGGGTCGGGCTGTTTTGCGAGAGGTGGGCCACGAGCTTGTCGCGGTCGTCGTCGTGGAGCATGGGGCAATACATCTCGAAGACCATGTCGGCCGCCAAGGTTGTCTTGTTATCCGCCACGAACGACATGACGTTCGCCACGCGGAGCGTCGACAGCGAGTCGAGCGTCTGCTGGTAGGCCCTGCGGGCTTGCGCCGCAAGGTTGGGGTTGCGCATGGCGTTGGCGTAGGGTTGCGCCTGCGTCATAATCTCGTTGTCGCGCATGGCGAAGAGACGCCACAGCGAGTTTGTGACGTTCCCCACGACCTCGGCCTCACGGTCGGGGTCTGAATAGAGGCGGACATTGAGCGTCCCCGCCTCGGCCACCACGCTGGAGCCGAAGGCCGGCACGCCCCCCTTGACACCCAAGAGGAAGACGAGCTGCGCCCCGTCGACCGCCCCCGAGAAAGTGAAGACCCCATTGCTGACACGCGCCGTGTCGACAGGCGTCAGCCCCCCGCCCGACGGCGTTGCCAACACGACGGTGTCTCCCTCCGCCGCCCCCATGAGCGTCCCCTTTATGGAGAACTGCGCGGGGGCTTGCGCCAAGGCCGCCCAAGAGGCCAAGACAGCGGCGACTGTAGATATAACACGCTTCATTGTTCAGATTTATACATTCACACAAATGTAGCACTTTTTGCGGCACACAGCCTCCCGGCCGCTCGTGGGGCGGCACGGTGCGCAAGTACCCTCAGCGCACCTTTTGGCGCATTATCGCAACATTCACGAAACCAAAAGCCCTCAACCGTCGTATTTTGGAGAAAATCAGAACCAATTCAACACTACTAGTCACCAAAGATGCGGAGACCAGCCCACATCATGGCCTTGAGCCTCATTGCAATCGTGGCAATGCCGACGACAGTCAAAGGCCAATATACGCCCCGAACGCCAAGACCGAATCCCAAGCTGGAAGCCCTCACCTCGTCGGGCAAATTCCGCATCATAGCTGCCAGCGCCCCCCTCATTGTGGGCGGTCTGTTGGCGAAAAAGGCCGACAGCGACTTCCGCGGCCTCCGCAACGAATATTGGCCCGCCTTTGAGAACCACGCCGACGACTACCTGCAATACGCACCGCTGATGCTCACCGTGGGCCTCAAAGGCTGCGGTGTGGAGAGCCGCAGTTCGTGGGGGCGCATGGCGGCATCGGTCGCCATCTCGCACGCTCTGATGACGGGGGCCGTCTCGGCGTTCAAATATGGCACCGACGTGATGCGGCCCGACGGGACTACACGGAACTCATTCCCGAGCGGCCACACCGCCACGGCTTTCATGAACGCCACAATCCTCACGCGCGAGTATGGGCACAAGACCCCTCTCGTGGGCATCGGCGCCTACGCCACAGCCGCCGGGACGGGCTTCATGCGCATGGCCAACAACCGGCATTGGCTGAGCGACGTCTTGACCGGCGCCGGCATCGGCATCCTCACCTCCGAGCTCGGCTACGCCATTGGCGACCTCATCTTCGAGCAACGCGGGCTTAATGTCCACCCCCTCGACGACTACGACTACGACCCTTGGTCTCCACCGCACTTCGTCGGGGTGTTCGTCGGGGTCAACATCCCCCTGTGCGAGGTGGACGTGGACAACGAGCGCGAGCTGAACTCGTCGCTCGGAGCCATGATTGGCGTCGAGGGCGCATACTTCTTCAACACGTGGGTGGGCATCGGGGGGCGCCTGGCCACGACCAGCCTTCGCCTCATGTCCGACGGCCGCCCGACAGCCGACGACAAGCTCAACTCCACATCGGCCAGCGTGGGAGTCTACGCCTCAGCGCCGCTCGCCCCGCGCCTCCGCCTCGGCGCAAAGGCACTGGCCGGCTACGCCCGCATCCCGTCGGTGCACCTGACGGAGCCCAAAGCCACCATCCCGCGCTACGGCGCGGCCATGATGGTTTGCGGACTGAGCGGGACCCTGCGCGTCACCCGCCGCTACGAGCTGCGCCTCTTTGCCGACTACACCCTCATGCCACCCTACACTCCGAGCATCAGCGAGAACATCCACTCACTGACCGTCGGGAGCGCGTTCTGCGTCTCGTTTTGACAGCACCGCGAAAAAAAATGCCGCCGCCTCTTGCACAAGAAAAAAACGAGCGCTATCTTTGCAACGCAATCGGGAAGAGACGGTTGCTAGACTAAAAGTTGGTACCGTAGCACAATTGGATAATGCCTCTGGTTACGGCCCAGAAGATTGGGGGTTCGAATCCCTCCGGTATCACTGAGTAGTTCAACGAACAGCGTCCACGTGGGTGACCATTTGGACGCTGATTTTTTTTTGCGCTCACCGCACCCTCCCGGCCACGATGACACTCGAAGTCTCGTCGGCCTCGACGACAGGCAACAAGAAGTCGGGCACGGAACACTCCACCCGGCTATGATTCTTGGCCGAGACGCCAAGCGACCCCTCGGCCGACACCCACGCCTCGCACTCGCCGTCGGCGACGAGCGAGACCGAGGCGCAGGAGACCCTGCTCATGCGTATCGCGCTAGCCGCCGAGATGTCGGCATGGAGAGCGCCGACCTGCCCCATAATCCCGACAACCGACTTATTGGCCGCACGCACCGAGACTGCCTCGGAAATCAGCGTCAGATGAATCTCCATGGCAAAGTCCGCACGGACGGAAAGCGACGGCAAACGCAGCGTCCCCCTCGACTTGATGTTCCCGCCCGAAGTCCCGTGGACAAGCCTCAGAGTGCTGTCGCAGACAACAAAAACGTCGACCCTGGGCGAGCGACGGAACTTGAACTTCCCGGCACTGACCGACAGCACCCCGGCCTCGACCACACACTCCACGGCCTTGCCCACCGACGGCTCGGCCCGAACGACGCACATTGACCCGACGCGCGACGGCGCGGCGCCCCGACGCCCAGCGCCGCCCATAATCTTCCGAGCCACTGGCGCCGGCAGCGTCTCCACCTCGTCGGTCATGACCAACGTGACGTTCATGCCCCGCCCCGCCACGACAGACGAGAAAGGCGGCAACCCATTGACGACACGCAACGACGGCTCCTGCGCCACAGCCACCACCGCCCCAAGCAGCGCGACGGCCAAGGCCAAAAACCGCCACGACGAGACCCGCCTAGAGGCTGGCGTAGTCTCGCGAATAGCGTAGCATCTGCTCGTCATAGGCCTCGTCATATGAGATGACGACATCTTGCGGACGTCCGTCGGCGGAAGTCTTGAGAGTGAGCCTTGGGTTGACGAAGCCGCTGAACGGCGCTATGCCGAGACTGGCGTAGCGGGCCCGCACCTCCTCGTGCAGCTCGGGGTCGACACGCACACCATATTTCTCGACAAGGTCGCGCGCCGCCTCATAGTCTCCCTCGCTCTTGATGCGTTGCACTTCGCGCAACAGCTCGCCGAAGAGCGCCCTCACCCCGCGATAGTCCTCAATGACGACATAGTGCTTGCCTCCCCGCACGACCATCCGCACGACACCTTGCGCCTCGCCGCGCTCCAACACCCAATGGGCAATCAGGGCGCGGTTCCTCATGTGCGCCTCCTCCAGGTTGCGCCCGGGCTCCAGCCTGGCGAGCTGCACCAGGGCCCCATTGCGCAGATAGCTGTCATATTCTCCCCATGCGGCCTCGAGGCTATCGACAATCTTGAGCTCGAGCATCTTGGGGTCGGCCATGAAGTAGAGCGCGAAGAGGTCTGCCCTGGCCTCCTCGATGGTGCTGCCGTATGCCTTAAGGTCGTCGAGCGTCACACCGTCGCGCATCTGCCCGGAGCCATGCCCCAGGCACTCGTGGAGCTGCGTGTGGAGCTCGCCCGACGCTCGGCCATACCGACGGCACCGCTCAATCTCGCCGGGAGAGGCCGCGAACTCGTCGAGCACTCCGAGCCGCGCCGGGTCGCGCCGCTCCGCCTCGTCGTGGAGCGCGCCCGAAATGTTGGCAAGCGAGATGGACTTTGAGCCATAGGCCTCGCGAATCCAGTCGGCGTTTGGGAGATTGACGCCTATGGGTGTCGACGGGTAGCTGTCGCCCCCAAGCATGACAGCGTTTATGACCCTCATGCTCACACCCTTGACACTCTTCTTGCGGAATTGCGGCGCTATTGGCGAATTGTCCTCAAACCACTGGGCATTGGCGGCAATGAGCGCGACCTGCCTCGTGGCGGCCTCGTCGGCAAGCTCGACAATGCTCTCCCACGACCCCTTGAGACCCAGCGGGTCGTCATAGACCTCGATGAAGCCGTTGATGAAATCGACGTCGGCCTGCTTCTCCTGCACCCACAAGATGCTGAAGTCGTCGAACTTCTTCGGGTCGCCGTCTTCGACATACTCCACGAGTTTGGCAATGGCCTCCGCCTGACGCTCGTTGCACGCGTAGGCCATGGCCAGGCGCAACTCCGCCGCCACCTTGCGGAGCGGCTCGGCGTAGACGCCCGCGCGCACGCACCACAGCTCCTCGGAGAGCGAGCCGTCGGCGTTCTTGACCAGCTTGCTGTTGAGCGGGTGCTTCCCCTCCGGGTCCGCATAGAAGCCCACGGCCTCGGACTGCGAGACGCCATCGGCGTAGAAATTGACGGCGGAGCCGCGCACGATGTCGGCATCGGCGTCGAGCAAGACTTTCTTGGGGGCGACATCGGGATTGAAAATCAAGTCCGCCAAGGCCCCGGGCACGGCTTCAGCCCCGAGACCCGCCTCCGCCGCCCAACGGGACAGCTCCTCGGCGGAGAAGCCGGGGCGGAACTTGTCGTTGCTGTAGTGGTGGTGCGGGCCGTTGGCGAACCAGACCCTCTTGACATACTCCGCCAGCCTGGCGTCGAGACGCCCCTCGGACTTTTGGAAGACGTAGACAGCCTCCAGAAGCCGGCGAAGGTCCACGCCAAGGGGGCAATTCTGATGCCAGAAGATGTCGCGCCCCCAAAGCGCCGCCTCCGACAGATGGTAGAGCAGCAATTTCTTGCCCAAGGGCAAAGCCTCGAAACCGTCCACACGGTAGCGAAGAACCTGTATGTCGGCAAATCTGTCAATCATAACCACTATTTTTTCTCGATTAGAAGCCACATCCCGACATACTCGGGGTGGCCGGACCTGAGCTGCGCAATCTTCTCTCTCGCCGTCTTCTCTGTCGCCGCCGAGAGAATCCCGACGCGGAACATCCCCTCCTCGTTCTCCATTATGCTGGGGAGGAACCCCTTGGCGATGGCGTCTTGGCAGAGCTGCCTCGCATTTTGGAGCACTTTGAACGAGCCTATGATGACATGGAACCTGCTGTCGTCGTCAGAAACCCTGGCCTTTGTCTCGACCACTTTGACTTTCTCCTCCCTGACGACCAGCTTCTGCTCCTCGTCGGCCTGCCTCTGCGCCTCCTCTCTTGCCTTTTGCGCGGCGCGGCTTGCCGCCTCGGCCTCCTGCCGCGCCCGGCTCTCAGCCTCTCTCTCGGCTTTGAGGCGCGCCACTCTGTCGGCGTCGGTCTCGGTGTTGCCGGCGCGCACCTTTGGGGTGGCGCGCGTCGTGGTCGTATGGTTGCGCGTCCTCACGCTGGAGCTTCCCTTGCGCGAGCATCCGCAAGAGAGCAGACATATGGTCGCCAGGCAAAGGGCGAGGATCGATGTTGTGCTTTTCATTGGGAAAAAATCAAATGGTGTTGATGCGTGCGAATTTAAGCAGAAGAGTCTTTTCTCCGTTGGCGTCGAAAGCGATTCTCAGCTTCACGTCGTCGTCTCCGCCCAAAATCTCCTCAATTGTCCCCGCCCCGAAACGGTCGTGGCTGATTCGGTCGCCAACGTGGTAGCGCCCGTCGGCGGTCTGCGTCCGGCTGACGGCCGGCACGTCGGACGTGGTGACAATCCGGCTCGTCACCCTGCGCAGAGCCTGCTGGGGAGGCACCGCCCTCCGCATGGTCGGCACGCCGGCGAAGCTCCTCTCCTCCCTGCGGAAGCCGCCTCCCCCACCCCATGGGCAGCCGAAACTGTCGGCAACGGCCTGCTCCTCCCTCGGCACGGAGCAGAACTTCTCGTCGAGCTCGGCCACAAAACGGCTGGGCGTCGTGAAGACGACCCTGCCGTTGGCGAAACGCCTCTTGGCGTAGCTCACCGTGGCTACCTGCTTGGCGCGGGTCAGGGCCACGTAGAGAAGCCGTCGCTCCTCTTCGAGCGAATGGGGGTCGAGAGCGCTATGCCCGGGGAAAATCTCGTCCTCCACGCCGACGACATAGACGCAGTCGAACTCCAGCCCCTTGCTGGCGTGTATGGTCATGACGTTCACCTTGTCGTCGTCGGCGTTGTCGTCGAGGTCTACGCGCAGGCTGACCTGCTGCAAGTAGGCGCGGACGTCGGCCGGCTCACCGTCCTCGCGCTGCGCCTCGGTGAACTCCTTGACGCCGTTGAGCAGCTCCTGCACATTGGCGAAACGCTCCTTGCCCTCCTCGTCGCCCCTCTCCTTGCTCAGCTCGGCGAGAAGCCCGCTCTGCGTGAGCATCTCGACCGCCAACTGGTAGGCGTCGAGCGTCTCTGCCTGCTGGGTGAGCGTCTCGATGAGCCCCGTGAAGCGCGCAATCTTCGCCAACACCGAGTCGGCGACGCCAATCTTGCCCCTCAGCGACGCCACCGTCATGACGTCCCACAGCGACGCCCCAAGGCTTTGCGCCGCGGCCTCGACCTTGGCAATCGTGGCCCCGCCAATCTGCCGCTTCGGGTAGTTGATGACCCGCCGCATGGCCTCGACGTCATTGTGGTTGACGACGAGGCGCAGATAGGCCAGTGCGTCTTTAACCTCCTTGCGCTGGTAGAACGCCACGCCGCCGAAGATCCGGTATGGGACTCCCGCCTCGACCATCTTCTCCTCAAAAGCACGGCTCAGCGAGCTAGCCCGATAGAGGATGGCGAAATCGGCAAAACGCTTGTCGCCTACCGCCTTGCGCCGCACGACATCGGCGACGACGTCGGCGGCCTCGGCCTTGTCGGAGTCGCACGCCCAGACCCTGACCTTGTCCCCCTCGGCCCCCGCCGAGAAGACATTCTTCGCAATCTGGTTTCGGTTGTGGGCGATGAGGGAATTGGCCGCCCCGACAATGTTGCGCGTGGAGCGGTAGTTCTGCTCCAGCTTGAACATTGCGGCTTGCGGATAGTCGCGCCGGAAGTTGAGGATGTTCTCGATCCTCGCCCCCCGGAAGCTGTATATGCTCTGCGCATCGTCGCCCACTACGCATATGTTCCGCCGCGCCTTTGCCAAGCGGTTGATTATGACATATTGCGAGAGGTTGGTGTCTTGATACTCGTCGACTAGGATGTGCTGGAACTTGTCTTGATATTTTGCCAGGACGTCAGGGCAGTCGCGGAGCAGTATGTTGGTGTAGAGCAACAGGTCGTCGAAGTCGAGCGCCCCCGCCTTTCGGCACTCCTCGACGTAGCGCGCGTAGATTTGCGGCATCTTGGGGCGCTGGGCCGCCTTGTCGCGCTCGGCGATGCCCTTGTCGTCGGCGTAGGCCGCAGGGAGAATGAGGTCGTTTTTGGCCGCCGATATTGTCCCCGCCACAAGTTTTGGCTTGTAGCCCGAACGGTCGTCGAGGTTCATCTGCTTGACGACATTGTCGACGAGCCTCCGCGAGTCCTCGGCGTCGTATATCGAGAAGTCGGACGAAATGCCGAGCCTCTCGGCCTCGAAACGCAGAATCTTGGCAAAGACGGAGTGGAAAGTCCCCATCCACAGTTGCCTGGCCTGGTCGCCGACGATGCGCGCAATTCGCTCCTTCATCTCGTCGGCGGCCTTGTTTGTGAACGTGAGCGCCAAGATGTTGTATGGCTTGACTCCCTTGGCCAGGAGGTATGCGATGCGCATTGTCAGCACCCTCGTCTTCCCCGAGCCGGCCCCGGCTATGACCAGCATGGGCCCGTCGGGGGCAGTCACGGCGGCGCGCTGGGGCGCGTTGAGCGTCTCGAGGCTCCGCTTCAGATTATCGTTGTCCATCAGTCATAGAAATTCCACGAGAGGCCGAACTTGAAAGTATGCGGGATGGCCGGGTAGTGGATGGTGTTGAAATGGTCGTTCGAGCCCCACAGGTTGTTGAGGTGCTCAAACTTGACGTAGGCCCTGATCTTCTTGAGGTGGAAGTTGATGAAAGGGTCGAAATACCCATACCCTCCCGTACGCCTCTGGTCTTGCGGCACGAACTGCATGAGCGCCGGGATGTAGGCCGGGGAGTAGAAGCGGCTGTTGTAGTGGACGTCGAAGCCTATCTGCGTCAGCATCACCCCGAAGAAGAGCCTCTCCCAATATGACGTGGCGAAGAGCGCGAACGACGGAGCCGGGACGACATCGTTGTCGGAAGTGCGCTGGAACGCCAGGCGGACAATGGTGTTGAAGCCGGTGCGGCTCTGGGTGAGATGCGCCCTGGCGTTGAAGCCCAGGAGCTGCGTCACGTCGGACTTCTGGGCCGGCACGCCGAGCGGGCTGAAGTAGATACGGTTGTTGAGCGTGGAGCTGAAGACGCCGAGGTCCACGCCGATGCCCGGAATGCGCACCCCCCCCCGGACGTCGAAATTCTGCTCCCTGTCGAGGCTCTGGTCCCACTCGTAGTGGTTGGAGCAGTAGCGGTCTTCCCAAAGCGAGGGGCTCCGGAGCTCGAACGACGCCCGTCCCCACAGCTCCGTAGCCCAGCGCCCCGACCCCAGCGAGAGGCTCACGCCACCGTCGGCGTTGACGTCGCCCGAGTTGTAGCCCTGGAAGACGAGCTTGACGCCGGCGTTCCACCGGAACCTCCTGCCGATGTTCTTGAAAATCTGCCCGCCCATGTATGAGCTGACGCGGTTGCGCTTCTGGCGGTGGAAGACAAGGCTCTCTTCGCCCGTCTCCTCGTCGGCCAGCAGCTCACTGCGCGCATCCCAATAGTACTGCCTGACCTCGTTGCCCACGAACAGCCTCAACCCGAAACGCAAGAGGCTATTGAACTCCTCGTTGAGGCGGAGCTGGAACTCGTTGCTGATGAGCATGTACTTGCGGCTGTCGAACGTGCGGGAGGGGTCGATGTAGACGGCGGGAATGAAATCGGCCTCGTCGTCGGTATAGGTCGAGAGGTCCGCAATGGCGAACTCGTGGTGGGACTTGTCGGCGTAGAACTTGTAGTAGGCCGTGGCCACCGGGACGTCATAGTCCACACTGTCGCCCTCGGTCCGCGTGACGCTCCCCAGGTCCAGGCTCTGCGACAGTAGCAGCCGGTATGTGGCGAGCCTGTTTCGCGCGTCCATGGAGACCACTGGGTAGTCCTCCGCGTTGTCGTAGTCGTAGAGGTCGGGGAATAGGACTATGCTGTCGTTTGTAATGCCGCCGTTCTCCTCGATTTGGAACTTCTGATACCACGCCTGGAGCTGCGCCTTGTAGACGTCGCCGTCATATGACATCCACATCCCGAACTTGCTGTTGTCGGCGGCCTGGTTGACGTATCGGCCGATTGAGGCGTTGATGTCGAGCCTCGCCCCGATGTTCAGCCTCCTGTTGACGTTCTGGGTGAAGAGCGCCGAGAAGAACTCCTCCCTCCTGGCCTTGGGGATTCCCTTTTGGTACGTGAGGTTCGCGTAGGGCGTCTTGGTGTTGTAGAACGTGAAGTCCTCGGGGCCGAGCATGATCGGCATGAGCGCCGTGTAGAACGGGTTGCCGCCGTCGCGCCTCAGCGCCGGGTAGAACGTCGGCACGCTGGGCGAGCCCAGGTTGCCCAAAGTGACATTGGCCAGGCTCCGCCGCCAGATGGGGTTGCTGACCTGGTGCTCGGCAAGCACGGTGTCCACAACGACGGTGTCGGCCCTGGTGAAACCGTCGGCCATGCGCCAAGCCCTCACGCTCGGCACAACGTCGACCTCCTTGGCGGCGCCCGCCGCCTGCGCGCCGTTGCCGCCACTGCGCGGAATCCTCGACTGCGCCAGGAGCGCCCCCCCGCAAAACGCCCAAAAGACGACCGACAACGCGCACAGCGCCACCCGCCGGCGGACGCGCAGACTCTCGCCAGGCCTCATTCCTCGACGACCTTGCCGCTCTGCTTGAGATTCTTCAAAATGGCGAACGCGGCGTCGACATCCTCCTCGGCCACGACAATCGTGAACTCGTTCGCCGTCGAGATGACCTCCTTGACGTTGATCCCCTCCCACGCTATGAATTTCAGAATCTGGTAGTAGAAACCGACAAAATGGACATTGCCCGTCGAGAGCTTCAAAGTGATTGCCGAGAGGTTGGAGTTCTTGTAGGAACTGTTCTCTCCGGCGAAGAAGACCTCGACGAGCGGGCAAATCTCGGTGCCGACGACGAGCGTCGTCTCGAAGACGCCGCGGACCATGGTGCAGAACTGGTCTTGTCGGCCGACGAGCTGGTTCATCAGCTTGACATGATTCTCGATAATGGTGGGCGAGTTGCGGAACGTGTAGTCCGTGAGGTCGGAACGCACGATGATGTCCCCAATCGACGTTATGACGTTGCGATATGTCAAGTCCCCACTCCCTTTGAGATTGGGAACCAACCTGTTGAGCGCCATGACAATGGCACCCTGCTTGACCTCCTTGCCCGTCAGTTTCTCTATCGTCGGGTGGATCTGCCTCGACAGCGACGATATGTTGATAAGCCCCTCGCACAGGGCCTCGGTCACAAAGGGCTTGACCTTGATGACCTTCTCGACGGCCTGGCTGATTGTTAGCATAGATATGTGTTTGTTTTTCGTTGCACAATGTGAATCTCCGTCCTCTTGCCCAAGCACGGCACCAATGGTGCAAATTTACGTTGCGTTAAACAACTAACAAAACATATTGCGACATTTTTATCTATTATAGACTGAATTATCCGATTTGTCCGCCGCGGCAATTCGCCCTCCCCCGCCCACAGACACGACCACATTTTTTCATATCTTTGCCGAGATACAAATGTCTAGCAAAAGCAGACCCGAATTGCCACAAAAAAAGATAGAGACCCAGGACACGAACGCCCCCCTGCCCAAAGGCGTGAGCCGCGACGGCCGCAACATGGAGCGCCTCAACGTGTTGGAACGCTTCGCCCGGCTGTGCGTCCGCGGCGTGTCGCGCCTTCCCCTGCGCCTCCTCTACGTCTTCTCGGACGCCACGTACCTGCTCATGTACCACGTCTTGGGCTACAGGCTCGGCGTGGTGCGCAAGAACCTGCGCGCCGCGTTCCCCCAGAAAGACGCCAAGGAGCTCAGCCAGATTGAGCGGCGCTTCTACCTCCACTTGAGCGACTACTTCTTCGAGACCATAAAGGGCCTGACCATGACCGACGAGGAGCTGCGGCGTCGCATGAACATACGCAACCCCGAACTCGTGGCCGACCTCGTGGACCGGGGCCGCACGGTGTTCCTCTATGCCGGGCACACCGGCAACTGGGAGTGGTTCAACATCGTCCCCCTGCTCATGCCCGGCAAGGACATACACGCTTTCTACCAACGCCAGGGCAACCGGCTGGCCAACTACATCTCGGTGGAAGTCCGCACCCGTCGCGGCATAGCTGCCGTGGAGAGCCACCACGGCTTCCGCTACACCTACGAGTGCATCCGCTCGGGGGTGCCCAGCGTGACTTTGGTCGTTGGCGACCAGAGCCCCCACCGCGGGGCCCAGAAGCAGTGGATTCAATTCTTCGGGCAGGACACGCCGTTCCTCGTCGGCCCCGAGCACATAGCCCGCAAGCTCGACATCGCCCTCGTCTACCCCTCGTTCGTCGGCTACCGGCGCGGACACTACGACGTCGAGTTCCGCACCATAGCCGAGCACCCGGGCGAACTCCCGGACGGCGAATGCGCCTCGCGCTTCGCCGCCTACCTGGAGGACGACCTCAACAGACTGCCCCACCTGTGGTTATGGAGCCACAACAGATGGAAACACAAGCACAAAGACTTCCCCGACGACAAATAGCCAATGGGGGGACAGACGAAGCGATGAACAAAAATATACCACAGACCACAGGAGTAATAATCTCGACCTACAACAACCCGCGATGGTTGGAGCGCACGCTGTGGGGCTACAGCCGCCAAAGCCACCAGCCCGACGAGATTGTCATTGCCGACGACGGCTCGACCGACGAGACTCGCGGGCTCATCTTGTCATATTGCGGCGTCTTGCCAATAAAGCACGTGTGGCACGAGGACCGCGGGTTTCAGAAGTCGGAGATTCTGAACAAAGCCCTTGTGGCGGCGACATCGGACTACCTGATCTTCACCGACCAGGACTGCATCCCGCGGAGCGACTTCGTGGCCACTCACCGCGCCAACGCCCGGCGCGGGCATTTCATCTCGGGCGGCTATTTCAAGCTCACCATGGACGTGAGCGAGTCTGTGACGCAGAGCGACATTGAGAGCGGCGCCGTGTTCTCGCCCCGCTGGCTGCGCGAGCACGGGCAGCCCCTGTCGTTCAAGATGACAAAGCTCCTGGGGCGCGAGTGGTTCGCCAAGATGATGAACACCATAACGCCGACAAGGGCGACATGGAACGGATGCAACTCGTCGTGCTGGCGCACAGACGCATTGGCCGTCAACGGCTACAACGAGGACATGCACTATGGGGGCCAGGACTGCGAATTTGGCGAGCGGCTCGTGAACATGGGCATAGAGCCCATCCAGATGCGCTACTCCGCCATAGTGGCCCACCTGGACCACAAGCGCCCCTACAAGACTCGGGAGTCCATCGAGGCGAACATGGCCATCCGCCGCAACACGCGGGAGCGGCACATCGTCCGGACACCCAACGGCATAGAGAAACTCGGCGAGGCGGCGGAGCGATGAGAGTGGCCCTGGTCGAGTTCAACACTTGGCACGGCGAATGCCTGACGCCACAGCTCGCCTACATGGAGGCCCGCGGCATCGACGCGACGCTCATATGCCCGCGGAAGACGGCGCAGGCCATAGACCCGGCGACGATGGCGGGCGTCCGCCACATTGAGTGCGCGGAGAAGAAAGGCGCGAGGAACGTGTGGGAGGCCTGGCGGGCCATCGTGTCGGCCGGCTTCGACCTTGTCGTCCTCAACACGGCGCAGGGGAGCGAGGCCCTCAAGCTGTCGCTTCTCCCCTTCCCCAAGAGCCTCCGCTTCGCCGGGCTCATCCACGACCTGCGGAAACTGACCTCCTCGACAGGTCAACGGCTGATATGCCGCCGCATGAGCGGCTACCTCGTGGCGGCGCGCTACCTGACGGACAACTTCCCGTTGCGCCGCCCGGTGGAATATTTCTCACCCCTGCCGGCACGCCCCGAACGTCCCTGCGCCGGGCCGACAAAGGCCTCGGGCGAGACGTGGGTCGTCGTCCCCGGCAACGTCGAGCGGAAGCGACGCGACTACGCCGCCCTCCCCCGCCTGGCGCGGGAGCTGGCGGGGAGCGGCGTCCGAATCGTCATCTTGGGGAACATTGGCAAGGGCGACGGCCCCTGGCTCCGCGGCCTGGTGCGCTCGGCCGGCCTTGACGCCATGTTCGTCTTCTTCGACCAGTTCATCCCCGAAGATGTCTACGACTCCTACATGCGCCAATGCGACTACCTGCTCCCGCTCATAGACAGCGACGTCCCCCATGCCGAAGACTACACCCGCTTCAAGACCTCCGGCACATTCAACTTGGCAAAAGCCTACGGCAAGACGATGCTCTGCGACAACGCCCTGCGCCGGCTGAAAGAGTCCGGCCTCCCATGCCTCTTCTATGGCGACGCCGCCGAATTGCGCCAACACATTGAACACCTGGAGACGGCCGCCACAACAGCGTTGGACTTCGAGGCCGAAGCCACGCGCTATTGCTCATTCCTGCGCCGACTGGCCCACTAGGGGATGTCGAACATTGTCACGGCTTTCCCCACAGCCTGGTAGAAAGGACGCACAAAGAGGTGGCGAAGCGTGTTCGGAATGTTGCCCACGCCCGACGGCGGACGCAAGACGACGCCACGCTGGGCGTCGCCGTCGAGGGGCATCTTGTCGCAACAATGCGCAATGATATTGAGGAAATTGTACTGGTGAAGCACCCTGTGGCGCGCCTCCACGATGTCGGGCACCGACAGGTCGTAGGGGTCGTTGTCGAGCAGGTTGTCGATGACCCTGAACGAAGCTTCGAAGTCGGTCAAGTCCAACCGCGAGAACGCCCCGCTAGGGAAATAGTCGCCGATGTTCGTACACCCATCATACAAGACATGGCACCCCGCAAGGAAACCGTCGGAAATCTTCTCGGTGAAATAGAACCGGCTCCTGGAGTTCTCCAAGGCAATGGTGTACTTATAGGGCGCCAGGGCCTCCCACTTGTCTTCGACATGGCGCGAGTCCTTGCCAAAGAAGTCGATGTGACCCCCATACCGCTTCTGGAGCCTCCGCACAAAGCGGAAACGCTCCAAGTGTCCGGCAGAGAAAGTCTTCCCGCTGGCAATGACGGAGACCTCCCGCGTCTTTCGGGGGAGCGGCGCGTCGGCGAGAGCCCTGTAGGATATGGCGTCGGCATACTGCTCCGACACCTCGCCCCGCAGGTTGATGCCGACAAACCACGATATGGCGGCAGGCCCATAGACAACATTGCCGCCACCCCGCAGCTCCTCCTGGCAACTGTAGACCATCCCAAACTGCCGCACATAGTCCGCTGGGAAAGCCACCACGCTGTGAGGCTCGGAAAGGAGGAGGAGCGTATTGGCAGGCGGGACGTCGAACAGCGTGGGGCGGCGCACGACCTTATTCCTCACCACCACCACGTCGGGCCGCCGGCCCGGCGACATCGCGTCCATGTTGAAATGGTACGTCCGCACACTGGTTGTCAGCAAGTTGTCGGCGCTTTCGAGCTGCCTGGCGTTCATTGGCGAACAGGCGAGCACAAGCACCTCGGTGGGTCTGTTTTGTGGCATATTGATGATGATTCGTTGCCACAAAGTTATTGCATTGGCTCAAACAATGGAGCGTGTTGCAGATTTCAAGAATCTTTCCGACTTTTGCAACCACGAGACCAATTTAACCCATGGACTTTCGCAACCTCACTATAGGCTTCGACGGCAAGCGCGCCGCCCAGAACCGCACAGGGCTTGGCAACTACAGCCGCTTCGTCATAGGCGGCCTGAGCCTCCACTCCGACGTCGGGCGGCTCCTGGTCTACAGCCCCTCGGCGCGCAAGACCGGCTGCCTCGACGGGCTTGACAAGATGGAGCGCGTCGAGATGAGGTTCGCCGGCACGACATGGAAGACCAGCGGCCTCACGTCGCTTTGGCGCGTGGCGGGCATGACTGGCAACCTGGCGCGCGACGGCGTGGACTTGTTCCATGGGCTGAGCAACGAGCTCCCGCTCAACATGGGGCGCGCCAAGGGCGTGCGGAGCATCGTCACGATCCACGACCTCATCTTCCTCCGCTTCCCCGAATTCTACAGCCGCATAGACCGCAAAATATACGACTACAAGGCCCGCAGGGCCTGCGCCAAGGCCGACCGCATCGTGGCGGTGAGCCACAGCACGAAGCGCGACATAATGGAGTTCTATGGCGTGGCGGCCGACCGGATTGACGTGGTGTATCAAGGTTGCGACAGCCAGTTTTGGACCCGCGCCGACGAGGAGACCCGCCTTGAGGCCCGGCGCACGCTCGGACTGCCGGACCGGTACGTAGTCTACGTGGGCAGCATCGAAAGGCGCAAGAACCTCATGCTGTTGGCCAAAGCGCTGCGCCACCTGCCCAAAGAACTCCGCGTCGTGGCCCTGGGCAAAAGGACAGGCTATGCCGACGAGGTGGAGGAGTTCTGCGCCCGCGAGGGGCTTGGCGACAGGCTTCGCATCGTGAGCGGCGCGCCGTTCCGCCTCTTCCCCGCCACATATCAGATGGCGGACGCGTTGGTCTACCCGTCGCGTTTCGAGGGGTTCGGCATCCCGATGCTGGAGGCCCTGGCGAGCCAGATTCCCGCCATAGGATGCACAGGGTCGAGCCTGGAGGAGGCCGGCGGCGACGCCTCGCTCTACGTAGCACCCGACGACGACGAGGGGATGGCGCGCGCCATAGAGGCTGTCGTCGGCGACGAGGCGCTTCGCCGACGAATGGTGGACATGGGCCTGGCCCACTCACGGGGTTTCAGCCAGGAGGGACTCACCAAACGGCTGATGGAGTGCTACGCCAAGACACTGCAAGGCGCGTAACGACAACAGAGGGGATATGCACGAGAAGAAGAGAGTCGCATTCTGCGTGGCCTGGCTGCTCTATGGTGGCACCGAGACGGCCCTCATCCGCTACGTGAACAACCTCGACCCGGAACGCTACGACGTGACCGTCGTCATAGCCAACCACCTGCCCGGCCTGGAGAAGAGGATTGGCGACATAGGCCGCCATGTCCGCATCGTGTATCTCGCAGACGACGGCATACTGACTTCGCTGATAAAGAAAAAGATTGGGCGAGGAGGGCTGTCAGTGCTCGAGAAGATGGTCGAGGAGGTCGCCCTGGCGCCCATCCGGCGCGCCCTGCAGCGCCGCCGCATGGCGCGCCTGGCCACGAAGCTCGACACCATTGTGGACTGGGACTACGCCTCCTACCAGTTCCTGCCCCGCAAGGCCCCGTGCCGCACGGTGGCGTTCTTCCACTTCTCGGTGCGCGCCTTTTGCGCCGGGAGGCACGGGCGCATGGAACGCCTGGGCAAGAGGCTCAACAGGCACGACGCCATAATATGCGTGAGCCAGGAGCAGGAACGCGAGGCGAAAGGCATATACGGCTTTGCGAGGGGAAAAATATCTTGCATATATAACCCCATCGACCAAGAGGAGCTGGCGCGCGCGGCGAGGGAGTACCCAATCCCGAAAGGCGGCTTCCTGCTGAGCGTGGCGCGCATAGACGAGCGGCAGAAAGACTTCACGACACTGCTCAAAGCCTACTCGAAGGCCCTGCAAGAGGGACACGACCTGCCTCCTCTGAGAATCTTGGGGCAAGGCCCGGACGAGGCCCGGATGAAGTCGCTAGCGCGAGGGCTGGGCATATGCGACCGCGTGGACTTCCTCGGCTTCAAGCTGAACCCCATGCCGTGGATTGCGGGGTGCACGACGTTCGTCCTCTCGTCGAAATATGAGGGGCTTTCAGTAGTCCTGACCGAGGCTCTGACCCTGGGCAAAATGATTGTGGCCACAGACTGCCCCACGGGCACCCGCGAGGCTTTGGCCGACGGGGCCTGCGGGCTGCTGACGCCCGTGGGCGACGTGGAGCGGATGGCCGAGGCGATGGTCCGCGCCACGCAAGACGGCGTCTTGCGGCAGAAGTGCCACGAGAACTCACTCATGCACCGGCGGACATTCTCACTAGAGACAAGCCTGGCGAAGCTGGAGGCGGTATTGTAGGGGGGACGCCAGAGACGCGGAGTTTGCCACGAGCAATTCGCATAACATGCGACACGTACACCTATTGAGCTTTCCGTTGCGCACATTTTGTGAGAGGGTTGGGCAGTTTGTACTAGACGGCCAGCACATGGGCTAGGGTTCTGTTGACAACCGCGCAAGACTGCAAACGCACGCATGATACAACATTGGGAGGCATAGCCCATAGCGGCGCAAAAACAAGATTGCGATTGAGGGGGTGCAAAAAAGGAAAGGGGTTACGCCGCAATGGCGCAACCCCCTCCTTTGTCAAACTCGGCCGTTGGCCAAATATTCCCAATCTACACGAGGGAGGAACACAGGCGGCGGCTAGAAATCGGACAGGTCGTTGACCTTCGACGCAATCTTGGCCTGCTCCTCTACGATCTCATCGTGAGCATCTGTCAAATCCTCAGCCATTCTCCTTGTTTTGCGGTCGCTAAATTCCCCCTCGCACACGTCTCCTACAACTTGGAAACGAAACTTCGAGAAACCATATTGCAACAGCTTCGCCAAATCCTCTCCAGATATAGGGTAGGTTGCGGTTGCGGCGCGGAATTCGGCCTTAGCGCCGGAAATTGCGCCGAGTACGCCCGCAGTAGCCACAAAAGAGTCGTGCGCACCGACATACCTAGTTCCTTTGGTGTTGTCAGCACCATATTCTCCCCATTGACCTTGAGGATGAGTTTCGATCCGGGGTTTATATCGACCCAGTGCCCCTTGGTGCTGAATGTTTTGACCACGACAGCGGTCTCCACAACCGACGGATTGTCGTCATACGTTCCGATTGTCAGACCATACTCTGCGAAATAAGACATAGTGGCTGTTTCGCCGTCGAACTTACCGACAAGCCTTGTGGCACCAATGTACGTCGCCCCAGTCTCTTCCACGTTGGTAACATTCTGTCCTGCGGCGCAGACGCACAAGGCGGCGGACAGTGCGGCTATAACTAACTTTATCATAGTGAAATAATATAAATACGTATCGATTTTCATAGCTGCCACTCACGCCTGTTGCCAAACTCAACGGCGACGCGGAAGACGAAGTTTGCGAGACGCAGGTAGTGCTTCGGGTCGTAGCCGGAATAGTCCCCTGCGCGATACTGTGTCTGGTTGCGCACCGCCCAATCCCAAAAGTCGTAGTGGTCCCACGTGGAGACGGTGGCGAGTATCAGGTCAAACCCGGCAGAGAAGCTGACGCGGTTGACGCGAGGCCGCCAACAGGGCTGAAGTAGAACCCGCCGAAATCGTTGGGCCCGAAGACGCCGCCAAGCCGCCCGCTGACGAAAGGCGAGACCCTCCTCTTCTTGAAATCAATACGGCAGTTGGCGAAGACTGGGACTTTAGTATTGTCGTCAAAATCACCAATCTCATACCCGTCCACATCCATTACGTCGCTAGAACCTATGCCGGCCATGACGCCGACGCCCAGGCCGAGGTAGACCTTGGGGTTGAGCTGAAAGCCGTGGGTGGTGGTTATGCTAAGGCTCGACCAATCGAGCCACCCTCCGCCAAGCTCGGCGAAACCGCGGTATCCCCTCGTGGGCCACTTCACGTCACCTCGGAGAGAGGGGGGGGCGGACTCCCCATACGCCGACACGGCGGGCGCCACTATGGCGCACAGCACCATGGCCATGGCGCAAATTCCAATCTTCATTGTTCAGCTAATTAGCTTTATTATAGTTTGATAGATAGACTCCCAAAGAAGCCACTACAGACGCCACGCTGACGCTGATGCCACAAGAACGGCCACTTCAGGATGCAAGATTAACAAAATAAAATATTTCCCCAAATCACATTCGCCCCAAACACGAAACATTGCCAATTCCACCATCCGCCAACTTAGCAACCACATCGTGATTCGCACGGACATAAATAACCGATAGGCATACAGACATTCGAGATGATAGGCGAAAACGGCCGCGCTAACGCAGACAAGACGGCCCTGTGCAGAAAGTTGGCGTACGACGGGTAGGCGTACGTCCTAAGCCGCCCACGACGCTTCGGCAAGAGACACCTGATCTCGACGCTTACTTCAGCGGCCGCAGAGAGCTATTCGAGGGCTTGGCTGTAGAGAAGATTGAGACGGAATGAGGCCGAACACACGGTGCCCCACATAGACCTAGGCGGGATAGACTACACCGGGCCTGAGGCATTAGAAGCCAAGCAGCTCAACTACATGACCGAGTAGGAGGGGCTATTCGGCTTGACACCCGCGACGGACAACACTTCAGTGCGGTTCTGCAACGTGACACGCAAGACTCAGAAAGTCCGTGAACGCGGCGTGGTAGTCTTGGTTAACGAGTATGACAAGCCTCTACTCGAGTATTGGGATTGACGATAAAGTCTGCTGGGCGGCAAGGAGATGAGCCCGAAAGAACGCAACCGCAAAATATCGAAAAGCTTCTACTACGTCCTCAAGGAGCAGGACCGCAACCTGCGCTTCGTCATGCTTACAGGCGTGACAAAGTTCGCACAGGTGAGCGTCTTCAGCGGGCTGAACAACCTCAACGACATAAACATGGATTCCGCTACGAAGCGCCATACGGCATCACGCCGACGGAAGCACAGGTGGGCAAAATCTGTAGACATCGGCAGAGACACAACGGCGAAAAAGATTGCGCCGCAACCTCCCAACAGGAGATTGCGGCGCAATGCCGCCTGGCGAAAAAGGCGCGAAGCCTAGCCGCCGAAGTTGTCGTACATGATGCTGGAGTCCTCCACGCCAAGCCCCTCAAGCATGGCGACGACGGCCTTGGACATCGGGCCAGGGCCACACATGTAGTACTCGATGTCCTCAGGAGCTTCGTGATCCTTGAGGTATGTGGAGTACATGACATTGTGGACGAAGCCCGGGGTGTATTTGACCCCTGCCGCGTCGGCCGCGGGGTCGGGCCTGTCGAGAGCCAAGTGGAAGTGGAAGTTGGGATACTCCTTTTCGAGGTTGAGGAAGTCGGAGAGGTAGAAGACCTCGTTGAGGGCGCGCGCGCCATAGAAATAGTGCATCTCGCGGCCCGTGGTGTGGAGCGTCTTTGTCATGTGCATGATTTGCGCACGCAGAGGCGCCATGCCTGCACCGCCGCCAACCCAGATCATCTCCCTCTTGGAGTCGAAGTGGGGATGGAAGTCGCCATAGGGGCCGCTCATAAAGACCTTGTCGCCCGGCTTGAGCGAGAAGATATACGACGACGCAATGCCCGGGTTGACATCCATGAAGCCGCTACGGTCGGGCTTGAACGGCGGCGTGGCAATGCGGACCGTGAGCATGAAGACGTTGCCCTCGGCCGGGTAGTTTGCCATGGAGTATGCTCGGATGGTGTCCTCGTCGTTCTTGCACTTGAGGTCGAACATCTTGAACTTCTCCCAAGCCGGCAGGTACTCGTCGCCGATGAGCGAATGGTCGTAGTCGGCGTAGTTGATTTGGAACTTAGGAATACGAATCTGCGAGTAGGAGCCGGGGAGGAAGTCCATGTGGGCGCCCTCCGGCAACTGCACCTTGAACTCCTTGATGAACGTTGCGACGTTCGAGTTGGAGATGACCGTGCACTCGTACTCCTTGACCCCAAGGATTGACTCCGGCACCTTGATTTTGAGGTCGTTCTTGACCTTTACCTGGCATCCGAGCCTCCAATGGTCGAGCTGCTCCTTGCGCGAGAAGTGTCCTTTCTCAGATGGCAGGATGTCCCCACCACCGTCGAGGACCTGGCACTTGCACTGCCCGCACGAACCCTTGCCGCCACAAGCCGATGGCAGGAAGACCCCATTGCCCGTGAGGGTCGAGAGGAGCGAGCCCCCGGCCTCGACGGTGAGGCTGTCCTTGTCGTTGAGGGTTATGACGACGGGGCCCGACGCAACAAGGAAACGCTTAGCCACCAAGAGGACTATAACGAGCAACATTATGATTGTCAAGAAGACAGCAATGCTCGCAAGTATCAAATTGTAGTCCATTCTTATATCTCTTTTTCCAGGTTAGAGTTTGAGGCCGGAGAAGCACATGAACGACATTGCCATGAGCCCCACCGTGATGAACGCGATGCCGAGTCCCCTCAGCGCGGCCGGCACATTGCTGTAGGCCATCTTCTCGCGAATTGCGGCAAAGCTGACAATGGCCACTAGCCACCCGATGCCAGAGCCGAGCGCATAGACGACCGAGTCGACAAATGAGCCGATGAACTTGGGGTCCGCCGGGTCGAGGCCGATGCGCTGCTGCATGAAGAGCGAGCCGCCCATGATGGCGCAGTTGACGGCGATGAGCGGCAAGAAGATGCCGAGCTGCGAATAGAGGGCCGGGCTGAACTTCTCGATGAACATCTCGACAAGCTGCGTGATTCCGGCAATGACGGCGATGAAGAGGATGAAACTCAAAAAGGAGAGGTCCACACCGTTGACAATGGCATCGGGGCCCAACACCTTGGTCTGAAGCAAATAGTTGATGGGCAGTGTCACGGTGAGCACAAAGGTGACCGCCACGCCGAGACCCAACGCCGTCTTGACGCTCTTGGAGACGGCAAGATAGGAGCACATGCCGAGGAAGAGCGCGAAAATCATGTTGTCCACAAATATGGAGCGGACAAACAGGCTTAGCAAACTAACGTTTTCCATTACAAATATCTCGAAGCGTTACTTATTTTTCCTGAAGGTCCTTGTTGTGCGCCCTCTGCCACCAGACGATGCATGCCACGACGATGAGAGCCATGGCGGGCATGAGCATCATGCCGTTGTTGACATATCCGGCCTCGACGAGGCACTCATGATTGAGAACGTTGAACCCCAAGAGAGTGCCCGAGCCGAGCAACTCGCGGAAGAACGCCACGATGACCAGGATCATGGCATAGCCGATGCCGTTCCCGAGACCGTCGAGGAACGACGGCCAGGGCTTGTTGGTCATGGCGAAAGCCTCCAGGCGCCCCATGAGGATGCAGTTCGTGATGATGAGGCCGACGTAGACCGACAGCGCCTGCGCCACGTCGTAGGCGAAAGCGGAGAGAACCTGGTTGACAATGGTGACGAGAGCCGCCACGACGACCAACTGGACGATGATTCGTATGCGCGTCGGGATTGTCTTGCGCATCAGCGAGATGATGACATTGGAGAAAGCCACGATGACGGTCACGGAAATCCCCATGACGATGGCGGGCTTGAGCTGCGCCGTGACAGCCAAAGCGGAGCAGATGCCAAGCACCTGCACGGTCACCGGGTTGTCCTTGGAGAGAGGCGTCGAGAAAGCCTCCCTGTTTTTCTTAGAAAAGAGTTCGCTCATGATTCAAAAACCCTCCATGTTACTTTGTTAGAAACTTCTCGTAGTCGCCGAGGCTCTTCTTGAGCATGGCGTTGACACCGTCGGAGGTTATGGTGCCGCCCGAGATGGCGTCGACCTGGTCCTGCCCCTGCGCTGCCTGCCCTTTCTTCAGGACCGCGATGGAGACGACCTCGCCGGCAGCGTTCTTGATGTGCTTGCCCTCAAAGGGCTTGCGGAAAGCCGGCGTGACAATCTCGGCGCCCAGACCCGGCGTCTCGCTGGCATGAGCGAAATAGACACCGCAGACTGTGCTCTTGTCGTCGTTGAGACCGACATAGCCCCAGATGGGGCCCCAAAGGCCATTTCCCTTGACCGGCACGATATATTTGGTGGCGCCGTCGACCTCGCAGACGTAGACGGGCATGTTCTCCGAGTCGGCCTGCATCTTGAAGTCAACATCGAAACCGTCCTTGCCCGGGACGACATCGCCGTTGGCGTTGACGACCTCGGCGCTCTTGACATACTTGGCATACGCGGCCTCGACATCGTCGTCCGCCACGTTGATTGCCGCGAGGATTTGGGACTTCTTGTCAATCCGCTGGTTAGCCTCCTGGCGCTCACGGAGCGAGCTGGCCACGAAAGAGAGCAGGAACGCGACGACTATGACCAGGACAGCCGAATAGATGAGCGTATAGGCGTTGCTGTTTGTAGACAAGCCTTTCTTTTGTTCGTTTGCCATTTTCTCGTCTGGTTATTTTGCAATTGCACGTTTCTTCCTACGGCTGACGTTGGCCTCGACGAAGATGTAGTCGATGAGCGGCGCCATGGTGTTCATGAAGAGGATGGCCAACATCATTCCCTCGGGGTAGCCGGGGTTGAGCACTCTGACGACGATTGCCACGAAGCCGATAAGCAGACCGTAGATGTACTTGCCGCCCTCGGTGCGGCACGAGGTGACGGGGTCGGTGGCCATGAAGACCGCGCCGAAGCAGAACCCGCCATAGACGAGGTGGTCGTACCACGGCAGCGCGGCGACACCCTCGCCCGACCCGAACTGGTTGAAGCACCACGCCGTGAGCGCGCCGCCGACGAAGACGGAGAGCATGACCCTCCAGCTTGCCACACCCGTCAGGAGCAGGAAGAGGCCCCCGATGAGGATGCAGAGCGCCGACGTCTCGCCGATGGAGCCGGGGATCGTCCCGATAAAGGCGTCCATGAAGTCGGTGTAGTTGCCCGACGCGGCTTGCGAGAGGGCCGTGGCCCCGGTGCGGCCGTCGAGGCCGTCGCCATAGTACCACACGGCGTCGCCCGACATCTTCGACGGGTAGGCGAAGAAGAGGAACGCGCGGGCCACGAGGGCGGGATTCCAGATGTTCATGCCCGTGCCGCCAAAGACCTCCTTGGCGAAGATGACGGAGAAGGCCGTAGCCACGCCGACCATCCACAGGGGCACGCCGGCCGGCAGGACGAGCGGGATGAGCAGACCCGTGGCCAGGAAGCCCTCGTTGACCTGCTCGCCCCGAATCTGCGCGGTGGCGAACTCTATGCCGAGACCGACGACGTAGGAGACCACGACCATCGGGAGGAAGACGTAGAGGCCGTGGAGGAAGCAGTCGCCCCACGACGCCTCCTGCCCGAGCAGGTTGTAGTATTGGAAGCCGGTGTTCCAAATGCCGAATATCGTGGCGGGGATGAGCGCGAGGATGACCATCGAGATGACCCTCTTGAGGTCCACCCCGTCGCGCACGTGAACGCCACCCTGGTTTGTGGTGGCCGGAGCAAACAGGAAGCTCTCGAACGCCTCGAACGTCGAGTGGAGCTTCTCATATTTGCCGCCCTTCTCGAAGTTGGGCTTCACGCTATCTAGATATTTTCTTAACGCTTTCAATTTGTGTCAATTTAATGAATCACAGAATCTTGAACTGCCTAGCCGACCTCTTTCATCATGAGGCTTAGCCCATTGCGGAGAATCTTCTGCACCGGTAGCTTGGACGTCGAGACGAACTCGCAAAGCGCCATGTCCTCCTCGACGACCTCGAAGATGCCCAGCTCAATCATCTTGTCGATGTCTTGCGCGAGGATGGCCTTGACGAGGTGCTCGGGGTATATGTCCATGGGGAAGACTTTCTCCATCTCGCCGCTCACGACGATGGCGCGCGGCTCGCCGTGCGTGTTGGTGTCGAGGGCGTACTCCTTGTTGCCCGTCAGCCACGAGAAGAAGGTGCGGCTAGCGGAGAACTTGCCCAGGCCCGGCGTTATCCAGCCGAAGAACTCGGGCTTGTCGCCCTCGGGGATGACCGTGATTTGGCTGTCGTAGTATCCGATGAAGCCGTCGGCGCCGACCTTGGCGCCCGTCAGGACATTGCCCGATATTATGCGCACGCCGTCGGTCTTGATGTTGCCGTCGGTGACGGACTTGACCTGCGCGCCGAGCGTCGTCCGGTAGTAGGCGGGCTTGAGCACCTCGGAGCCGTCGAGGACTATGACACGCGAGAAGTCGTGCACGCCCTCGGCGAAAATCTTGCCGATGGCCACGACCTCCTGCGGCTGTATGGTGAAGACCGTCTCGCCGGCGTTGATGGGGCTGACCTTGTTGATCTGCACCCCGACGCAGCCGGCAGGGTGCTTGCCGTCGAAACGCGTCACCGTGGCACCCTTGACGTCGGCGAAAGCCTTGGAGGCTCCGTTGGCCCTGGCGCCGACGAAGACCGGGGCGATTTTCGACAGGACGTTGATTCCGTCCTGGAAAGCCGCCTCGTTGCCGCGGATGATGTGGTCGTAGTCGGGGGCCAACGGGGCCGTGTCGAAAGTCGAGACGAAAACGGCTTTGGGCTTGGCCTCGGGGTCCGCCACGACATTGTAGGGGCGCTGGCGGAAATACGTCCACGCCCCGGTGGCGAGCAACTTCTCGACAACCTGCTCCCTCGATGCCGAGGCGGCGTCGAGCTTGCCGACCTGGGCTGGCGCCGGGGCCTCGGAGGCCTTTACGACGACGGCCAAGATGGCCCGCCGCTCGCCACGCACCACAGACTGCACCTCGCCTGTCACAGGCGAGACGAATTTGACCTCGGGGCGTTGCTTGTCGAAAAACAGCACGTCCCCCGCCTGCACCTTGTCGCCCTCCTTGACCGCCATCTTGGGCTTCAGGCCCCAGAAGTCGGTAGGCTTGACGGCGTAAAGCTCGGCCTCTGAGGCCTGTCCATACACCGTTTCGGCTCTGCCTTTCAAGCGTATGTCGAGACCTTTCCTCAGTTTTATCACGTCAGACATTGTTATGATGAGATGAATGTTTGTCCCTTTCCCGCCGAAGCCCGCACCCAGACACGAGGAACGGGGCGCACGAGCAGTCTTCTCCCCTGCCCGCCGCCCTCACCACCGGCTTGGTTGCGATTGGTGTCATTAGTTCTAGATGCATCGACGGCCGCGGCGCACAGACGGGGGTGCCACCCCTGCGAATGTCCGTCCCCCCGGCCCTTCGGAGGTTCTTTGTCAAAAAAGCTAGAACGGCGGGGCGGCCCGCAATCAACGACCACACCGCTTCGCCCTGCAAAGAAAGCAATTATCGCAATGAAAAGCGAATGTCTATGGAGGAAAAAAGGAGGGGGCGGGCCGCGACGAAACAGGGCGGCTTCACCAACCCGACAAAAGCTCCGTCCTCAATCCGTTGTATTTGCTCGCCACACTGTCATAGCATATAAAGCCGACCCTGTTTCGTATCGGAGCATATATGCTCAGAGACATGACACTGTCGAACTCCCTCCTCCTCGACGCATCGGCCACTATGGCAAAACGCACGTGGAAATCTTGCAATTCGTAGAATTTGCCCAAAGAGTTCTTCATATCCGTCGTGTGCTCAACCTCGAACATCCTGCACGGCATCCGCCTCTCGTTGAACCATACGACATCGACAGTCTGCGCTTTCCTTACCAGCTCTTGGTATGAGAACGGCGGAATGTCTTGATGGTCGACAATGTCGCAGAGCCTCCCGTCGAGGAACTTCCTGTTCTTGTCCTGGCTAGGCACATAGGTCGTAAAACTCTCCATCTTGCCTATCTCGACTAACAGACCCTGGTAATAGCCATGCGAAAACACCTCCTCGCTCCTGCGGTCGCCAACACTTATGGAGAACTTCCGAAACACGTCTTCCCTGCACTCCTCCAAGGCCCACAAACCCGACTCGACCTTGAATATGCCTTTTGAGAGTTGGACGATGCGCCGCACCGTAGCCTCTGGCGTCTTTGTCGCCCATGACGAGAAATCTAGCATTTCGTATAGTCTCCTCAACGTGGCGTAGCCTCCGTTTGCCCTTAACGCCGCGAAAACCTGCTCCGTTTGCGTCATATCCTTGTCACAATTAGCCAATACAAAAATAACGACAAAATGAAAGCATTAGCTAAATTAGCGGAATGCTAGTTGCAGACATAAGTATGCTAAAACACTTCACTCTCGCACACACAGGGATGGCGACGACAGCCTTGGCATTGCTCCCCACCCCCTCCCCCGCCTCCCCGCAGTGCTACAGGGCCCCGGGCGTGGCCACGGTGGAGCTGCGCCACGAGGGGGCGGCGGACAGAACCAAGGGCCGCGTGCCGTCGTGCGTCGTGTGCCACCTGGGGCAGCCCGAGGTGCTGACGCTCGACTTCGACATCCTCGACGGGCAGAGCGAGGCCCTCTACTACAGCTTCACGCACTGCGACGCCCAGTGGGAGCCGTCGGACCTGATGGAGATGGAGTATGTCGACGGGCTGAACAAGATATACGGGCAAGACACGAACCGCCCGTCGCTCAACACCACAATCCCATTCATGCACTACACGCTGGCCATCGACACAAGCCCGCTGCGCAAGTCCGGCAACTATCTTGTGGAAGTCCGCAACGCCGCGGACGACCACCTCGTCGTGCGCGAACCGATATGGGTGAGCGAGGACTTGTGCGGCGTAGGCTCTCGGGTCGAGAAGCTCGGAGCGTCGCAAGAGGTCAGCCTCCGCGTGCGGTGGACTAGCCACGGGCTGTCTTCGCCGGAGACGCAACTGACCGTATGCGCATGGCAGAACAAGAGGCTCGACGACATGCGCCACGCCACGGGCCCCACCTTTGTCCGCCCCGACGAGATCGTATACCACAAGCTCCCGGAGATGCGCTTCTGCGGCGGCACGGAGTGGCGTTGGCTCGACACCCGCAGCATACGCCTGCCGGGCCTCTCGGACGCCGGCGTGGAGTTCGTCTCGGGCGCCTACCACTACACCGCCGTGGCCGACGCCCCGGCCAAAGACTACAGCTACCGCGAAGACTTCGACGGCGGACAATGGATTGAGACACGCGACCGCCGCGACAACGACGCGCAAGTGGCGGCGGACTACGCTTTTGCCCACCTCACTTTCCAACCCGACGACCCGGCGATTCTCTCAACCCACGACGTCCACGTCATAGGCGACGCCACAGGGTGGGAGCCCGCGGCCGCCAACCGCATGACGCCCGACCACGACGACATGTCGCTCCACGGGCAGGCTCTCGTCAAGCAGGGGCTGCACAACTACCTATACGTGGCGCGACCCAAAAGCAGGAGACGGCAACCGCCGCAAATGACCGAGACGGAGGGGTGCTTCGGCGAGACCGAAAACGACTACCACATTGCCGTCTACGTCCGCCGCCCCGGCGACACGTATGACAGGCTCGTCGCCGTCAAGACGCACAACACGATGAAGACCGTCAACGAGTTCATCAACTGACAAAGGCCGCAGTCCCCAAAAAAAATCTCCCCCGGCATCCGCACTGCGGACGCCGGGGGACTCATTTTGCTCCGCCCGAATGTGGCGAATGGCTATTTGCCGGCCAGGAGCCTCTTCACACAGTCGGAGATGTCCTTGCCCTCGGCCTTGCCGGCCAGCTCCTTGGAAGCCGCGCCCATGACCTTGCCCATGTCCTTGACCGTCGCGGCCCCGACCCTGGCGATGATTGCCGCCACGGCCTGCTCCAGCTCCTCGGGGCCCATTGCCGCCGGGAGATATGCCGCTATGACATCCGCCTGCGCAGTCTCCGTCGCGGCCAGGTCGGCGCGGTTCTGCTCGACGTATATTTGCGCCGACTCCCGGCGCTGCTTGACCATCTTCTGGAGAATCTTGAACACGTCGGCATCGGCAAGCTCGCCGCTGGCACCCTTGGCCGTCACAGCCTCAAGCAACTCTTTCTTGATGCCCCGGACGGCCTCCAGCCGCACATGGTCGCGCGCCTTCATGGCCGCCTTGATGTCTTCCGTAATCCGCTCAATGAAGCTCATGTCGCTATGTTTGTATGGTTATATATCCTGTTCTCAGTTCGTCCCATTGGCCCGACGCAGGTAGGCCGGCCTCTTCTCGATGTTGGCAAGCTCCTCCTCCGTGAGGCGGTCGAGCGGCAGGCTCGTGGCGTCGGACAACGACAGCGTGGTGAAGACGGGCCGATGCTTCCCTCCGTTCGAGCGCTGGCCGTATATGTCCATGATGATGGCATCGGTCCTCTCGGTGTCGGGGTTCGTGAACTCAATCACCGTGGCGCCCTCGCCGTCGGCCTCCTTGTCGCCCACCTCGTCGATGGTCTTGCCTATTGGAATCTTGACAACCTGGTCTGCCTTTTTCCTGTCGAGGTCGAAGCAGTCCGTCGTGAAACCCGTCGCCACGACAATGACGCGGAGTACTCCCTCCTCGAGGGTCTCGTCGGCCCCGGCCCCGTCGACAACGAGGTTGTGCTCGTTGTCTCGCCCCCCGGCCTTGTCGTATACGTATTCCATGATTTCGCCATACTCGTCGCCCCCGATGGCCTCCTCTGTCCTGGCCGTGATGTTGACGAGGATGTTCGTCGCGCCCGTGATGTCGTTGTTGTTGAGCAACGGCGAGTCGAGCGCGGCCTCGACGGCCCGCAGCGCACGCCCCTCGCCGCTGGCCTCCGCCACTCCCATGACCGCGCACCCGCTGTCCGTCATGGCCCTCTGGACATCGGCGAAGTCAATCTGCTTGAAATGGTATTTGGTAATCATCTCGGCAATGCTCCGCGCCGCGTCGCACATCACCTCGTCGCCTTTCTTGTATATTGTCTTGAGGGGCATCTTCTCCGAGCGGTACATCTCGATGACCCTGTCGGTATTGACGACCAGAAGCGAGTCGACGCACTTGCTCATCTCGATGGCCCCATTGATGGCCATCCTCAGTTTGGGCTTGCCCTCGCGGCTGTAGGGAATCTGCACGATGCCGACGGTCAATATCCCCATGTCCTTGGCGGCCTTGGCAATGACGGGCGCCGCGCCCGTGCCGGTGCCCTTGCCCATCCCCGCCGTGACGAACACCATGCGGGTGTTGTCATGCAGGATTGCCTCGATGTCCGCCATGGCCTCGATGGCGCTCTGCTTGCCCTTTTCGGGGTCGTATCCGGTCCCGAGGCCGCAGGTGAGCATCTTGCCGAGCTGGACCTTGTGGCGCACGGGGCTGTGTTCCAAAGCCTTGGCGTCGGTGTTGCAAACAATCATGTTGACGCCGGCTATGCCTTTCTCAAACATGTTGTTGACGGCGTTGCAACCGGCCCCGCCGACACCTATAATCTTGATTATCTGCGAAGCCTCTTCGGGCTGGACAACAACGTTGTCAATCACGCAACCGTCGATATTCTCCATAGACATACTCAATTGGATTTAGAATTATTTTCGTCGTCGAAAGCTCCATCGAACCATTTCCCCATCTTGGCGAGGAATCCCGCCCCCCTCCTCTGCGCGGCATTGCGCCTGACGGGCGCGGCCCTGTCCTCCTCGGGCTCGGTCCGCACCCCCGCCTCGTCGGCCTCAAGCCTGCCCCCCTCGGGCTCGGGAGCGGCGGCCTCTCCCTCGTCGGCCACCTCCTCGATTGGCAACTGCTGCTGCTTGGGCTGCATGGCAAGCTGCGCCAAAAAGTTGCGCGCCTCGATGGAGGCCATGCCCAAGGCTCCGGCGTAGTCGTCGAGACTGAACGAGAGCCCCACAGACAGTGGCGGCAACGCCACCACCGGGATGCCCGTGGCGGCCTCAAGCACCTCGCCGACCCGGCTGAGATGCGCCCCCCCGCCGGTCAGCACCATCTTGACATCGCGGCACCCCCTCTTCTGCGCCTCCTTGTAGGCGGCGAAGACGTAGGCCGCAATCTCCTCGACACGCGCCTTGATCACCATGTTGAAGAACGCGCCCTCGAACGAGACCGTCCCGCCACTCGGCACGTCGACCTCGAAGCTCTTGCGCGCCTGGGCCTCGTCGATTATCCCGACGTTGCACTTGAGGTATTCGGCATCTTCGTTGGCGATGTCCAGCGCCTGCTCAATGTCCGTCGTGATGGTCTCAGAGCCGATGGGAATCGAGACCTCGTAGCGCAGGGCGCCGCGCGAATATGCGGCCACGCCCGTGGTGCCGTAGCCCAGGTCGACCAGGAGGACGCCGTCGCGCATCAAGTGGGGTTGCGAAGCCAGGACGACAGCCGCCTTGGCCGACGTCGACGCATAGAACGCCTCGGGGCGGTGCGTCGTCGGGAAGACCGAACTCAGGAGCGCCAAATCTTTCTGCTTAGACTTGAAGCACAGGAACTTGGCCTCCAAGATGCCGCCCACGTGTCCCAACACGTCGTCGGTATCGGGCTCGTTGTCAATGGAGTAGCCCAACGGCACGACCCTCGTCACCTGATCGTCGGTGGCATATTGCATTTGGTTGTTTATGGCCTGCGTCTCAATATATTTGAGCGTCCGCAGAGACACAGGCGCGCTTTGCAGCGATACTTTCTCGCGGACTATTGAGGTCTGAAAGTTCAACCCGCTGATGTTGACGCAGACCTTGCGCGACGGCTGTGGCGCATTGGCCGTCCGCCTCCGGCCCGCGTTAATCTTCTTGTCGGCCCCCAAGATGAGGTTCTTGACCACCTTGATTACGTCGTCCTTACTATATACGGCACCCCTCTTCATGCCCTGCGAACGTTGCGTCTCTGTCGAGACCACATTCAGCCCATAGGGCTTCTTCTCGTCGCACTGCCCCACTACGAGCCTGGCGTGCGACGTCCCCAAATCGATGGCCACAATATAGTTTTCCATGTCGAAGTGTGTTTTTACCTGCGAGAGCAGACAATCTGCCCCGCATACTTGAGGCTGACCTTTCTATATACGTTCCACTCCTGCTTCTCCCACCCCTTGCGGTAGAGCGTCCACAGGTCGTCGAATTTGCGCTCCATGTCGTCCACGCCACCGAAATCCACGACATGATTCCCAACCCGGGGCACGAGGGTGAACTCATGCTCCCTCGTCACGTAGACCTGCTCAATCATTGCCCTCCAAAAGGCGTCTGCATTGATGAAATTACAGAGCTTCAGCAGGTCCGCAGGGTCGAGCATCGAGTTGACGTGGCCGTTGACGACGAGCGTGTGCGTCCGCATGGAGTGCGTAGCGGAAATTTTATAGCCGTCCTTGTCCATGTAGTATGACCCCCCGCCGGCGAAGACCCTCATTATGGGCTTGCGTTGGAAGATGTCCACATGGACCGCCCCCCCTATTGTCGGATAGGCCTCGCACCTCTCCACCACGGGGAGCTTCTCCATGGCCTGCTCCAGCTCGGCGTAGTTGACCGCCGCGAGAAGCGAGCCGACGAGCTTCGGGTGCGACCTCTTGACGATGCCCAACAGCCCGTCGCTGGTTATGAGGACGTTCTTGTCGTCGCTGTGGACATTTGTCACGATTCGCTCACAACGGACCTCGGCCTTGGCTTGGGCGACAAAGAAGAGCGCGACAGGGAAATAGGCCAGGAGGACACCCCACCCGACCAAGCGCAAGACGCCAACCAGGCGCCCTCCATGCATCTCTCCCCCGCTCTCCATAAGACGTGACAAATTTACCGACTTTCAAGCCTCCATGCAACCTCGAACCCTGTCTGCCACGGCCGGCACGAGGTCGGCAATGTCTCCCGCCCCCATAACCAGCACAATATCAAACTCTTCGCTGACGATATTGTCTGCCAGGGCGTCGCGGCTGGACATCCGGCCCAGCCCGTCGCGCATCTTGCCGATAAGCATCTCGGACGTCACCCCGTCGATGGGCTTCTCCCTGGCCGGGTATATGTCGATGAGCCACACGCGGTCGGCCATGTTGAGCGCATTGGCAAAATCGTCGGCCAAATCCCGCGTACGGCTATAGAGGTGCGGCTGGAAAGCCACCGTCAGCCGTCGCCCGGGGTAGAGCGCCCGGACGGAGCGTATCGTGGTCTCAATCTCCTGCGGGTGGTGGGCGTAGTCGTCTATGACCATCGCCGCGTCGCCCTCCACGCGGACCTCGAACCTGCGCCTGTTGCCGCGGAACGACGCGCAGGCCCCGGCCAAGACCCGCCCCGGCACACCGGCGGCGAGTGCCATTGCCGCCGCGGCGACGCAGTTCTCGACGTTGTGGATGCCGGGGATGCCCAAGCGGACGCCCGCAATGGTCTCCCGCGGCGTCACGACTTCGAAGACGTAGCGCCCGCCCTCGACCCGGACGCCCTCGGCATGGAAGTCGGCGCGGGCGTCGTGCGACGAATAGGTGAAGAGGCCGACCCCGGGGGCCACGTCCTCGCGCCCTATGGGCAACCCATACCGGACGACGAGACAGCCACCAGGCCTGACCTTGGCGGCGAAGTCGAGAAACGCCCTTATCACCTCTGCGTGAGTGCCATAGATGTCGAGGTGGTCGGCATCCATGGCGGTGATGACCGCCACGGTCGGTTCGAGCTGCAGGAACGAGCGGTCGTACTCGTCGGCCTCCGTCACGACAAAGCCGGAGGCGGCGTCGCCCCAATAGTTCGTCTGATAGTTGACCGACACCCCGCCAAGGAACGCCGAGCACCCGACAGCGGACTGCCTCAGAATGTGCGCCGCGAGGGTCGACGTGGTTGTCTTGCCGTGCGTGCCGGCCACGCAAAGGGTCTTGAAAGGCCTTGTCAGCTCACCCAGCGCCACGGCCCTCTTGACGACACGGAACCCACCCTCGCGGAAAAACCGCATGATGCGGCTGTCGGACGGCACGGCCGGCGTGAAGACGACAAGCGTCGCGCCAGGGTCGCGAAAAGGGGGCGGCACAGTCTCAGGGTCGTCGGCATGGGAGACGCGGATTCCCTCGCCCTCCAACGCCCGGGAGATGTCGGACGGCGTGCGGTCGTAGCCGGCCACGAGCGCGCCCAACGCATGGAAATGGCGCGCAATGGCGCTCATCCCGATTCCACCAATCCCGACGAAATAGACAGAAGATGGCATCGCGTCAATTTTTTGTGAGACTAAAGACCTCGCGCGCTATGTCGGAAGCCGCCGCGGGGCGTGCAAAGGTCGCAATGCTCTCGCCCAGGGCCGCAATCTTCTTGGGGTCGGCGAGCGCACCCATAGCCACGCCGACGAGCGTGTCGGCCTTGGAGTCGGCCACCATTATCGCCGCCCCCTCGTCTTCGAGCGCACGGGCGTTCTTCGTCTGGTGGTCTTCGCTGACGTTTGGCGACGGCACAAGGATTGTGGGCTTGCCGAGCAAGGCGAGCTCGGATATGCTGCTGGCCCCGGCCCTGGAGACGACGATGTCCGCCAGGGCGTATGCCAAGTCCATGCGACGGATGAAAGGCAACGCCTTGACCCCCTCGACGGGATTCCGCTCCAAGTCGGCGGCGATCTCGTCATAGTAGAAAGCGCCCGTCTGCCACAGTAGCTGCACCCCGTCGGCCAAAGCGCCTAGCGAGCGCCTGACGCCATTGTTGATGGACCGCGCCCCGAGGCTCCCACCAATGACGAGCACCACCTTGCGCAACGGGTCGAGCCCGAACTCCCGCGCGGCCTCGTCTCGCGGGGCGGACGAAACAAGACTCTGCCTCACGGGGTTGCCCGTCAGGATTATCTTCTCCTTGGGGAAGAACCGCTCCATGTTGGGATAGGCCACGCAAATCTTGTCCACCCGGGAGGCTAGAATGCGGTTCGTGACCCCCGGGAACGAGTTCTGCTCCTGCACAAGGCAACGCACCCCCCTCTGCGCCGCCAAGTAGAGCACGGGGCCGCTGGCATATCCGCCGACGCCGACCGCCACGTCGGGCTTGAACATCCTCACGACCGACGACGCCTTGTAGAGGCTCCGCAGGAGCTTGAACGGAAAGGCAAAGTTGCGCACCACGTTGCGCAAGTTGAGCTTGCGGTGAAAACCCGCAACGGGCAACCCGACTATCTCATATCCGGCCTGTGGGACTTTCTCCATCTCCATCTTGCCCGACGCCCCGACGAAGAGAATCTCCACCGAGGGGTCGGCCTCGCGCAGGGCATTGGCGATAGATATGGCTGGGAAGATGTGCCCCCCGGTGCCACCGCCGCTGATAATAACTCTCATATCCCGAAAAACTATGCAGTTTCAGATTTCACAAAACCAATGTTGGCAGGGCTGTCTACCTTGCTGCTGACGGAGAGCATCATGCCAAAGGCCAAGCCCATGGCGAAGTTCGACGTGCCTCCCATGCTCACCATCGGGAGAGTCTGCCCCGTGACCGGGATCAGCCCGACGCCGACGGACATATTGATGAGCGCCTGCAACGTGAGCATGAGGGCAAGCCCGAAGATGAGATACGTCCGGAACGGCACGACGCAGCGCTTAGCCACCGACACCGCCCGGGCCAAGATGGTGAAGTAGAAGGCGAGGACGAGCACGCACCCGGGGAAGACCCCATACTCCTCAATGATGATTGAGAAGATGAAGTCGCTAAAAGCCATGGGCAGAAAGTTTTTCATGTAGCTGTTGCCCGGGCCGCGTCCCCCGATAAGCCCCCCCGTGCTCACCGCCGCCTTGGCCTGCTCGGCCTGGTAGTTGCCGGCGTTCCTCTCGTCGGCATCGTCGGTGACGAACCGCTCGACCCTGGCGCGCCACGTCAGGGCCCGCTCGAAGCTGCCATTCATCTCGGCCAGCTGCGGCGCAAAATATATCATGACCCCGACGACGGCCGCCACGACGGCAGCCGTGCCGCCAAGGTAGAGGAACGGCACCCGCGCCACGGCCATGACAACCCAGACCGCCGCGACAAGAAGCAGACAAGTGGAGAGGTTCTCCAACAATATCAGCGCCCCTATAGCCATCGTCGCCACAAGAATCCGCCAAAAAGCCCTAGGCAGGTTGCCCTCATTGGTGGACAACTGCCTGGCCACGAAAACCATGAGCGCAATCTTGGAGATCTCCGAGGGCTGGAACTGTATGCCGCCGACCGAGAGCCAACGCGACGCCCCGTTGATGCTCGTCCCGGCGAGCAACGTGGCGGCCTGGAGCACCAAGGCCAAAAACAGCAATGGCCACGCCAATCCGCTCCACACTCCGGGCTTAAGATGGCTCACGAAACACATGATGGAGACGCTGAGGACAAGCAGGAGGCAGTGGCGCATGAGCACGTGCGCTGTGTCTCCCCCCATCCGTTGGTAGGCCAGCACACTGGCTGAGCTGTAGACCGACAAGATGGAGACAACCATGAGGAGGAATATGGCTGCGAGCATATACCGGTCGCCACAGAAGACCCTCTGAAAAAGTTGCGTCAGCGCGTTCATCGTCCCCCCCTTGTCTACTTAAGTTTCTCAACCTCTTGACGGAAGAGGTCGCCGCGGTTCTCGTAGCTGGAGAAAAGGTCGAAACTGGCGCAGCAGGGCGAGAGCAGCACCACGTCGCCCGGCGCCGCCAAGCGGCGGCACTCGGCCACGCACTCCCCGATGCCGTGCGTATCGACAACGACGGGGACGACGCCGCCGAAGCTGTCGATGAGCTTCCCGTTGTCCTTGCCCAGGCAGACGAGGGCCTTGACCTTGGCGCGGCACAGGTCGAGGAGAGGAGCGTAGTCGTTGCCCTTGTCCTTGCCGCCCGCAATCCACACGATGGGCCTGGTCTGCGCGTCGATGGCATATTGAGCCGCGTCGACATTTGTCGCCTTGGAGTCGTTGATGTAGTCCACCCCCTCGAACGTCCGCACAAACTCCAGGCGATGGGGCGCATTGCGGAACGTCTTGACCCCCCGGGCGACATCGGCCGGCGCCACACCGGCCAAGAGAGCCGCCGCCATGGCCTGCATGGCGTTGTAGACATTATGCCTGCCCCGGATGGTCAGGTCGTCGGCTCTGACGGAGAGCGACGCCCCGCCCACGGACATCTCGATTGTCCCATCGTGGAAATTGACGAACCGCGACCTCCCGATTGTCGACACCGGGACGCACGACGCTGCGGGACTGTTGAAATAGTCCAGCGTGCCCCTGTCGTCGGCGTTATAGATGAACGCCTGGCCGGGTCCCATGTTTTGCGTGATGCGGAACTTGGCCCTGGCGTAATTGCCGAAATCGTGACCGTAGCGGTCGAGATGGTCGGGCGTTATGTTGCAGAGCACGGCAATGTCGCACCGGAAATCGAACATATCGTCGAGCTGGAAACTGCTCAGCTCGATGACATACCATTCGGGCTCGTCGCCGCGGGCCACCTGGCGGGCCATGCTGAAGCCCACATTCCCCGCCAACGAAGCCCGGACCCCGGCGGAAGCTAGCAGATGGTGGCACAGGAGCGTCGTCGTCGTCTTGCCATTGGCGCCGGTGATGCCTATGAACTTGGCGGAGCTGTATCGGCCGGCGAACTCTATCTCGGAGATTACGGGGACCCCGGCACGGCGAAGCCCCACGACCACAGGTGCGTCCTCAGGGATGCCTGGGCTCTTGACGACAAGGGCGGCATTGGCCACAAGGGCCTCCGTATGCCCGCCCTCCTCGAACGCCACACCCTCCGCGACAAGCTCGTCGCGGAAGACGCCTTTGAGGGTCCCACTGTCGCTAAGGAACACGTCGAAGCCCTTAGCCTTGCCCAAGACGGCGGCGCCCACGCCGCTCTCGCCTCCACCCAGCACAACAAGTTTCTTCATTGCTAACGAACTTTAAGCGTCAGGACAGTCAGCATGGCCAATATTATGCCCACAAGCCAGAAGCGGGTGACAATCTTCGCCTCAGGCTGCCCTTTCTTCTGATAGTGATGGTGCAGGGGCGCCATGAGGAAAATGCGACGCCCCTCGCCAAACTTCTTCTTCGTATACTTGAAATAGCCGACCTGCATGATGACCGACAGGTTCTCCATGAGGAATATGCCGCACAAGACGGGAATGAGCAGCTCGACGTGGATGAGGATTGCGAAGACCGCGATAATCCCCCCGATGGTGAGCGAGCCGGTGTCGCCCATGAAGACCTGCGCCGGGTAGGCGTTATACCACAGGAAACCGATGGTCGCCCCGACGAACGCCGCCATGAAGACCACAAGCTCGGCAGACTTGGGGATGAACATGATGTTGAGGTAGCCGGCAAAATCGAAGTGGCTGGAGAAGTAGGCGAATATGGCCAGCGCGACCCCTATGATCGACGACGTGCCGGCCGCCAACCCGTCAAGCCCGTCGGTCATGTTCGCACCGTTGCTGACCGCCGTTATGATGAAAACGACGATGACGGCAAAAATGAGCCATCCGGCAATGTCCGTGTAGTCGCCCGCCCACGCCGCCAACGAACGATAGTCGAACTGATGGCTCTTGACGAAAGGAATGGTCGTGACAGGCATCTTGACGTCGCCGCCCCCGCGGACAACGACATCACCGTTGAAATAGAGCGTGGCCGCCACAAGGATTCCGAGCCCGACCTGCCCCACAATCTTGCTCCGCCCCGACATCCCCTCTTTGTTCTTGCGGAAGACCTTGATGTAGTCGTCGATGAAGCCTATGACGCCCAGCCAGAGTGTCGTGACAATCATGAGGATGACATAGACGCTGTCGAGCCGGCAAAGAAGCAGGACGGGCACCAGGATTGATATTATGATTATTATCCCACCCATTGTCGGCGTGCCCTTTTTCTGCAACTGCCCCTCCAGGCCCAGGTCTCGCACAAGCTCGCCAATCTGCTGCCGTCGCAATATGTTGATTATCAGCCGGCCTATGACTGTGGCGCAGATGAGCGAGAAGACAAACGCCATGACCGCACGGAACGAGATGTACTGAAACAGACCGGCGCCCGACACGCCCGCCTCGCTCAGATGGTGGAATAGATAGTAGAGCATCTGTGTGCTATTGTTTTTTGTGGTTATCCGATTGTTTTCGAGGCGGCCCGGAGCGTCAGAGCCCGCCCAAAATCTCAATGTCGCTGAAGTGGTGCTTGACGCCCATGACCTCCTGGTAGTCCTCGTGGCCTTTCCCCGCAACGAGGACAATGTCCCCCGGGCGGGCCACATGCGCCGCCTCGGCAATCGCCTCGCGGCGGTCCACAATGGTCAAGACACTCCCCGCCCCGTCGGCAGAGAGCCCCGCCCTCATGTCTTCGATTATGTCCATGGGGTTCTCAGAGCGCGGGTTGTCGCTTGTCAGAATCACAATGTCGGCATTGGCCTGCGCCACCTTTGCCATTTCGGGCCTCTTGGTCTTGTCCCTGTCGCCCCCGCAACCAATCACGCAGACGACGCGCTGCCCCTCCGAGCGCACCTCGTTGAGCGTCGAGAGGACATTGAGGACGGCGTCGGGCGTGTGCGCATAGTCCACAATGGCAGTGGCGCCGTTGCGGAGCTTGACCGTCTGAAATCGGCCGTCGACGGGCCGCAACGAGCTGAGCGCCACCAGCACCTCCTTGGCGTCGAAGCCCAACTCGCAAGCCGCGCCGTAGACCGCCAACAGGTTGTAGGCGTTGAAGCGCCCCACGAACTGCATATACGCGTCGTCGCTGTCGCCGAAGCGGAGCAACATCCCATCCATAGAGTCCTCGACGACGCGGCAAACGTAGTCGGCCATGCTCCGTAGCGAATATGCTCGCCGCCTCGCACGGGTGTTTTGCAACATCCGCGCCCCGTTCTTGTCGTCGGCATTGGTCAGCGCAAAAGCCTCCCTCTTCAGACTGTCGAAAAACGCCTTCTTGGCCTCGACGTAGTTGGCGAACGTCTTGTGGAAATCGAGATGGTCATGCGTGAGGTTCGTGAAGACCGCGCCATCGAAGTCGAGAGCCTCGATTCTTTTCTGCACTACGCTGTGCGAGCTGACCTCCATGAAACAGTATTCGCACCCGGCGTCGACCATCCGCCTCATTGTCCGCTGCAGGGTTATGGCGTCGGGAGTTGTCTGCATGGCCTCGGTCCTCTCCTCGCCGACATAGTTGGCCACGGTGGAGAAGAGGCCGCTCTTGTGGCCCAAGGCCGTGGTGAGACGATAGAGGAGCGTGGCAATCGTGGTCTTACCGTTCGTCCCCGTGACACCGACAAGTTTCATGGCCCTTGACGGATTGCCGAAGAAAGCCGCCGCCAGGCGCCCCAGGGCCACATGCGTGTCTCCCACCACCACGACGGCGCAGTCTGCCGGCAGGAGGGCCTCCGGCACCCTCTCGCAGACCACGGCCCGGCATCCGTTGGCCACAGCCGCGGCCACGTAGGCGTGTCCGTCGGTCTTCTCGCCGCATTGCGCCACGAACAGCGAGCCGTCCGTCGCCTTGCGGCTGTCTAGCGTAATGTCCGCCACGTCCTGGCTGTCCGGGCCAAGAGCCGAGACGACATCAACGTTGGCGCGAGACAGCAAGTCTTTGAGTTTCATGGTTGATAGCAAAATTTAGTTTTCGAGTGTCAGCCTTATCGGCTGCCTGTCGGCGAAGCGCGCCCCTGCGGCCACGCTTTGGCTCGTCACGCGTCCCACGCCGTCGAGCGACACGGCAAGCCCCATGCCCTCCAAGAGGCTCACCGCGTCGGCCGCCCCCATCCCATAGACATCGGGGACAACCCCGGGGGTGAAGAACCGCGGCCTGACGCTGACCCCATCCGCCCCGGCCCTGGCCGAGACCCAGTTGGAGGCCGACGACGAGAGCGAGTTGGGGACCTTGAGCTCGGAGAGCGACTTCATGAGGTCGGGCGTCCACCCCCCCTTGCTGTAGGGCATCACGCCCGACGACGGCACTTGCGGAAGCGTCTTGCCCGACCCTTTGCGGAACTCCGCGGCGTAGACCCTGTCGGCAATCGCCTTGACGACGTTTCCGGCAACGATATTGCCGTAGTAGACATTGTTGCTGGGGCCGTAGACCATGACGACGACACTGTACAGCGGCGCGTCGGCGGGGAAATATCCGGCGAACGACGCCAGGTAGCTGTGCGCCCCGTCTTTCTTATACCCTTTTCCGTCGTGGGCAATCTGCGCCGTGCCGGTCTTGCCCGCAATCTTGTAGGGCGTGTTGCGGATGTTGCGCGCAGTGCCGTTCTCGACGACGGCCTTAAGCGCCTCCTGCGCCTGCCGGATGGTGGCGGACGTGGCGATGGAGTTGCGCATGACCTTTGGCTTGACCTCTGCCACTCGTCTGCCGTTGTCCAATTGGCACTCGACGAACATCGGCCTCATCATCGTGCCATTGTTGGCCACGGCGTTGTAGAAAGTGAGCAACTGCAAGGGCGTGAGGCGCACCTCGTAGCCAATCGACATCCAGGGCAGCGTGATGCCGCTCCATGTCGGGTCCGCCGCGTCTTTGATGACGGAGCGGTTCTCGCCCTTGATGTCCAGCCCCAGGCTGTCTGCCAACCCCATGTCGCGGAGGCTGTCGACGAAGCCCTGCCTGTTGTTGGCGAAACTCTTCATGACGAGGCGCGAAATGCCGATGTTGCTGGAGACCTCGAAAGCCCGCTGGACGGTTATGTTGCCATGCCCGCCCTCTTTGCTGTCGCGCATCATGCGGTCGTATATCTTGAACTTCCCGTCGTAGGTGTCTATGGTGTCAGACAGCTTGACCCCGCCCTCCTCGAGGCACGCCATGAGCGACGCCAGCTTGAACGTCGAGCCCGGCTCCGCCAACTCTCCGATGGCGTAGTTGTAGTGGTCCTCGGAATATGACCCGTCTTCTTGGCGGTGGAGGTTGACAATGGCCCTGATGGCCCCAGTGCGCACCTCCATGAGCAACGCCACGCCGTGGTCGGCATTGTGCGCCTGCAACTGCTTGAGCATGGAGTATTCCGCCACGTCCTGTATGTCTATGTCGATTGTCGAGACGACATCGCGCCCGTCGACAGGCGGAATCTCCTCTTGCTGAATCCACTTGCCGGTCATCTTGAGGCGGTTGCTCACGCCGTCAGTCCCCCTGAGGACCTTGTCATATGAGTTCTCCAAGCCCACAAGCCCGCCCTTTTGCTTGTCCTCGTAGAGCTTCCCGACCGTCCGCGCCGCGAGAAGCCCGAACGGCAGCTTGCGCTCGTCGCTCTGCTCGACAAGGAAGCCGCCCTTGTTCTGCCCGCGGCGGAACAGGGCGAACTCCTTGACCTTGCGATATTCGGAGTGTGAGACCCTGCGGTTGCCCAACCTCAGATACCTCCTCCCCCTGCGCCTGGCCCTCTCGATCTGCTCGCGATACTGCCTCGGGCTCTTGTCTCCAAAGAGGTCTGCCAGCTGCACGCAGAGCGTGGCAATCTCGGCGTTGAAGACCTCGTCTTTGAGTCCGTCGGCGCAAGGGTCCATTATAATCCGGTAGCTCGGCACGGAACACGCCAGCTTCCTGCCGTCGCGCGCCAGGATGTCTCCCCTCTCGGCCGGGACGCTCACCTTGCGCTGCGAGTTCTCGCTCACAATCTTCCGATACCTCTCGCCGTCGACGAGCTGGAGCTTGACGGCCTGCACGAAGACGGCAACAAAAGCTAGACCCATCAGGACGAGCACCGCGCTCATTCTCCGATAGGTCGAGCCATATCCCTTGTTGGTCATCCTGGCCATATCCGTCAGTCGCTATTCACTTCGTTGGACAATCCTCGGCGGCTCGGTAAGCTCCTTGAGCGGCAGCCCCTCCGCCTCGACCCGCCTAAGCACCTCGCTCTGCTTGCTCATGTTCATGAGCTGACTCTCGGTCGTTGTGTGTTCGTAGCGCAACTCCTTAATCTCCGACGTGAGGTCGTATATTGTCCTTATCTGCCTCTCTGCGTCGAGATGATTCGTTATATATATGAAAATGAGCAAAAAGACGAAGAGCAGGAACGACATCGAGACTCCGAAAGGCATCTTTAGCCTCCCGCTGAGCAGGCGCCCGAACCACGCCGCCGCCCTGACGTCAGCGCCTCCCATGCCCCACCTCCTCTTCGGCCCTTGCGGCCCACCGCAGCTTAGCCGAACGCGACCTGGGGTTGGCCGCGACCTCGGCCGCGCCCGGCACGATGGGCTTGCGCTGGCTCACAACAAAAGGCACGCTCGTGGAACCATAGACGGCGTCTTGCTCCGCCTGCGCCCTCTGCGGGTCTCCGCTGCGCATCATGTTCTTCACCATCCGGTCTTCAAGACTATGGTATGCAATCATGACCATCCGGCCTCCGGGCTTCAGAACTTTAGCGCACCCGCGGAGCATGGCGTCGAGAGCCTCCATCTCGCCGTTGACCTCGATTCGCAGGGCCTGGAAGACTTTCGTGAGCGTCTTGTTGAGCTCGTCCGGCCTGACAACGCCCTCCACAATCTGCCTCAGCCGCCCGGTTGTCTCGATTGGGGCCTCGCCCCTGGAGCGCACAATGGCATTGACGATTCGGAACGGCTTGTCGACCTCGCCCCATTCGCCCAAGACCTTGGCCAGCGCGGCGGCATCGTAGCCGTTGACGACTTCGGCGGCAGACATCTTTCCACCCTGGTTCATCCGCATATCGAGAGGCCCCTCGTGCTTGAACGAGAAGCCGCGGGCAGCGTCGTCGAAGTGGTGCGACGACACTCCCAAGTCCCCCAAGACCCCATCGACGGGGCCTTGCACGATGTAGTCGACAAAGTCCGCCAGGAAGCGGAAGTTGTGGCGCACGACGACGAGGCGCCGGTCGTCGGGCGCATTGGCCACGGCGTCGGCGTCCTGGTCGAAAGCGATGAGCCGCCCATCGGGCCCAAGCCTACGCAAAATCTCGCGGCTGTGCCCTCCGCCACCAAAAGTGACGTCCACGTACGTCCCATCGGGACGCACACAGAGAGCGTCGACGGACTCTGAGAGAAGCACAGAAGTATGGTATGCGGCAAATTGTGTCATGCGTTTCCGAATATCTCGTCAGAGAGGGCGCCAAGCTCCTCACCCGTGATTGAAGTCTCCACCCTCTTCTGCTTGTCCCACAGCTCAATGTGGTCGTCCACCCCCAGGAGTGTCAGCTCCTTTTGCGCCCCAATGATGTCGAGCAGCCTCTGCGGGACAAGCAGCCTCCCATTGGCATCGAGCTGCGCCTCCGCCGTTGCCCTCTGCGACTCGCGCAGGAATTGCGCATGACGGCGGTTGTAGGGATTGAGCTTCGCGCGCAATGCGGCCATCATGTCCTCCCACACGTCGTAGGGGTATATGACGAGGCAATCCTCATAGATGTCTTTCCGCATCACCATGCGCACCTCCTGCCTGCCCTCAAGCTCTCGCTTAAAGGCCGCAGGAAGAACAATCCTGTTCTTCGCATCGGCACGGCAGTCAAAATCGCCGATGAAAGAGTAGTGCACAGTGGGCATAATTTCGAGCGTAAATATACCGCCAAAGCGAACCACTTGCAACCACTTCGTCCCACTTTTTATCAACAAGTTCGTATCGCACTGAAACAAAGAACGTTAGCAACACGGCAACCGACACGGCGATTGACAAAAAAATTTACTAATTGACGAGAGCAAAAAGGAAACCGACCGGCCGCAGGTTGCGGCCGGTCGGCATATGGCGCAGAGGCGGAATCGCTCTCTACTTCTTCTTGAAGAGACCTCCGAGGGCTCCCTTGGCTTTGTCTACGGCATCTCGGACTTTCTCGTCCTTGATGTTCTCGACGGCCTTGTCCAGCGCCTCGGTGGCTTTCTCCGTGGCCTTTTCTGCGGCCTCGCCCGTCAAAGTCTTGGTGGCCTCGCTAAGGTCCAGCTTCAAACGGGGCTTGGTCAAGACACCTGCAATCTTGACCCCGACAGGCAGGTCGTCGCCCTGGCTGAAAGAGTTTGCCGAGCCGCCCATCTTGCCAATCAGCCCGGCAATCTCCGACCGTGCGACAGTCATGTTGAGCGAGTAGTCCATGTTCTGGTCCAGACCTTGGCGCCCGCCGAACGTCGCCTTGCGGCCAAAGACGTTGAACGAGAACGGCTCGACGACGATATCACCATTCTCGATGGTGTAGTTGACCTTGCAATCCTTAATCCGCAGGTCGTTATACTTATCGTTGTTCAACAGCGACGAGAGGTTCTGTTGGAACTCACTGTCTTTGAGCTGTATGTCCGCCGAAGCGAAATTGCCCTTACCGTTGACCGACTTCAAGACCGGGCTGAGGGCCGCGTCGAGCTCTGTCGTGATGTCGAGGCCTATTGTGACAGTGCCGTACGCGCTACGCGCTATGGGCAGGAGACTGTCCACCACGCTAAACGAGCCGGTGAGCTTGTTGATGTTGACGTTCTTCAGGTCGACCTTGAAGTCCGCCTTGCTGTTCTTGCCCTTGGGAGTCTGGAACTTGCCGTTGAGAACCAGCTTGCCGTCGCACATGTCGGTAGAGAGGTTCGACAAGTCCGCCACTCCGCCCGCCAACGCCACTCTTCCGTTGATGTTGTCGAGTTCCAACTTGTCATATATCAGCTTGTCGATGTCGGTGTTGAATCGCAGGTTGAGATTCTCGGGCAACACGATGGGCTCCGCCACCGCGGCAGTGTCGGCCGCCGTCTTAGCCACCGCCGCCGCAGTGTCGGCAGAAGCCGTGGAAGAGGTCATGGCCAACAGCTCGTTGCAGTCGAGAAGCTTAGAAGTCAACGACACAGAGCCGCGGAGGACATCGCCTTTTAGCACATAGGGCAGATAGTTCTCGACATTGCCTTTGAGACTGATGTCGCTCTTCCCAATCTGGACATCGAGCGGGTCGAGGTTGACGGCCTTGGGCGAGAACGCCAACAAAGCCTCCGTCACGTGCAGTCCCTGCGGCAGGGCCTCTCCCTTGAAAATGAAATTCTTGAGCCCCACTTGCCCGTCGGCCTTGACTTTCTCGTAGGCCTGCTTCTCGATGTTCCTCATGTCTGCCGCCACTTTGAGGTCGGCATTGACAAGCCCCGCAATCTCAATGCTGTCGAGGGGGAGCGCCTTTTTGAGGCTTCCGAGGTCAATCTTCCCGACCATCGACGCGTCGAAATCGGGGTTGCTTATTGGCGTCCGCACATTGGCGAGGATGTCGAACGGGTTGCCCGCCAAAGCGAAGTGGAAAGCGTCTACTGCGACCGTTGTGAGGTCTGCGCTGCCCCCCGGATTGCGCACCAAGACCGAGACGTTGATGTCGGAGAGCGACTCGGGCAACTGCGGATACTTGACGTAGCCGTCGTTGATTTTGAGAGCCGCATCGAGCGCGGGGATGTTGTCCATGTCCTTGAACTCGCCTTTTGCCGCGGCGTAGAGCTGGAAAGAGCCAGACGTCTTAAGCCCCTCGACGCTCTTGAGAATCTCCTCCGGGACCAGGTCCAGCACCGTCTGGAACGACGTCTCTAGAGCCGCAAGGCGCATGTCGAGCGCAATGGCCCCCGAATCGCGGAGCTGCACCCAGCCGTCGAAAGCCAAAGGCAGACCATTGAAATCGAGCCTATTCTCGTCGAAAGCGAACTTCATGGAGTCGAGGTCGGCCACGGCGTCGGCATTGAAATTCAGCGACGCGCCGCGGACGTAGCGGACACCACCCAGCCCGGCGTTGATGGCATCGATGGCCATTGAGAGCTTGACAGCCATGACATTTCCGTTCATCTCACCGCTGAGCGCGACGTTGAGACCGTCTACAGACGCCACCGTACCCGACGTAGAGTCCGAATATGCCAACCGGACATTTGTCAGCTCCACGCTCTCAAGGCTCAGCTTGAGGGGGGCAGACGCGGCAGTGTCGGCCTCCGCCACGACAGTTGTGTCCGCGGCAATGTTGACAATGTCCCAATTGGCGAGGCTGTCTGCCGTCACGATGCCTTGCGCCAAGACGTCGTCGAGCGCCACAGCGTTGACGGAGATGTCCCCCCCGATTGCTTTCAAGACGTCGATGTCGGCATAGAGCTTGCCCACGTGGAGAAGCGTGTCTCCCTCGAAACGACCTTGCCCTATGACGTTGACCTGCTCAATCCCGGCCCTTAGGCTGGGGAAGCTGCTGAATATCGACAGCGAGAAGTCGCCAAAATCCACTTTGGCATCCTTGACATACTCGTTGGCAATATTCTTGGCGAAAGCCTCCACCTCGTCACTAAAGAAAGCCGGGACGATGATGAGAGCCAGGACGACGAGCGCCAGTAGTCCACCGAGCACCCCGCCAATGATTTTCAACAATTTACCCATTGCTCAAATTTTAGATGATATACGAACGTTGTACGAATATTTTTGCGCCGCGGCTAAAAATGCGACATGTCGGCGGGCATATACCTGTCGACCAACTCATCGGGGACGAAGCGCCAGTTGCCCAGCGGCGTCAAGGTCACCTCCCCACCCGGGTTGCCTTTGGCCTCCTCCTCCAAGTCCTCAATCACCAGGCCGCGCAGGTCGGTCGGGATGGTCAGCACCGTGCGCTTCTGGATGTCGGAATGCGGAATGCCCGCCCCGAGCTCCAGGTGCCCGCCCCCGCCGTTCGCGCGGTAACTGTTGAGAGCCACCCTGTATTCTTTCTCCAGTGAGAACGGCGAGCCGTCCGCCATGCTACTCACGTTCACCCGTCGCCCCTTGGGCTTCGTGACATCGACGGTGTAGACAATCCCGGCGGCGGAGTCGAGCGTATAGACGGTGGACTTCATCCGCCCGGGCTTTGCCAAGAGGAGCACATGCCCCGACTGAACGGGGTCTTGAATCCACTGGTCGTAGCTATATTCGAGGTAGTCCACCACCTCGCGCCCCGTCATGGAGACCACGCTGAGCATATTCTCATATTTGTAGAGCGCGAAGAATCCGCCCACGGTCAGGTCTCCCTTGTGGAGAACGGCCCGCGAGCTCAGCGGGGCGGACATGCTGATGTCGGCCCCGGTATGCTTGAGCATCGTCTTGTGGATGACATCGACGAAAGCCGAGCTGCCGCGAAGACTCTCGCGCCCGCTGACATCGGCCGTCAGCCGCGCCACGACCTTGCGCGTGTAGTCCCTCACGGCGTCGCGCTGCGGGCGGAAATGGGCGACATAGTCCTCCGAGGGGGCGACGTCGGCCATGGGCAGAAGCCTCCCCTCGCAGACCGGCCCGGAGTCGGCACCGAAGCGCATGGTGAGACAACCAAGATTGCGCGCCGCCGTGCCGGCGTCGAGGACCACGACACGCCGCCCCGACGGCGAGACGGCGACCTCGTTGTAGACCTTGTGGTCGTGACCAATCAAGATGGCGTCGAAGCCATCGACCCTCTGCGCCACAAGCAGCGACGCGTTCTCGTTCTTGTATGTGTCGGCAGTCTGATTGTCGAAAGTGTAGTCGTAGCCCGCATGGAAGAGGCCGACAATGGCGTCTGGCCTCTCGTTGGTCTTGACGAACTCCACCCAATGCCTCGCGGACTCAATCATGTCGTCGAACTCCATTCCGCTCCAGAAGCTCTCCGGCAGCCAATATGGGATATGGGGCGTGAGCAGCCCGATGACGGCAATCCGCCGGCCGGCGCGCTCGAAGACGGCGTAGGGCTTGAAATATGACCCGCCCGTCGCCACGTCACGCACATTGGCGGCGAGCACGGGGGCGTCGACCTCGCGCACAAACTTGTCGTAGACCCGGTGCTGCGCCTCGATGTCATGATTTCCCATCCCGACGGCATCATAGCCCATGAAGTTGAAGACGCTCGCCATGATATTTGCCGACGCCGTGTCGACATTATTGTAGTAGTATACGGCGGGCGACCCCTGCAAGAAGTCTCCGTTGTCGAGCAGAATCACGTTGTCGGACGTGTCGCGGACTTGCGAGACGTACGCATGGACATTGGCAAGGCTCGGGGCCGTAGCCTCAGCGTCGCGTATGAAGTCGTGGTTGAAAATGGCGCCGTGGACGTCGGTCGTATAGAACAGGCTTACGGTCTGCGACATCGCGGCGTCACACGGCAACAGCAGCGCTAGACCCAGACCCACCTTGCGGAAGAGAGTTCTCATCGGTCTTATTTTGGGGGCGGGAAGTGGAACACGAAGCCCGGTCTGAGAGTGACAATCATGCTGTCTTCGACAACCTCGTAGCCGACAAGCATGCTCTTGACGCTCTTGCGCATGGTCTTGGAAGCAGGACTAAAAGCCCAAACCTCACGAAACTGCACACACGCCACCTTGTCTCGCGAATATTTGGGGTCCTCGACCTCACGCTGTTTGATGTCGTCGATGGAGAGCACATTGCCGCTCATGTCCGTCACCACCGCGCCGTTGTAGTATATGGCGGCAAAGAGCGAGTCGACAAACGCGCCGCGATTGAAGCCCTCGTAGAGCTCGGGGGCGTAGGGGTCGCGCATGTCTTGCGGCTTGAGGTAGACATTGTAGACAATCTCGTTGCCGTCCGCCCCGGAGACACCAAAGGCGTCACCGTCGGGCGACGAGCCGTCGTGGGCAGCCCTGTCGCCGCACGAATTTAGGGCAAGAGCCGCAAATATGGCAAAAAATAAATGCTTCATCGCAATATGAACTCCAAAGGCATTGCGCCGTTGCCGACAATCTTTCCACCATCGACGACACGACGGCCATTGACGTAGACCTGCTCGACCGAGTGGTTGAGCCTCACCCCCCGCAACGGCGTCCATCGGCACTTGTAGGCCACGTCGCCGACAACTTGCTCTCGCCGGCGGACAAGGACGAAATCCGCCCACCACCCCTCGCGCAGCCGTCCGCGGCTGGCCACGCCATAGAGGTCGGCTACATCTTCCGCCATTCGGCGCGCCACCGTCGGATAGTCCCACCACCCCTCGTCCGCCAGGCGGAGCATGAGCGGCAGTGAGTGCTCAATCATTGGCATTCCGGACGGCGTCTGCCAATATGCGTGGCCCGTCTTCTCGCCTAGCGCATGGGGGGCATGGTCGGTACCAATAGTGGTTATGCGCCCGTTGGCCACGGCACGCCGGAGCGCGTCGCGGTCGTCGGGCGTCTTGACGGCCGGGTTGCACTTGATTAGCGGGCCAAGCCGGTCATAGTCCGCGCACTCGAACCACAAGTGTGCGGGGCAGGCCTCGCCCGTGACCAACCTGCCGGGCGCGTCCGCCGGGTCGAGCAGTTCGAGCTCCCGGCGGGTCGTGATGTGGAGAATGTGAAGCCGCCTGGCGTGACGCCTGGCCAACTGTGCGGCGACGGACGAAGAGGCCAGGCATGCCTCAGCAGACCTTATTCTCGCATGGGCCGCCCACGGCACGTCGTCGCCATATTCGTCACGAGCCTTCGCCGCCTCGGTGCGTATGGACGCCTCGCTCTCGCAATGCGCAGCTATCAACGCCGGGACCTCGGCGAAAATGGCCTCCAACGCACCGCCGTCGTCAACCAGCATATTGCCAGTGGACGAGCCCATGAAGAGCTTGACAGCGCACACGCGGGAGTAGTCGGCTCGGAGCAGCTCGGCAAGGTTGCCGTTTGTCGCCCCCAAATAGAACGCATAGTTTGTCAGCATCTTGCGCCCGCCAAGCGCCATCTTCTCCTCCCAGGCGGCGACGGTCGTGGTCTGCGGGTTGGTGTTCGGCATATCCATGACCGACGTGACGCCACCGAGCAAGGCGGCGGCGGACTCAGAGGCCATGTCAGCCTTATGCGTGAACCCCGGCTCGCGGAAATGGACGTGGGCGTCGATGGCCCCGGGCAACAGAAACAGCCCGGAGGCGTCGACGACGCTATCTGCCGAGGGCTTAGGCTCGCCGTCCTCGACGACGCGGCTTATGCGACCATCGGCACCGACAAGCAGGCTACCGCGGCGCACCTTCCCGTCGGCAACTATCTGAGCATCGGCAATGAGCGTCTTCATGCCCCCACCCTCCTATAGTTGCGGAACCAGCTCCGGATTTTCATCCCGATGACACCCCAAACGGCCTCGTTGAAAATCCCGCCGCTCATCTTCGAGCGGCCCTGCTTCCGGTCTGTGAAGACAATGGGCACCTCGACGATGTTGAAGCCGAGCTTCCATGCCGTGAACTTCATCTCGATTTGGAACCCGTAGCCTTTGAGGCGCACATTGTCCAAATCGATAGCGGCAAGGACCTTGCGGCTGTAGCACTTGAAGCCGGCCGTGGTGTCCATGATTGCCATTCCCGTCACCATCCGCACATATACCGAGGCGAAATATGACATGAGCACCCTCCCTATTGGCCAATTGACGACATTGACCCCCGAAATGTACCGGGAGCCGATTGCCAAGTCCGCCCCCCCCTCGACACAGGCATCGAGCAGACGCTCAAGGTCGTCGGGAGAGTGCGAGAAGTCGGCGTCCATCTCGAAAATGTAGTCGTAGCCGTTCTCCAGAGCCCACTTGAAACCGGTCAGGTAGGCCGTCCCCAACCCCATCTTCCCCGGCCTCTCGATGAGGAACAGCTCCTCGGAGTACTTAATCATGAGGTCTTTGACGATTTGCGCCGTGCCATCGGGCGAGCCGTCGTCGATAATGAGGATGTGGAAATCGTGCGACTGCGAAAAGACCGCGCTGATTATCGCAGTGATGTTCTCTTTCTCGTTATATGTGGGAATTATAACTACATCTTTCGTCATGGTACGCCAAAAGTAGCGAAAAGAAATGATATTCGCACGACAAAGAGCAGTGCCGCGGACTTACATGATTGTCGAAAGCACAAGAAGTGCGGAGCCGGGACAAAAAAGCCCGGGGCCAATGAGGCCCCGGGCTTGTCACATTCCGCCACTCACCGCCACGCATGACCTTGGGTCTATGAGCCGCAAGAGACTCGACGGTCAGAAAGTCTCGTCGGACAGGCAGTTGATTGTCAACTCAGCAGTCTCCAACCCATCGGACTTCGCGGTGAGCCTCACGTTGCCCGGGCGCGCGTCGCTCCGCAAGACGACCATGCACTTGCCGTAGAAAGCCTTTCGCCGGGTGTCTTTGAACCTCTCGAGGCTGAACGGCGACCCGTTGTCCACACCCTCGATGCGCGCCGTCCCCTCCACTGCGAACTCCACAAGGTTCTGCGCGTTGGGGCACAGGTTGCCATCTTTGTCGACAACCTCGACCGTGACAAAGCACAAGTCGTCGCCATCGGCGTGAATGCGCGTACGGTCTGGCACGAGCCTCAACGCCGCCGGGCGGTCGGCAGTGTTGACGACCCTCTCGGCCACGACCTTACCGCCCTTGCGGCTCACGACGCGGCACTGCCCCGGCTCGAACGTCACCCTCCAAAAGGCGTGGAGGACGTCCTTGCTCTTGGAGCGCACGCCCTGCGAACGCCCATTGACGAAGAGCTCCACCTCGTCGGCATTGTTGTAGTAGCACCACAGGTCGACCTCCTCACCCGGCTTCCAGTTCCAATGGGGGAAGAGGTGCAACACCGTCTTCTCGGTCTGCCACTCGGCCTGGTAGAGATAGTAGACATCCTTGGGGATGCCGGCCAGATCGACAATGCCGAAATATGACGAACGCGCCGGCCACGCATAGGGCGTCGGCTCGCCGATGTAGTCGAATCCCGTCCAGACGAACTGCCCCGCGATGAAATCGTTGTCGCGCACCTGAATCATGGTGCGCTCGTGGCTAGACCCCCACGGCACGTGGCAATTGTCGTAGGAGGAGCAACTGAGGCTTGGGTCGTCGCTGGAGAACATCCAGTCCTTGGGCATGATGAACGTCTGCGTGCTGGGCATCTTGTAGTAGCCCCTGGTCATGAGCGCCGAGTTGCTCTCGGAGACGTAGAAAGGCTTGTTCTTGAAGAGGTATGGGACGGAGTCGAAATTGTCGTTGTGGTAGTTGAAGCCGATCCAGTCGAGCGCATTGGCCTTGAAGAGGTTGTTCGACGGCTCGACGGCATTGCACCCGGCCGTGACGACCCTTGTCGGGTCCGCCTTGCGGGCAATGTCGACCAGCTGCCGGCACAAGATTGAGCCGGGGGAGAGCTCCCCGCCGTCGGAGTTCTTGGCTCCGCGCCCCATGGCGACGTCTATGTTAGCCTGCTGCGCGTCCTCGGTCTGCGTCGTCGTCTCGTCCCACTGCTCCAAGACCTCGTTTCCGATGCTCCAGGCGATGACGCACGGGTGGTTGCGGTCGCGGCGGATGAGGTCTGTGAGGTCGCGCTCGTGCCACTCGTCGAAGAACCTTGCGTAGTCGCACTCGGTCTTAGGCCTGCGCCACATGTCGAAAGCCTCGTCGATCACGAGAATCCCCATCTCGTCGCACATCTGCAGCAGCTCCGGCGCGGGAGGATTGTGAGTGCAACGCACGGCGTTGCACCCCATGTCGACCATCATCTGCAACTGGCGCTCAAGTGCCCTCCTGTTGACCGCGGCGCCGAGGCAGCCCAGGTCGTGGTGGAGGCACACGCCGTTGAGCTTCAGCGTCCTGTCGTTGAGGAAGAAGCCATTTTGCGGGTCGAAATATAGGCTGCGGACACCAAACCGGGTCTCGTAGGCGTCCACCACGTCGCCCCTCATCTTCAGGACCGTCCGCGCCGTATAGAGATTGGGCGCCTCGACGTCCCACAGCCTAGGGTTCGCGACCTTTATTGTCTGCTCTATCTCGCCCTTGGCATTGGGCTCGACATGCAGCGTCCCTACCTCGCTTGCCACCTGTCGCCCGTCGGCGTCGCAAATCAGCGTGTGGACGTCGACATCGACGCCGTAATCGTTCTCGTTCCTCACGGTCGTGGTCATCAGCACGTCGGCCTTAGCCTTGTTGACAAGCGGCGTGCGCACCCATGTCCCCCAGGGGGCCACATGGACGTTGCCCGTCTTCGTCAGCCACACGTTGCGGTATATCCCGCAACCGCTGTACCACCGCGAGTTGGGCTGGTCCGTATTGTCCACCCTCACGGCCACGACGTTCTCCCCAACCTTGAGGTCGGCCGTGACGTCGTAGACCACCGACGAGTAGCCGTAGGGCCTCTGCCCCTCCTTGATGCCGTTGACGAAGACTGTGCCGTTCATATATATGCCGTCGAACTCCAAGAAGACCCGTCCCCGCAGGTCCTGCTCGCTGACGTTGAAGCTCTTCCGATACCATCCCATGCCGCCCGGCAAGGCGCCGCCCCCGACACCCGACGGATTGTCTTGGGCGAAGTCGCCCTCGATGGCCCAATCGTGGGGCAGGTCGAGAAGCCTCCATCCGGAAGCGTCGTAGTCAACCTCGTAGGCATCGGGGAAACCCGTGCTGTCGGCCAGGGCAAACCGCCAATCGCCGACGAAAATCTCCCGACTTCGCACAGAGGGCGGGTTGGAACACGCGGCTAGGACGGCAGGCAAGAGCCCCGCCATCACAAAGCGGCGCAAAGGCATGGTTTTCAGACTTCTCATGGTATATTTATGCGTAAGGGGGGTTGCTGATAGATTCCGACGGCGCAACGTCAGGCATCGACGCTCTGCGTCTCAAAGGGGACGCCGGTTATGAGGTCCCGATAGTCCTCGCCGGCCTCCTCCAGGTCTTGGTTTCCGTCGGTGAACTTCCAAACAATCTTTACCTGACGGCCTTTTTTGCCCATTGCCTCGAAGTAGCGGAACAGTTCGAGCAGACACTTAGAGCTGGAAGTGTTGAAATACTCCAGAAAGACGACGACAGAGAGCCTTGCGGAGGAGAGGCCGGAGACGTTGGCAATGAGATTGCGGTAGAACTCGGCCGCGTCGTCCATGTATGAGCGTCCCTCGATGACAAGTTCGCCGTCGTCGAAAGTCACGAGCGGCGAACGGTCGGTCTTCTCAAAAAGAGTAATCATAAACTATAGTGATAAGTGTGTTTCATCCCTTGTGAACCCGCCGGAAGGTGGTTGCCCCGCGCCCCCACCCGCCTACAGCCGCCAGCCGTCGTCGGTGCCGCCGTCTTCAGTCGTCAATCTCCTCCAGCTCGACGGGGACATGGCGCAGGAGGTCTCTGAACTCCTCGGCCGAGTCTTTCATGTCCTCATCGTCGGCCTTGTAGCTCCACCGGATTTTGCAATCGGCCCCCGCCACGCACTTGCGGTCGACGATGGTGAGCAAGTCCATCAGGCACTTGGAGCTGCTGGTGTTGAAAAAATCGAGACCGATCTCAACCGAAATGGGGCCCTCGTATTCGTCGACGAGCTTCCTTATGGGAGCATAGAACTCGACAGAGTTCTCCATGTATGAACGACCGGATATTGCCAAGTTGCCGTCTTGGAAAGAGACGGTCGGAGTGCGATTCGTTCCTGCTATCAACGTGTTCATAGAAAAGCGAATATTTGCGAAGCGCCGCCCCGATGCCCCCCCCGTCACAGCGCAAAAGCTGTGGAGACGGCCCGGCGAGAGCCCTCTCTGAGAGGACGCGACACTCCGCAGGCGTAAAACAAAGGTAGGAAAAAATCTGTCATGCGGGGGAAAAGAACAGCCCCCATGGTGCTTATACGCACCACGGGGGCTAGTTGTTTTCGCGGACTGAAGAAGAATATCCGCCTACATTCTCGCCGGGACCTCGATGCCCAGGGTCCACAAGGCATTCTTGATGACCCTCGCCGCCACCTTGCAGAGAAGCAGACGATTGGCGCGCTTGTCGGCGTCCTCCTCGCGAAGGATGGGGCAATCGTGGTAGAACTGATTGAAACACTTTGCCATCTCGTAGGCGTAGTTGGCGATGAGCGCGGGGCTGTACTCCTCGCCTGCTTGCGCCACGACGACGGGCAGGAGCTCAATCTGCCGAATGACCTCCAGCTCCTTGGCGTCGAGCGCCTCGGGCACAATCTTCGATGGCAACGCCACCCCCGCCTCGGCGGCCTTGCGGAGCACCGACTGTGCCCTGGCGTAGGAGTATTGGACGAAAGGCCCCGTGTTGCCATTGAAGTCGATGGACTCGGCCGGGTTGAAAGTCATGGTCTTGCGCGGGTCGACCTTGAGGATGAAATACTTAAGCGCGCCAAGTGCCAGGATGCGGTGCACGTCGGCGGCCTCGGCCTCGGAGAGCCCGTCGAGCTTGCCGACGCTCTCGCTCATCTCCCTCGCCGTCTCGACCATGTCCGCCACAAGGTCGTCGGCGTCGACCACCGTGCCCTCGCGGCTCTTCATTCGCCCATTGGGCAACTCGACCATGCCGTAGGAGAAGTGGACCAGGTCTTTCCCCCACTTGAAACCGAGCCTGTCCAAGAGCAGGGCCAGGACTTGGAAGTGGTAGTTCTGCTCGTTGCCGACGACGTAGACCATCTTGTCGATAGGGTAGTCGTCGCGGCGGATTTTCGCCGTCCCGATGTCCTGCGTCATGTAGACGCTCGTCCCGTCCTTGCGCAAGAGGAGCTTCTCGTCGAGCCCGTCGGCGGTGAGGTCGGCCCAGACCGAGCCGTCGTCGCGGCGATAGAACTTGCCCTCCTCCAGCCCTTTGAGGACGAGCTCCTTGCCCACCTTGTAGGTGTCGCTCTCGTAGTATATCTTGTCGAAATCGACCCCCAGGACCCTGTATGTCTCGTCGAAGCCGGCGTAGACCCACTCGTTCATGGTCCTCCACAGCGAGCGCACCTGCTCGTCGCCCGCCTCCCACTTGCGGAGCATCTCTCGCACCTCGGACATGAGGGGCGACTTCTCGGCGGCCTCCTCCTCGGTCATGCCCTGGCCCATGAGCCTCTTCACCTCGGCCTTGAACTCCTGGTCGAACTTGACATAGAAATCGCCGACGAGGTGGTCGCCCTTCTGGCCGGAAGAGGCCGGCGTGCGCCCCTCGCCCCACTTCTGCCAGGCGAGCATGCTCTTGCAGATGTGGACCCCGCGGTCGTTGACAATGTTGGTCTTGACGACCCTCTTGCCGCAAGCCTCGAAAATGCGCGACAGCGAGAAGCCGAGGAGGTTGTTGCGGATGTGGCCAAGGTGGAGCGGCTTGTTGGTGTTCGGCGACGAATACTCCACCATGAAGAGCTGCGCATCGGCGGCCGGCCTCACGTAGCCGTAGCCCTCGTCGGCGTCCGCGCTCTCGACGACACCCGCCCAGAACGCCTTGGAGAGGGTCAGGTTGAGAAACCCCTTGACGGGCTCGGCCGCGGCGACCTCGGCGAGATTGGCCACCAGGTAGTCGCCAATCTCGGCGCCCGTCTGCTCGGGGCCCTTGCGCGAAATCTTCAGCAGCGGAAAGACTACCACGGTGTAGTCTCCCTTTTGGTCCTTCCTGGTGACCGTGACCTGTATGGACTGCGGCTCCACGTCGGCCTGATAGAGGCTCTTGAGAGCCTGCGCCACAGCCGACTGAAGCCTATTCTCTGTCTTCATGGGATAGATTGTGGAATGTTTTTGAAATTATGTGGTAGCTACCGCACCCCGTATCCAAACTGCTTGAGGTCTGCGTCGCGGTCGCGCCAGTCTTTTGTCACTTTCACGAAAAGGCGCAGATCGACCCTCTTGCCGAGGAACTTCTCGATGTCGCGCCGCGAGACCATGCCGAGCTTCTTGATTGCCACGCCTCCCTTGCCGATTATGATTCCCTTTTGGCTGTCGCGGTTGACGTGGATGAGGGCGTGGATGCGCACAATGGACGGCTGCTCGTCGAACTCGTCGACCTCCACCTCCACGGAGTAGGGAATCTCCTTGGCGTAGTATAGCAGGACCTTCTCGCGGATGATCTCGGTGACGAAGAACCTCTCGCTCTTGTCGGTGAGCTGGTCGCGGTCGAAATATGGCGGGGCCTCGGGGAGCAGGTCCACGATGTGGCTGAGTATGGGCTTGGTGTTGAAACCGTGCAACGCCGACACTGGGATGATCTCGGCGTTGGGCAACTGCTCGTGCCAATAGTCGACCTTCTGCTCCAGCTCCTGCTGCGTCGTCAGGTCAATCTTGTTTATTATGACAATGACCGGCACCTCGAGCCCCTCGACAGACTTAAGGAAGTCGTCATACTTGTCGGGCTTCTCGATGACGTCTGTGACGTATATCAGCACGTCGGCGTCGCGGAGGGCCTCCTTGGAGTAGTCGAGCATGGCCTCCTGGAGGCGGTAGTTGGGCTTCAGCACGCCGGGGGTGTCGGAGAAGACGACCTGATAGTCGTCTCCATTGACAATGCCCATAATGCGCTTGCGCGTGGTCTGCGCCTTAGAGGTTATGATGGACAGCCTCTCGCCCACAAGCTTGTTGCTCAGCGTAGACTTGCCCACGTTGGGGTTTCCCACAATGTTTACGAAACCAGACTTCATGAGATTACCTTGGTTGTTTTCAATTCATCATCTTCTTGAGCGTCGGGCACAGCGCGAAGAGCACCACCGCCGCGACGCCGGGCATGATGGCGAAAAGCAGGAAAAAGTCGTTGAGCGTGGCAATCTCGAAACCCAGGAACGTCTTCGGCTCCCCGCCCGTAGGCAACAGGGCCGCCAGGTTGCCGGCCAGGACGTCGGAAGCGGCATTGCTCGTGAACCAGACCCCCATGAGGAGCGTGGCGAAACGGGACGGGCTGAGCTGATTGACCATGGAGAGGCCTATGGGGGAGAGGCTCAGCTCGCCAAGGGTGTGGACAAAATAGAGGGCCAGGAGCCAAAACATGGAGATCTTGGCCTCGGCCGAGACCCCGGCGGTGCCGACAGCCATGACGACATAGCCCAACGAGAGGAGCGCCAGGCCAATGGCCTGCTTGACGAGGCTCGACGGCTCCATGCCGCGACGCCCAAGGAAAGACCACAAGGCGGCCATGACGGGCGCGAAGGCCACCACCACCACGGGGTTGACGGACTGAAACCACGTGGTCTTGAACTCGAAGCCGCCCAGCCGCCGGTCGACCTCCTTGTCGGCAAAAATGGTGAGCGAGGAGCCGGCCTGCTCAAAAGCCGACCAGAAGAAGATGACGAACACGGCCATGACGTAGATGACGCCAATGTGCCTCCTCTCGCGCGCCGTGAGGCTCGGGTCCGTGATGATGAAGACGGGCAAGACGATAGCGAACGAGTAGACAAGCGCCGAGACGCACCCATTGGCAGTGACAGCCCCGAAGCCATCGGGGACAAGCGCAAAGGCGAAGAACAAAACGACAAGCGCCACGACGCTACCCCACAGCCGGATGGGGGAATTGGGGCGAGCCGGAGCGCCGTCCGCCACGGCCTGCCGCTCACGGTCTTCCCCGGCCCTGGCCTTGAGCAGTTCCGACCGCGACGGCGGCAGACCTATCTCGTAGCCCTCCGGCGAGAGCAGGTAGCGCCTCCGCAACGAAATGAAGACCGCCAACGAGAGCAGCATGGAAACCCCGGCGCAGAAGAAGCCCCACTTGAAAGGCGACAAGTCGGACCACGAGCCCTCGCCAAGCGTGCCGCAGACGATGGGCGCCACGAAAGCGCCGACATTGATGCCCATATAGAAAATGGTGAAAGCCGCGTCCTTGCGGCTGTCGCCCTGGGGGTAGAGGTCGCCCACGATGGTGGTGATGTTGGGCTTGAAGAAACCGTTGCCGACAATCAGCGCGCCGAGGCCGGAAAAGAGGAACGCCCGCGCCAGGCTGTTGTCCACCGAGGCGTCTATGGCCCCGCCGGGCTCGAAAATGGACTGGTTGACGAAGCAAGCCGAGGCGAACATGAGAAAATGCCCCACCGCCATGAGCAGCCCCCCGACGACGATGGACCGGTTGTTGCCCCAATAGCGGTCGGCAATGTAGCCGCCAAGAAGCGGCGTCAGGTAGACGAGGCCGGAGTAGGACCCATAGATTTGCGAAGCCGTGGCGCTATCGAAGAAAGCCGCCACAAGGTAGAGGACGAAGAGCGCCCTCATGCCGTAGAAGCTGAAGCGCTCGGCCATTCCTGTGACGAATACGAGGTATAGGCCACGAGGATGTTTCGGCGTAGACATGAAAAAGTTATTGGTTAGAAAGTAGTGACCACGAAAGCCCAGCGCCCCGAGAGGCTACCCGCGCGCCGCGGCGCGCCGCAGCTCCTCCTCGGTGGCAGGTCGGCGGCCAACCTCGCGGTCGGCGGGGACCTCGTCGGCCTTGCGCTCCATGTAGGGGAAGAAATCGAGGATGTTCGACTCGTTGACCGCCTTGACCATGAAGTCCGCCGTGTCGTTGAGCGCGTCGTTGGTGCGGTCTATGGCGTCCTTGATGTCGGAGGCCAGGGTCAGCACCGTCTGCGTCACCCTCTTCTCCTTGCCGTACGTCTCGTCGACGAGGATGAAAGATATTTTGACCTTGTACCAATATCCGCCCTCCTCGCTTGGGATGACCTCGGCATAGCGCGCCTTGCGGATGCCGACAACAAGGAACTCGCCCTGTATCACCTCCGGCAAAGTCTCGTAGGCCCTCTTCTCGGCCTCGGTATAGGTGAGCGCATCGAAGAGGTAGACCTCGTTGACCCGCTTCTGCTTGTCGGTGCCCTCAACGGGTTTGCTATATCGCACCGTGCACTCAAACATCGTCTGCATGAACACTCAAAATTATACCGCGAAAGTAAGAAAATACGCGTTTACCTGCCCTACCATACTTCCGCCGCGGCGCACATTGGCGCACCGCCCACTGCCCGCCGACATTGTTGCGAACAAAACCGGCATTCTCCGACACGCAAGACATTGGCTGTGTTGCAATTGGCGAATAGGGGCAGATTTTATTCGGAAATTCCTCATTAGTCACTTGCTTTTCTTGGGGGCAACATGTATACTTGCAACACAATTCAAAACAATCATGTGTACTATGAGACAAACAAAGCTTCTTATGGCCGTGGCGGCGGCGCTGACTTTCGCCTGCACGGACATCGACGAGCCGCCACGCAGAGACACCGACACCGCGCAGACAGCCACCGCGACAACCGACGACGAGGAGACGCCGACGGTGGGGGGATGCACAGTCCTCGGCGACAGGTTCGAGATCCCCTACACCACCGGCAACATGCGCCGGGCAATGGCGGTGCTCCGAGCCGGCAACAAGGCCGCCGTCGCGGGAGGCATGACGGAGGACGACATCTCCACAACGCACCTCTACCTGCGCTTCGCGCCACGGGACTCCGCCGACGTCATGACCCTGGAGAGACACACGGCGATAATGTTCTCCGACGTCCCGATGGACCGCGAGATAGCGGCCGCGGGCGACTACTACCACGACCCGTCGCTGCCCGACAGCGTGCCGACATACCAGTATTGCGCCGTGCGCGTCGGCCAGCCGCTCCCCGACGTGCCGCACGAGACCCTGGCCGAGCTGTTCCTCATGGAGGAGACCAACGTCTACGACGACGCAGAGACGGCGAGCGTGAACAAGGCCGCCGACCCGCTGTGGGAGACGCTGGAGGCGGAGGCCTATGCGCAGGTCGGCCTCTCGGACTACCTGGAGGGCGACGGCGGGGAGCCCGCGGCGGGCAACAAGGGCGCATGGCGGCCGGGCGGCAGCCTGCGCTACGAGGACACGACGAGCAAGAGGGACGTCCCGATGGAGGGCGTGCCGATACGCTACCGCAGGATCCTTGTCGTCCACCAGTGCTGCACCGACGCCGAGGGCAACTTCAACTTCGGGCGCATGAGGGGCAAGGTGAGCTATTACGCCAAGTGGCAGAGGGACGACTTCCACATCCGCGGCATCGGCAAGGCCGTCACCGTCGCCAAGACGTGGCTCAGCGGCAGGGGCCGGCGCAGGGTGGACTTCGTGATAAGGCCCGACAGGAGCGAGGCCTGGAAATACGCGTCGGTGTTCCGCGCGGCGCACTACTATTACTACAAGCACGCCGAGCTGGGGCTGTCGCGGCCGGGGGACAGGAATCTTATGATAAGATTGTCGTACAAGACTCCATCAAAAGGTGGCGTATTCATATATCCACAATTTCCAGGGACATCGGATATAAAAATATATTACCATAACCTTTCAAGCTCGTTCGATTTCTTTGACGTGACCATCCATGAAATAGCACACTCTGCACATTTCAATTGGGACAAGATTCGATTTTGGCAAACTAGCACAAAGCTCAAAGAGAGCTGGGCTAGAGGTGTGGAGAATCTCGCAACACAGAAAGTATACAATATAATCAACAGCAGCTATGACGGCACGTACACTGGAATTGTCATGGACATGATGGACTCAAACACAAATGTCGGGAATGGCACCATATCTCCACAAAAAGAAACTGTAAGCGGCATTACCATTTCCGAAATAGAGTCAAGCCTACGAGGTGCAACCTCTTGGACAAGATGGCGCGATAATCTCAAATACAAGACATCCAATGGGCAACGTCAACAGGAACAAATCGACAAGCTTTTTGAAGCTTGGGATTTCTAGCTTACTTGTAGCCGCATCTCTGCTAACCGCGTGCGAGACTGAGCCGCCAGATTTATACCATACGACGGACGCCGAGAATCAAACCGACGAGATGCTGGTATTGAAAGGCCAAGCCAGCAATTCGAGGCTTAGTTACGCATTTGGAGCCAAACTGCCCCCGAGGACACGGGAAACCATTCTATTTCGGTGGTTTGACGGCATAAACGAAAACTTAGAAGAGTTGTCGCTAATCACTTTGGATAGCGTCATCGAGGTTCGCAATCGCACTGAGGATGGACGGTTTATTCTGAGGGAGGAGGCAGACCCCTATAATCGCTTTGCGAAGATATTCATCTTCTCTGAGAGGTACCTCGCCGAGCTTGCCGACACGATGCGCAAGAGGGGCGTCCCGCCCTACCCCATATCCCACGAGTACGTCGTCAATAGCACCAGGCAGGACTTCACACTGCGGTGCGTATCGGCCGAGCGGACGTGGGAATATGAGATTGCGAGCGGCGACTCCGCCGACATCGAGAGGCGGTGGCTCATGGAGTGGTACGGCACGGAGGGCGGGCACTATGAGTTCGTCTTCGCCGACAGGACCATGACGGTGTGGCCCGCGGAAATCTTCGGTTTCTCGCTACGCGACGTCGTCCGCGGCCACAAAGCGATTCCGCACCGCTATTTCGACTTCACGGTGAGCCGCGAGGGCGGGGGCGTGCGCCGCTACGAGATAACGGACACATTGCTCCGCCAGATGGCCACCGAGATGGCAAAAGTGCGCAAGGCGCAACCGGGGCTGTTCGGGCGGTAAAGCACCAAGGGGCAAAACGACTGTGGCGGGCGTCTCCCGTCCGCCACAGCCGTTTTAGTCTGAAACCCGCACAGGTTTCAGCCTCAAACACATTAGCATGGCAGGGATTAGAGAACAGGACGAGTTTTTTTAATCGACTCCCCAACACTTGCCCATCGCTTGGACACTGCGCATATCCGCAACATATGGGCGAGGCGTTTGGCAAACACGAAAAGAGATGAAAAAGATAGACAAGAGGTTCTCAAGTTGTTCGATGCTTGGGATAATTACCGCTACTAGCATATTGTGCTCTTGCACCACTGACCCTCCAGAAGCTTTTTGGACAATCAGCGGAGACATACGCAACGAATCAAGCTCATACGTCGTCATCGTCCCCCACGACAAGTGGTTCTACGGTGCCTACGGCTACGGCCCAAGGAACATCGCCATAAACTCTGGCGAGAACTTCGAGGGACTTGCAGCATACGGGTTGATGTGCGCAAAATCCTCCCGCACACATGCGACGTTCTCGGTGGTGAGCGTCGACAGTGTCATAGAAGTCCAAGTCCGGGATTCTTTGCACAATCGCGACTCTGCCTTTATGCTAAAAAACCACTCGAACGACGGAGCTTTGCTGAACCACGTCTTGATTTTCACTGACGAATACCTCGCCGAGCTGGCCGACACGATGCGGGCTATGGGCATCCCGCCCTATCGGGTCTCCCACGAGTACGTCGTCAACAGCACGCGGCATGACTTCACACTGCGATGCGTATCGGCCGAGCGGACGTGGGAGTACAAGATTGCGAGCGGCGACTCCGCCGACATCGAGAGGCGGTGGCTCATGGAGTGGTACGGCACGGAGGGCGGGCACTATGAGTTCGTCTTCGCCGACAGGACCATGACGGTGTGGCCCGCGGAAATCTTCGGTTTCTCGCTACGCGACGTCGTCCGCGGCCACAAAGCGATTCCGCACCGCTATTTCGACTTCACGGTGAGCCGCGAGGGCGGGGGCGTGCGCCGCTACGAGATAACGGACACATTGCTCCGCCAGATGGCCACCGAGATGGCAAAAGTGCGCAAGGCGCAACCGGGGCTGTTCGGGCGGTAAAGCACCAAGGGGCAAAACGACTGTGGCGGGCGTCTCCCGTCCACCACAGCCGTTTTTGTCTGAAACCCGCACCGGTTTCAACCGACAACACATTGATACAGTCATGACTAGAGAAATGGGCGAGATTTATTTTGAGATTTCATCCCCAACCACTTGCTCTTTGTCTAGACATTACGCACATTTACAATGTAATTCAAAACAACAATATGTACTATGAGACAAACGAAGCTACTTATGGCCGTGGCTGCGGCGCTGACTTTCGCCTGCACGGACATCGACGAGCCGCCACGCAGAGACACCGACACCGCGCAGACAGCCAATATACAGGGATCGTCATGGATTTGACTGCCAAGGGCATTGGCATTTCAGAAATAGAGGCGAGCCTGCGCGGAGCAACAACTTGGGCACAGTGGAGAGACAATCTTAAAAACAACACAATCAATGGGCTACGTAAGCAAAAAGAGGTTGACCAACTGTTTAAGGCATGGGACTTATAGCGCGATAGCCTCCGCGCTTCTTATGACCTCATGCAAGCCAGACTGCGTACTCCCTCTGTACTACAAGACAGACGCAGAGAACCGCACCGCCACCATGCTGGTTCTGCGAGGCGAGGCAAAAACTAGCTACACGTTTCATTTTGAAACCAAACTGACACCCAACGAACGCGCTACCGTGCTTCCGTTTTGGACAGACGACAACGACAGTGACGTTAGAAGCATATCGCTGATAACGCGGGATAGCGTCATCGAGGTCCGCAACGGCCACAACGACGACCTTGGGAAACTTGCGACCGACATTGTTTTCCAAGTAAAGCCAGACCCTCTAGACCGTTTGAGCAAAGTGGTAGTCTTCACCGACGAATACCTCGCCGAGCTTGCCGACACGATGCGCAAGATGGGCGTCCCGCCCTACCCCATATCCCACGAGTACGTCGTGAACAACACCAGGCAGGACTTCACACTGCGGTGCGTATCGGCCGAGCGGACGTGGGAATATGAGATTGCGAGCGGCGACTCCGCCGACATCGAGAGGCGGTGGCTCATGGAGTGGTACGGCACGGAGGGCGGGCACTATGAGTTCGTCTTCGCCGACAGGACCATGACGGTGTGGCCCGCGGAAATCTTCGGTTTCTCGCTACGCGACGTCGTCCGCGGCCACAAAGCGATTCCGCACCGCTATTTCGACTTCACGGTGAGCCGCGAGGGCGGGGGCGTGCGCCGCTACGAGATAACGGACACATTGCTCCGCCAGATGGCCACCGAGATGGCAAAAGTGCGCAAGGCGCAACCGGGGCTGTTCGGGCGGTAAAGCACCAAGGGGCAAAACGACTGTGGCGGGCGTCTCCCGTCCACCGCAGTCGTTTTAGTCTGAAACCCGCACAGGTTTTAACCACAACACATTGATACTGTCATGACTAGAGAAATGGGCTATATTTTTTTTTGAGATTTCATCCCCAACCACTTGCTCCTTGTCTAGACATTACGCATATTTGCAACGCAATTCAAAACAACAATATGCACTATGAGACAAACGAAGCTACTTATGGCCGTGGCGGCGGCGCTGACTTTCGCCTGCACGGACATCGACGAGCCGCCACGCGGAGACACCGACACCGCGCAGACAGCCACCGCGACAACCGACAGCGAGGAGACGCCGACGGTGGAGGGATGCACAGTCCTCGGCGACCGCATCGAGATCCCCTTTGGAAGTATCAGAGCAACATATACACCAACGTAGTGATGGACTTGACGGACACAGACAACAGCACCATATTGACCACAAGCGGAACCAAAGTAGACAAAGTGAGCGGCGTGACAATGTCAGAGATTGAGAGTAGCCTAAGAGCGGCTAAGACATGGGAGCAATGGCGCGACAACATAAAAAACACTACCAATGGAAAACGTCAGCAGAAACAGAATGATGACCTCTTTGACGCTTGGAGCAAGTATCCTTACTAGCATGGTCTCCATGTCCTCGTGCGATCATGGTGGCGACCCCATTGGCCTTGACATCGAGATGGAGAACCAGACGGCAAACTTTCTAGTCGTCGAGTATGGCATCGAGGAGCGCCACCGAATCTGTACAAGGGTAGAAGCAGGAAAATCTGTCCAGCCCGTATTCGGATATTGGACTGAGGCGCGGTCTATAAGCCAAACGACAAACGTCATTGGCCTGGACAGCGTAATAGAGGTTAGAAGCTACAATACTGACACCGGCGCAACGCTGTTCGAGTTTACTCCAACATTCGTCGGCAAAAACCGCTACGTGTACACATTCAGCGATGCGTATCTGTCTGAGCTTGCCGACACGATGCGCAAGATGGGCGTCCCGCCCTACACGGTCTCCCACGAATACGTCGTCAACAACACGGGGCAGGACTTCACCTTGCGCTGCATATCTGCCGAGCGGACGTGGGAGTACAAGATTGCGAGCGGCGCCTCCGCCGACATCGAGAGGCGTTGGCTCATGGAATGGGCAGGGACGGAACAAGGGCACTACGAGTTCGACCTTAGCCACGACACGCTCGAGGTTTGGCCGGTAGGCATGTTCGCCATACCTCTCTCCAATGTGCAATATGGCTACAGCGTGTTCCCGCACCGCTATTTCGACTTCACGGTGAGCCGCGAGGGCGGGGGCATGCGCCGGTATGAGATTACGGACACATTGCTCCGCCAGATGGCGGCCGAGATGGCAAAAGTGCGCAAGGCGCAGCCGGGGCTGTTCGGGCGGTAGGAAACAGTGGCTCAAAAAGTGGCGAGCGGGGGAAGACACGCCCCCGCCGCCGCTTTTCGTTTTGCGCCAAACGGCGGATTGACTATCTTTGGGAAAGTCAAGCAGAGAGACATGCTAAAAAAGATATACCACATCGCCCTGGCTTTTGCCACCTACCTGACGACTACGCCCACGGCCGAAGCCCAATATTCCCCGACCCCCGACAGCATCTGCCGCATCAACGCCGAGGGGCAGTCCGTCAGCCGCTCCCACTTCCGATATGACGCGCAGGAGAGGCAGACAGGCGTGGCTCACCTGGTGTGGAACAAGAAAACCGGGCTGTGGGTGGGGACGTTCCAGGAGGTGGTCGAGTATGACGCCCTGGGGAACGTCGTGGCACGGCAGACGTCGTTTTGGGACGCCGACGATGACGACTGGCGCCTGGGCGAGACAGAGACGGCGCAATTCGACACGGCAGGACGGCAGACAGCCGTGGAGGTGATGCGGTGGAACCGCGAGCGGCGGGCGTGGATTGGCGAACGCAAGCGCCACGACAAATATGACGAGAGGGGCAAACGAGTGAGGCAAGAGACGTTCCGATGGGACGACGACAAGGGCAAGTGGACACCCTCGGAGGCCGTCGAGACAGAATATAACCCCGCCCCGCCCCGCCAAAAGAGAAGCGACACCCGCCTGGCGTGGCGCAACGGGGAGTGGAACAACGTGGAGAAGACCGAATATGAGTATGACGGCAGGGCAAACGCGCTGAAGTCCTCGACGCGACACGAGTGGCACGACGGCGCATGGACGCCGCAGACCCGGACGGCCTACACGAGACTCACCGAGAACGGGGTAGGCACAGTATGCTCGCACAGCCTGCGCTTCGCGGGCGGGCAGTGGGTGAACGACGAGAAAGTGACGACCCTGCTCGACAGCCACGGGGCCGAGGTCTCCATAACCCGCGAGCGTTGGGCCGGCATAATATGGAACGTGGTGCAGAAGGAGCGCATAGACATCAATTACGACCAATGGGGCAACCGGACGCACGAGGCGCGCTACATCATGACCGGGACAAACACCTGGGCCGGCCGCAGCGTGACCGACCGCACGTTCAGCGAGTATGGCGACATCCTCTCGGAAGTCCGCATGGAGTGGGACACCCACAACCAGACGTGGAAAGGCGTGGTGAACACCAAGACGGAGTATAGCGCGGCGGGCGACATCGTCGCCGAGCAGAAACAGAAGTGGGACCGCAAGGGACACCGATGGGTGCCCCAGAGCAAGTCGTCGTACCAATATGACGACGAGCACAACCGCACGTCGGAGAGCACCTCGTCGTGGAACCCGCTGAAAAACGCCTACGAGGAGTTCTTTAGGGGCCGCACCTCATATCGTCTGAACAGGGACGGCAACATTGCCGAAGTCACCGAACAGACATGGGAAAACGGAGAATGGCGGACGCGCCAAATCACAAGATATTACTAGAGGGGGGAGAGACAACAATGGAAGACAGCACGAACCGGCTGGACGGCTACGGCGAGCAAGTCCGCCGCCTGCACGAGCGGCTCAAAAACGAGCGATGGCCGCAACCCTACATGTTCAAATTCATCATGCCCAACGACCGCGCTACAATAGACAAGGTGCTGGAGACCCTGCCGCGCAGTGGCGAACCACGCTTCAGCAACAGCCGCAACGGCAAATATACCTGCATCACGTGCGTAGCGCCGATGCCGTCGGCCGAGGCCGTCATGGAGGTGACGACCAGAGCCTGCGGCATCGACGGTGTAATCTCGCTCTAGTTGGACGCCGCGCCTCGCTTGAGCGCCGCGACGCTGCCCCTCTCGCCGTCGTCCATGGCGTGGGTGCTGGTGCCGACCCTGCGGTAGCCGACCCCGTCGACCTCCATGACCGTCGGCGTGGGCCGGACATCGACAACAAAGACCACCCTGCCTCCGCGCGTCTCGAACCGCATATCGACATATAGGCTGGCCTCTTTGGGCATGTGGAGGCGCATGGTGTTGGTAAAGAGGTTGCTCATCAGGTCGCGGCACTTCTGCTCGTCATAGAGCTCCGTCCCCGCCAGGTCGCGGAAGTCGGCATCGAGCCCCATTGCCAGCCCCGAGTCGTTGACGCCGACCATCAGCGTGCCGCCGCGGGCGTTCATCATCCCGCAGACCACGCGCAGCAGCGCCAGGCACTGCCGGAGACGGTCGGGGCGCATATTGTTGTCGGGCGGGAAGACCATGCTCGTCTTAAACTCCAGAAGCGGCCCCTCCTCGCCCATGTACTCCCTCTCGCTCACATCGCGGGTCTCGACACCCAACAGCTCGTTGATCTTGTTGCGAATCTCCCGCCGGGCGGAGGTAAGGGCATGGCCGTCGGCAAGGTTGTAGGCCAGGACGAGCCGCGCCACGTCGCCCGTGGGCGTCTCCTGCCGCCGCTCCGCCACCTCCAGAATCTTGCGCTCCTGCCCCGTCCGCCCCAACTGCGAGAGGCAGAAAAGGCGCGCCGCCTGGTCTTGCATATCGGGATACCCGTCCATCATGCCCATCATCCGAGAGCTGTGCCTGCCGAAGTCGTCGGGGTCGACCCGCTGGTTGCGGGCGTAGTCGTCCATCATGTATATCAGCGCCATCCGCTCCTGATATTCTCCCGCCCTCTCCGCGTCGCCCATCGTCAGAGCCAGGAGCCTCGCCACGGCGAGGAGGTTGAACGTCTGCACCCTGCTGTCGGTCAGCGTGCTTTGGCGGTCCACGATGCTCGTCAGCTCCGCCAGCTCGTCGCGCTCCATGCCCTTGGCGCCCTCGCTCGCCGCCGGCTCGTCGGGGTCGTCGTCCTCCTCGTCTTGCTCGCCGTCGTAGACCATCCCGTCGGAATATGCCAACACCATGTTGTGGAACGCCTCGCCGTCGGTCAGCGTCTCGCCGGCCTCGTCGACCTCTATGAACTCGGCGTCGACCTTGCCGTCGCTGTATACCCTCTTGACCTCGACCCACACCAGGTCCCCATTGTCGAGGTGCGGGGTGTCGCCGTCGGCCGGTATGCGCAGCGAGTATCCCTCGCGGCTGATGAGCAGATTTCCCCAGCTTGCGGCCTTGGTCATCCGGCAAAGGAGGGTCTCGCCCTCGCTGGCGTAGTTGCTGATGAACGTGTCGACAAACTCCACCATGCCGAAACGGCACACGCCGTCGGCATCGACCTCGCGGACTACGGCGCGCAGGAGCAACGGCCTGCCGTCGTCGTCCAGGAAGTCGTCATACTCGGCATCGACGACATTGTAGTGGACAATGTCGCGCGGCGAGACCACCCCCACCCCCCTCAGCTTCTCGTCGACCACGACGCACCTGAAAAGCGGATTGCGCGACGCGTCTTTCGTGTTGGCGGCGCCGGTGACTCGGACCAGAACCTCGTCGCCCTCGCCCACCAGCACCTTGCGCCCCGCCGACGCCACCGGCGCGGGCTTGGCGGCATCGCCTTTCTCCTCGAAGAGGCATACCTCGATGTCGCGCCACATCAGCCGCAGGTCGTGTATGCTTCCCATGTCGGAACTCACGTCGCGCACATAATCGCGGCTTCCGAGCCGAACTTCGACGTCCCTCCACCCCGGCACGCCCTCGGGCAGCACGTTGCGCGTGCTTTTGCGCGCCACAGCCGGGGCCACCCTGATATGGCCGCCGCAGACGCTCACCACCACCCCGCGCCCCACGTAGCAGCGCGTCTCGGCGGAGAGCGGCGCAGTGGGCGACTGCGAAGCCCGGAAGCTGATGACGTCGGCACTGCCCGTCATGTCCGACCACGCAAAAGGCAGGCCTCCCGGCGTCTCGCCCCAAAGTGAGCAGTAGGCCTTGTTGTTGAGCGACGAGCCGAGGTTGGCGTGGAACAACGACGCGTAGCGGAACAGGCGCGACAGCAGCACCCGCCGGCCGACGGGCATCTCGGCCTCGTCGGCAAGGAGGAGCGCCATGGCCAAGGCCCGGACGACATCGGCCACAACCGCCTTGTTCTCGCCGAGCCGCAAGTCCATGACCCTGTCGGCCGCCGTGACGTTGAGCGACACGAAGTCGGTCAGCAGACGCACTATTGCCGCCCGCAAGGGCTCTTGCCGCCACGCCGCCAGCCCGCGGCGCGCCAAGACGTCGAACAACTTGCGCACGCAGCGCGTCATCAGGTCCCTGTCGAGGCTCATGGCCCTGGTGAGGACGCCGAGCCTGTGCTCGGCCTCGTAGATGTATCCCGTCCGCTCCAAGCTGGAGAGCAGGTCGGCCGAATAGGCCCCTATCGTCTTGTCTTTTATCTTGTTGAGAGCCGACATATACTCGTCGGCCAACCGCAGGCACTCGGAGAGCCTCGCCCTCATCCGCGCCAGGCTCTCCCCGTCGCCGGCAATCAGCCCGCTCCTCTCCAAAATCTCTATCCCGACGCGTTTCAACTCGTTGAGCAGCAGAATCCTGTGCGCCACGCCGCCACGTACGTCCAGCCTCGTCGTGAGCCACCGCGGCATCCGGCTCCCGACGACATCGACAGCCTCGACGAACCAGTCTCCACTCCCCTCACCCAGGCGGCGCCTGACTTCGGCAAAGTCGGGCGACACTTTGAAGACGCGCCTGGCCATCCGCAACGCCCTGCCGTCTGTCTCGCTGGCTGCGCACATGGCAAACAGAGCCTCAGGCGTTATCATGGCGACATCCATCTCGCCCTGGCGGCCGTCGGCCTCGACCTCCTCGACGTTGACCTTCATCCCGTCGATTGAGACGATCCGGCACTCCAAGATGGGACGGTCGGCCAATTTCTTGTTTTTGGAATTGACAAGATGGAAGCGGAACTCGTCGGCGGAGACGGCATCATACTGCCCCGGGCGCTCGCCGGGCCTGATCTGCAGCCTGTGCACCTCCCCGACCTTGTATCGCTGCGCAATGAGCGGCACAAGGTCTTGCGAGAGCCTGGTGACCCCGTCGGGCAACTTCTTGACGACGCACATCACCCTCTTGGGCTCTTTCTGCGTCTTTTGGAAGGGGAACAGCTTCAGACGATGCCTCTGCCCGTCATATTCCACGACATAAAACCAGTTTTTGAAATCTTTGACCGTCTCAATCACCGGCAACTCCACCTTAGCGCTCATCTTTCTCAATTCTTAATGTTTTCATCCAATGCATCCCACACGCCGCATTCGGCACGTATGTGTCTAATATGACCATTAAGTTATGAAAAGATTCGCAATCCGCACAATCAGGGCAACATCCCGCATAGCATATTAATAGCATATTAAAAACTTTCTCTTGCACCTCATGCGAGAACCTAAAGGTAATTTCACGATTGCAGGATGACAACTTGGCAACGACGCCATACTACAGCGACTTGCACTAACGAACTTTACAACTAACACGTCTCAATGGTAAAAGTACAGAATTGCCCCCCAAATACCAGGCAAAATGCGCACCTTTGCATCATCAAAAGAAGAAGTCCGGCAGTACGAGACAAAGAGGTCTTAGAAGCACTAGACGTCAGCCAAACAGTTGGCAGATTATGTAGTAGAAACTCGCAAACATAGCTACACGAGACTCACTCTCACTAGGTCAAACAAAAAAGCAACTACGACATGGCGAAAAAAGAGGTCAAAACGGATCTTTGGGTCCACGAACTGCTGTCAGAAGCTGATATTCAACTAACTCCACAAGGATGCGACATAAAAGAAATAGACGAAGCATTAAAAACAGCGTCAAAATCAAAAACAGGGAATACAGGCTACCCCGAATATTGCGGGATAGTTAATGATTTCATCCTTGTCATTGAAGACAAGGCATCAGTAGACAAGCACATTTACAAAGACGGGAGCGGCACGCTGTCACAAGAAATAAAGGCAGTGAAAAACTTTGCCGTTAATGGCGCATTGTTTTATGCCTTACACTTGGCGAAACACACATCGTACAACAAAGTTATAGCTTTTGGCGTTTCTGGAAACGAAAAGCACCATAAGATAACACCAGTGTTTGTAAACGAACGAGGCGACTATCAAGAGTTACCAGATGTAGAAACGTTTGTTTCGTTCAACCCGACAAACATAAACGAATACTATTTCAGGGAAATACTGCACGAAGAAACCGACGCAGCAAAAACGACAGCAGAAATACTAAAATATGCCGAGATTTTGCACAGAGATCTGCGCAATTATGGTAATTTAACTACAGAGCAGAAGCCATTAGTGGTGTCAGGCATTATGCTTGCCCTACGTGAAATTGAATTTAAGAACTTTCAAGTGGATTCTCTTGTCGGCGACAGACAAAAGACCGACGGTCAAAAAATTTTCGATGCGATTAAAAGCAATTTGGATCGCGCAAATGTCACACCCGACACTAAACGAGACAAGCTACTCAGCCAATTTTCAGTAATTCGAGACACAACAAAAATAAACGAAATAGACATTACGCTAGGGAAAACGCCGCTAAGGCATTATACCGAATTCCTTTGGAATAACATTTATAAGAATATTAGATACAGCAATTCGGCGGAAGATTATTTGGGACGTTTTTATGGAGAATTCGTGTCATACTCAGGAGGTGATGGACAAACTTTAGGCATTGTCCTCACACCGAAGCATATAACCGAACTGTTTTGCGATTTAGCTCAACTTAAAACAACGGACAAAGTCCTCGACCCATGTTGCGGAACAGCAGGTTTCCTCATTGCCGCAATGCACAAAATGGTGAAAATGGCAGAAAGCGAAAGCCAAAGGAGGAGCATAAAACGTGACCAATTATTCGGTATTGAGTTGCAATCCTATATGTTTACCATTGCCACTACAAATATGATTCTGCGTGGTGACGGCAAAAGCAACCTACAGAACATGGACTTTATACGGCAAAACCCTAAACAGATACAACTGAAAGGATGTACCGTAGGAATGATGAATCCCCCATACTCGCAGGGTTCAAAAAACGATCCAGAGCAGTATGAAATTAGCTTTACTGAACATTTACTCGACTCACTAGCGGAAGGAGCAAATGCCATAGTCATCATGCCCCAATCATCAGTCACCGGCAAGAGCAGAGAAGAGCAAAACATCAAGAATAGCATTCTAAAAAAACACACATTGGAGGGGGTCATCACCCTCAACAAAAACACGTTTTACGGAGTTGGCACTAACACGTGCATCGCAGTATTTAAAGCAGGAATCCCACACGACAGATGCCAAGAGTGCAAATTCATCAACTTTGAAGACGACGGCTACGAAGTGAATAAGCACATCGGCCTGGTGGAAACAGCATATGCCAAAGACAAACGACAGCATTTGCTTGATGTGTGGTTTGGGAGGATTGAGGCAGAAACTAAGTTCTGCGTAAAAACAACCATAGAGGCAAAAGACGAGTGGCTTCATGCGTTCTACTATTTTAACGACGAAATTCCGTCCGAAAAGGACTTCGAGAACACAATGGCCGACTACCTGACATTCGAGTTCAACATGATAACCCATGGCAAAGGATATTTGTTTGATGACGCTAAACAAAGGGAACAACAGACCCGAAAACCAACAATAGACAAACTGAGCAAGCAATTAGCTACCGACAATACAGACAAAACACATACAGAAGAGGAGAGAGTAATTTGGAAGAACTTTTTATTACGCGACTTATTCCCAACGCTCGTTCAAGGCAAATCAAAAGGGCTTAACCACATCGAGAAGTCTACCGATGGTGTCAGTTATCTTGGGGCGACCAATCTGAATAATGGGGTAATGTGTTTTGTAAGCAGAGAAGAGAGCCAAATCCAAAAAGGAAATTGCATTGCATTTATTCGCAATGGCGAGGGCTCGATGGGCTATTCTGTGTATAAAGCCGAAGATTTTATTGCCACTTCCGACATGACTCTAGGTTACAATAATCACCTGAACAGATATACGGGAACATTCATTACAACCATAGCAGACCGTATAAGGGGGAAATATAATTTCGGCTACAAACGGAATTCAGCTCGCCTATCAAAAGAAATTATTACGCTTCCTGTTGACGACAATGGCTATCCTAATTGGGAATACATGGATAATTATATGCGTAGCATTGAAAGCCGACTAATTTCCAAATATTTGCACTCCACCTGCCACAGAAACGACTAACCTATTACCATTTTAAAACAGCGATAGACCCAATTATCATCAAAACACCCTCTAAATATGTCTAAATCACAACCTCGCAACAGCTAGCCACGACTCATCCGCCAATTTTATAAGCGCTCGTGAGTAAAAGCCACGCTGATTTTATGTCCCCCAATGGAGCGGACGGCGTGTAAGGCATCAATTCTTCGGTATAACCCGTGGAAAGTCCCCATAATTTCGACCCGCCTCAACACGCACATTTTTTATATATTTGTCATAAAGCACTAAGCGATGCGCCTAGCCGACCTCATAGACCCCGGCCGCCCCGTCCTGGTGGCGGTGAGCGGCGGCGCCGACAGCGTGGCCCTGCTCCACATCCTCGCCGAGGGTGGCTACGGCCTCGTGGCGGCGCACTGCAACTTCCACCTGCGCGGCGCGGAGTCGGACCGCGACGAGGCTTTCGTCCGCGACCTGTGCGGGCGGATGGGGGTGGAGCTGCTCGTGGCCCATTTCGACACGCGGCGCGTCGCCGCCGAGCGCCGCGTCTCCATCGAGATGGCGGCGCGCGACTTGCGCTACGAGTGGTTCGGCACGATTCTCGACGAGCGGGGCATCCCCTGCGTCGCCGTGGCCCACCACGCCGACGACGACGCCGAGACGATGCTCCTCAACATGACGCGCGGCACGGGCCCGCGGGGGCTGACCGGGATGAAGCCCAGGTCGGGACGCGTGGTCCGCCCCCTGCTGGACATGTCGCGCGAGGACATAGAGCACTACTGCAAAGCCAAGGGGCTGAGCTACGTGACCGACTCGTCGAACGCGTCGGACGACTTCGCCCGGAACAAGATAAGGCACCACGTCGTCCCCGCCCTCAAGGCCATCAACCCGTCGCTCCTGGCCACCATGCGCGCCAACGCCTCGCACATGGCCGGCGTCCTGGCCGTCTTCGAGCAGGAGGCGCGACGGTTCGAGGCCGCCAACGTCCGACGCGACGGAGCGGCGACGCGGATTGACGCCGACGCGTTGCGAGCGTCGCCATGCGCCGAGCCGTACCTCTTCGAGATTCTCTCCCCAAAGGGCTTCTCGGCCGACGCCATAGCCCGCATGGCCCGGTGCGTCGAGATGTCGCATAGCGGCAAAGTGTTCCACGCCAAAGGGCTGCGCGCCGTGGTGGACCGCAAGGAGGTGATTGTGACACCATCGGCTACTTGTCAAGCCACGGAGACCCTCGTCGACGCGGGCACCGGCGAGGTCTGGGAGCCAGCCCACCTGCTGTTGCGGGTGTTCGACGCCCCGCCGGGCTTCGTCCCGTCGCGCGACGCCGCCCGGATGCACCTCGACGCCTCGAAGATCGCCTTTCCCCTGACACTGCGCCACTGGCGCCCCGGCGACACTTTCCGCCCCCTGGGCATGAGGGGGAGCAAGAAGCTGTCCGACTTCTTCGTGGACAGCAAGATGAGCCTCCCACAGAAAGAGGCCGCCACAGTCCTGGAGGAGAGCGGCGGAGGGATTGTCTGCATTGTCGGGATGCGTATTGACGACAGATATAAGCTGACCGGCGCCACACGGCGAGTGCTGGAGGTGACGCTGGCCGCCGACACGGAATAGCCTCAAAAAAAAATCGCACGAAATGAATAGACGACTGAGAAACACCATAGTAAGCCTGCTCGACCCCCGCGCCAAGACGCGGCAGGGCGTCGATGCCGCCGTGACGGCGAACTTCGAGTCGCTGTGCTCGGTGCTTGAGGCGCTGGCGGCGGAATATCGCGAACTGCTCGACCCCTCGATAGAGATCAAGTTCACGCGCCAGGCCCGCCACGTGGGCATCTTCACTCTCGACGCCGACGTCCTGGTCTTCGTCCAGCTCACCGACGTCTACCAGTTCGACCGCGAGCACGAGGCCCGCGCCACGGAATATGTCAAGGCCGACGCCTCGCGCTCCTACGTCGGCATGATAAACGTCTACGACTTCCTCTCCGACTCGTTCAAGTACGACCGCGACGAAGACGGCGGCTATCTCGTGGCCCGCGTCTTCATCAACTCCGAGTCGGCGTTCTTCGTCGAGGGCAAGCGGCAACGCAACATGGGCGTGAAGCACTACGGCGAGCAGAAGCTGACCCAGGAGAGCTGGCGCAAGGTGGCGGAGACGGCGTTCAAGTACGCCGCCGAGGAGAACCCCCTGGTGCCGCCCTACGAGATGGTCATGCAGACCGACATGGCCACGCTCAAGCGCTACATCCTCACCTCGAAGACAAAAACCGCGAAGCGCATGGGCTTCGGCTTCCGCGCCGACGACGTACGCTAAGGCAAACAGCAACAGACACATGGACGTTGTAGAACGATTTCTGGCCTACGCCAAGGTCAACACCCAGAGCGACGAGACCTCGGGCATCGTCCCCTCGACGCTCTCGCAGATGGACTTCGCCAAGCGCCTTGCCGACGACCTGCGCTCGATAGGCATGAGCGACATCCGCGTGAGCCCCTACGGCTACGTCACCGCCACCCTGCCCGCCACGACAGACAGGCCCCTGCCCACTGTGGGCTTCATTGCCCACATGGACACCAGCCCCGACTTCTCGGCCAAAGGCGTCAACCCGCGGATTGTCTCCGCCTACGACGGCGACGACATAACGCTCAACGAAGCGCTTGGCATCCGCCTCTCGCCGAACGAGTTCCCCGAACTGCGCGACTACGTGGGGCAAGACATAATCGTCACCGACGGGACGACGCTCCTCGGCGCCGACGACAAGGCGGGCATAGCCGCCATCTTCGCCGCCATGGAGGCCCTGATGTCCGACGCGTCGCGCCAGCACGGCAAGATCCGCGTCTGCTTCACTCCCGACGAGGAGATAGGCCAGGGGGCGGACCATTTCGACGTCGAGGCCTTTGGCGCGGACTTCGCCTACACCGTCGACGGCGGGGCCGTCGGCGAGTTGGAGTTCGAGACGTTCAACGCCGCCGAGGCCACGGTCGTCATACACGGCCGCAACGTCCATCCGGGCTACGCCTACCACAAGATGCGCAACTCCATGCGCATAGCCAACCAGTTTGTCGGGATGCTGCCCAGCTTCCAGACGCCCGAGCACACCAACGGCTACGACGGGTTCTTCCACCTCACGCTCATGGAGGGCACGGTGGAGGAGACGACGCTCAAATACATCGTCCGCGACTTCAAGCGCGACCGTTTCGACGACCGCAAGAGAGAGCTGCTCCACCTGACGAACAAGCTCAACGCCGAGTTTGGCGCCGGGACCGTCGAGACCGTCATCCGCGACCAATATTACAATATGCGCGAGAAGATAGAGCCCGTCATGCACGTGGTGGACTACGCCCGCAGGGCCATGGAGGAGTGCGGCGTGAGGTGCAAAATCACCCCCGTGCGCGGCGGTACCGACGGCTCGCGCCTCTCGTTCATGGGTTTGCCGACGCCCAACATCTTCGCCGGCGGCGAGAACTTCCACGGCAAGTATGAGTACCTGCCCATCCCGAGCCTGCGCAAGGCCGCCGAGGTCGTGGCGCGCCTGGCCGAGGTCGTGGCGGAGCAATGAGAGGGAAAAGAGCTACTTTTGCACCATGATTGACAATGGCGACAGGCGCGGCGCGCGCGTCGGGAGGCACAACACCTTGCGCGTCACCCGCCTAGTGAGTTTCGGCTGCTACCTCGACGGCGGCGACAGCGGGGAGATTCTGATGCCCGCCAAATATATGCGCGAGGGGCTTGGCGTCGGCGACACCACCGACGCGTTCGTCTACTACGACTCCGAGGACCGTCTCGTGGCCACGACCGAGACCCCCCTGGCCGAGGTCGGGCAGGTGGCATACCTGAGGGTCAAGGAGGTGGCGAGCCCCGGCGCGTTCCTAGACTGGGGCCTGGCGAAAGACCTGCTCGTGCCGAGGCGCGAGCAGCGCGACATGATGGTGGCGGGCCGCTCCTATGTCGTATACGTCTTCCAAGACCCCGTGACGGGACGCATTGCCGCCACGCAGTGGTTCGCCCGCCACTTGGACAACGTCATGCCCACGTACAGGGTCGGTGACGCCGCCGACGCCATCGTGTGCGAGCTGTCGCCGTTGGGCTACAACGTCGTGCTGGACGACACGTTCTCCGGCCTCATATACGAGAGCGACGTCTTCAGCCCCCTCGCCGTCGGCGACCGTCTGAAAGTCTACGTCAAGAAAGTGCGCGACGACGACAAGATAGACGTCTCGCCCACCCCGCTGGGCTACGCCAAGGTGGGCGGGCTGGCGGACGCCATAGTGGAGCGTCTGCGGCTGAACAGCGGCGAGCTGAACATTGGCGACAAGACAAGCCCCGAACTGATACGCGACCTGTTCGGGTGCAGCAAGAAGAGCTTCAAGATGGCCATAGGGACGCTCTTCCGCCAGGGCGTCATAGACATAACAGGACGCGGAATCAAACTGCGCGAGTGATGCCCCACCTTTTTGGCAAGACACTGGCCGAGCTGCAGGAGGTGGCGGCCGAGGCCGGGTTGCCGCGCTTCGCCGCCAAGCAGATGGCGGACTGGCTCTACAAGAAAAACGCGCCCCGCATCGAGGGCATGACCAACATATCGGCCCGAGGCCGCGAGGCCCTGGCCAAGAGCCACGACGTGGGCCGCACCCCGCCGCTGGCGGAGCTCATCTCCACCGACGGCACCCGCAAGATGCTCTACGACTACGGCGGCAAGGCCGTCGAGACGGCCTACATCCCCGACGGGCACGACGACCGCAACACGCTCTGCATCTCGTCGCAAGTGGGGTGCAAGATGGGTTGCAAGTTCTGCATGACGGGGCGGCAGGGCTTCGGCGGCAACCTCACCGCGGGCCAGATTCTCAACCAGATGGCCTCGACCGAGGGGTACGAGAGGCTGACGAACGTGGTTTTCATGGGCATGGGCGAACCCCTGGACAACATCGACGAGGTGCTGAAGTCGCTCGCCATCCTGACCTCCCCCTGGGGCTACGCCTGGAGCCCGCGCCGGATCACGGTGTCCACGATAGGCATGGTCGCCCCCCTGCGCCGACTGCTCGACGAGTCGGACGTCCACGTGGCGATAAGCCTCCACACCCCCGACGAGCGACGCCGCTCCGAGCTCATGCCCGCCCAAAAGGCCTTCCCGGCGTCCGAGACGCTCAAAGTCCTTGGCGAATACGACTGGTCGGGGCAGAGGAGGCTGACCTTTGAGTACACCCTCTTCAAGGGCGTCAACGACTCGGCCGCCGACGCCGACAACCTCGCGCGACTGCTGTCGCCGTTGCGGTGGTGCCGCGTCAACCTCATCGCGTTCAACTCCATCCCCGACAGCGACCTGCACGGGTGCGACCGCGGGCGCATGGAGTGGTTCCGCGACAGGCTCAACGCCAAGGGCCTCACGGCCACCATCCGCCAGTCCAAAGGACAGGACATCGACGCCGCCTGCGGAATGCTCAGCACCCGACGAGACAGTCTGACATGACACACACACTGCTCCCGCACCTGGCGGCCATGGCCCTCGCCGCGGCTGTGGCGGCGTGCGCCCCAAGCCGGCAAGAGCAGGCCGAGAGCATATACGGCAAGGCCGTGCAGGCATTCTCGGACAGGAAAATGGGCCTGGCCCGGACCCTGCTGGACAGCCTCCGCAACCACTATGCCGACCAGCCCGAAGCCTACCGCGAGGCGCGCGACCTGCTGCGGCTCGTCAACCGCTACGAGGCGGAGCGCACCATAGCGTTCCTCGACAGCTCGCTCTCGCAGTGCGAGACGACGCGCCGGCGCCTCCTCAAGGAGATGGCCGCCGACGACCCCGACGCCGCTGTGCCGACCTACACGGCCAAGACGCAACAGGCGTGGAGGACATACGCCCGGTGCCTGCTCAAGGCGCGCACCGACGCCAACGGCGCGTTCTCGATGTCGAGCAACTTCGTCGGCGAGAGCGCCATCCACCACGACCACATCGTCTTGCGCCGCGGCGAGCAGTATCTGACCACGGACAAGGTGGACGACGACGCCAACAGCAATACGTTCCGCGACGACGAGTATGTCTGGGAGACGTTGCGCTACGACGGCGCCGAGGCGGCGAACATCGCAAAATTCATTGTGCAGAACTCCGACGGGCGCATCGTGGTTGACTACCGCGGCCCGCGCGCCCACTTCGCCTCCATCATGACCGAAGCAGACAAGACGGCCGTGCGCCAGGTGTGGGAACTGTCTCTCGCACTGCGCGAGGGGCGCAAGATTCGCGCCATGATCCGCTCCGCGCGGATAGAGATGTCGCGGTCGGAGAACTAGCGCGTATGCCATAATGCGCGGCGCGACCCGCGGAGTTGCCATGTTTGCCGGCGAGCCGCCGCAACGGGTCTGCCAAAATGGCACAACCATCCCTTTGGCACACATTATGATATTTCCAAAGCGACTTCGGGAGGCACGATAGGCCGAAGCGAAGTCGGCAGGCAAGATATTAATAAAAATAACATACAGCAATGGCAGAACTAAAAGGCAAAGTGCTGGCCGGCAAGGTGCTGGTTAAGCCCGTCCCCGCCGAGACGAAGACTCAGAGCGGCATCATCATCCCCGACAGCGCCAAGGAGAAGCCCCTCAAGGGCACGGTGGTCCTGGTCGGCGGAGCGAAGAAGGACGAGGTTGTAGAGGTCAAGGCGGGCGACACCGTCCTCTACGGCAAGTATTCCGGCACCGAGCTTCAGATTGACGGCGAGGACTACCTGCTCATCAACCAGAGCGACGTCCTCTACGTGGCCTAAAGAAAACGCGGCTTTCAACAGAACAACAAAATTCCCAAGAAGAGACAAATCATGGCAAAGACAATAAAGTTCAACACAGAGGCCCGCGAGCTTCTGAAGAAAGGCGTTGACCAGCTGGCCGACACCGTCAAGGTGACCCTCGGCCCCAAAGGCCGCAACGTCGTCATCGAGCGCAAGTTTGGCGCGCCCCACATCACCAAGGACGGCGTGTCGGTGGCCAAGGAGGTGGAGCTAGCCGACCCGTATGCCAACCTGGGCGCGCAGATGGTCAAGGAGGTGGCATCGAAGACTGGCGACGACGCCGGCGACGGCACGACCACCGCTACCCTCCTGGCCCAGGCCATCATCAACACCGGCCTCAAGAACGTCACCGCCGGCGCCAACCCCATGGACTTGAAGAGGGGCATCGACAAGGCCGTGGCAAAGGTCGTGGCCAGCATCAAGGAGCAGGCCCAGGAGATAGACAACTCGACCGAGAAGATTGAGCAGGTCGCCACAGTCTCCGCCAACAACGACAACGAGATTGGCAAGCTCATCGCCGAGGCCATGAAGAAAGTCGGCAAAGAGGGCGTCATCACCGTCGAGGAGGCCAAGGGCACGGAGACGCATGTCGACGTGGTCGAGGGCATGCAGTTCGACCGCGGCTACATCTCGCCCTACTTCGTCACCAACACCGAGAAGATGGAGGCGGCTCTCGACTCGCCCTACATCCTCATCTACGACAAGAAGGTCTCCACGATGAAAGACCTCCTGCCCATCCTCGAGAAAGCAGCCCAGACTGGTCGCCCGCTCCTCATCATTGCTGAGGACGTCGACGGCGAGGCTCTCGCCACTCTCGTGGTCAACCGTCTGCGCGGCTCGCTCAAGGTGGCGGCAGTCAAGGCCCCTGGCTTCGGCGACCGTCGCAAGGAGATGCTCCAGGACATCGCAATCCTGACGGGCGGCACGTTCATCTCGGAGGAGACGGGCCTGAAGCTCGAGAACGCCGAGCTCTCGATGCTTGGCGTGGCCGAGAAGGTCACCATCACCAAGGAGAACACCACCATCGTCAACGGCAAGGGCGACAAGGAGGCCATCAAGGAGCGCACGGCTCAGATTAAGTCGCAGATTGCCAACACCAAGAGCGACTACGACCGCGAGAAGCTCCAGGAGCGCCTCGCCAAGTTGGCCGGCGGCGTGGCAGTCCTCTACGTCGGCGCGCCGACCGAGGTCGAGATGAAAGAGAAGAAGGACCGCGTCGACGACGCCCTGTGCGCCACGCGCGCGGCCGTCGAGGAGGGCATCGTCCCGGGCGGCGGCGTCACCTACATCCGCGCCACGGAGGCCCTCGAGTCGCTCAAGGGCGACAACGACGACGAGACGACGGGCATCGAGATTGTGCGCCGCGCTATCGAGGAGCCCCTGCGCCAGATTGTCGTCAACGGCGGCAAAGAGGGCGCCGTCATCGTCCAGAAGATCAAGGAGGGCAAGGGCGACTACGGCTATAACGCCCGCACCGACGCCTATGAGAACCTCCTCTCGGCCGGTGTCATCGACCCCGCCAAGGTGACCCGCGTGGCACTGGAGAACGCCGCCTCGATAGCCGGCATGCTCCTCACCACCGAGTGCATCATTGTCGAGGAGAAAGAGGACAAGCCCGAGATGCCCGCCGGCGGAGCCGGGATGGGCGGCATGGGCGGCGGCATGATGTAATCCGTCAAGCCACACAACGACAGACGCCGTGCGGAGATGCTCCGCACGGCGTCTCTTTTTTTGCCCGCCCAGCTCCTTGCCACCGTCCGGGCGCCCCCCCCCGCGGCTTTTAATTTTGCCCCCGAATGATTAAATTTGCCCACATGAAACTCGAAGGCAAACAGGCCGCCGCCCTGGCGGCAATCTTGACAGCGGCGATTATTGTCTTGATAGTCATGCTCGTGAGGAGCAACAGCCAGATGGAGGAGATGACGCAAGTGTTCACCGAAGAGCGGCAACAGCTTGTCTCCGACTATCAGGACCTCTCGTTGGCATATGAGGAGGTGCACACCGACAACGACTCGCTGGACAACCTCGTCAACGAGCAGCGCGCCAGGGTCGAGCAGCTCACCGAGGAGCTGAAGACCATCAAGGCCTCCAACGCCCGCCGAATCAAGGAGCTGCAGGGGGAGCTTTCGACGCTACGCACCGTCATGCGCAGTTTCATTGTCCAAATAGACTCTCTCAACGCCACGAACAACGCCCTGCGCAAGGAGAACGACGACATCAAGGGGCGGCTGGCCAGCGTCCGCCGCGAGAGCGCTTCGTTGCGCGAGGCCAACCAGGAGCTGACGCAAAAGGTGAGCGTGGCGGCCCGGCTCGAAGCGCGAGACGTGAGCGCCACGACGCTCAACGACCGCGACAAGGCCACGAGCCGCCTGCCTAAAATTGCCAAAATCAAGGTGGCGTTCAGCATCGCGAAGAACGTGTCGGCGCAAGTGGGCATGAAAGACATATACCTGCGGCTGACGCGCCCCGACGGTCAGCTCCTCTACCACTCCAAGGGCGACACATTCCGCTTCGAGGACGCCGACATCAACTTCTCGGCCAAGAGGCAGGTGGAGTATGGCGGCGAGGAGACCCCGACCTACATTGTCTACGCGGTGGACATGGGGGAACTCATGCCGGGCCGGTATGACATCGAGCTCTTTGCCGACGGCGAGCGGATTGGCGGCGGCAAGATGGAGCTGCGTTGACGCGAAACAAAAGGAATCCATACATATATGAGACGATTGTTACTAGTCGTGGTGCTGGCCATGATGGTCGGCTCCGCTTTTGCCCAAAAGGCGAAATATGTCTTCTACTTCATCGGCGACGGCATGGGCGTCAACCACGTCAACGGCACCGAGATGTACCTGGCCGAGCTGGAGGGGCGCATCGGGACCACACCTCTGCTCTGCACCACGTTCCCGGTGGCGAGCATGGCCACGACGTTCTCGGTGACCAACTCCGTGACCGACTCGTCGGCCGGCGGGACAGCCCTGGCTTGCGGCACGAAGACGTATAACGGGGCGATAGGGGTGGACAAAGACAAGAATCCCGTCCAGTCGGTGGCGGAGAAAGCCAAGGTGGCGGGCAAGCGCGTTGGCGTGACGACGAGCGTCAGCGTGGACCATGCCACCCCGGCGTCGTTCTACGCCCACCAGCCGGAGCGCAACATGTATTATGAGATTGCGCTCGACCTGCCCAAGGCGGGCTTCGACTTCTACGCCGGCGGCGGATTCCTCAAGCCCACCACCACGGCCGACAAGAAAGAGGCACCCAGCATCTTCCCCATCATCGAGGAGGCCGGCTACACCGTGGCCCGCGGTGTCGACGAATATAAGGCCAAGGCCGGCAAGGCCGACAAGATGGTGTTGATCCAGAAAGAGGACGCGAACCAGTCGTGCCTCCCCTACGCCATAGACAGGCAGGAGGGCGACATGACCCTGGCCGAGATTACCGAGAGCGCCATAGACTTCCTCTCGCGGGGCAAGGGCAACAAGGGCTTCTTCCTGATGGTCGAGGGCGGGAAAATCGACTGGTCGTCGCACGACAACGACGCCGCCACGACATTCAAGGAGGTCATCGACATGGACAACGCCATCAGGGTGGCGTATGAGTTCTACAAGAAGCACCCTAAGGAGACCCTCATCGTCGTCACGGCCGACCACGAGACCGGCGGGTTGGGCCTAGGCACGACCAAATATGAGCTCAACCTCAAGGCGTTGGCCAATCAGGCGCAGTCGCGCGGCGAGCTGTCCAGGGCCGTCTCCGACATGCGCCGCATGCGCAAGCGCATCAACTGGCAGGAGGCGAAAGAGCTCCTGGCCGAGAAGATGGGCTTCTGGGAGAAACTCCCCATCTCGTGGGAGCAGGAGCGCCGCCTGCGTGACGCTTTCGAGGAGTCGTTCGTCAAGAAGCACGTCGTCTTCGAGGAGCGCCTCTATTCGACCACCGAGCCGCTTGCCGCCGAGGCCAGCCGCGTCATGAGCGAGATTTCGCTCGTGGGATGGACAAGCCCCAACCACACGGCGGGCTACGTCCCGGTTTTCGCCATAGGCGCCGGCTCGCAGCTCTTCTGCGGCAAGATGGACAACATCGAGATCCCGGCGCGGATTGCCAAGGCTGCCGGATATTGACAACCAAAGGAGTACAAGGGTATCAACATAGGGACGCACGAGCTGTGCGTCCCTTTCTTCTTTCGTAGCCTCCCCGTCATGCCGCCAGAGCACAATGACTCCACAGTAGCCGCCAAGCATCGAAATCAATACGACAAAATGGGGCGTCGGAACCAACCTCAAAAGCCGCCACCATGTCCGCACCGAAAACAAGGCCCGCCCCCATTTTGAGGGGGGCGAGCAATGGATAACCGACTATGGACAAACGGCTACGAGAGACAAAAGACTTGGGGCATCCTCCGAGACCTCATCACGACGGACACCGCAAGTCTGAATTTGGCTATGCCCTATTCGACACTATTGTCTGCGGGAATTGAGCGCACAGCTCTGACTGGCAAGCCAGATCTGCGCCAAAAACGGCCTAACATTTATGAAACTTCTTCACTAAGAATATTACCATACAACGAAAAAGCATGGGCAAAGCCTACGGGTTCGGAAACGCCGGCATTCCAATAATACGTCTCTCTTTCATCATAACACGGCATGAATATGCAACAACTGTCTGCCGCAACGGCAGACGTTGTCCGCAAGGCAGAACTAACAGACTTCTGCTTAGGCGTCTTGCTACAAACGAGCCAACCCGGCTGGGCATTGCCATGCCATGTGCCGACACCCATATACGTCCAATCGCAATTATAAAGCAAGTCTTCAAACTCCTTTTGCGTGGGTATGCGCCACCCACCACCCCAATTGGCGGTGGCGGCATCGTCTTGCGCGTCGAGTGTCCGCTTGCCGTCGGTGTCGTTATATTTCTTTGGGTTATCACTACTATGCTGACCATACGTCCACCGATAATTCTCATCTGTATACCCACTCATACTCTCCGCTTTTGGGGTCACCTCACCCCATGCGAAAAGGGCGCCCCGTTCGGTGGGACAGGACGCTCCGACATTCCACGGCGCCCAAAGCACCCCCGTGCCGAGATCCACACCCTCGGAGGGCTTCGCAATGCGCCCGCCAACCGCCGAGGGGTCGGGCTTCTGCGCCACGAGCGCTATCGTATCCGCCGGCACGGTGAAAGTGACGCTGTCCGCCAGGCCCTGCGCCAGGGCATAGACCGCCTCACCGCCGCGCCAGACGTAGAACTGCGCCGAGGCGTCGGGAACCGAACAAAAAAGGAATGCGACAGAGGCAGCCGCAGGGAACAGAGACTTGAATTTCGCCATATCCTGATTATTATGATTTATCGTACAATGTCTTTAAATATTCGTGACGCCGCCTGTTTTCAATTTCGGATCACCCTGAAAGTCCTGCCGCCGACGCTGACGACATAGACACCAACAGGGAGCGGCGAGAGGTTGAGCGAGGGGGCGCGCCCCTGCAACACGACGCGCCCGCAGAGGTCGAGGACACAGACCGCCTCGCCGTCGGAGACACCGCCGAGCGTCAGCGCGCCACGGGTCGGGTTGGGCCATGCGGAGAGAGTGGCGGCGCCCTGCGCGGCGGGACGCAGACCGGTGGGCATCATGGCCTCGCCAAAGGTCAGCACGGCGCCGGCAAGCGAAGAGACGTGGAGCGCCGGAGCCCCCACGCCATTGCCGACAACCCTGAGGACGCCGGAGGGCACCACCGAGCCGACCTCGGCGGGGCTGGACTCCACGCGGCCGACGGCGGAGAGCGGGCTGGAGAACTTGCTCTGCCCCGAGACAAGGACATTGAGGCTCTTGCCCGCCGTGGCAGGCGGGTCGGAAGACTGCGCCGCGACGCACATAGGCGCCAAAGCGGCCAAAAACAGGGTTTTAAAACTCTTCATTAGCAAACTATAATGATCAAACAAAGTCACAACAAAAGAGAAGAGACGCCACCTCGCCCCGGCGGATGGGACTCCCTATGCAAGACTAAAATGGACAAATCGCACACGGAGGACACCCACATTCCGCAACACGGAGACAAACTATTCCACGCAATATCGCCACAAACGTTAACAATAGAACGCAATTTGCGCAAGACGCAACCCGTCGGCGCATTTCCCTACAGGCCCAGCGGCAAAGATTGCCAGGCAGGGCGGACGCGCCTCCAAGAGCGTGGCGCAACATATCGAGAGCCCAACACGCACCGCCCCCCCACAAAAACGCCCCGAAGATGGGGATAAAACATCTTTTGGACGATATTACCCCCGAATCGAGAGGGGTACATTCGGCATAAAAGCGTATTTTTGCGCCATATACCTATAAACCTACAAAAAACAAGACGCGATGGCAACACTACGTTTCAAGGCCCTGACCGACATCATGCGGCGCCCCAAGCAGCGGATGTCGTTTTGCGAGAAGCGCGTGACCGAGATTTTCGGCGAGCAGGTGTTCAACGACGAGGCGATGAAGAGGTATCTCCAGGCCTCAGTCTACAGGCAAGTGCGTCAGTGCATTGCCAACGGCGAGCTTATTGGCCGCGACGTGGCCGACGGCGTGGCCGCGGGGATGAAGGCCTGGGCCATGGACCACGGCGCCGTCCACTTCACCCACTGGTTCCAGCCCCTGACGGACGGTACTGCCGAGAAGCACGACGGCTTCATCAGCTACGGGCCCGACGGCAAGGTGATCGAGGAGTTCTCCGGCAAGCACCTGGCGCAGCAGGAGCCCGACGCCTCGTCGTTCCCCAACGGCGGCATCCGCGCCACGTTCGAGGCCCGCGGATACACGGCGTGGGACGTCTCGTCGCCGGCCTTCATTGTCGGCTCGACTCTCTGCATCCCGACAATCTTCATCTCGTTCACCGGCGACGCCCTCGACTATAAGACTCCCCTGCTCAAAGCCCTCCACGCCGTGGACAAGGCCGCCGTCGACGTGTGCCAATATTTCGACAAGAACGTCACCAAGGTGACCGCCAACCTGGGCTGGGAGCAGGAGTATTTCCTCATTGACCGCGGCCTCTACCTGGCACGGCCGGACCTCTTCCTGACGGGCCGCACCCTCATGGGCGCCAGCTCTGCCAAGAACCAGCAGCTCGACGACCACTACTTCGGCTCCATCCCGGAGCGCGTGGCGGCCTTCATGCGCGATCTGGAGATTGAGTGCCACAGGCTCGGGATTCCCGTCAAGACGCGCCACAACGAAGTGGCCCCCGGCCAATTTGAGCTCGCCCCGATATACGAGGAGGCCAACGTGGCTTGCGACCACAACGTCTTGCTGATGGACGTCATGCGCCGCCTGGCCAAGCACCACGACTTCGAGGTCATCCTCCACGAGAAGCCCTTTGCCGGCGTCAACGGCTCGGGCAAGCACAACAACTGGAGCCTCACGACCGACACGGGCGTGAACCTCTTCGCCCCGGGCAAGAACCCCAAGGGCAACATGCTCTTCCTGACGTTCCTGACGTGCGTCTTGTCGGCCGTCTACAAGGGGCAGGACATTCTCCGCGCCCAGGTTCTCAACGCCGGCAACAGCCACCGCCTGGGGGCCAACGAGGCGCCGCCCGCCATCATGTCGGTCTTCCTGGGCACGACGGTATCGTCGATGCTGAACAGCATTGTGGAAAAGGTGTCGGACAGCAAGATGACCCCGGAGGAGAAGACGGCCTTGAAATTCGGCGTCGGCCGCCTGCCCGAAATTCTCATCGACAACACCGACCGCAACCGCACGTCGCCGTTCGCGTTCACCGGAGACCGCTTCGAGTTCCGCGCCGTGGGCTCGTCGGCCAACTGCGCCGGAGCCATGACGGCCGTCAACGCCATGATGGCGTCTGAGCTCCGCAGGTTCAAGGCCGACGTCGACGCCCTGATTGCCAACGGGGTGAAAAAAGACGAGGCCATATTCCAGGAGATCCGCAAACTCATTGTAGAGTCGGCCCCCATCCACTTCGACGGCAACGGATATTCGGAGGAGTGGGCCGAGGAGGCGCGGCGGCGCGGCCTGACGAACATCACGAGCGTCCCGGAGAGCGTAGACACGATGCTGTCGGCCCACTCGAAAGAGGTCTTCGTCGGTGGCGGCATCTTGAGCGAGCGCGAGCTGACGGTGCGCCACGACGTCGAGATAGAGAAGTTCGTCAAGAAGGTGCAGATTGAGGCGCGGGTGCTTGGCGACCTGGTCATCAACCACATCGTCCCGACGGCGTTGGCCTATCAGAACACGCTGATTGCGAATGTCCGCGGGATGCGCGACGTCATGGGCGACGAGGCGGCCGACATGACCGAGAACGAGCGCGAGCTGATCCGCAAAATATCGGGCCACGTGCGCACCATCCGCACCACCGTCCAGGACATGATTGACGCCCGCAAGCGAGCCAACAAGATGGAGGACGAGCGCGAGAAGGCCTACGCCTACGACCGCGACGTCCGCCCCCTGTTCGACACCATCCGCTACCACGTCGACAAGCTGGAGCTGATTGTGGACAACGAGATGTGGCCCCTGCCGAAGTATCGCGAGATGCTGTTCCTGTTCGACTGACGGAACTCCGAAGCCAAAAAAGTAAGCGGCAGTGTGGACACTGCCGCTTACTTTTTTTGCATACGCAATCTTCAGTCCACAATCAGCTTGCGGAAGCCGTCCGTCATCCGCTCCACGAGATTCCCGTCGGCATCGCGAAAAATTATGTATGCCTCGGTGTCGGGCAGCGCGTCGATCTTGCCGAGCGCCGAGTCGGGGCCGAGAACCATCAGCGTGGTGCAGAGGGCGTCGGTCGTGAGCGTGTTGGGCCCCACGACGGTTACGCTCTCCATGGAGTGCGCCACGGGCATTCCAGTCCGGGGGTCTATGGTATGCTGGACCCTCCTCCCGTCGGCCACGTGATAGCACTGGCGGTAGCTGCCCGACGTCGAGACGGCGCAATCCGACACCTCGACAATGCACTGGTTCTGCCTGTTGAGCATATTGGAACCCTCGATGGGCCGGTCAATCCCAATCCTCCACTTGCCGCCGCGTGGGCTTACGCCGCTACAGTGGATCTCGCCGCCAATCTCGACCATGTAGTCCGTCACGCCGTTCTCCTCCAAAACGCCGGCCGCCAAGTCGATGCCGTAGCCCTCCGCCAGGGCGTTGGCGTTGAGCTTCATGCGGCGGTCCGCCTTGCGCACGACGTCGCCCTCGACGGAGATCTTGTCTAGCCCGACAAGCGGCATGACCGTGTCCAGCCCCGCAAGCAGGGCCTCCCACTGCTCGACGGAGATGGTGTCGTTCTCCAGATGGCGCGTGAACCTCCAGTGGCGGCTCAGAGGCTCGACGGTGATGTCGAAAGCACCATTGGAGAACTTGTGGAACATCTTGGCCAGGCCGATGACGTGGAGCATCAGAGTGTCGGCCACCACGCTGTCGCCCCCGTTGAGACGCGACATGGTCGAAGAGGGATTGAAGACCGACATGGAGCTGTCATACTCGGCAAGGCGCGCCATGACTTGCGGACAAAGGTCTGTGCGCGAACGGTATATGAGATTGTAGTTTGTCCCGAAGACGAAACCGGAGTTGCGGCGGAACGGAATCTCGCCCGCACCCTGCCCACACGAGGCCAGAAACAGGGAGGAAACGACGGCCAAAGCCGCCAAGACGTTGCGAAGAGCCATCTATGGAGAGTATAAACCACACGAATTTACAACTATTTCCCATAGCCTGTACGCCGCCCGCGAACACGCCAGGACAGCCCTGGAGAGCGGGCTAGGGGCGAAAATGCGTCTTGCGCGACTCATAGGTATATTGTTTTGTCGCCTATATTGCCGCAAATTCCTAAGTTTGCAACAAAAGAGAACAACAGAGGCGCGACAATGAAAAGCATATTGGACACAACCATGGCACTTATGGCCGCCATGATGGCGCCCCTGGCCCTAAGCTCGTGCGAAGACCAGGACGACGAGACGGCAAGGCGCCCCGAAGTCGAGACGCCCGCCATGAGGGGCATCGGCGACGCCCTCAGAACGATAAGCATCGGGGTTGACGGCGACGCCCTCACCCTGCTTGGCGCCCTGGCCCTCAGCGGCGCGTCGGGGCGGATTGAGGCCCGGGACATCCTGATGCTCCTCAGCCAAAGGCAAGCCGAGGCGCCGGGCGGCACGCCGACGGTGGACCTGATGGTGACGCGGGGCGACAACGGCCTTGTCCGCATCAACGTCTCGGGCAGCAACCTCTACGGGGCCTCCCGCCCCCGCAACGCCAGGGTGAACATAGGCCTGCTCGACGCCCTGCGGGCCGAAGTGGAGATAAGCGACCTGCCGCTCTTCACGGAGAGCCTGCGCCGCGCCGACGACAACAAGCACGACGGCGCCCTGTTCAAGGCCGAAGTGGCCGCGGCGTCGGGGGCGCTGTCGGCAAGCCGCGTGACGATGGGCGACAGCATCGTGCCGGGCGAGGTGAGGCTGGGATGCTTCCGCGACGAGTTCCTCAACGAGTGGTATTGGATGCCGATGATGACCCTGGACGACGGCACATCGTACGCCCCCGTCGAGGGCTTCGCCAACGAGAGCAACCTCTACGCACTGCGCCGCATGGCCCAGATAACCTTCGGGAGCTACAACAACCTGCTCGACACCCTTGACCAATAGAGGCCTCGTAGCCATAGCGGCTCTGATGGCGCAAGGCGCCTCGGCCACCTTGGGGCAGACCGTCTCGACGGACACACTCCAGGGCGGGACGCTCGGCAACGTCGACGTCCACGCCCGGCGTCAGACATCGGCACTGCGCGGCTTGGCGGGCGGCACGCTGACGTGGGACATGGAGATGATGAACTCGATGCCGAAAATCTTGGGCAACGCCGACCCGCTGCGCTACTCACAGATGCTGCCCGGCATCTCAAGCAACTCCGAACTCGACGCCGGGCTTCACATCCAGGGGTGCGACAACGGGCACAACATGGTGAGCCTTGGCGGCGCGCCAGTCTTCAACGCCAGCCACCTGCTGGGCTTCTTCTCGGTCTTCAACGCCGGCCACTACCCCACCCTCCGGCTGACCCGCTCGGCGCAAGACGCCTTCTTCCCCGACCGGCTCGGGGGCGTCCTCGAGATGTCTCCCCCGATGGAGACGACCGGCGGCATAAGCGGCGAGGCCTCGGCCGGCATAATATCGTCGCAAGGGACACTGCGCGCGCCCGCCGGTCGACGCTCGTCGGTGTTCATCTCGGCCCGCGCCGCCTATCTCAACCTGCTCTACCGCCGCTGGCTGCGCATGGGCGAGTCCAGCCTGGGCTACAACTTCGGCGACTATAACGCCACGTGGGTCATGCGGCCCTCGGAGAGCGACATCGTGCGAATCGACGCCTACGCCGGCAACGACGACATAGAGATTGACGGCGGCGCAAACCGCATCGACGGCTCGATGAAGTGGGGCAACGTCGTGGCGTCGGCAACGTGGCGACACCGCGGCGACGGATATTCCACGACAACCCGCACGGCATATTTCAGCCGCCACTGGAGCCGCACGGCGCTGGAGCAGAACGGCGTGGGCTTCGGCCTCCCCGCCGACATCATGGAGCTTGGCGCAAAGAGCCACCACACCGACGGCCCCCTCACGGCAGGTTTTGAGTTGGCGTGGAACCGCGTGCGGCCACAGTCTCCCCGCCTGACCGGCACGAGCAACGAGACGCGGGCCCGGCCGCTGACGCAAGACGCCGTCCACGCCAACCTGCTGGGCGGCTACGCCATCGCCCTGGGCGACTACTGGGAGTTCAAGGCCGAGCTGCGCGCCACCCTCCTGCTCGACGCCGACCGCGCCGTGCGCTTCACGCCCGACCACAACGTCTCCCTCCGCCGCCAACTGCCGCACGGCGAGGTGAGGCTCGACTACGCCACGCGCCACCAATATCTGCACCACACGGGCTTCTCGTCGCTGGGTTTGCCGACGGAGTACTGGATGGCGAGCGACAGGCGGTTCGCCCCGCAGTCCATGCGCCACTTCGGGCTTGCGGCGGAGCATCGGATTGGGCAAGCATGGAGCATCTCCGCCGAACTCTATTTCAAGATTCTCGACAACCAGCTGGAATATTCGGGCGACCTGTTTGACCTGCTCAACGAGGACTACGACGCGGCGAACCACCTGGTGAGCGGCAGCGGGCGCAACTACGGTCTGAACGTCATGCTCCACCGGCGGACGGGCCCCGTCTCGGGCTGGCTGTGCTACACACTGAGCCGCGCCACCCGTCACTACGACGAGGGCAACTACCGCGGCACCTTTGCCGCCAACCACGACCGCACCCACGAGCTCGATGCCGTCCTCACCTACAGCCCTCACTGGCGGTGGACTTTCGGGGCGACGGTGGTGTGGGCGTCGGGAACCCCTTTCACGGCCCCTCGCAACTTCTACCTGCTCAACGAGCACGTGGTCTCGGAATATGGCCGCCACAACGCCAACCGCCTGTCGGCTATGTTCCGCCTCGACATCTCCGCCAACTTCGTCTTCAAGAGGCGCAGCGACATCGAACACGGGCTGAACCTCTCGGTCTACAACGCCACGAACCACGGCAACGACATAACATATTCGTTGCGCTACGCCCGCGGGCGCTTCTCCTACGCCCCCCTCCAAATGATATTCTTCCCCCTGCCGTCCGTCGGCTACTACATCCGATTCTGAGACAGCGATGCGCAAAGACATATTCATAGCGGCCCTAGTGGCCACGTCCATGACGTTGGAGAGTTGCGACGAGGACATATACGCCGACGGTGAGGCGCAACTTGTCGTCGAGGGATGGATAGATTCGGGCGGGCAACCGATGGTCCTTCTCACGTCCACCATACCCGTCGACGAGGAGGGGCAGGACTTGTGGGACCTGGGGCGCTACATTGTCCGCAACGCCCGCGTGGCGGTGAGCGACGGCGAGAGCGAGGTCGTCTTGACGGGCATGTACAGCCTGCGCCGCCTGCCGACCTACATCTACACCACGGGCGACATGACGGGCGAGGCCGGCAAGACGTATAGGCTCACGGTGGACTTCCGCCAGTTCCACGCCGAGGCGGAAACGACGATTCCGCCCCCAGTGCGGATTGACAGCGTCTCGGAGCGGCGCCTGGAGCGCGACGCCATGGGGCTTACGCTCCACGCCACCGACCCCCTGGAGACAAAAGACTACTACCAACTCTTCTCTTGCTACCTCGCCTGGGGCAACACTTTCCGCGCCTGCTTCATGGGAGCCGTGGACGACGCCGTGACCAACGGACACATCCACATCGACGTGCGCCCCCAGAATCAGTATGGCGGCAGTTTCCTGCTCCGCCAGGGCCAGACGCTGTGGCTCAAGCTGGCGCGCATGGACAGCACGAGCTTCAACTTCTGGAGCGACTTCCAGAGATCCGTGTCGCTGTCGGGCAACTTCATCTTCCGCGCCGAGCAGAGCATCCGCGGCAACGTGCGCGGCGCCCTTGGCTACTGGTGCGGCTACGGGTCGGACATCCTCGGCGTGCGCCTCCCGACGGATACGACCGAGATGCAGACGACAAGACCCATCCAGCTGACGGACATGCTACAGACAGCCCCGAACCGGGAAAGCACCGTGGACGCGGGGCGACAACGACGAGAGCCGCAATAAAAAAAGGCAGGGACGCGCAACGCCGTGCGCATCCCTGCATATGGCCACTCACGCGGCCTGTGGGGAAACTACTTCTTGGAAGCCTCGGCGGCAGCGGCTGCGGCGGCGGATATTGCCGCGCGCGTGGACTTGACCGACGCCACGATGGCGCTCTTGGCGTTGAGAATCTCAAGGTTGTCATAGTGCAGGTCGCCCACCTTTGCCGACTGGCCAAGACCAAGCGGAGTGATGTCGACATCGAGGACGTCGGGCAGATTGGCCAGAAGCCCCTTGACGTTGAGCTTGCGCATCTGGACCTGGAGCTTGCCACCGGCCTTGACGCCCTCGCTGTGTCCGACGATGCGCAAGGGAATCCCGATGGTGACGGGCTTGTCGTCGGTCACCTGCAAGAAGTCGACGTGGAGAATCTTCTCCGAGATGGGGTGGAACTGGATGTCCTGCAAGACGGCCTTCATCTCCTTGCCGTCGACCGAGAGGTTGACGATATAGACGTTCGGAGTGTAGATGAGGCCACGGAAGTCGACCTCGGGGACGGAGAACGCGATTGGCTCCTCGCCGCCATAGACGATGCACGGCACGATGCCTTCGCGGCGGAGCTGCTTTGCGACTTTCTTGCCGCCACACTCGCGCTTCGTTCCTTTGATGTCAAAAGTTTGCATTACGCGTAATAAATTGTTGTGTTACTCAAAATTAAGTCTCTGTGCACTCGCTGCACTGCATGACAAGCTTAATCTCCCATCACACTTTGCATCACAATGCGGCGCAAAGATACAACTTTTACCGTTGCGGTCTGTAGGCGAACCTCTCGAAGACTCCCCTCGCCTTGCTCTTGCCCGCCGCCTTTTGCGCGAAGAGGGCTATGTAGGCGCCGGTGAAGCCCCCGCCCGCCTCGGAACTTATGAAGCGCGTGTCCATCTTCCCCATGTGCAGGAACTTTTTGCCGTCGGTCGAGATGCTGAACGAGTATGTCTCGGCACAGCCCTCGACACGGAGCGTCACACCCTTGCCGCCCACTTCGACCTCCCTCTCGACGTGGCTCATCTCGCCGAGCCTGTAGCGGAGGCGCGCGTAGGTCTTGCCGTCTTCCTTGCGCACAAGCGAGAGGTCGTAGTGGGTGTGGCTCTTCATGTAGAGCGAGATTCCGGCCTCGTCGCCGGGCGTCTTGCCGTCGAGCGAGACAACCGCCTCGGAGCTAAACGCGACGTGCTGCTGCCGCCTGCCGACGAACGTTGGCGCCCCGACCCCGTCGATGCTCTCCGTCGACGCCACCAGCGTCAGCCGCCCGCCTCCAACCTTATAGTTCTCCGGGGAGTAGTTGCGCAAATAGTTCCACTCGTGACCCAACGGCGCGTCGAACTCCACGACGGCATCGGGCTTCGCCACCGGCACCTGCGGCAACGTCGGGACGTCCATGCTGAGCGCTATCGTCCCGTCGCCGTTGACGACCGGCCATCCCCCCCGCGGCCACGACACCGGCGCCAAATATGTCTCGCGCCCCATGACGTGGTTGTTCCCGCTGACGGGCCGGAAAGCCAGGCACACCATCCACCACGAGCCGTCGTGAGCCTGGACGAGGTCGGCGTGCCCGGTGCCCTGGATGGGGCTGGCCTCGGTGGACTGCCTGTAGTGGGTCAAGATGGGGTTCGCCGGATTCCCCAAATAGGGGCCGTCGATCCTACGGCTGCGCGCAATCGTCTCAGAGTGGCCATATTCGGTGCCGCCCTCGGCAATCATGAGGTAGTACCATCCGTCTTTCTTGTAGAGATGCGGCGCCTCGGGGTATCGCCCCCCCGTGCCCTCCCAGATCAGCTTCGACTCGGTCTTCTGCTCGCCCGTGAAAGGGTCAATCTCGCACAGCCATATGCCGTCGTCGGGGTTCGAGACCATGAAGCATCGGCCGTCCTCCTCCCAGAAGAGCGAGGGGTCGATGCCCCCCTGCTTGAGCCACACGGGGTCTGACCACTCGCCGCGGATGTCGCGCGTGTGGACAATGAAGTTGCCGCCCCCGGACACGTTGGTCGTAATCATGAAGAACGTGCCGTCGTGATGACGGATTGTCGGCGCGTAGATGCCCCCCCACGAGCCGGAGTTCTCCAGCGGCAACTGCGCCCTGCGCGTCAGGCAGTGGCCAATCTGCTCCCAATTTATGAGGTCGCGGCTGTGGAAGAGCGGCACCCCGGGCGCGAACTCGAAACTGCTCGTCACGAGATAGTAGTCGGAGTCGACCCTGCAAACACTGGGGTCCGGGTGGAAACCCGGGATTACGGGGTTCTCATATCCGAAGCTCTGCGCCGCCACCGCGGTCGAGGCGCAAAGCGCGGCAAAGGAGATAAGGTGTTTCATGCGTTGTTCGGGTAGGTTATCTTTTGCGTTCGCAATGTTCGCTAAAAAATGCTACTCTAGCAAATAATAATTCCGCCCGCTTGGAATTTAAAGATAAAGGGCTACCTTTGTGGTCGAAAAGCCGATATGGCTCAGTTGGTAGAGCAACGCATTCGTAATGCGTGGGTCCTCAGTTCGAGTCTGAGTATCGGCTCATAGCTAGGCACGGAGTTGCCTTTCCGTCCCGACCTGCAAAGGCCGGGACTTTTTGTCTACCTAAAAACAGAAAAGACCAACCCTCATGTTCACATACAAGTACCCCCGCCCCGCGTTCACCGCCGACGCGGCGATTCTCTCCCGCGACACCGCCGGCAACCGCACCATCCTGCTCATCCGCCGCGGCAACGAGCCTTTCGCCGGCAAGTGGGCCCTGCCCGGGGGCTTCGTCAACGAGGGCGAGCGCTCCATCGACGCCGCGCGGCGCGAGCTGGAGGAAGAGACGGGGATAGACATCGGCTCGGCCGACCTGCTGGCCCACATTGGCATATACGACACGCCCGGCCGCGACCCACGCGGGTGGACCGTGAGCGCCGCATACGCCACGGAACTGCCGGGGCAGCCCACGGCGCAGGGGCGCGACGACGCCTCGGAGGCCCAATGGCACAGGGTGGACAGCCTGCCGCCGCTGGCATTCGACCACGACGCCATCGTGGCCGACGTGCTGGGCATCGTCAACTCGGCGGAGTGCGGACAATGACGGCCGCGGAGAGATATGGGATTGTCTTGCGCCACTTCGCGGAGACGATGCCCGACGCCGACACCGAACTCGTCTTCCGCGACGACTACGAGCTTCTCGTGGCCGTGATGCTCTCGGCGCAATGCACCGACAAGCGCGTCAACATGGTGACCCCATCGCTGTTCCGCCGTTGGCCCGACGTCGCGTCGCTGTCGGCGGCGGACGAGGCGGAGGTGCGAGGTGTGATAGCCTCCATAAGCTACCCTAACTCCAAGAGCCGCCACCTGGTCGGCATGGCCCGCAAAGTGGTGGAGGATTTCGGGGGGCTCATCCCCCACAGCCGCGACGAGCTGATGCTCCTGCCCGGCGTGGGGCGCAAGACTGCCAACGTCATGCTCATCGTGGCCTATGGCGTGCCGGCCATGCCGGTGGACACCCACGTGTTCCGCGTCGCCGCGCGCCTGGGGCTGACCACGGGGTGCAAGACGCCCGAACAGACGGAACGCCAACTCGTCGAGCACATCCCCGCCGGCATGCTCCACAAGGCGCACCACTGGCTCATCCTCTTCGGCCGATATACATGCACGGCAAGCAAACCCAAATGCGCCGAATGCGGGCTGCGCGGCATCTGCCCAACGGCGGCGGAGAAGTAGCAACGACAGAAAAAAGGGACGCGCCGGCACGCGCGCCCCTAGAGCATCACACCTCGGGACTCACCCCGGAAGACGGCTAAATCTTCTCGACCTCGGCAAGCTTGAGCCAACCGACGTTGCCGTCTTTCAGCCTCACCTCAATCCACTCGCCCAAGATATCGACAATCCGCACCTTGGTGCCCTCGTGCAAGACGGCCATCTGCGTGGCGTTCTTGTCGGGCGAGGTTGTCAAGTTGACCGAAGAGACCATGATTATGGCGTCGGCCCCGTCCTCAATCTGCGCCCTCTTGCGCAACGAGACACTGACAGAGAAGACTGCGGCGCAGAGCAACAAGATTGCCGAAAAGAAGCCAAACTTGCGCGCCGCCACGCTGTCGAGCAACAGGAAACAGCCCACACCCGCCAGGGCCAAGGCGAAAAAGGCCACGAAAGCCACCGCCCACCCGTCGGAGCTGAGCAGGTTGCAGACGCTGTTCCACAGCCGGGCCAAGAGGAGAGGCTCAACCTCCTGCATCTTGTCGGTCAGCGCATAGGCCTGCTCCAAGTTCACGTCGACATCGGCATCGGACGGGTCTAGCAACTTGCTTCTCTCGAAATTGAGAATCGACTTGCCGAGCATCCCCTGCTTGAAATAGGAGTAGCCCAAATTGTAGTAGAGCGCGGCGCTCTCCCGCCCCTCAGCCAAAATGGCCTCGTAGGCATCCACGGCCTCGGCATATTTGCCGTCGCGCGCCAGGGCGTCGGCCTCGCCGGCCGACGGCGCGGCGCAGACAGCCGTCGCCAGATGCAGAAAGGCGACGGACGCCATTATAAAACCTCTGAAAGTCATCTTCCGTGCAAATCGTCAATCTTTTCAATCACCTCCGCAGCCCTCTTGTAGACATCCTGCATTGTGGCGGCCACCGAGGCCGGGGCGTAGCGCGCGAACTCGCACTCGTCGAGAAGCGCCATGAACTCCTCGGCGGCGGCGGAGTCTATTCCGTGTGCCGCCATCTTCTCCCGCGCGTTGTCTTTCGTCAGCTCGCTGAGCGAGAGCATCAGCTTGTCGCTCAGGTATCCCCACATGGCGCGCATGACCTCGTCGAAGAAAGCCTCCCGCTTGTCCGCCTTGATGAACTTCGCGGCGCGCGAGAGTCTGCGGCGCGCCATCTTGTTGGCCTTTCGGCTCTTGACGAGGGTCATGTTGGCATTGTCGTGCAACTTTTTCCGGTTCAAGGCGAAGAGAGCCGCCAAGACGGCCATGGGCAACACCGTCAGCACCCAGAAGAGCGGCGAGAAGACAAAGAAGACGCCCTTGCGCGTCAGCTCGCCGGTGGAGTGCAGGTAGCGCAAGTCGGACGCCGTGTAGACGACCTGCTCCGGGCCGGAACCCGAGAACGAGACGCCGCCGCCCGACTGCGTCGCGCTTCCCTCGCCTTTCGCCACGGAAATCTCGAACGGCCCCTGCGTCAGCTTGACATACTGCCCCCTCTGCGGGTCGAAATATGAGAACTGCATCTGCGGAATCTCGAACACGCCGTCGCGCCGCGGGATGATGAGGTACTCGTCGGTGCGCTTGCCGCTGAAGCCCGCCACACCCTCGCTTATGTTGTTCTTCGACGTGGGGTCGAACGTGTCGAAGTCCTGATGGAACTGCGGCTTGGGCATGGCCAGCAACTTGAGGTTGCCCGCCCCCTCGACCGAGACGCGCACCTGCACGCTGTTGTCCACAGTGGCCTCCCGGGGCGCCACCTCGACAGCAAACTTGAACTGCCCCACTCCCCCGCTGAAACCAGCCGGCTTGCCCTCGGGCAGGGGCTTGACGTTGAGCGTCTGCTGTGGCGCACGGACGCGCTGGCGCGACACCTGCACGTCGCCAAAGAAATCGTCGAAGAAACCTCCGCCACCCCTCACCCGCCTCTTGACGGTGAACTCGACCTCGCACGGCTCAATGACAATCTTGCCAGACTTTTGGGGGATTATCACCTTGCGGCTAATCTCGCCGACCTGGTACTCGCGGCCGTCGACGAACTCCGTCGAGAACGATATGTTGGGATTGGAAATGTCTGAGACGACGAACTCCGACAACTTGGGCGGGACGACATCGGAGAGGCTGTTGAGAGTGACGCGGGTGTAGACTTTGGTCACAAGCTCGGTGGCCTCGCCCTCATAGACGGAACCCCGGGTGAGCGTCTGGCGCAAGAAGAGCTCGTCGCCGTCGCCCCTGGCCGTCTGCCCCTGCCGCTCGCCGCCGGGCGCAGCGGCCTGCTGCCCGGCGTCCACGACCGTTATCGAGACGCCCCTTGCCTCGACAGACTTGCCGTCCACCGTGATTTTTGCGGGCGAAAGGTTGACTACGCCGGCCTTGGTGGCCTTGACTACATATGTGAAAGTGGTCTGCTTCGTGGCCTCCATCTTGCCATTGTAGATGGAGTAGCTGGAGGAGCGCGACGTCGAGGGGCCCATAAGCACCGCCAGCCCCTCGGCCTCGGGCAAGGCGATAGCCTCCGCCTCGCCATTGACGACATACGCCACTTGGAAGTTCCGCCCCAGGGCCACCTGCGACGGCGCGCTGACATCGACCTTGATGTCGTCCGCCCAAGCCTGCGCGGCGACAACGAGACCGACGACGAGCGCGAAAGCCCTCCTCATAGCTGTTATCAGAACATTTTGTTTCATTCTGCAAAAGTAATACTTTAGACCCTAAGCTCTACCAGTTCTTCTCGATTCGCCGGGGTTGCGCCTCCTTGAGCTGCTTACGCTTCTCCTGCAGCTCGTTCTCGTCTTGCTGGACGGCGTCGAGAAGCCTCTGCGCCTCCTCTCGGTCCATCTGCTGCTGGTTCTGCTGCTGCTGTTGTTGTTGCTGGTTCTGCTGCTGTTGGTCTTGTTGTTGCTGCTGCTGTTGCTGCTGCTGTTGCTGGTCTTGCTTATTGTCCTGATTTTTGTCTTGATTTTTGCGCATATGTTGCGCCGACACAAGGTTGAAGCGCGTTTCGTCGTTCGTGGGGTCGGCCCTTAGCGACTTTTTGTATGCCTCGATGCTCTTGTCGTATTCGCTTTTGGCGTAATATCCGTTGCCAATGTTGTGGTAGAGCTCGCTCAGCCTCGCCTTGTCGGTCTCTGCCGCCGCCATTTTCTCGAACTGCTCCAAAGCCTCGTCGACCTTGTCTTGCCTGAAGAGCGCATCGGCGTAGTTGAAGTTGGCCTCGTATGACATCGGGTTCTCGGCCATGGCTTTGACGCTGGCCTCTTGCGCGCCGGCGTAGTTCGAGTCGTTGTAGAGCCTGTAGCTGTCGCGGATGTGGCTTCTCTCGCTCTGCGCGTTGGCCACCGTGGCGAGCGCAGAAGCCATGACGACGGCGAGGGTTAGAATCTTGTTCATTGCAAATTGTTTTTCACCTCGTTGACCGGCAGGAACATGTCTTTGGCCGCCCGGCGGCGCGAGAAGATGTCGAAAGCCGCCAGACGCGGATTCTTGCGCGACAAGACGATAAGGTCCAGACACAGCAGCAAGAAGACCACGAACTCTACGTAGACCGCCCTGTCCTCATACTCCGAATAGACCCTGGCCTCGAGCTCCGCCTTGTCCAGGCTGCCGAGCTCGTCGACAAGCGCATTGATCCCGTTGCGGATGTTGTTGGCTGGGATGTAGGCCCCGCTCCCGGCCTGCGCGACCCTGGCGAGCGAAGCCTCGTCAATCTTCGATATTACGACGTTGCCCTCCTTGTCCTTGATGAAGTTGCTGTTGGCGCCCGCCACCGTCGGCACGGGCGCACCCTTTGTCGTCCCCATGCCGACGGTGTAGACGCGTATGCCCTGCCTCTGCGCGGCCTGCGCCGCCGCCACGGCGTCGTCTTCGTGGTTCTCGCCGTCGGTGATGACGATTATGGCCCGGCTCACCCCCTCGGCAGGCGAGAAAGAGCGCACGCACATGTCTATGGCCTGCCCGATGGCCGTACCCTGCGTCTGCACCATTCCCGTCGAGACCGACTGCATGAACATCTTGATCGACGAGAAGTCTGACGTTATCGGCATCTGCACATAGGCGTTGCCGGCGAAGACGACCAGCCCCACCCTGTCGTCGGTCAGCTTGTCGACGAGCCTCGCCACGGCCATCTTTGCCATCTCCAGGCGCGAGGGCATGACGTCTTGCGCATTCATGGAGTTCGAGACGTCGAGCGCCACCATGACCTCTATGCCGTGGCGGCTGACCGTCTGAAACTTCGAGCCGAACTGCGGGCCGGCCACGACGACGACCTGCAACGCCAGGGCCACGACGACGACCGAGGCCTTGAAAGCCGAGCGGCGCGAGGAGAAGTCGGGCATGAGGTGGCAGACGAGCGCCCACTGGCCGAAAGCTGCCAAGGCCTTGGAACGGGAGCGGCGGAAGAGGTACATCAGCACCACCACCACCGGGATCAGCAGCAGCAGGTAGAGAGCCTCCGGGCGTGCAAACCTAAAAGAATCCATAAGTTATCGTGTTCTCTAGGGGATTGTGCGGAACAGTGTGTTGCGCAAGACGACCTCAAGCAGGAGCAGTACGAGGGCGGCAAGCGCGTAGGGGAAATACTCGTCGGTCCGCTTCGTGTAGTGGCGCACCTCCATGATGGTCTTCTCCATCTCGTCTATCTCGCCATATATGGCCTCCAGGCTCTTGTTGTTCGTGGCCCTGAAATACTTTCCCCCGGTCTTGTCGGCGATGCCCTGGAGCAGCACCTCGTCAATCTTGACCTCCATCTCCTGCATGCGGACGCCGAGCGGCGTCTGCACGGGGATTTGCGCCACGCCCTGCGTCCCGACTCCGATGGTGTAGACCCTCACGCCGAAAGTCTGCGCCAGCTCCGCCGCCTTTTCGGGCGATATGGCCCCAAAGTTGTTCATGCCGTCGGTAAGCAGGATTATGACCTTGCTCTTCGCCTTGCTCTCCTTGATTCTGCTGACGGCCGTCGCCAGGCCCATGCCGATGGCCGTGCCGTCGGCGAGCATCCCGGTCCGAATGTCGGCGAGGAGGTTGATGAGCACGGCGTGGTCCGTCGTGAGCGGACACTGGGTGAAGCTCTCCCCTGCGAAGACCACGAGGCCGATGTTGTCGTTGGGGCGCCCGGCAATGAACTTTGTCGCCACGTTCTTGGCGGCCTCGAGCCTGTTGGGCTTGAAGTCCACGGCCTCCATGGAGCCGGAGATGTCTACGGAGAGGACGATGTCGATGCCCTCCGTGTTGCTGTCGCTATAGCTTGACGACGACTGCGGCTTGGCCAAGACCAACACGACCATCGCCACCGCAGTCATGCGCAAGACGAGGGGCAAGTGGCGCAGCCGGACCCTGAGCGTCGGCTTCTGGCCGCAGAGCGTCTCCAGGGTCGAAATCTGCATCGTGACGTGCCTCGTCCTCCTCCGCCACACATACCACGCCACGTAGAGCGGTATGAAAAGCAGCAGCAGGAGGAGCCAAGGGTGCTGAAAAGTTATGTCGCTGAACATTGCTTTGTCTCTATTGCTCTTTTTTCTCGACCTGCTCCTGCGCGCGGCGCGCGGCATCGGTCGTGGCGTTGACGAAGTTCACGGCGTCGGTCAGGGCTCGGTCGTTCTCGTCTGGCAACGGCTCGACCTTGGCGAACTTTGCGAAGTCCGCCAGCTCCAAGATGCGGCTCAGCGCCTCGGCCTCGCCCGGGCTGCCTTTCAGCGGCCCGCGGAGCATCTCCATGAGCTGTGAGGAGGTGCTCTCCATGGCCTGCACCCCGAACCTCGACGCCACATAGCGGCGGAGCGTATCGGTCAGGTCTGAATAGAACTCCTTGACCTTGTTGTGCATCCACAGCTTCTGCCCCCGGATTCGCTCCAAGTCGCGCAGAGCCGTGACCTCGCAAGGCTCAAGCGGCACCCGGCTCGCGGCCCCGGCCTCGCCCCCACGGCGCGCAAGGCGCCTGCGGAGCCACAGGGCAAGCGCTATAAGCCCCGCCACGGCCGCGGCCACGAGGAGCCAAGGCCAATAGAGCAGCAACTCGCTCCACTGGAACGGCGCATCGATGGCGTCGCGGATGTCGAAAATGCGCGCCACGCCGCTCTGCTCGTCAACCAAAATCTTTTGGAACGGGTTGACGACCGACAGGGCGAAATCGGGCATGGAGACCACGGTGCTGTCGGCGGCCAACAAGAAAGGGATTGGCGGGACATATTGCAACCCGGTGTCGAACGAAGTCAGCAAGTAGCGGAAAGAGCACTCCACGAGGTCGCCCCGCAGGGTGGTGTCGGCCCTGACCATCTCGACCACCTCGACGTGGCTCGTCAGAGTGTCGGGCAGTGGCAACAGCCGCGCCTCCTCGCCCTTGGGCATCTGGACTGAGACGTTGAGCCCCACCTGCCCCCCGACGAAGATGGCCACGGAGTCCAGCTCGGCCTTGACGACGGGACGTTGCGCCGCGGCCCCGGCACTCACCACGAGGGCGAGGAGCGACGACACGAAAAACTTAGAAAGACTCATGCAGAAATTCGAGAAAAACATATAAACCTCCGTCAGCCCCTGCGCTTGAAGAGCCCGAGCAGGCTCTTGACGTAATCGTCGTCGGTGAAGACACTGACCGCGTCGATGGCGCACCGCTTGAACGTGGCGTCCAGCCTCTTCTCCCTCTCCTGGGCGTTGAGCGCGTAGGCACGCCTCGTGGCGGCATCGGAAGTGTCCACCCAGGCCTGGCGGCCCGTCTCGGCGTCGGCCAGAAGCATCAGCCCCACGTCGGGCAGCTCGGTCTCGCGCCGGTCGGCCACACGGAGGGCTATGATGTCGTGCTTGTGGCCGGCAATCCGCAACGGCATCTCAAAGTCGCCGTCGGAGAGGAAGTCGGAGACGACAAATGCCGTACACCGCTTCTTGATGGCCCCGGTCATGTAGCGCAGAGCCTCGCCGATGTCCGTCCCGCGGTTCTTGGGCTGGAACGTGAGCAGCTCGCGGATGATGTGGAGAACGTGCTTCTTGCCTTTCTTGGGCGGGATGAAAGCCTCCACCCTGTCGCTGAAGAAGATGACGCCAATCTTGTCGTTGTTCTGAATCGTGGAGAACGCCAACGTGGCCGCCATCTCTGTTATGAGATTCTTCTTGAACCTCAAGCTCGTTCCGAACTCGCGCGAGCCCGACACGTCGATCAGCAAGACCACAGTGTTCTCCCTCTCCTCCTCGAAGACCTTGATGTAGGGCTTGTTCATGCGCGCCGTGACGTTCCAGTCGATGTTGCGTACGTCGTCGCCATACTGGTACTCCCGGACCTCGCTAAAGGCCATGCCCCTGCCCTTGAACGCCGAGTGGTATTCGCCGGCAAAGATATGGTTGGAGAGCCCGCGGGTCTTGATCTCGATTTGTCGCACCCGCCTCAGCAGCTCGGCGCTGTCCATAGTGTTGTGGTCCATAGGCCCCATGGCGCGACGTTAAGGCACTTCGACCTTGTTGAGAATCTCGGAGATAATCTCCTCGCTCGTGACGTTGTTGGCCTCGGCCTCGTAGCTGAGCCCTATTCGGTGGCGTAGGACGTCGTGGCACACCGCGCGGATGTCCTCCGGGATGACGTAGCCCCTCCTCTTGATGAAAGCGTAGGCCTTGCCCGCCATGGAGAGGCTGATGGAGGCGCGCGGCGAAGCCCCGCAGGAGATCATCTCCTTGAACTGCCCCAGGCCGTACTGGTCCGGGTAGCGCGTGGCGAAGACGATGTCGACGATATACCTCTCAATCTTCTCGTCCATGTACACGTCCTTGACCACTCCGCGGGCGCGGACGATGTCGTCCGGCTTGAGGATTGTGTTGGGCTTGGGGAAGCTCTTGGAGAGGTTGTTCCGGATGATGAGCTGCTCCTCCTCTTTCTTGGGATAGTCAATGACGACTTTGAGCATGAAGCGGTCCACCTGCGCCTCTGGCAGCGGGTATGTCCCCTCCTGCTCAATGGGGTTCTGCGTCGCCATGACCAGGAACGGCTTGGCCATGGGATATGTGGCGTCTCCGATGGTGACCTGCCTCTCTTGCATTGCCTCCAGGAGCGCGGACTGCACCTTGGCCGGGGCGCGGTTGATCTCGTCGGCAAGGATGAAGTTTGAGAAGACGGGTCCCTTCTTGACCTGGAACTCCTCGGTCTTCTGGCTGTAGATGAGCGTGCCGAGGATGTCGGCCGGGAGCAAGTCGGGCGTGAACTGGATTCGCGAGAAGTCGGCGTCGATGATCTTTGCCAAAGTGTTAATGGCCAAAGTCTTGGCCAGGCCCGGCACACCCTCCAGGAGAATATGCCCATCGGAGAGCAAGCCAATCATCAGGCTCTCGACGAGATGCTTTTGGCCGACGATGACCTTGTTCATCTCCATGGATATAAGGTCCACGAACGAGCTCTCGTTCTTAATCTGCTCGTTAAGTTCCTTAATGTCAATTGCTTCCATTGCTCAAAAATCGTATATCTTTCTAGACGTTTCTTCTGTAGACTTGCGGCTCCATTTGGGTGGCAAGAGTGTGCCGCCCCAGGAAAGACAACGTAAAATTAACTATCCGACGCGACTTTAGGCATGGCGGTAAAAATAAAATCAACCTACGTGGGCGGGGGGCGGGGTCAAGTGGCGGAGTTTCTCAACGAACAAAAGACGGCGGGCGAGGCGGCCTCCGCCGCCTCGCCACGCCGCATGGAGGTGGACTCGCCCCCCTGCGCGCATGGGGCTAGTTGACCGCCGAAGGCCCCTGCCCCGCCACCCGCGGCCAGCCCGGGTTCTGATATACGTTGCTGGTCGCCAAATCGGTCTGGTCGCCCGCCGCCGTCTGCCGGAAAGCGCTTTGCGGGATTGGGTAGAGATAGTGCGCCGCCGTGAAGTGGAGCCCGTTGAAGACGCTGTTGTTGCTCCGCGAAATCTGGTAGGGGCGGATATAGTCTCCGCTGATGGCGCGGTCGCTCATGTTGCCGGTGCCGCCGTCCACGTCGACTTTGAGCAGGTTCGCGCCATTGGCGTCGGCCATGGCCGTCTCGTACACCGACCCCCAAAAACGCAGCCCCTCCACCTGGTAGCCATCGCCCGAGGCCGGGACCTGATCCAGCGCCCTCCACCTCTTGAGGTCGTCGAGGCGCATCCCCTCGCCGAAGAACTCGTTGCGCCTCTCGCGGCGTATGTTGTAGAGCGTGGCGTCGACCAATTGCCCATGGGAGTAGGCGCCGAAATCCCCCGCGGCCTCCCGCCCCACGTCGGTGGCCGCAATTGTCGCCTGGAAGTCGGTGGCGACCTTGGCACGGGCGCGCAGGGCCCTCCAGTAGGCGGAGGCTGTGGCGTCGATGGCCGCATTGAGCTCGTAGGAGGCCTCGATGTAGTTGAGCAACGCCTCGGTCCCGCGGAAGACGATGCTCCCCGTGACCCCCTTGTTGTGGAGAGACTCCATGTCCGCGGAGTAGTACTTGCCTTTCTTGACAGCGAAGCCCGTCACCATCTTGGTCTCGTCGGCACCCTTGACAATCCATGTGGGGTCCCACAGCGACTTCTCGCCGGCGTAGGTGTAGAACTCGACGTCGCCGTCTTTTTTTGTGAACTGCTGTATCCTCGAGTCGCGCCCCTGCAACGTGGCCTTGACGCCCTGCGTCTCCCACGCGTCGTCGTAGCCGGAGCCTGCGGCGTAGATGGGCAGCCCGTTGCGCATGAGGAACGAGTTGACCAGCCCGCGCGTCCAGCCCGTTCCCCCGCCGTTGCGGATGAGCTGCATCTGGATGTTGTGCGTCACGCTCTCGCTCTCGCTGTAGGCCCTCCACATCGTCACCTCGCTATAGGCCGACATGTCGGGGTCGCAGAACATGGCGTAGTAGGGGTTTTGCGAGACGTGACTCGCATCGAAACCCTCCGGTGCGTCGGTGTTCTCGACAAGGTTGTCCACGAGCTTGTCTCCCACCACCTTGGCAGACCTCATGGCCTCGGCCAGGAAGAAGCGTATCTCCGCGTCGATGTCGAAGCCCGCGGCGTCGGCCGCGTCGCCTCCCCATCCCGGCCCGCCGGGGACGAACGCCGTGCCCCGGTGGTGCTTGAGCCAAGTGCCCTCGTAGAGCGCCACACGCGAGCGGAGCAGGTGCGCCACGTCTTTCGACACCCTGTTCCTCCCCCCGGGCGGGTTGTCGAGCAGGTAGACAGCCGCCGAGTCGAGCTGCTGGAGGACGAAGCGCGCCACGCGGTGCCTGGGCTCGCGCCTCGACGCCTCTACAAGCACGGCGCGGTCGTCGGGCAGGGCCTCGAAGACAATGGGACAGTCGCCCATGGTGGTGAGCTTCGAGAAATAGTTGTAGGCCCTGATGGTGTACGCCTCGCCGATATAGTGGCGGATGTTGTCGGCAGAGCCCGAAATCTCGCCGGCACGATATTTAGGCAAGACCTGGTCGAAAAAATAGTTGATGCGGCGGATGTCGGTGAAGCTCCACACCCCACCCGACTGCGGGACAGTCCAATTGCCCGGTGTCCAAAACGCCCCCTGCGAAGTCGCCGCCTGGTTGTCCGTCCCGTTGTCTTCGGCAAAAGTGCCCATGCCATAGCTGCCCGGCGAGACACTCGCGAACGGGTAGAGGTTGACGACGTAGGCCGCAAGGTCGGCCTCGGCCGAGAAGTAGGCCTGCGGCGTAATCTCCGAGTCGGGGATGCGGTCGAGAAAGTCGTCGCACGCGGCGAGAGCCACCACAGCCACACCGAGACCCGCAATTCTGCATATGCTGTTCATGATTGACAATCTGAAAATTAGACGTGTTTTGAGACTAGAACGTGACGCTGACGCCAAACGAGTAGTTGCGCGACAGGGGGTATGTCTTACTGAATCCCCACCCCCCGGCGTCGATAATCTCTGGGTCGCCGAGCTTCGTGAACTTCGTCATCGTAGCCAAATTCTCGGCCGAGAAGAAGAGCCTGAGGTTCTGGACGTAGAAGAGCCTGGTGACGTCGCGCGGCAACGTGTAGCCCACAGTCAGGTTCTTGAGGCGGCAATATGCGGCGTTCTGCAAATAGCGCGTCTGCGCCTGGTTGTTGCGGCTTCCGCTCCAATTGGCCTTGGGGTAGTAGCTGTCGAGATTGAGCCCCAGGGGGTCGTTAGGGTCGTCGCGGAAGAAGTCGAGATGCTCCTTGAAGCCCGCGGCCTGCCACTTGCCAATCCCGCAAGCCCCCCAGAAGACGGCATCGCCGGCACCCGGATAGTAGTCGCGCTTGAGCGTCCCCTGGAAGAAGACCTTGAGGTCGAAGCCCTTCCACCCGCCGGTGAGGTTGAGGCCGAAATTGTAGCGCGGCGTGCTGTTGCCTATGACGCGGCGGTCGCCGGGGTCGCCCGCCGTGCCCTGCCCGCCGTCGACCTTGCCGTCGCCGTTGAGGTCGGCATACATGATGTCGCCGGCCCCCCAATTGTTGCCTAGCGCGCCCTGGTCGGCACTGGCCAGGTGGGTTGCCATCTGCGACTCGGTCTTGGCGATGCCGACGGTGGTGTAGCCCCATATGTCGCCAAGATAGGCGCCCTCGTAATAGGAGGAGAGGTTCTTCGAGGGGTTGGGATATTTGTCGATTCTGACGCGGCTGTCGGAGAGCGTCAGCTGCGCGCCATAGCTGAAGTCGCCAATCAGGTCTTGCCACCCCACTTGAAGCTCGAAGCCCCTCGACGTCATGTCCAGGTTGTTGACATTGGGCACGGCCGCCCCAAGGATTGACGGAAGCTCCTCGCCCGGCCCCACCATGTCGTAGGTGTTGCGGCGGAAAACCTCGAACGAACCCGTGAGCCTGTTGCCGAGCAGCCCGAAGTCGAGCCCGAAGTTGAGGGTGCTGTTCTTCTCCCACGTCAGGCTCGTCGAGACCAGGGCCGGCATGGACGCGATGTTCTGCTTCTTGCCGTCGACGAGCCACGTCCCGCCCTCGTTGGTGTAGCCCATGGTGGAGTAGAACGGATACCACGAGTCGGTGTTCTGGTTGCTCAGCCGTCCCCACGAGAGACGGAACTTGAGCTGCCCCACGACCTGCCCCAACGGCTCCCAGAAACGCTCCCTTGCCACATTCCACCCGACCGAGAACGACGGCGACCATATCCACCTGTTCCCCCGGAGGAAACGCGACGAGCCGTCGTAGCGCAAGTTGCCCTCGGCAAGGTAGCGCCCGCGGTAGTCGTAGTTGAGACGGGCGAAGACCCCCTGCGTGGCCCAACTGGCAGTCTGACCGTCGACGCTGGGGTTCGTCGCCGTGGTGTGGAGCGTTGGCAAGTCGGCAATGATGCCATACTGGCGCCCCCAGAACCACCGCTGGTGGAGGTCCTCGCTCTGATAGCCCACAAGGACTTTGACATTGTGCGCCTCGGCGATGCTCACGCCATAGTCGGCGTAGACGTTGGGATTGAAATAGTTGGTCTTGAGAGCATATTCGCGCACGGCGTTGTTCGGGTTGTTGAAGACGTACGGATTGTTGTCGGCATCGTAGGCGTAGGTCGTGAGCCACTCGTCGTGGAGGAAGCGCGTGAACGTCCGATAGTTGAGCTCGGCGTTGACCGTCAGCCCCCGGACGGGCGCGAGCCTCACCGCGAGCTGCTGGACGAAACGGTCGTCCTGCTGCTTCTTGCGGCCGCCGTCTGTGAGGTCGCCGGGGTTGGACCCCGTCGAGGTGAAATGCCCGTTGGGGTCGCGCAGGGGGATTATGGGCCAATAGCGGCACATGTTGTGATAGTAGAGGCCGTCGAGCATCTCCGGCGTATTGTCGTCGACGCGGGTGAAGCGCGTGGAGTATGCCACCCGCAACCAGCCCGTGAGGTCGGCGTCAATCTTGCCCGAAGCGATGTAGCGTTTGCGCCTGTCGTCGCCATACTTGAGGTTGCCGCCGCGGTGCAGGTAGTTGGCGGAGAGGTAGTATCGGACCCGCTCCGAGCCGCCGCTGACGCTCACGTTGTGCTCTTGCGAGAAGCCCGTCCCGAACGTCGTCTTGAGCCAGTCGCGGTTGCCGACGGGCAGGAGCTCGTTGTTGTCCCATATCTCCCACCGCCCCTGCGAATTGGCGAACATCTGCGGCAGCGACGGGTTTGCCTGCGCCTCGCGAATCTGCTGGAGCTTGGCCTCGCTGAACCACGTGCCGGAGCCGGCGTTCTGGCTAGCGTGGTTCATGTAGAGCGCCCAAGTGTAGGAGTCCATCTGCTCCGGCATGTTGTTGACGGTGGAGAAGCGGAAATTGTTGTTGTAGTTGACGGTCATCTTGCCGGCCCTGCCCCGCTTCGTCGTGATGAGGATTACTCCCCCGGCGGCCCTGGAGCCATAGATCGACGACGAGGCGGCATCTTTGAGGACTGAGATGTTGTCGACGTCCTGCGGGTTGACGCTGTTGATGTCTCCCTCGGTGCCGTCGATGAGTACCAGCGGCGCGACCGACGAGCCGGCCCCAATCGTCCCCGTCCCGCGGATGTTGAACGTCATGTCGGAGTTGACGGCGCCGCCCCCGGCCCCTATGGAGAAGTTCATGCCGGGGATCATGCCCTGCATGGCGTCGACAACCGAGTTGACGGGCCGCGCCACGATGTTGTCCGCCGAGAGCGTCGCCACGGCCCCGGTGAGATTGGCCTTGCGCTGCGTGCCGAAGCCGACCACGACGACCTCGCCCATCTCCTGCGCCTCGTCGGCAAGCGTCACGCTAATCTCAGACTGGCCAGCATACTCGACCTCCTGCGAGACATAGCCGACGAACGACACGACAAGCACGTCGCCCACCCGCACATTGTCTAGAGCGAAGCCGCCCAAGGCGTCGGTCACTGTGCCGTTCGTCGTGCCGCGGACAAAGACCGTGGCCCCCACGACTGGCCCCACGGCATCTTGCACAACGCCCGTCACCCGGCTTTGCAGCTGGGACGAGGGCGCAAAGGACGCACCCGGCGACACCGCGGCCAAGATGCCCGCGGGAGACGCCAGTGCCGCCACTAGCATGGCTAGAGTAATTGTTCTCATTTCATTTTTCAATTTGTGTTGTTGCAGACCCACATTGGCCCATGGGCGACGATGCGCCCATGCGGAAAAATTGTTGCGCAATGGCAAAGGGAGACGCCCCGCACGGAGGCTCAAGCCGGGGCAGACGACACCCCGCCGCAGACGCTTGACGCGCCTGCGATAGAAAAAAAAAGCGTTAAAAGACTGAGAGGCTACAGAAGCAAGACCACCCGCCCCTCAAGCCTCGGGGGCTTGAAAGGCGGGCAATCTCGCATGGCACAGCCGACCAGAATGCTCAACGGAATATGACACCGAGGCATCCTAGCCGCACCAACACACTGATTACCAGATACTAAGGCCTGGGGGGGGGGGGGGGGGGGGTGGGGTGGGCATTGGTGGTGTGTCTTATTTTTGACGCAA
>CAZHOT010000001.1:189327-223792 GCA_964534235.1 uncultured Marinilabiliaceae bacterium
CCCCACCCACGCACCCCTCCCCCCCCGGGGGGGGGGGGGGGGGGGGGCGCCCCCAGATGGCTTGCTCATTGGTGGAGTGTCTTATTGTTGACGCAAATATATAAAAATTTCGTCACACAAACGACATGAGAAATAATTTCGCTCCTATTTAAAAAAAGAAAGCGATATGCGGCTAGCACCGTGGGCAACCTGCGCCAACGGCCGTTTGCCACCACACCGCGCACAGTCAACCTGCCATGGCGTTGACGCCATTATTCAAAGGGCGCATTTATTTCAACCATCAAGCCATTGCAAAGCAAACGCATGGGACGCAGACTGATTGATTTTTCTCGCCCGAACCACTATATTGCTTGCTACTGCCGACATATTGCATATATTTGCGACACCAAACTATTAAAAAGCTGCGCCATGAAACACACGCCACCGTTACTACTACTCACCGTCGGCACTCTCTCTTTCGCCTGCACAGACATCGACGAGCCAAGGCCGGGCGAGGGAGAGAACCAAGAGACAGCCACCGCGACTACAACGACGGAGTGTTCAACTCCACACGTGGAGGGAAATACAATCTTGAGCGAGAAAATCGAGATCCCCTACACCACCGAAAACATGAGGCGAGCTTTGGCATCGCTCAAAGCCGGCAACAAGTCAGCAGTTGTAGGAGGACTGACCGAAGACAGCGTATGCACCACTCACCTCTACCTGCGCTTCGCCCCCAGGGACTCCACGGACGTTTTGGCTCTCGAGACCGACACGACCATCATGTTCACCGACATCCCCATGGACCGCGACATCGTGGCCATCGGCGACTACTACCACGACCCTTCGTTGCCAGACAGCGTGCCGACATACCAGTATTGCGCAGTCAGACAAGGGCAGAGCCTACCAGACGTTCCGCACGAGACTTTGGCCGAACTTTTTCTCTTGGAGGAAACCAACGTGTATGACGAAGCCGACCCCGAAGCGGGCAACAAGTCGGCCGACCCCTTGTGGGAAAACCTGGAGGCGGAGGCATACTCGCTCGTCGGCCTCTCTGACTACTTGGAAGACGAGCCGACAGTCGGCAACAAGGCTAAATGGCGCCCTGGCGGATGCCTCAAATACGAAGACTCCCAAAAGGGCATAATTCCTTTGGAGGGAGTGCCTATCCGATACCACAAGTTGGTCATCGTACACCAGTGTTGCACCGACGCCGCCGGCAACTTCAACTTCGGACGGCGACGCGGCAAGGTGCGCTACTACGCCAAATGGCAAAGGGACAACTTCCGAATCCTTGGGGTCGGCAACGTATTCAAGACCGCCACAACAGACCTCAGTGGAAACACGAGCCGTCGCATAGATCACGTGATTGGCAACCCCGGCAGCAACACGTGGAAGTACGCATCAGTATTCCGTGCGGCGCACGCATACTACTACAAGCACGGAGACTACGGGCTGTCGAGACCGGAAGACAAGAATTTGACGATAAGGCTGTCCGAAATGACACCAACAGACCGAAACTCCAGGTTCATCCCTATCAGAATGCTGGGGATGTCTGAGGTAAAGGTTTATCATAGAAAGTTGCCTAGTTCGGACGGCCTATTCCACTCAACGTTTCACGAAATAGCGCATAGCGCACACTATCGGTGGAGCAGATTCGATTATGCGTCTTGCGGGGACAAAGTACGAGAGTCGTGGGCAAGGGGAGCAGCGTGGTATGTAACAAATAAGCTATATCCACAATTTTCTATTTCATACCGCGGCGACTATACTGGAATCGTACAGAGCCTCATAGGGGGCAAAGAATCCGAGATTGACACAAAAGATGGCGAACTTGTGAAGATTCCCAAAGTCGGACCATTCACAATGTCTCAAATAGAAAGGACCCTCAAAGGCTCCAGGTCGTGGGGGCAATGGGCAAAGAAAGTTGAATTTTTAGGACGTGACAAAAATGAACGAGAGAACATTCGGAAACTTTTTGACGCTTGGAGCAATTGCCAGTAGTGTTCTCTCGCTTTCGTCCTGCTGTAAGCTAGAACCAAATCTGACCGTCTGCGTTAGGAATGAATCGAGTGCATTCTTCAGCATTTTCTACGAGGAGTCAGAACTTGAAGGCAAATATTATTGGGAAAATGAGAAGATGGACGTAGGCGAAGAGTGCAATGGATTGTACCGTATGACACGTTGGGGATGGAATCCATATTTCGACTTCTCTCTAGTCACGTTGGACAGCGTGATAGACATTCGACTAATCTTTTCACCAAGGGAACAAAACGAAACGAGATTCGAGCTACTCAATCATGCGGGCGGCGGCAACGACGACGAGTTCATATTCGTCTTCACAGACACGTATATGTCCGAACTCGCCGACACCATGCGGAGGATGGGACGGGCGCCCTACAAAATCTCGCACGAGTACGTCGTCAACAGCAGCCGGCAGGACTTCACGCTCCGATGCGTCTCTCCCGACAAGACTTGGGAATATGAGATTGCGAGCGGCGACTCGGCCGACATAGAGAGGCGGTGGCTAATGGAGTGGACCGGGACAGACGGCGGACACTACGAGTTCGGATTCCGCGACAGCACGCTCGTGGCGTGGCCAATTGGCAAAAAAGGCTATGACCTCGAATATGTCAGCCTTGGCGACAATATGCCGCCGCGCCGCTATTTCAACTTCACTGTGAGCCGCGAGGGGGGCGGGACGCGCCGCTACGAGATTACGGACAGCCTCCTCAATGAGATTGGCGCAGAGATGGCGAAAGCGCGCAAAGCCCAGCCGTGGTTGTTTCAGCAAAGCGGCGCCAAATGAGCGCAACAAAAGAAGCGGGGCGCACAGGATGCGCCCCGCTTTTCGTTGCCACCTACAAGCAGCTCACTCCTCAGCCAAAAACTTCTTGAGCTCGGCTTTCCACAGCGAGGCGAACTCAAAGCTGTCGCTGAAGCCCCAACCGTGGCCGCCGCGCGGGTAGGCCACAAGGGTGACCGGCACGCCGTTGCGAGCCAAGGCCTCGGCGTAGGCCATCCCATTGGGCAGGGGCGGCACAATGTCGTCGTCGAGCGAGAGGGCAATGAAGGCGCGGGGGGCGCTGGGCGTCACCCTGCGGTCGTTGCTATATAAATCCTCCTTGTCTTTGCCAGGGTCGCGGCCGAGCAGAAAGTCGTGCGAACCGGCGTGGGTCAAGGCCGGGGCCATCGAGACGACGGGGTAGAGCAGGATTTGGAAGTCGGCCATGTCGGTGTGCGTGGCTACAGTCGAAGCCAGGTGCCCACCGGCGGAACTCCCCATGACCCCCACCCTCTCATACTCGCCGAGTTCGGCGGCGTGGGCGCGGGCGTAGTCGAACGCCTCGCGGGCGTCGGTGTTGGGCACCGAGGGGTCGGTCTGCGGGAAACGGTAGAGGAGGACGAAAGCCGTCTGCCCGTCACGGCACATCCAATTGGCCACGTCGCGCCCCTCGTGCCCCTCGGCCAGGAAGCAGTATCCGCCACCTGGCAAGATTATGGTCGCAGAGCGCGCCTTGCCCTGCTGGCACGGGAAGACGAGCAGCTTGCCGCCGCTAGGAAGAGCCACTGTGGAGTACGCCACGGTGTCGCCCATCTGCGCGGCGCCGTCGGCCCCGGCGCCTCCGTTTGCCGACGGCGCGCACGCCACCAACGCGGCGGCGGCCATTGTCCAAAGTCCTTTCATGCTTTTTGCGTATGTGGTTATCTATATCTTGATGAATTGCACAGGCCGAAACTTGGCGCGCAGAGCCTCGGAGAGTTTTCTGTCCTCTAGCGTCTGCCAGTCGGAGATGACATCCCCCCGGCACTCGACAAGAGGCTTCGGCGAACCGTTGGAGACCGCACCGCTAACGACGACGTAGGGCGTGGGGGCAATGGGCCAAAGGAAGTCGTCGTAGATGTCGCCCTGCCGGATGGGTCCCCCGACAACCCGCATTGCCACGGCCGCGGCCTTGTCTCTCTTGCCCCGCCCGACCAGTTTCCGCACCTTGGCGGCATCTTTGAGCGTCGCGCAGAAATATATCTCGCCCTCGAAGCTCCCGCCCGCCGAATAGCGCCCGGGGTGGGCGGCATAGAGGCTGTCCACCGCCGCGCTGTCGGGCGTCGCCCCCCACACGCCACTCTTCATGACCTCGAAAACAAGCATCCCGTCGCGATATTCGGCGCAAGCATAGCGGTAATCGGGACTCTTGTCCTCAAGACACCCCACCTCGTACGCGCGGATTAGCTCGCAGGCGATGTCGTCGGCATTGTCGCCCGGCAAGGCGTTGGCGTCCCAAGCCCCTGCATACTCCGCGGCCTCGGCCACGGTCAGCACCTCGCCGCCCATGGTGGCCAGGCGCACGGAGGGCATCGACTCCAACGCCGCCTTGCGGCTTGCGGCGTCGCGATGGCGCAAGCAGACGCCAACGAGGCTGTCGCGCCCCGCCGAATCCCACCGGAAGTCGTAGTCGCGCGCCAACTGCCTCATGCGCGACCGGAAAGAGGCCCGTTTCAGAGCCGGGGTGGAATCTTTAGCCCTGCCGATCATGCTGTCGAACTCGTCTTGCGGCATCATTGTCCGCCGCCCGACACGGCATATTATGTGCCACCCGGCGGCAGTCTTGACGGGCCTGCCAATGTCGCCGTCGGCCTCCAAGCCGAACGCCGCATCGGCAAACTGCGGCAGAATCTGCCCCCTGGAGAACCATGGCATAAGCCCCCCGCGCGGTGCGCTCTGCCGGTCGTCGGAGTGGCGTCGCGCCATGTCGTCGAAGTCCGCCCCGCGGTTGACAATGGCGTCATATATGCTGTCTATCATGGCCTTGGCGGCAGCCTCACCGCGCGCGGCCTGAGCCATGATGTGCTTGACCCTCACCTCGCCCTCGGCCTCGCGCCGGTCGTAGACCCGCACGAAATGGTAGCCGAAGCGCGTCCGGAAGACAGGCGACACCGCCCCCACGGGTGTGGCGTAGGCGGCATCCTCAAAAGGCTGGACCATCTGCAGCGCCGAGAAGTAGCCAAGGTCGCCCCTGTTGGCGCGCGCCGAGGGGTCTTGCGAACACTCCGCGGCCACGGCCGCAAAGTCCTCTCCCGCCACGACCCTGGCCCTGGCCGCGGCGGCGCGCCCATAGGCCTCCATGGTGTCGGCCGGCGACGCATTGGGGCGCACGGAGATGAGGACGTGGGCGGCATGCACCTCCTCGGACATCCTCTCGCGCTCACGGGCCGCAAAGCGGGAGAGAGCCGTCGTGTCTTCCAAATAGGCTTTGGTCAGCTCGTCGATGTAGAACTTGCACTCGTCGCGGTAGGTTGCCGTCGTGTCGAGCCCCCGGGCGCGTCCCTCGGCGGCCTTGAGCTTGTAGTTGACGAAGAGCGCGGCATACTCCTGCCTCCCGATGGGGAGCAACGCGGCGTCGCGGTTCTGCTCATAGAGGTGGACGAACTCGCCCCACATGGTGATGTCCGCCCCGATGCGCAAGAACGGGTCGCCGGCCTCTTGCGCCGCGGCGACGGACAAGCCCGCCAAGGCCAGGAGGAGAGTGCTAATTGTCTTCTTCATCTCTAACGTCGTATTGCGCAAATTTACGTTTTTTACGGGTCAGATGGCAACAGTCCGCATATTCACTTGTGGCGTTTGAGGCCCTTGTACAATGCCAACGCGGCTCGGAGCTTCGACGAACCGGGGTCTTTGCGCCACCACTCCACGAACGGCGGCCACCGAATTTGCTTCATGAGCCACAGCCGCCCGGCGAGCCGATGCCAATCGGGGTCGGACACCCCCAGACCGGAGTCGAAAGAGCGGAGCGCCTCCAAGTCTCGCGGCGAGCCATAGAGGAGGCAATGGCGGTATCCGCGGCGAAGAATGGAGAGCACCTTGCGCTCGGCGCACCGCTTGCGCGCGCCCTCCATGCGCGTCTCGCCGTCCAACGCCCGATAGTCGTCGATCATGGCCTTGGCGCACCGCAAGTCGTCAATCCAGTTGGCGTCGCGGACCTCCGCGCTGACCGACTGCCCCTCGCGCTCCAGGTTGTAGACGTATATCGGCCGCCCGAAAGCGTAGACGGTCCGCGCCGTCAGCAGAGGGCGGAATGTCCACTGGTTGTCGGTATAGAGGCAATGCTCAAGTTGCCTGTAGCCATACAGCAGTCGGCGATTGTAGAACACCTCGTGATGCCAGGCGGCGACAATCGCCTTCCGCCCCCACAGCTTCCCGATGTCGAGCACGCGGCCCGGCGGCAACCTCACGATGTGCAGGCGGTCTTTCCCTCCGCCGCGGTGGAGGACAAAGGGCGCGAAGACCACATCGGCATCGAGCCCGTCCAAGACATCGAGCAGGGCCGACAGATTGGCAGTGTCGACATGGTCGTCGGCGTCGACAATCTTGACGTAGCGCCCACGCGCCATGGGCAACCCCGCATTGACGCACGAGCCGTAGTGCGCATTAGCCTTGTCGACAACCCTGACGACGCCCGGGTGCGCCCCCTCAATCTCGTGCGCCAGGGCCGACGACGCGTCGGTGCTTCCGTCGTTGACAACGATGACCTCCAAGCGGCCGTCGCGGCCGGCCTCGACGGCCGACATGACGCACCGCCGCAACAGTCCCTCCATGTTGTAGGTCGGGACAATGATTGACAATGTCTTTTCTTGCTTCATGATGTGTTCGGCAAGGGCGGACACAGCATCGCCCTTGCGACGCGATTTTAGCAAGAAAATGAACACTACAGGACGCAGTATGCGAATTTAAGGCTATTTTTAGCAATGGAATAGACAACAAGAGACAGCAAAAAGCCCCGCCGGCCCGGACTAGAGAGGCGGCGGGGCAGAAAAACGTCGTGACGTCCTTAGACGGCTTTCATGTCTTTGGCGGCAAGCTCAATCTTCTTGTCGGCCTCGGCGTTGACCTTGGCCCACTCGCTCTTGTCCGCCATTGGGACTTTGACCTCGAAATAGAACTTAATCTTCGGCTCCGTGCCCGACGGGCGGACGGAGACCTTCGAGCCGTCTTCGGTGAAATATTGTAGGACGTTGCTCTTGGCAGGCATGTCGAGCGGCGTCACCTGGCCCGTGCGGAGGTCTTTCTGCGTCAGGTTCTGGTAGTCCTTGACAATGACGACCTTGGATCCCCCCATGGTTGCCGGCGGCGTCTCGCGGTAGCCTTTCATGAGGGCTAGAATCTCGTCGGCGCCCTGCTTGCCCTCGCGGACAATGTATATCATCTTCTCCTTGGAGAAACCGAACTCGGCGTATATCTGCTTGAGCAGGTCGTATACCGTGGTGCCCTTGTCTTTGGCCCACGCGGCAATTTGCGCCATGAGGGCGATGGAGGCCGGCGCATCCTTGTCGCGCACGGCGTCGTAGGGCAGGTAGCCGAAGCTCTCCTCTCCCCCGCCGATGTACTTGGTCTTCCCCTCCTCGTCGCGGATTTTGGCCGCGATCCACTTGAAGCCCGTATAGACGTCGTAGAAGCCCACGCCGTAGCTCTTGGCCATCTCGCGTATGACCTCGGTCGTGACGATGGTCTTGATTACGAACTGCTTGCCGTCAATCTTGCCACTCTCTTTCCACTGGTTGAGCAGGAACCACGTGAGGATGAGGCATGTCTGGTTGCCGTTGAGGATGACGTACTTGCCCTCGTCGTTCTTGACCACCACCCCTATGCGGTCTGCGTCGGGGTCGGAGGCCATGACGATGTCGGCGTCGATCTGCTCCCCTTTCTTGATTGCGAGCGCCATTGCCGCCGGCTCCTCGGGGTTGGGGCTGGGGACGGTCGGGAAGTCGCCCGAGATGACGTCTTGCGCGGCGACGTGGGCCACATTGGTGAAGCCTATGGCGGCCAGCGCGCGGGGGACGATGTGCCGCCCCGTGCCGTGGATTGGCGTGTAGACAATCTTGAGGTCGCTCTGACGGCGGATCAGCCCCTCGTCGAGGACGCAGGCCTTGATGTTGGCGATGTATTTGGCGTCGACCTCCTCGCCGATAATCTCGATGAGGTCGGGGTTGCCCTCGAACTTGATTTGCCCCACCTCGGAGATTTTGCCCACCTCGTCGATGATGTTCTTGTCGTGCGGGGCGATGATTTGCGCGCCGTCGCTCCAATAGGCCTTATAGCCGTTGTAGACCTTGGGGTTGTGCGACGCCGTGATGATGACGCCGCTCTGGCACCCGAGCTCGCGGATGGCGAAAGACATCTCCGGCGTCGGCCTGAGGCCGTCGAAGAGGTAGACCTTGATGCCGTTGGCCGAGAAGATGTTGGCGGCGGTCTCGGCAAAGAGGCGGCTGTTGTTGCGGCAGTCGTGGCCGACCACGACGCTAATCTGCTTCAGCGAGGCGAACTCGCGGTTGAGGTAGTTGGCGAGCCCCTGCGTGGCGCTGCCCACGGTATAGATGTTCATGCGGTTGCTGCCGGCCCCCATCTTGCCGCGCAGCCCCCCCGTCCCGAACTCCAAGTCCTTATAGAAAGCGTCGATGAGGGCGCTCTTGTCGTCGGCCTCCATCATGGCCCGGACCTCGCCCTTGGTCTTCTCGTCATACTGACCGTCGAGCCAGACCTGGGCCTTGGCCATGACCTGGTCTAGCAACTCCTTGTTTTCCATATCTGATAGCTTATTTGTTACGCTTTTGGTCTCCCAAATATATACACATTTTTTCGCACTAGCACTCCTTTTGGTTAATTTTACCGCCGAATATGGACGGACGAGCGCAAATAGGGCCGGCACTGGCAACCGAATACCGCGAGCGGGTGGAGCATATCGCCAGCCTGCGGCCGATTCGGGAGAGATACCGCAAGATGAACGCGGTCTTGAACGAGCTTCTGCGCCTGCTGACGGCTGGCGTCCCCTACGCCTTCGCGGGGCCCTACGCCCAGATGGAGTACGTCGCGGACACCCTGGCCCCCGGATGCTCAAAAGCCTTGCGGCGGCTCCGCCTCCACTGCCGCTACGCCCATCGGCTGCAGCCCGAGACGACGGAGGCGGAGCAACAGGACGTGGCGACACTCGGGGTGCTGATAGACCTGCTGGAGGGCAGACAGCCAGGGCGACACGACGGCGGCGACGCGGCCCCGGAGGCGCAGACGGCCCCCCGGCTGAGGCAGTCGTGGAGCGTCACGAGGGTGTCGGTGGTGAAAGCCGACAGGCTGCAGGCGGTTGTCGTGGCGAGGGTCGACGGCGAAGACAACTACACCGAGGACTTGTCGCGCTTCGGCTACATGAAGCCGTGGCTTCGGCGAGGCACGATTCTCAACCTGGTGTACTTCTCGGGGCGGCTGACCTACGTCGTCTACGAGCCCGACCTGCTCGTCGACACGACAACCATCACCGGATGCATGACCCCCTACGCCGACGACCACCGGCTCGCCACCGTCGGCAAGCTCCGCCCCGGCGAGACCAGCGGCCACATCGTCCTGGGCAACCTCGCCGGGCAGTTTCTCGACGAAGCCCTGTCGGCAATGCGGCGGGGCGGCGAGACCCCGCAAGCGGGCGACTACGCACGGAGCGTCCGCCACTTCTTCCGCCGCAACGCCCTGGGGCTGGCGGCCACGGAAGACATCGGCCCGGAGTGGCACGACGAGGCCAAGAGGCAGCAACGCAACACGGCGGCCGCCCTGGAGACCCTGCGCCGCGCCGACGCCAACTTCGACCCCGCCACGGCCGTCACGGAGGCCTCGCTACTGGGCCAGGCGCTGGGGGTGCAGGGACGCGCCGACCTGATGCAGACCGACTGGCGTCTGCTCGTGGAGCAGAAGTCGGGCAAGATGCAGACATACGGGAAAATCGGGGCGAAGGAAGAGCACTACGCCCAGATGATGCTCTACCGCATGGTCATGGACATCTGCTACGGCAAATATGCAAAGAGCGACACCCACTACCTCCTCTACTCGAAATATCCCCCGTCGCAGGGCCTGATCCGCGAGGGAAGCTCCGTCAGCGAGCGCATGGGTCAGACCCTGCTGACGCTCCGCAACGCCATAGCCCACGACAACCTGCGCCACACCGACGCGCGCGAGATTGAGCGAGACCTGATGGCGTGGAGCGCGGAGACGTTCCGCCAAAAGGCCGTGAGCGACAGGCTGTGGGAACCATATTCTAAACCCGGCCTCGAACGCGTCTTGAACCCAATCCAAAACGCCACGCCCCTGGAGCGCGCTTACGTCTTCGAGATGCTGGCTTTCGCCCAGCGCGAAGACATCATTGGCCGCCTGGGAGGCTCGCAGCACGGCAGGGCGGGCTTCGCCTCGCTATGGACATCGAGCGCCGACGAGCGCACGGAGGCCGGCGAAGCACTGCCGGGACTGCGGTTCGAGAAAATGGAGCAGGACGAGAAAGACGACATCGCCACCGCGGGGGGCGACGAGGGGAGCATAATAGTCTTCTCGACGCCAAAGGACGCGACGGAGCCCAACTTCCGCCCCGGCGACTCCGTGGTCCTCTACGACTACGCCGTGGGCGACGAGCCCGACGCCCTGGCCTCGGTAGACCTCCGCGGCACCCTGCTCTCGCTGGAGCTTGGCGGCGAAGCCAAGGTCAAGCTGCGCTCGGCGATGCCCCGCAACAGCTTCGCCAAGGAGGGGCGGGCGTGGGTCATGGAGCACGACATGATAGGGGCCAGCTCCAGCCGGCAGTGGCGGCAAGTGGCGTCGCTCCTGCTGTCCACGCCCGCACGCCGCGACCTGCTCCTGGCTCAAAGGAGGCCGAGGGTGGAGACGGCCGCCCGCCCGAGGCTCGACCACAAGGGGCTGAACGGCATGGTCGGGCTTCAGCTTGCGGCACGCGACCTGTTCCTGCTCGTCGGCCCCCCCGGCACGGGCAAGACGTCGTTCGGCCTCATGTCCATATTGCGCGAGGAGCTGGCCCGCGCCGGGAGTTCCGTCCTGCTCCTCTCCTACACCAACAGGGCTGTGGACGAGATATGCTCGAAACTGGAGAAAGACGGGCTGGACTACATCCGCATCGGGCCGCGCTTCTCGTGCGCCCAAGCCTACCGCAGGCGGCTTCTCTCGATGATGGAGATGCCCGACGTCGGGTCCGTGCGCCGCACTCTGGGCGAGGCGCGCATCGTGGTCGGCACGACGTCGGCCATAAGCTACTCCGAGAGCCTCTTCACGCTCAAGACATTCGACCTGGCCATTGTCGACGAGGCGTCGCAAATCTTGGAGCCGCAGATTATCGGCATCCTGTCGGCCACGACAACCGACGCCATGGGGAGGCAACACCCCAGCGTGGGGCGCTTCGTCCTCATTGGCGACGAGAAGCAGCTCCCCGCCGTCGTCCAGCAGCGCCGCACCCAGAGCGCCGTGACCGACAAGAGGCTCAACGGCATAGGCCTCACCGACTGCCGCGACTCGCTCTTTGAGCGGCTGATGCGGCTCTACGGCGACGACCCGCAGATTACGTTCCGCCTGACGCGGCACGGACGGATGCACCCCGAAGTGGCAAGATTCTGCAACGAGCATTTCTACCGCGGACAGCTGCGCCCGATCCCGCTCGACCACCAACGCGCCATGCTGAACCTAGCGCCCGAGAGGCAAGACGGACCCCTCCGGCGGGAGATTGCCAGCCGGCGCGTGATGTTCTTCAACTCGCACTGCGACGCGGCGGCGCGCGACGCGCAGCAGACGGACAAGGTGAACCCGCACGAAGCCGACATGGTGGCGCGCATAGCCCACGACACGCTGATGGCGTGGCGCACGGCGGGCAGGGACATCGAGCCCGACGCCACACTCGGCATCGTAGTCCCCTACCGCAACCAGATTGCCGCCATACGGTCGCGCCTGCTGGCATTGGCCTCGGACGACGAGACGAGGCGCATTGCCGCCAGCATGACGATAGACACCGTGGAGCGGCTGCAGGGCAGCGAGCGCGACGTGATAATCTACGGGTTCACCGTCCGCACGCTGAGCCAACTGGAGTTCCTCAAAGAGAGCCAATATGCGGACCGCGACGGGACGATAATAGACCGCAAGCTCAACGTGGCCCTCAGCCGCGCCCGCGAGCAGCTGATTGTCGTGGGCGACAAGCAGATAATATCCGCCGTCCCGCTCTTCGCCGCATTGGCCGAAGAGATGCCCGAAATCGAAATTGCAACAACAACAAACACTTAGAGAATGAGAGAGAGAGACCAGGTTGAGGAGAGGTTCAAATGGGACCTGACCCCGCTATACGCATCGGTAGCCGAGTGGCGCAAGGCCAAGGAGGCCCTCGTGGCCGGACTGCCGCGGGTGCGCGACCTCCGCGGCAGCCTGGGGTCGTCGGCCGCATCGCTGCTCCGCTTCTTCACCCTCGACAGCGAGAACGAGCGCCTCATCTCGCGCCTCGCCCTCTACGCCTCGCTCCTATCCGACCAGGACGTCCGCAACGCCGACAACCTGTCGCTCGTCAAGGAGATGGACCAGGTGGAGACCGACTATGCGCAGATGACCGACTTCGCCCTGCCCGAGCTCACCGCCATCGACGACGCCACATTCGACGCCTACCTCAGCCAGGAGCCCGGCCTGGCGCCGTTCCGGATGTCAATTGACCGAATCCGCCGGACGCGCGCCCATACGCTGTCAGCGGCGGAAGAGGCCATCATGGCCAAGACCAGCATCTTGGGCAACACGCCCTACGACGCGTTCTCCATCTTCTCCGACGCCGAGATGCCCTGGCCCCGCGTGACACTGGCGGACGGCGAGGAGGTCGAGCTGACCCCCACGGCGTTCTCCCTCCTCCGAAGCTCCGCCGACAGGCAGAACCGCAAGACAGCCTTTGAGACCTTTTGGGACTTCTACTCGCAGTTCCGCGGGACGTTCGGCGAGCTGCTCAACGGCGAGATCCGCAAGAGGCTCTTCAGAGCCACGACGCGCCGCTACCAATCGTGCCTGGAGGCGGTCCTCAGCGCCAACGACATCCCCGCCGGCGTATACCACTCGCTCATAGAGAACGTCAACCGCAGCCTGCCGACATTCCATCGCTACCTGCGCCTCAAAGCCCGGCTCCTGGGCGTGGAGCGGCTGAACTACTCCGACGTCTACGCCCCCGCCGTGGCCGAGGTGGAGATGTCGTTCTCGCCCGACGAGGCTCGCCAATTGGTGCAAGACGCCATCTTGCCCCTCGGCGACGACTACTCGCAAGTCGTCCGCCGCGCGTTCGACGAGAGGTGGATTGACGCCATGCCGAGCCGCGGCAAGGCCACGGGCGCCTACTCCAACGGCGCCGCCTACGACACCCACCCCTACATCCTCATGAACTTCGACGGACGCTACGACAGCGTGGGGACGCTGATCCACGAGCTGGGCCACACGATGCAGAGCTACTACTCCAACAAGCGCCAGCCATACCCCACCGCGAACTACTCGATATTCGTGGCCGAGGTGGCATCGACATTCAACGAGGCACTGCTCGACCACCTGATGCTCGACCGCCTGACGGACAAGGGGCAGCGCATCTCGCTGCTGATGAGCATCCTCGACGGCTTCAAGGGGACGCTCTTCCGCCAGACCCAATTCGCCGAGTTCCAACTGGAGGCCACGCGCATGGCCGAGCGCGGCGAACCCATCACGGGCAAGAGCCTGTCGGAGCTGTACCTTTCGATAACACGCAAGTACTACGGCCACGACGCCGGGGTTTGCAACGTCGACCGCAGGGTGGACATCGAGTGGGCCTACATCCCCCATTTCTACATGGGCTTCTACGTCTACCAATACAGCACCTCGTTCGTGGCCTCGCAAGCCCTGTCGGAAGATGTCTTGAACGGCAAGGACGGAGCCCTGGGACGCTACCTCGACTTCCTCGCGGCGGGCGGCTCGAAGCTCCCCATAGAGGAACTGCGCGACGCCGGGGTCGACATGCTGTCTCCAGAGCCTTTCGCCTTGGCAATCAAAAAAATGGAGGAAATCATGGATAAGCTGGAGACCCTCCTCCAATCATAACATTCAACTCAGACACGACACATGACAGACGAGAGAGCAAAAGTGCTGGGCAGGCAAGTGGCCTACCCGCAGACGTACCAGCCCGAGATCCTCGTGGCCATCCCCCGCCAGGCCAGCCGCCAGAAAGTGGGGCTTGCCGACGACTCCCTGCCATTCATGGGCGCCGACGTGTGGCACGCCTACGAGGCTTCGTGCCTCACCGACAACGGCGTGCCGACGGCCGGCATAATGAAGATTGTCGTCCCGGCCGACAGCCGAAGCATCGTCGAGAGCAAGTCGCTCAAGCTCTACCTCAACTCCTTCAACATGGAGCGCATGGGCCCCACGCCCCAAGAGGCCAACGACAAGATGGCGGAGACCGTGGCCCGCGACCTGAGCCAACTGCTCTCCGCCGAGGTCAAGGCCCGGTGCTACGACTGCCGCGCCAAGACCGTGCCGACGCCCGAAGAGGAGGACTTCTTCGCCGTCATGGAGGACCTCAAGTGCTCCAAAGACCTCAAGCCACGCGGCTATACCGAGAACCCGTCGGTCATAGAGCCACGCGACGGCCGCCCACCCATGATACGCATGCGGATCAAAAGCTACCTGCTCCGCACGAAATGCCCGGTGACGCACCAGCCCGACTGGGGGACCGTCTACATATGGATTGAGGGCGACCTGATTGTCCACGCCGAGACGATGCTGGAGTACATCATAAGCCTCCGCGACGAGAGCCACTTCCACGAGGAGGTGTGCGAGCTTATCTTCAAGCGCCTCTATGACCAGCTCAACCCGCGCATGCTGATGGTGACATGCCGCTACACGCGCCGGGGCGGAATAGACATAACGCCCGTGCGCAGCACCTCGCCAGAGGCCGTCTACGCCGACCTGCTCGACGTGGACAAGCTGACGGCGAGGCTAGAGAGGATGTAGAGACATTGAGGCCGTTTGGCGCCAAGGGCGCGAAAGGGAATCGGCAGATTATTCAAACACAGACCTATATGAGCAACAACATGACAGAGCTGGAGAAGAAAGACGCGGGCCTGCCCTTCTGCTTCGACGACCCGGAGATAGACGCCCTGAAGCTCCACGCCGTGGAGGGGTGCCAACGCCTGGAGGCCGTCGACGTGCGCGACGGGGAGGGCAAAGAGGCCGCCATACGCAACCTGCTTGGGCAGGTGGGCAAGACGCCGAACATCTTGCCGGGCTTCATATGCGACAACGGCAAGAACATCTTGGCGGGCGACAACCTGCTGATCAACTACAACGTCACCATCCTCGACGTTGACGAGGTGCGGATTGGCGACCACTGCATGATAGGCCCCGGCACCGTAATAGCCACAGTGAACCACCCCATGACGCCATCGGGGCGACGGAAGCATCTGAGCATCATCAAGCCCGTCTCGATTGGCGACGACGTGTGGATTGGCGCTCACGCCACAATCATGCCCGGCGTGAGAATTGGCAACAACTGCATCGTGGCGGCAGGCGCCGTCGTGACCCACGACGTGCCAGACAACTCGCTCGTGGGAGGCGTCCCCGCCAAAGTCCTGCGGAAGCTAGAAGACGACGTGGAGCGGGCGTAGGGCTTTCGGGCATGCCAAGAGAGAGAAGTCCCCGCAGGGTCATACCCTGCGGGGACTTCTTTTTGGCCAATGTCGGCTTCGGCCTCAACGGGCCTTGTTGCGCAAAGCCTCCAAACGCATTGCATTCTCCGCAACCCTCTTCTCGGAGAGCGGATAGAAAGCGATGAAGATGACGCTGAGGATGGTGCCGACGGCCGGCAAGAGGCTGAGGCACATCTTGATTCCGTCGATGGTCTCCGGCGTCTGCTCGGCGTTGGGCTGGAAGCCGAAGCCCGCCAGGAGCCAACCGGTGACAGCGGAGCCTATGGCCCAGCCGAACTTCTGGCTCATGGACGACGAGGAGAAGATGAGCCCCGTGGCCCTGTTGCCGGTGGTCAGCTCCGAATAGTCCGCACAGTCGGCATACATGGACCACAGGAGCGGGAATATGGCCCCGGCGCAGATTGAGATGAGGACTTGGAAAGTGAAGATGAGCCCCAACTGCTCTTTGTCGAACCAATAGAAAACCACACTGAGCAACGTGGCCAAAAGCATGGCCCCCAGATAGGTGCGCTTCTTGCCAACAATGTTGCTGACGGGCGCAGCCAAGACCACGCCGACGATGTTGGCAAGCTGGCCAAGACCGAGATAGAGCGCGCTGAGCGCGAACGACGTGCCGAAAAGCGACACGTTGCCCGCCTGCTCCTCGACGACAAAATATTTGAAGTAGTAGACCGTGGCCCCGTCGCGGATGGAGTTGAAAACCAACGCCGCCACGCCGGCCCCGAGCAAAATCCACCACGGACGGTTGCGCGCCAAGTCGCGGAGGTCGTCGCTGACACTCGTCGTCGCCTCCTTGATGGGCTTTATCCGCTCGCGCGTCAGGGCGAAGCAACCGAGGAAAAGAGCCACGCAGACGACCGAGAAACAGCCCACGGCCAAAGTCCACGCCCTCTGCTGCTCGCCAATGGGCGCAGACGACGAGCCGCCGAAGCTCTCGACAACTTTCATGAAGAAGAAGAGCGCGGCGAAACTGCCCAGATAGGCGAACGCCATGCGGAAAGTGGAGAGGACGTTGCGGTCCCTGGGGTCGGGGCTCATGACGCCGAGCAGCGACGCGTAGGGCACGTTGATTGCCGAATAGACCACCATCATGAGCGAATAGGTGACAAAGGCGTAGACAATCTTCGCAGTACCGCCCATGTCGGGCGTCATGAATGTCAAGACGCCAAGCAGCCCGAAAGGCACGGCGAGCCACAGCAGGAACGGACGAAACTTGCCCCACTTGGTCTCGGTGCGGTCTGCCACGACACCCACAATGGGGTCGACAAAAGCGTCCCAGATGCGGGTGACGAGGAACATGGTCCCGACGACTGCCGCCGAGAGCCCGAACACGTCGGTGTAGAACACCATGAGATAGGCGCCGAAGAGCTTCCAGAACATGGACGACGCCATGTCTCCAAAGCCGTAGCCTATCTTCTCATAAATCTTCACCATCGGATTGACCAGTTTGAGGAATATCGCAGGAAGACTCGCCCCCGCCAACTACTTCTTGACGGGCGTGAGACGGAAGACCACGACATCGTGCGCCTCAACCTCGCGGACAAGCCCCTTGCGGGTGTCGCCGGCGTCTTTCTTGGCCAAGAGGTCGCGGAGCTTGTAGGTCTGCTCGGAGCACTTGAGCTCGCGGTCCACCAGGCTGTCCTTGACATACCGATTCCAGTCGTAGTTGAGCGTCCGCTTCTGCTCCGTCATGTTGACGAAGGCGAAAGCCCACTCGCCGTCGGCAAGAGGCTTGACCCACACCTCGAAGCCCTTGTCGTTGAGGAAACGGAAGCCCATGATTCCGAGCTTGTCCTGATCGACAGCTATGACCTCCTTGTTGGTCACGAGCTCGAGCGTCTCCTTGCTCATCTTGCGAATGTCGTTGCCGAGGATCAGCGGCGACGCCAGCATGCTCCACATGACGAAGTGCGTCCGGTCCTCAGCCGCCGACATGCCGTTGCCCACCTCGAGCATGTCGAAGTCGTTCCAATGGTCGGGCCCGTGATATTTGCGGATTCCGTCGCGCAGACGAATGATGGGCCACAGCCCCAACTTAGACCATCCGCCGTAGTTCTCGGTGCAGTCCCAACAACGGGCAATGTCGCCCGAGACTCGCCACGAGTGGCCGACGCTCTCGCCCCACTCCCACGACTTCTCGTCGCCCCACTCGCAGATGTTGAAGACCATGGGCCGGCCGGCGGCGTATATGGCGTCGCGCATGATGGAGTAGGACGACGGGGCGTCTTGCGTAGAGTGCGAGCACCAGTCATATTTGAGGAAGTCCACCCCCCACTCGGCATATTGGCGCGCGTCGAGGAACTCGTAGCCGCGGGTGCCGGGATATCCGGCGCAGGTCTTGGTGCCGGCGCAGTTGTACATCCCGAACTTAAGGCCCTTGCCGTGCACGTAGTCCGCCACGGCCTTGATGCCATTGGGGAACTTCTTGCGGTCCGGCACCAGCTTCATCGTCTGCGGGTCGCGCTCCATCTCCATCCAGCAGTCGTCCATGACGACATACTCGTAGCCGGCGTCTTTGAGGCCGAGCTTGACGAAGAGGTCGGCAGTCTCCTTGACCAACGCCTCGTCGATGTCGCAGGCAAACGTGTTCCAACTGTTCCACCCCATGGTGGGCGTCATCGCAAGGCCCTCAAACTTCTGAGCCTGTGCCGACATGGTGACGGCAAGCGCCGCCGAGAGGGCAAAATATCGTGTACGCATATAGAGATTAGTGTTGTTATTTGACAATAAGGTTCGTGCTGTCGCGCAAGAAAGCCACAAGCTCGTCGGCAATGAGAGCCTGCTCGTCGATGCTCGGATGGCTGGAGCCGCCGGCGTTGTAGCTCCGCTCGTATATGTGGTGGGCAATCTCGCCACTCGGCCCGGCCAACCCCTCGGCCTCCGCCGCGGCGACCACGGCCGGCAGCATCTTGCGGAAATACGCGCGCAAGGTGTCGTCCGCCATGGGGCTTGAAATCAAGACGACGTCGGCATCAGGGTTCTTGGCGCGCAAAAGGCGTATGAAGTCGACATATGCCGACGCGAAAGCCGTGGAGTCTTGCACGCCGTCGTTCTGGCCCAAGGCGCTGACGACGATGTCGGGGTCGAAGGAGAAGTCGTAGGCAACGAGATTGTCCACCATGTTGACCTTGTCGTAGGTCTGCGGCAGGACATATTTATGCTCGCAACAGCTGTGCATCAGCCCAATGCCCGAAACGGAGGCCAACGACCAGTCGGCACCTAGCGCGCGCGCCGTGCGCGGCCCGTAGGCGCAATAGGCCCGGTGGTGGTCATACCATGTGCCTTGCCCGAAAGGGATCTCGCCGTCGTAACAGTCCATTCCGCTCGTTATCGAGTTGCCGACGAACTCGATTCGCAACTGCGCCTCGGGCCTCCATTTCTCCAACCCGCGCGCCGCAACACGGACAACCTGCGTGAAACCCATGGCGCACTCCGTGTCGCGCGCCACGAGAACCGTATGCCTCCCTGCGGGCAAAGAGTCCGCAACGGCGATGAGCTTCAGGGCCGTGTCTTGCGACGCCTCCAGCTGCGGACGCCCAATTGTCAGACGGTTCTGGGCGCCCAACGTCCGGACGCGCCCGACGGACTCGCCGTCTACGACGACCTCCAGGTAGTTGTAGCTGTTGCCATAGAGCCGCTCGTCGCGAATCTCGATGTCGCAACCGTCGCCGTCGAAAGCGAAAGTGAAATAGACGGCCGCCCCCCACATCCTGGGGCCCAGCGTGTCGGAGCGGTCGGAACGCCCGATGTAGGTCAGCGCGTCGTCGAAGCCACCGACGGAGCGCACCGGCTTATCGCAAGAGGCGAGAGCCAAAGCCGCCAACGCCACAAAAGGAAATTGCCTCATGCCCACTCAGCTAGTTGAAATCGATTCGCGACAAGACCTCTATTATGGCCCTTGAATTGTGGTAAGGACACTTCCAGAAGCCGGCCTTGACGTCCTTATAGACATCCTCGCCCTGGCTATTGACGCGCCAGAGCCACTCGCCGTGCTTCCGGTCGATAAGCCTGGTTCGGATAAACTCCCAGACCATGGCCATCTTCTCCAGATAGCCCTCCTCGCGCGTCAGACGCCAAGTGTCCGCCAGGCCCACCATGGCCTCGGCTTGCGGCCACCAGTGCTTGTCGGTATCGACGACGCCATCCACCTTTTCGTAGAAGATGGAGTCGCCGTCCCACCCCTCCTCAAGCGTGATGTCGACAAGACGCCGGCATATGGGCTTCAGCCGCTCCATCCACAAGACGTCTCCCAACACCTCGGCGGCCTCGTAGAGGAGCCAAGCCCCCTCGATGTCGTGGCCATAGGAGTCTATGCGGCTCTTGATCGACCAGTCCATGTCGAAAAAGAGGTTGAAACGCCCCGTCACGCGGTCGATAATCTTGTCGGTGAAGATTTCCAGGCAGTGGCGGATGCTCTCTGCAATCTCCTCCGTGGGGTTGGCACGATAGAGGTTGGCGTAGGGCTCGACTATGTGCAGGTGGGTGTTCATCGACTTGGGCGTGTTCTCGTCCTTTTCGCTGAGCCTGACGTCGGCTAGAGGCGTCCAGTCGGCAGCCAGGGCCTCGATGTAGCCTCCAAACTTGCGGTCGCGGAAGTGCTTCTCGACGAGATGGTAGGTCTCCATGGCCAAGTCGAGAGCCTCGGTATCGTGGCACATCCTGTAGTATTCCGACAGGCCGTATATGCAGAACCCCTGCGCGTATGCCTGTTTCTTGGTGTCGGTCGGGACACCCTTGGCGTCGAGCGACCAGAAGAAGCCGCCGTTCGCCTTGTCGTAGAAGAAATCGCGGATGTAGCAGTATGCCCTGCTCGCCGCCTCCTTATATTCCGGGCGGCCGAAGATTCGCGCCGCGGCGGAGAAAGCCCACAAGATTCGGCCGTTGAGGATTGCTCCCTTTTCGGCGTTGGGGATGAGGTCGCCGTCTTTGTCGCGCCCTCCGTGGAAACCTCCATACTCGTGGTCCTCCATCTTCCCAATCCAGAAGTTCATGATGTTGGCATACTCTGCCCGCATCTGCTCTCTTATCTCCCTGACATTCATGGCAAAATGATAATTCAGAATTAATAATTAACAATTAATAATTCACCGGGGGGGCGAGGTCGCGCAACAGCCATGCGCACCCGTAGTGCCGGCACTTCCTCTCAAAAAAGAGCGTCAGCTCGTCCCCTGCGCAAAATCCCAAGGACTTACGCCAAACGCTACCCCACACCGCCGCTTCGCCCACTTCGTCGCCTTTGGGCGTCCGAGCGGGCATACCAATAATTCTTAATCCTTAATTCTTAACTCCTCCAGTGTCACCGTCTCCTTGGCATTGTATATGTCCATGCGGCGCTGGTGGTCGTTGGCGACCTCCAGGAACTCGCACCAACACATGAACCAAACCCACTTGGGCTGCTGGCGGCAAATCTCGGGCGTCGGGAGCTTGCCGACCTCGCCCCACGCAATGGGCTTGCCGTTGGCGAGCTTGAGCAGGGCGTCGTAGTCGCGGACATTGTAGTTGTGGTTGTATATGTCGGTAGCCAAGATGTCCACTACGTCATGGCCGGGGAAGAAGTCCGCATAGTCCGCAACGTTGGACGAACCGGTCTCGTTGCCATTGAAGACCCACAGGAGGTTGTTGAGGTGGTGGTAGTTCGTCAGACGGTCATACATCATCCGATAGAGCTTCTGGTAGCCGTCCTTGCCCTTGCGCGCGCACCACCAGAACCAGTCGCCGTTCATCTCATGATACGGACGCCAAATCACGGGAATGTTCTCGTCTTGCAACTGCTTGAGGAAAAAGGCAATGACGTCGACTTGCGCCTTCCATCGGTTGTTAATCTCCGTCCCCTCCGTCGTCAAGTCTTTCCACTGCTTGTCGGTGAGCTTGCTCTGAATGGCGTTCTCGCCCTGCCACACGGTGAAATTGGCGTCGGTCGTAGGCGGCACGGCATGCCACATGAGCGTGATTATGGCTCCCTTGGCGTGCCACTTTATGGCATTGTCCACCACCCTCTGGCGGAAGTTGACCCCGTCCAACGAGTTCGGCTTGCTGTAGCCAAAGTCCTGGCCAAAGACCGCGGGGTGCGAGCCTCCGGTGAGATTCTCTACCCTCTCCATGTAGATATCGGAGAAAAGCGGGTAGCTGTGCTGCCCCGTGAGCGTCCCCTTCCCGCCCTGCTGCTGGATGAACTTGAGGAGCTGGCGCGCCTCTGGCGTCGCATTGGGGTTGACGGGATCCTGCGCCACGGCCGTGGCGAGACCCATGGCGGCAAGAGCCGCGGCAAGTATCTTCTTCATATGTGCAATCTGATAATTATGGGTAGAATTCAAAAGTGTCACAGCGCCACAGCCCCGAAGCACGAAGCCTGGACGCCGGCCCCGTTGGAGAGGTTGGGCCATGCGTCGTCGGCCCAGGCGTAGCGCACGGCCGCGGGCCTCTTGACCTCGCGCGACGAGACGACCACAGTGCCGTCTTTCTGGATGCGCCCCTCGGCCCTATGGAACACGCCGTCGTCGCCAGCCAGCTCAAACCAATTGGCAGTCTTCGACTTGCCGGTAATGTGGAGACCCTCGGCGTTGGCAAACGAGACGACGACGTGACGCCCGCCCTTGGCCAGCCTTGCGCCGGCCAAAAGAGGGGCCGCATAGCCGAAACCATCCCTGCCGTAGGCCTGGGTCAAGACGGCATTAGCGAAACGATTGCCGGCCTCGACCTTGAAGCGCGGATGAATGTCGGCCACGTCACCCAGGTCTCCAATGACGACCAACGCCGAGTTGCCGATGGCGGCCAAGGCCTGCCGCTGCTGGTCGCGGACGACAACCGCCATGCCGGGGTCTTGATATTTGTGGGGGGCGATCTGCGCATAGACGAACGGGACATCGGCCCCGGCATAGAGCCTCGCCCTCCAGCGCCGGACAAGCTCCTGGAGCAGAAGCGAGTATCCGTCGGCGTTCTCGCAATTCTGCTCGCCCTGATACCACGCCACGGCGCGGAACCTGTAGTCCATGAGCGGCTCAAGCATGGCATTGTATGCCAAAGCGGGTCGGACGGGACCCCACGAGACCTCCGAGAGGCGCCCATTGAGGGCGCGGAGCCGCGGGTCGGCGTCGAAAGCCTCGGCCGGCATCCAAGTCTCTATGGGCGTCCCGCCCCAACTAGCGTCGACGATGCCCACCGGCACGCCAAGCTCCGCACGCAGACGGCACGCCATGACGTAGCCTATTACGGAGAAGTTGCGGGCGTTGTCGGGCGTCGTCGGGACCCAACGCCCGGAGACGTCGAGAGTGGGCTGCGCCGCGGTGCGATAGTCGACGCGGAACATGCGTATGTCGTCTTGCGTGGCCTGCGCCAGGAGCGAATCGCGGTGGGCGTAGCCGTCCCACTGCCCCCACGAGGGCTGGAACTCCATGTTGCTCTGCCCGGCGCAGAGGACGACCTCCCCGACAAGTACATCCTTGACCGACAAACGATTATAGCCCTGAAACTCAATGGTGTGCTTCTTCGCGGATCCTGCGGGCGTCGGAATCTCCACGCTCCATTGCGCCAACGGCGTCGGCGTGGCCCGATAGGTCGTAGTGTCCCACGACGTCTTGATTGTGACAATCTCGTAGGGCTTGGCCCACCCCCACAGCTTGACTGTCGAGTTCTGCTCAAGCACCATGCCGTCGGAGATGACGGCCGGCAGGGTGACGTTGGCCACCGACAATGTCAACGGCGCAAGGGCCAACGCGAGGGAGGCAAATATATCTTTCTTCATGAACAGAGGCATAAGACGGATGCGCCGTCCACACACAGTGGGGGCGCATCCGCCGAAAAAAAAGCTACAAACTAAACAAGTGCCGCAAGAGAATCATTTCACGGCGCAGTTCCTGTCAATCAGGGCGTTGATGCGCGCCACCGATGCGCCGCTCGTAAGCTCGTCCTCCGGGGTGTTGAGGCAATAGTCGAGGAGCTGGTCGACGGTGGACGTGGCCACGTGCATGCGCGTATCGCTCGAAGCATAGTAGATGAAGACCTTGCCGTCTTCGTCGGCAATCCAGCCGTTGGAGAAGACAACGTTGGAGACGTCGCCCACCCTCTCGGAGCCGTAGGGCGCAATGAAATGCCCCGCGGGCTTGTGGGTCACAATCCACGGCTTCTCCAGGTCGGTGAGGAACATGTAGAGGACGTAGCGGAGCCCGGCGGCGGTGTTGCGCACCCCATGGGCCAAATTGAGCCACCCCTCGCTGGTCTTGATGGGCGCGGGGCCCATGCCGTTCTTCACCTCATAGATGGTATGGTAGGTCTTGGCGTCCATGATATACTCGTCTTTGACCTCCGCCCGGCGGATGTCGTCGCAGAGCCCCCAGCCGATGCCCCCGCCCGAGCCCGTGTCGATGAACCCGTCTTGCGGGCGGGTGTAGAAGGCGTACTTGCCCTCGACGAAATGGGGGAAGAGGACGACGTTGCGCTGCTGCCCGGCGTGGCTGACGAGGTCGGGCAGGCGCTGCCATGTCTTCAGGTCCTTGGTACGGACAATCCCGGCCGCCGCCACGGCGCTGCTGGTGTCTCCCGCCGGGGCCGCGGGGTCTTTGCGCTCAGTGCAGAAGACGCCATAGATGTACCCGTCGTCGTGCTTCGTGAGGCGCATATCGTAGACATTGGTGTCGGGGTTGCCCGGCACTTGCGGCAAAGTTATCGGCCTAGGCCAGAAGCGGAAATTGTCCACTCCGTTGGGGCTCTCGGCCACGGCGAAAAACGACTTGCGGTCCACGCCCTCGGTGCGCACGACCATGACATATTTGTCGCCCAACTTCATCGCCCCGGCGTTGAACGCGGCATTGAAGCTGATTCGCTCCATGAAGCGCGGGTTCGTCTCCGGGTTGAAGTCGAAACGCCACTCCAGGGGCACATGCTCGCGCGTGATGACGGGATTCTTGTATTTGCAGAAGACACCGTTGGTGCTGAAAATCTGCTCGTTGGGCCGGGCGATGAGAGCCTCGAAGGAGGCCGTCACTCGCGCCTTGCGCTCGTCGAAGAGACTGTTGCTCATGGCTATGCTGGAAAGCTAAGACAAGTAATGGTAAAACACTAGAACTTTTACGGATACAAGTTTACGAGTTATACACCCCCGAGGCAAATACAATCTTATCACAAATGCATACAAAAAGGGCAAAACGATTTAACGAGGCTGGCGGCAATGCGCAACGCGTCATAAAAAACGTCAAGACGCAACCACAGCAACAACGTAATAGTCAACAATATGCAATCATCAGCCATCGCATTTCGGAGCAGAAGAACCCTAATATGATTTTACACTTGCCACACGAAAAAGGACGGGGACGCACGAGGTGCGCGTCCCCATCCTAGAGGCCATAGCCCCATAAGCCTTTCCTACTTGAACGACGGCAAATCGTCGCGCGAGACCACGAACTCGCAGTCCATGGCGTCTTGCCACCATTCGGCGTTGGCATGCTGGTGCTGGCTGAACGGATTCTTGCCGTTGTCGACATCGTAGTCATACCACGGCATCGCCCAACTCCACTGCGCCCCCGCAGCCCACTGCTCGGAGAGCTTGCCGACAGTGCCGCACTCCGAGAGGGTGACAATCTTGCCGGGATACTTGGCCACCAAAGCCTCGAACTCCGCCGCGGACATCTCGGTCGCCATCTTATACTCGTCGCGACCGACGATGTCGACATACTCGTCGCCCGGATACCACTCGTCGTCATAGACAATGCCCTTAGAGGCGTCGTAGCTGTAGCCGGTCTGCGTCGTCCAGACCCAGATGAGGTTGTTGAGCCCCTGCGTCTTGAAGTAGTCGAACATCTTGCGCCAGAGGCGGACATACGTCTCCGCCCCGTCGGCCCCCCACCAGAACCAGGCCGTGCCACCCGTGGCGGCGTTGCCCGACGCCTCGTGGAGCGGGCGCCAGACGACGGGTATGCCCGCCTCTTGGAATTTTTTGAGCAACGACGCCAGAAGAGCCAAATCCTCGTCGGCAATGGACTGCTCCCAGCTGCCGTCTACAAATATGTTCCTGGGGCGGAATGCCGTGCTACCGATGTCGCCATTGCCGGGCGTGCAGGAATAGTCGTCCTTGCCATACTCGTCCGCCTGGCGCCTCGGCACGTTCCAATGCCAACAGGCGGAGACGATGCCGCCGGCATTCCACCACCCCTCGAACTGGCTGATGTCGTCGTAGTCAATCCTCCAACTCTTATAGAACGGATTGCGCTTGGCGTCGTTGTAGAGGGTGTAGAAGTGCAGGTAGTCAACCGTCGCCATCGCTGGCCACTTGCCCGTGGCGGCATGCACCATCTCGGCCTCGCAAAGATTCCAATTCACGTTGGCTATGGTGCTGGAGATGAGCTTGTCGCCATAGACGCTCCTCAGATAGTCGTAGAGCTTCACGGCCTGAGCCGAAGCCCCGGGCGTGACGAGGCCCTGCGCCACACCGTCGCCCGACACGGAAGTCTTCTCGGCTGTCGAGAACGTCACAGCATGAGCCGGCACAGGCGCCCCTCCCCCCTTGGCCACAAAGAAGCCGGCAGGGATGGAAAGCGTATAGACCTTGCCGCGCTCCAACCGCTGCGGAATCTTGAACGTCATGACGTTTCCGCTCTTGCTAAAGTCGGCTATGCCGCATGGGGAGCCACCGAAATCCGCCTTGCTGTTTGTGAAATCCACCTCGGCGGAGTAGGTCAGCTCGACTGTCGTCGTCGCCGCACTGACCCCCGTAGCCCCATTGGCGGGGACCGACGCGGCTAGCGAAACAGCGGCCTCGCCCGCGGGAGCGTCGCCGCCGTCCCCCCCGTCGCCGCCACATGCCACGAGGCACAGCGGCAGTGCCAAGAGTCGGCACCAATCAGTTAGTCTCATGTGTTGTAAGAATATGTTAACGCATATGCGAAGATAGTCAAAGAAACGGTCAACAAGGCGGAAACACTGCAGCGAGTTTGGTCCGTGGACACGAAAAAAGGGCGCACCGACGAGTGCGCCCCATGAGGAAAGGGAGTTGACGACAACGCTCGGCACTAGAAGAGGCCGAGCCTGATGGCCCCGATGAGCCAAGCGTAGCCGAGAATCATGCCCAAGACACCTATGGTCATCCCCGACGTCGCCATCTGCCTTTGCGTGATGTAGCCCGTAGCGTAGGCCATGGCGGTGGAGGGCGTGGAGATGGGCAGCGACTGCGCCATCGAGGCGCATATGGCCACGCCGATGAGCAGCGTCTGCGGCCCGCCCCAAGGCTCCAGCACGTCTTTCATGCCGAGGGCCACGGCCGACAAGATGGGGATGAGGAGGGCCGCCGTGCCCGAATTGCTCATGAACGTCGACATGGCGAAGCAGATGAGCCCCGAGCCCGCCAAGACGATGAGGGGCGACCAAGTCCCGAAAGGAATGGACGCCACAAGCGCCTTGGCCAGCCCGCTCTGGTTGAGCCCGACGCCCAGGGCGAAGCCCCCCGCCACGAGCCAAAGGATGTCCCAGTTGAGCGACTTGAGCTCCTTGACGCCGATGACGCCCGTCATGGCGAAAACCGCCAAGGGAATCAACGCCACAGTGTTGCTGTTGATCCCGGTGAAACGGTCGGTCATCCAGAGCAACGTCGTGACGGCGGCCGTGACGTAGACTATGACGGCCTCGCGGTCGGTGCGGAACTTGCCCTCGATGGCGATTGAGACGTGCTTCTGATGGAGCGGGAAGAGCCGAACGAGGATGAGCCACGAGATGATGAGGAAGACGAGGACGAAGGGGGCCATGACGAAAGTCCATTGGCCGAAGGAGATGTCCACCCCGAACTCCAGGTTGTTGCGAAGATAGCCGACAGCAATGGCGTTGGGAGGCGTCCCGATGGGCGTCCCGACGCCCCCAAGGTCGGAGGCCACAGGGATTGCCATGACGAGCGCCGTGCGGTCGGTGCTTCCCTCGGGCATCAGCCGCAAGACGGGCGCTATGATGGCCAACATCATTGCGGTCGTGGCGGTGTTGCTCATGAGCATGGAGAGAAAGGCAGTGATAATCATGAACCCAAGGACGACATTGTGGCTCCTGGTGCCAAAAGGCTTGAGGAGCACCCTGGCCAGGTTGCGGTCCAACCCGGTCTTGGTGGCGGCCATGGCAAGGCAGAAACCGCCCATGAAGAGCATGATGACAGGGTCGGCGAAACTCGCCATCAGCCCCTTGTAGCTCACGACGTTGCCGAAATTCTCCGCCTCGACGTCTTTGAGGCCGACAAACATGCTGTCTGAGGTTGTCAGCAGGAGGAGAACCATAAGGCCCACGGAAGTTGTCCAAATGGGCACGGGCTCCAGAATCCACATGAGGGCGGCGAAGACGAACAGGGCTATGACCCTCTGCTGAATGACCGTGAGGCCGTCAATTCCGAAAACGCCGGCCGGTAGGAGCGCGCAAACGAGCGATGCGACCACCGCTATAAGCACTTTCACAATCTTGTCTCTTTTCATCATAGAAGATTTAACCGTTGAACAATGGTTGAACACGCGGGGCGACCCTGCAAGGCGCGGCGACGAAAGCGAAAGGGGTTGAGAGAGAGAAGACGCTAATTGCCACGCCCGTGTCCGGCAGGGATGTTCCCCAGATTGGGAGGTTTATTCAATAATTCCCAAATATATACCATTTTCTCTTATCACGAACACTCCCGCGACAATAAAAATAACCAACAAAAAATCCCCCCATTGCGGCACTGCCGCAATGGGGGGCGAGGATGTGAGACCGACGCGAAAAAAGACGGGGCGTCAGACGAGCTCTCTGCGGCTAATGCGCCAATAGGCGGACAAGACCATCAGCCCCGTGATTGTCCACGAGATGGGGTAGACGACGATGAGGAACGTGAAAGTGTGATGGAGCGGCAAAACGAAATAGACCCACACTAGGCGGAACACGCACGAGCCAAAGACCGTCAGCACCGCCGGAAGCGCCGAGTGGCCCATGCCGCGCAAGACGGCCCCGCTGACCTCGTAGGTGGCGGCCAACGACTGAACGCAGAGGGCGGCCAACATACGCTCCGAGGCGAAAAAGACGACATCGGGGTCGGTGGAGAATATCGAGATGAAGAAATCGCGGAAAAGGACGATGAGGACATTGAGCGACGCCGTGACAACCACCGCCAAAGTCATGCATATTTTGAATATGCGGCGGCAACGCCTCTTCTCCCCCGCGCCAAAATTCTGGCCAACGAACGTCACCGCCGCCCCACAGAAGGCGGCCACGAAGAAGTAGCATATTTGCTCGTAGGTCAATGCGGCCGCCGAACCCGCCATGGCGGCATAGCCAAAACCGTTGACCGCCGACTGGATCACGACGTTGGAGAGCGAGAAGACCATGCCCTGCACCCCGGCCGGGACCCCTATGCGCAACATCTTGCCCAACTCGGGCAACGACACCCGCAACGCACGGAAGTCGAGCCTCGCGGCACTAGTCTCGCGCCTCAGCATGGCGACGACCATGACAGCATTGACGACATTGGCCACGACTGTGGCAATGGCCACGCCGTCGACACTCATGCCGAAACCGATGACGAGGACAAGGTTCAAGACGGTATTGACAACGCCCGAGACAATCAGGCACAGCAAGGGACGCCGCGTGTCGCCAAGGCTGCGCAATATGGCGGAGCCGAAGTTGAACACCATGATGAACGGCATACCGACGAAATAGATTCGCAGATAGAGCACCGCAAGGTCTATGACATTGGCTGGGGCGCCCATGAGCTCCAAGATGGGGCGCGCCACGCCAATCCCCAATGCCATCAGAAACAGGCCGCTGGCCAAAGCCACAACGAACGACGTCGCCACCGAGCGCCTCACCCCGGCGGCGTTGGACTGACCAAAATAGTTGGCAATGACCACATTGGCGCCCATGGAGATGCCGACAAAGAGGTTGACGAGCAGGTTTATGACGGGCGAGTTGCTGCCAACGGCCGCCAAAGCCTCGCTGGAGGCGAAACGCCCCACGACGGCCACGTCGACGGCGTTGAACATCTGCTGCAGGACGCTGCTCGCCGCCAACGGGAGGGCGAAGAGCAGAATCTTCCGGCCCAAGGGGCCGTGGAGCATATCAATCTGCGCCATGAACTGCGGGAATTTGGTGGGCTACTTGTCGGCGACCTCGGTCACAAAAGCGCCAGTGAAGCCCGCTTTGCGCGCAATGTGGAGCTCGTCTTGCGCCATTTGCCGGGTGGCGTAGGCCCCATAGTAGTAGCGCGTCAGGTTTCGCTCCTCCAGGAATAGGGACGAGACAGCGGCCGGATTGGGCAGACGGTCCAGGGCGTCGGGGCGCTTGCGGAAGACCCCGAGCTGAATGCGGAACCTGGCGGGATTGAAAGCCGGGACGTCGCTCTCGTCATATGACGGAAGCGTCATCACCTGGTCGTCGTAGTTCGCCTTGGGCTTCGCCACACTGTCAACCACGACGTCGCGCACAGGACGGTCTATCGGGAGCGTCATCACCTGGTCGTCATAGTTCGCCTCGGGCTTCGCCACACTGTCAACCACGACGTCGCGCACAGGGCGGTCTATCGGCAGCGTCATCACCTGGTCGTCGTAGTTCGCCGTGGGCTTCGCCACGCTGTCAACCACGACGTCGCGCACAGGGCGGTCTATCGGGAGCGTCATCACCTGGTCGTCGTAGTTGACTTCGGCGGTGTCTGCCGCTTCGGGGAGAGGGAACGACCCGTCGGCATGGGAGGCGTAGCGCGAGAGGCAACGCTCCATGGCCGCTGCGGCCCTGCGCTTGCCCGCCACCATCTCGCCGCCCGCCGACTTGACACGCTCGGCTTGCGAGACCAGGGTTGAAGCCTGGGCGTAGAGGTCGGCCAGCTCCGACTTGTCATATCCCCTAATGGCCGGCAGCAGTCGACGGTAGGCCCCGTCGAGCGCGGCAATCTTCGCGTCGTAGGCCTCGACGGCAAGCTCCTGCGCCGCCCTCCGAAGCCGCGGCGCCCTGCCGGACACGTCGGCCGCGGAGTCTGCGCCGGCCTCTATGCGCTCGGCCTCCATGGACAAAATCTGCGCCCACGCCAGGAGGCTGTCTTGCTCGACGACCGCCGAACGCTCGCCGGGCGTGAGGATGTCCAAAAGTGCCTCGTCCGCATTGGCGCGCGCCTCGCTGAAGAAGAGGGGCGAAAAAGAGGAGAAGTCTGCCGGGACGAGACGGACCCGCTCGTTTTTCTCCTTTGCCGGCGCCCCAACCACTATCTTGCACAGGGGGACGTAGCGGCCTTTCGCAATAAGCTCCTCCAAAGTCCTCAACTCGGCATTGCGCGCGGCCTCCGTCTTGTCCGCCACCTCGTCGTCCAGGGCGTAGATGCTCCTCTCGGTCTGGAGAAGCTCCTGCAACTTGGCGTTGCGCTCAATGCCCGACGTGAGACCCATGAACTCCTTGCGCTGCGCCGCCATGACCCGGACTACGCTGTCTTTCTCGGCGGCGGCGGCCAGGGCGAGACGGTAGGCACTGGCCGCCTGCGGGTTGCGGAAGTGCTCCCACTGCGAATATGTGAGCGTGTCGCACACGGCAAGTCGGAACGCGTCAGCCCTCGGCGGCGCCGCTTTGGCACCCGCGGCAGCCCCCGTCGACCGCCGCGTGGTTGCCGCCGGCAGGGAAGCCGCCGACGCGTCGACAGGCAGGGAGAGCGCCCGACTGATCTCCTCGGTGGTCTGCGCCATGCTGCGGATCACGCTGCCGTCCCAAACAATCTGGTAGACGACGACGGAGTCCGCACCAAAAGTCTCCCTGTTGGAGGCGAACCAAGCCCTGTGGGCAAAGTCGTCGGGCGCGAACAAATAGTCGTCATAGGGCGAATTGAACGGCACTCCCATGTTGACAGGCGCGGAAAAACGACGCGCCTCGGAGTCGTAGGAGGACATATATATGTCGTAGCCGCCCATGCCCCCCGGCCTGTTCGAGGCGAAGTAGAGCGTCTGCCCGTCGGTCAGCAGGAACGGCGTGCGGTCGTCCGACGGCTCGTCGGCCTCGACGCCGGCAACACGCGTCATCTCGCCCCACCCGCCGATGAGCTTCTCCATGGTCATGAGCTTGTCGCGCCCCGAGTCGTCGGCAATGGAGAAATAGGCGGCGTCTGCTCGCTCGGTCATATACATTATGCCTTGCGGGTCGATGTCGCTTTGGAAAAAACGGCTGTTGCGGCATACGATGCCCGCCTCCTTGGAGACCCCATAGGCGGAGAGGAGGTCGTCATTTGCCAACTTCGTCTTTGCCAACACTTTGACATTGAAAATCTTGCCAGCAATCTGTGTTGCCGACGCACACTCCTGGTCATATCGCCTGGCCTCGGCGGCCATGGCTTCGTCTTTCGCCACGGGCAAGAAACGCGCGAAGGCCTCGCGCGCCTGCTCATACTCGCACGTCAGCTGGTAGGCCCTCCCCAAATAGAAATTGGCCTCAGCCTTCATGAAGTTGCGCGTCTGAGCCACCCTCAGCCGGCGGATGGCGTCTGCCAAGTCCCTTCCCGACATGACGGACGACGCCCCAAGGTAGAAATTGACCTTGGGGTCGCGCTCGTTGTCGGCCACTATGGAGGCCAGGCCGTCTTGCGCCTCTGCATACCGCCCCTCGGCGAACAGGCCTATGGAGCGGGCCACGACCTCCTGCCGCGTCTGCGCCGGCATCGGCACGCAGACGATGAGGAGCAACAGGGGAAGGCAGAGACATGGCGTTTTCATTTTTGTTCTCTCTCTCGTTTTCACTCGTAGGACAAATGCGTAAGCACACGGCGATAGACCGTGAGAATCCGGGACTTGGAGACGAAACCGACAAACTTCCGATGGTCGACGACGGGCAGGCACCAGGCCCCCGTCGTCTCAAACTTGTTCATGACGCTCTCCATGCTCTCGTCGGTGGCGATGAACGCCGGTGGGACGACCATCACCTCACGGACCATCATGGAGCCATATTTGTCGCGGTCGAACATGATGGAGCGAATGTCGTTGAGCAGCACGACCCCAATCAGCTCCCCCCTGCCGTTCACGACGGGGAAGATGTTACGGTCCGACTGCGCTATGAGCCGCACGAGGTCGCCCAACGTGGCGTCTCCGCGCACAGAGGCCACGCCGGCCTCGATGACCTTGTCGAGGTGCATGAGGGTGAGGACCGTCTTGTCCTTCTGGTGCGTCAGCAGCTCGCCCTTGTCGGCCAGCGGCTTGGTGTAGATGCTCTGCGGCTCGAAGCACGACATCGTGACGTGGCCGAGCGTCGCCGCAATCATCAGCGGGAAGAGCAGGCAGTATCCGTTCGTTATCTCGGCAATGAGGAAGATGGCTGTCAGCGGAGCGTGCATGACGCCCGCCATGACGCCCGCCATGCCGACAAGCGTGAAGTTGGTGACCGGCAGCCCGAAACCGAACATGAGGTTGAGCCCCTCGGCGAAGAAGAACCCCGTGACGGCCCCCATGAACAGCGACGGCGCAAAGGTGCCGCCCACGCCGCCCGCCCCCGTCGTAGCCGCCGTGGCCACGGTCTTGAGGAGCATTATCAGCCCGGCGTAGCAGAGGACGCTCAGGCGCGAGTCCCCAAGGATGGCCATGAGCGGCGACTCGCGCATGGTCTCGCGCGAATTGCCCTGCAGAAGCTGGCTGATGGTCTCGTAGCCCTCGCCATAGAGCGGCGGCAGGAGGAAGATAAGGACGCCCAGGACTGAACTCCCGACGACCCACTTGACCCACGGGTTGCGGACTTTGCCCATCAGCCCCTCGGTGCGCCACATTGTCCGGGCGAAGAGCAGGGACACAAGCCCCGAAAAGACGCCAAGGAGGCAGTAGAACGGTATGTTGCCGAGCGCGAACTCGCTGATGTTGCTCATGGGGAACTCCACGTCGCGCCCCATGAACCAATAGGTTACCGCCGTCGAGACAACCGCCGTCACCATGAGCGGCACCATGGAGGCCATCGTCAGGTTGAGCATCAGAATCTCCAAGGTGAAGACGACACCCGCCATGGGGGCCTTGAAGACCCCGGCAATCCCCCCCGCGGCACCGCACGCCATGAGGAGCGTCACGGTCTTGTAGTCGAGCTTGAACAGCTTGGCTATGTTGCTGCCTATGCCCGCCCCCGTGAGGGCAATGGGCGCCTCGGCCCCCACCGACCCTCCGAAACCGATGGTGAACGAGCTTGTCAAGATAGACGAGTAGACGTGGTGTGGCGGCAAGGAGCTGCCAGTCTGCGAGATGGCGTAGAGGATTTGCGTTATGCCGTGCCCGAGCTTGCCGCGGATTACGTAGCGGACAAGGAGCGCGGAGATGAGGATGCCGACGGCCGGGCTGACGAGAAAAAGCAGGTTGAAGTTGAGACCCGCAAAACCATCGACAAACGACTTGACAAAAGCCACAGCCTGCTTGAGAGCCACAGCGGCGAGACCGCTGACGACACCCACGACAAGGCTGAGCATGATGACGAAATAGCGCTGGCCAATCTTGCCCACCACCCAACGACTGGCATTGTCGGCCGAACGCTGGATGAGATTGAGAATCTTAGACATTTAACTCCCAAACAGATAACGCCGCATGACACCCCCGCGAAGCCGGACTGCCAAACAGCTAGAACCGCGCAAATATAGCCATCTTTGGACTTTAAGGCAACCAGGGCCGGCCGCGAATTGGGCTACTTTGACTAACTTAGCGACCGCATCAATTTCACTCAGACATGAAATTCCCGGTGGGCATACAGACGTTCGAGCATATACGCAAAGACGGCTACGCGTATGTGGACAAGACCGCCCTCGTCCACAAGCTGGCGAACAACGGCAAGGCGTATTTCCTCAGCCGCCCGCGGCGCTTCGGCAAGAGCCTCCTCGTCTCGACGCTCGGCGCGTACTTCAGTGGGCGCAGGGACCTTTTCGAGGGGCTGGCAATGGATAGGCTGGAGACCGAATGGGCCCCGCACACAGTCCTGCACCTGGACTTGGGCGGAATCAACTACGCCGAGCCGCTGGCATTGGAGGCAAAACTGCAAAACTACGTCGTGGAGTGGGAGAGGCAGTTCGGGCTGA
>CAZHOT010000002.1:0-34231 GCA_964534235.1 uncultured Marinilabiliaceae bacterium
GAGCCGTTGATGACGACCCACTGCGCGCCGCCCCCGTCCACCTTGCCGTCGGTGCACTGTCGCTTGTCGGCTTTTGGGACTTCGCTTTTTAGGTACTCCTCGCCAACCTCCTCACGCACGGCGTTGGTGACCCACTCCTTTTTCGAGGGCGGCGTCATGAGCGCAGAGAGGGCGGAGCTGTCCATGCTTATGCCCATCTCGTATGCGTCGGTGTCGTTTATGTATAGCTGTCCTTTTAGCATGACCGTCTGTTTTCAAAGGTATACTAATTATTCCAAAAACAGCCCATATGCGCTGATATAATTATTCGATAGCTCGGGTGTACTTCTCAATATTGGCAATCCTGTCACCCCAAAGCGTTATGCCTCCTGTGAGCTTCACAAGGGTTGCAAGGTGTTCGTTGCTTTTTGCGTGGAGAAGCCTAATGTCATCCAATACAGAATGTGACGTGCCAAGCAGGGCGTTTGTCGCCACCACTGGTTGGGGCAACGACGACCACGCTTGCGGCAATGTGCGCGCAAAGTGGAGGCAAAAGGAAGGTGCGGCGAACCACGTCGGTTCGTCTGTCGGTTCGTCAAGACTGTGAGGTATGTTAACGGGCAAATTAATTTGCCATATTCGCGGTGGGCAGTGGTGGCGTTTGACGCCACTCAGTCTCGCTTAGATGGGTTGCGATGTGCTTTTTGCGCATCGTGCGTCTGAGACTATCCTTTTGATTGTGCGGTTGATGTGCAAGAGGCGCTGCGGCGAACTTGCATGAACTCCCCAAATCGGAGGATGTTTTTTTTTGTTTGTGTCTGACTCTCTCGCTAGCGTTGTCCTGCTTGCTTTTCTCTTCTCAGCTTAAGGTTCGACCCGATTACGCCTTGTCGGCTTCCGTGTCTTTCCCTACAGGCACAAGAAAAGGCTCATATGACATCAAGTCATATGAGCCTCACCTTAAGTTTGCCTTGAAACTCTATCTCTCTACTTCGCTGCCTCGACAGCTTTGGCCACGACAGCCTTGAACGCCTCGGGATGATTCATTGCCAAGTCGGCGAGGACTTTGCGGTTAATCCCGATGTTCTGCTTGTTGATTAGGCCGATGAGCTTGCTGTATGAGATTCCCTCGATGCGGGCGGCCGCATTGATGCGCTGAATCCACAGCGCACGGAAGACGCGCTTCTTGTTCTTGCGGTCGCGGTATGCGTAGGTCTGACCTTTTTCCCAAGTGTTCTTGGCAACCGTCCACACGTTCTTGCGACGGCCGAAGTAGCCCTTGGTGAGTTTGAGGATGGCTTTGCGACGTGCGCGGGAAGCCACATGATTGACTGATCTTGGCATTTTCTATTGTTTTGTGTCGGTGTGGCGCACGGCTTCACGCCGTGACTTCGGTGCACAACCGACTGCTTTTGTTTTGCGGGCAGGTATTGGTTCCAAATCGTCGTTCCACCTCTTCCCTTGCCCTCTGTCTTAATCTCTAGATGTGGAGGAGGAGCTTGACCTCGCGGACATCGGAGTTGTCCACCAAACCGCTGTGGGTCAGGTTGCGCTTCTGCTTCGTCGTCTTTTTGGTCAAGATATGCCTCTTGTAGGCATGCTTCCTCTTAATCTTGCCCGAGCCTGTGAGGGTGAACCTCTTCTTTGCGCTCGAGTTGGTTTTCATTTTAGGCATTTCGTCTCACTCTTTTTGTCAGCCGTGCTGCCTCGGAGGGGGCTGGCGTCGTCCTCTTGCGATGCGCCACCATGCGCACCTCCGCCCCGGCGTGACTTGATTTATTAATCGGGCAAACTCTAGGCTAGTTTTTCTTGGGTTTCGGGGCGAGGAACATCGTCATCCGCTTGCCCTCCAAGACGGGCATCTGCTCCACGCGCGCCACGTCCTCCAAGTCGTTCGCAAAGCGCAAAAGCAATATCTCGCCCTGGTCCTTGAAGAGGATTGAGCGGCCGCGGAAGAAGACGTAGGCCTTGACTTTCGACCCCTCCTCGATGAACTTCATGGCGTGCTTGAGCTTGAAGTCGTAGTCGTGGTCGTCTGTCTGGGGACCGAAACGAATCTCCTTGACCACCGTCTTTACCTGTTTGGCCTTGATCTCTTTCTGCTTCTTCTTTTGCTGATAGAGAAACTTCTGGTAGTCCAATATCCGGCAAACAGGAGGGTCGGCGGTCGGCGAAATCTCAACCAAGTCCAACTCCTGAGCATCGGCCATCTTCATCGCCTCCTGTATGGTGTATATCCCCGGCGTTTCGATGTTGTCGCCGACGAGGCGAACCCTCGGCACACGGATTCTGTTGTTTATCCTGTGTTCCGGCTCAGGTTGCTGGGGGCCTCTACGACCCTGATAGTTCCCGCCATTTCCGCCGTAGCCCGACGGACGCCCATTGCTGTTGCTATTCACTATGCGCTAATGAATCTTTTTGTTCTTGACATTTTTCGGTGCAAAGATACGCATCGTTTTGATTTTCCAATGCATACCTCCGCTAATTTCATTCGGCCGAAGCGTTGCCGTGGAGCATTTCGTAGCATTCGTCGTTGACCCTCTTGGCGAACTCCGCCACGCCGACCGACCCCTGCTCGCCCTCGCCCTGACGGCGGATTGAGACCGTCTTCTCGTTGGCCTCTTTCTCGCCGACGACGAGCATGTAGGGGATTCGCTTCAGCTCGTTGTCGCGCACTTTGCGCCCAATCTTCTCGTTGCGGCTGTCGATTGTCGTCCGCACACCCCGACGCTTTAGCTCTTCTACGACGCTCTCGGCGTAGTCGTTATATTTCTCGCTTACGGGCAGGACTATGGCCTGGTTCGGCGTCAGCCACAGGGGGAACTTGCCCGCCGTGTTCTCTATCAGCACGGCGACGAAGCGCTCCATGCTCCCGAATGGGGCGCGGTGGATCATGACGGGCCTGTGCGGCTTGTTGTCCGCGCCGACATATTCAAGCTCGAAACGTTCCGGCAGGTTGTAGTCCACCTGAATCGTGCCGAGCTGCCACTCGCGTCCGATGGCGTCCTTCACCATGAAGTCCAGTTTCGGCCCGTAGAACGCAGCCTCGCCGGTCTTCTCGACAAACGGTATGCCTTTCTCTTTGCACGCCTCGATGATGGCGCTCTCGGCTTTCTCCCAATTCTCGTCGGAGCCGATGTACTTCTCCTTGTTGTTCGGGTCGCGCAGGGAGACCTGTGTCGTATATTCCGTGAACTTGAATGTCTTGAAGATGTAGAGGATAATGTCCATCACCTTCTCGAACTCCGTCTTTATCTGGTCTGGTCGGACGAAGATGTGCGAGTCGTCTTGGGTGAAGCCGCGGACGCGCGTCAGGCCGTGAAGCTCGCCGCTCTGCTCGTAGCGGTAGACGGTGCCAAACTCGGCATAGCGCAACGGCAGGTCCTTGTAGGAACGGGGCTCGGTGCGATATATTTCGCAGTGGTGGGGGCAGTTCATGGGCTTCAGCAGGTACTCCTCCCCCTCCATCGGTGTGTGGATGGGCTGGAAGCTGTCTTTGCCATATTTGGCGTAGTGCCCGGAGGTGACGTAGAGAGCCTTGTTGCCAATGTGTGGGGAGATCACGGGGATGTAGCCGTAGCTCTCCTGCACGTCGCGCAAGAACTCCTCCAGTCTGCGACGGAGGCGTGCGCCGTCGGGGAGCCATAGGGGCAGGCCGGCGCCCACGCGCTCGGAGAAGGCGAATAGCTTCATCTCCTTGCCTATCTTGCGGTGGTCGCGTTTTTTTGCTTCCTCCAGCATCGTGAGGTACTCCTCCAACATTTTCTGCTTTGGGAACGTTATGCCGTAGACGCGGGTCAGCTGAGGGTTGTTCTCGTTGCCGCGCCAATATGCCCCGGCCACGGCCGTCAGCTTGACTGCTTTGATGAGGCCCGTGCTCGGCAGGTGGGGACCGGCGCACAGGTCGGTAAACGTACCCTGGGTGTATGTCGTTACCTTTCCCTCCTCCAGGTCGTCGATGTGCTCGACCTTGTACGTCTGTTGCGCCGCCGCGAAGATGTCTGTGGCCTCGCCTTTCGACACCTCCTTGCGGATGTAGGGGTTGTTCTGGCGCGCAAGCTCGAGCATCTTTTTCTCAATGGCGGCCAGATCGCCCTCCTTTATGGTATTGCCGTTGCCGGGGTCCACGTCGTAGAAGAAGCCGTTCTCTATTGCCGGCCCGAAGCCGAACTTTATGCCGGGGAAGAGCGACTGCATCGCCTCTGCCATCAAGTGGGCGGACGAATGCCAAAAGGCCTTTTTGCCTTGAGGGGAGTCCCACTTGTGGAACTCTATGGAGCAGTCGGCTACGATGGGGCGCATGAGGTCGTACAACTGACCGTCTACGCTGGCTACGAGCACCTCTTTCGCTAGCTTGGGGCTTATCGACTCGGCAATTTGCATACCTGTCACGCCGGCCTCATACTCGCGGGTGCTGCCGTCGGGGAACGATATTTTTACCATTTATGTTTTGTGTTAAACTCGTGCGAATCAGTTTGGGTTCTATGCCTTGTTCAGTGCCACCATCTTGATGGCCGTCACCGCGCATTCGGTGCCCTTGTTGCCTAGCCGGCCTCCACAGCGGTCTTGCGCCTGTTGGAGGTTGTCTGTCGTGAGCAGGCCAAAGATGAACGGGATGTCATGTTTGGCGTTGAGCTCGGCTATCCCGTGCGTCGTTCCGGCGCATACGTAGTCGAAATGGGGCGTGTCGCCACGGATTACGCTCCCAAGGCATATTATGGCGTCGGGGTTGTGTTTGCGGAGCATGATTCGTGCGCCACAAATCAGCTCGAAGCTCCCCGGGACGTGTGCAATCTCGATGTTTCCTGTCTTGGCGCCATGTTTCACCAGGGCCTCGACAGCCCCTTTGAGCAAATCGTCGGTTATGTTGCTGTTCCACTCCGAGACGACAATCCCGAAGCGCATATCCTCGGCCGAGGGGACCCGTTTGGGGTCGTAGTCCGAGAGGTTCTTTAGGCTGCTTGCCATCGTAATATCTTTTTCCTTGTTTTTGAATAGAAAGACAACAAGAGCCGCCCCGATTTTTTAGGGCGACCCTTGCAATGTCTATGTCTCTTCTCCGTCTATCGCTTTACCGATTGGATAAGTTTGTCCACCGTCTGCGCTTGTATGCTGGCGGGGTAGTCGTCCTTTATCTGCTGGTAGGCGGCCACTGCTTCGTCCGCTCTGCCAAGCTTCTCATACACGACGCCCAGCTTCTCCAGGAAAATGGGGGCCGTCACCTTGTTGCCCTTGCTGGCGGCTTTCTTGAATTGGGCTGCGGCGGCCTCGTCGTTGCCAAGCTCAACCTCGGCATCACCGACGAGACCTATGGCCATAGTAGTCAGAATCTCGTCGTCCGACGAGTAGCCACTCAGATATTTCTTCGCGCTCTCATAATCGCCGAGCTGCAGATAGCAGACGCCGGCGTAATAGCCGGCGAGCTTGCCGGCGGCTGTGCTGGAGTAGTTGTCTATTATGTCGAGGAAGCCGCTGTTCATGCCGTCGCCCTCCAGAGCCAGCTTGAAGCTGTCGGCCTCGAAATAATATTGTGCGCTGAAAATCTCTTTCTGCGCCTCTTCCGCAAGGGGGTTGAGATATTGCGTCTTGACGAGCCATCCGAGAGCCAAGACCACGATAACGGCCACAAAGCATACGGCGACGCTCTTCTGATGTTTCTCAAAGAACAGCTCGAACCTGCTGAGGCCCAGCTGGACGGTTGCGAAGCCCTCGTCAGCGGCTTTCACGCCCTTTTCTTCTGTCTCCTTTTTTGACATGACTGTCTGTGTGTGTTCCTATTTTATGCCCGCAAAGATATTGGTTTTAATTGACTTTAAAAAGCCGAGGAATGGTCGTTTTGCGCAATGGGGGTCGATGTGGGCATGTATGCTGTGGTGAGAGTGAAGCAGACGCCATAGGCGGCTGACAAGTTTTGGGGTGTCATCACGTCGGTTGGGGGGCCTTGGCAGACAATCTTCCCACCCTTTAAGATTGTCACGTGGTCTGCCCATAGGTTGGCGGTGTTGATGTCGTGGAGCGTGGCCAAGACTGCTATTCTGCGCATTTGGGCAATTCGTTTCACTGTGCAGAGGATTCGCTGTTGGTTCGCCGGGTCCAGGTTCGCTGTCGGTTCGTCGAGAAGCAAGACCTGCGGGGTCTGCGCCAACGCCTGCGCTATGCTCGCCATTTGGCGTTGCCCTTCGCTCAGCTCTCCCATTGTCCGGTTGGCCAGGTGCGCAATGCCCATCTCCTCTAGCGCCTCTTTGGCCATGCGGATGTCGGTCTCGCTGTCGCGCATGGAGAGCAAACCTCTGTGTGGTGTGCGGCCCAGGAGCGTATGGTTTAAGACCGGGATTCCCGACGCATGGCGTGACGACGGTGTGAGCGCCACGGTCTGAGCCAGTCTGCGGCGCGAGAGTCGCCAAACATCTTCGTCGCCAATAGTGATGTTGCCGCTGGCGTGTGGCAGTTGCCGGGTTATGGCGCGCAAGATTGTCGTTTTCCCGGCGCCGTTTGGGCCAATCAGCGCATAGGTGCGCCCGCGACGGAGCGACAGGTCTATTCCGCAGACGACAGTCTCCTCCCCCGTGTAGCCCCCGGACACGCCGGCTAGCCGCAACACTACGCCGTCTCTCGTCTCCATCGCATAGTGATGTAGGTGAACATGAGGCCGCCGAGTACGGCGCATATGGCGCCGGCCGGCAATTCGCGAGGGCTTATCAAAGTCTTGGCAAGTAGGTCGCAGCCGAGCATGAGGGTGGCGCCCATGAGGCCCGATAGCGGCAATGAGACGCGGTGGTCATGCCCCACCAGCGCGCGGGTCATGTGCGGAACAGCCATCCCGACGAATGCCACGACGCCCGCGGCGGACACCGACAGGGCCGTGAGCAGGGTGGCGGCGACAAAAATGGCCGTCGTAGTTTTCCCGATGTCCACGCCGAGCGTCTCCGCCTCGCTGTCGCCCAAACTGAGAACATTGAGGAGGTTGCCGCACAGGGGCGACGACAGTGCGGCGGCAAGGCCCACGGCCGCCGTGAGCATGGCGACGCTGTCGTCAACATTTTCAAACGAGCCTATCGTCCACGAGAGTATTTGGCTCATGTCTTCGCGTGTAGCTATGGCGAGCACCACTGTCGTGACGGCCGACGAGACGAAGCTGACAGTGAGGCCGCACAGGAGCATGACGCCAGTGTCGTGGCCCGCGGCGCGGCGCATGAGCAAGGCGGCGCACATTGCCGCCATCGCCCCCATTGCCGCCCCCGCCACGACAGTCCAGCTCCCCCATGCGTTCACCGCTCCACATACGAAAGCCAGGGCCACGCCGACAATGGCGCCACCCGACACTCCCATCGTGTACGGCTCCACGAGCGGGTTGCGAAACAGTCCCTGCATCATGGCCCCGGAGACCGACAGCAGGGCGCCTACGCCCATTGCGCACAACATTCGCGGCACGCGCAGTCTTGTCACTATGGTCGTGGCCGTGGCTTCGTCTGCCATGTCGAGGCCGATGCGCAGATACAGGAAGCACAGGCCCGCAAGTAGCGCGGCATTTGCGGCAACTAGTGCAAACCTGGCTAAGGGCGTCCGGATTGGCATACCTGTTCCATTGACATACGGAAGAATTGCGGCGTGGGGCAGCACAAGACGTTCTCGTCAATCACGACGATGTGCCTGGCCCCGGACAGTCTGCGCCAGGTCTCCGCTTCGCTTTTTCCCAATCCCCCCATTGTCGAGATGATGATGACGTCGGGAGCGCGGCGCAGGACTTCTTCGCGCGAGCAGTTGCCTTCGCCGTCGTGCAGGACGTTTGTCATGCCCATCCTCTCAACCATGTCGTTGAGGAAATAGTCGGGGGTCGCTCCCCACAGGGGACGCGTGCCGACCTGGATGTAGGCTTTCATGCCGTGCGTCCATTGTGTGGAACGTTGGAGGCTGTCCACTTTGAGGGCCTCTAGGAGGGTGGCCGCGTGCGCCTCGGTCTGCCTACCTACAATTCTGCCAATGGTCTCCGCCTGTCGGCATATTTCGGGGAAGTCCGCCGGGGTCCGGAGGTTCTCTGTCTTTATTCCGAGCGAGTGCAATTTGTCGATGACGTCCTTCCGGGTGTAGGGCGTGACGATGACGGCGTCGGGGCGCAAGGCCACTATGGCCTCAGTGCTGACGGTCATGGCGTCGCCAACCACTTTGCTGTGGTCGGATGGGGGGCAATATGACGTCCGGCCGACGATGGCCGCGTCGGCGCCTATCTGTTTCGCCGTGTATGTGGCGGAGGGCTGAAGCGAGACCACCCTTTGGGCGCGAATGCCCGTCAAGATGGTGGAGGTCAGCAACAGCAGTGGCAGTAGTCGTTTCATGGCATCTGTCGTTTGTCAAGAAAAGAGATGCCGCCCCTCGCCAATGGGCGGAAGGCGGCATGCTTTATCTGGCGCGTCCGGGCTTACGCGTCGATGTTCGCCAGCGTGGCGTTGTCTTCGATGAACTTGCGGCGCGGCTCCACGTCGTCACCCATCAAGACGGAGAAGACGCGGTCAGACTCTATGGCGTCCTCAATGTGCACTTGCCGCAATGTGCGCGTCTTCGGGTCCATCGTCGTGTCGAAGAGTTGCGTGGCGTCCATCTCGCCCAAACCTTTGTATCGTTGCACCGATACCGCGCCGGGGCCCGACGCATGGTCGCGGATGAACGCCTTGCGTTGTTCGTCGTTCCAGCAATATGCCTCGTCGTTGCCTTTCTTGCACAAGTAGAGGGGTGGGGTGGCAATGTAGACGTGACCACCGTCAATCAGCTCGCGCATATAGCGGAAGAAGAACGTGAGGATGAGCGTTGCTATGTGGCTTCCATCGACATCGGCATCGGTCATGATTATGACGCGATGGTAGCGAAGCCGGGACATGTTGAGAGCCTTAGGGTCGTCGTCTGTGCCGACCGAGACACCCAGGGCAGTGTAGATGTTCTTGATGGTCTCGCTCTCAAAGGCTTTGTGCCACATGGCTTTCTCGACGTTGAGAATCTTGCCTCGAAGTGGCAGGATGGCCTGAAACTTGCTGTCGCGCCCCGACTTTGCCGAGCCGCCTGCCGAGTCGCCCTCGACGATGAACAGCTCGCACTTCGACGGGTCGCGGCTGGAGCAGTCCGCCAACTTGCCGGGCAGTTTGAGGCTGTTCATTGCCCCTTTGCGCTGCACCGTCTCGCGAGCCTTGCGTGCCTCGACGCGCGCCGTGGCGGCAAGAATCACTTTGTCTATGATGAGGCGGGCCTCCTTGGGGTGCTCCTCCAGGTAGTTCTCCATGGCTTCGCTCACGGCGTCGGCCACGGCTTTGTCCGCCTCGTTGTTGCCTAGTTTCGTCTTGGTCTGCCCCTCGAACTGAGGTTCCATGACCTTGACGGAGATCACTGCCGTGAGACCCTCGCGGAAATCCTCGCGGTCAATCTCGACTTTCAGCTTGTCGAACATTTTGTTGGCCTCGCCCCACGCCTTGAGCGTGCGCGTAAGCCCGCGGCGGAAGCCGTTTAGGTGGGTGCCGCCCTCGATTGTGTCGATGTTGTTGACGAAGCTGAATATCTTCTCCGAGTAGGAGTTGTTGTAGAGGATGGCGACCTCGACGGGGACGGCGCCCTTGCTGTTGCTTATGCAGATGGGCGAGGGGATGAGCCGCTCGTTGTTGCCGTTGATGTACTCCACGAACTCTTCCAGGCCTTTCTCTGAGTAGAATGACTCCCTCTTTGCGGTTTTCGGCTCGCCGTTCTCGTCCGTCGTACGCCGGTCCTCCAACGAGATGCGAATTCCTTTGTTGAGGAACGCCAATTGGCGGAGGCGCTTCGCCAAGATGTCGTAGTGGTATTGCGTCGAGGTGAAAATCGTGGGGTCCGGATGGAAGTGTACCCGCGTACCTGTCGTGTCGGCATTGCCGACCTCCGACACGGGGGCCAGCGGCACACCCTTTGAGTACTCTTGCCTGTAGAGTTTGCCGCCACGGCGGACTTCGACATCAAGGCTGTCGGAGAGCGCATTGACGCACGACACGCCGACACCGTGCAGACCTCCCGACACCTTATACGACTTTTTGTCGAACTTGCCGCCGGCGTGCAAGACGGTCATGACGACCTCCAGGGCCGACCGGTGTTCCTTTTCATGCATATCGACCGGGATGCCGCGCCCGTCGTCCTGCACGACGATGGAGTCATCTTCGCATATCGTGACTTCAATGTGGGAGCAGAAGCCCGCCATAGCCTCGTCTATCGAGTTGTCTACCACCTCATACACAAGGTGGTGAAGCCCGCGCTCGCCAATGTCTCCAATGTACATGGACGGTCGTTTGCGGACTGCTTCGAGACCTTCGAGAACTGTTATGCTACTGGCTGTGTAACTTCCGGACTTTTCTTCTTCGTTCATAAGTTATACTTTCCCTGCCTTGCCATGCCGCCATGTTTGAGCGAGGCGGCGCGGTTGTAGGCACGATAATGCGTTTAAAAACCTACAAATATAGCAACTTTCCCTCAAATGTCAGACCCACGCCGTCGCACTGCAATCTCGACGCGCCGGTTGGCTTGCCGACCCGGCTCTGTGGAGTTCGAGGCAATTGGTTTTGAGGCTCCTGCCGAGGAGAGGCTTATGCGGCTCGGCTCCACTCCGGCCTTGGTGAGGGCGTCTGCCACGGACTGCGCCCTGCGCAATCCTACCCGTTTGTTTGCGGCGTCAGTCCCGATGTCGCAAGTGTGGCCTATGATGTGGATGTCAAACTCCCCATTGCGCACGAGCAGTTCGGCAATGCTGGTCGCCACAGTTGCCGACGTGTCGTCGAGTGTCGCGCCGTCTAGGCCGAACCTGATGGCGCCTGCCTGGTCTATGAGGCGTTGCATCTCCTCTGTCCGCAACGTGCGAGAGGTGGGGCGGAGGTGGGCGCGCGGGTCGCCGGCGTGGTCTCGGGTGTCCACGTGCGGTCGGAGCGGCGCAAGCGGCTTTTCGCTCACGAACTCGCGCTGTGCGACGCCAGTTCTTGCCGCTCTGCTTTTGTGCCCTAAAGACAGTTTGACGGTGGCGGCCACGCCGACCTGCGCGGGGCGGGCGGAGCGCAGGGCCGATGTCTCGAAAATGCTGTTGTAGCGCGCGTCCGTATAGCCGTCGGCGCGCATGCAGTCGGGGTCATATTGCCGCCTGTCGTCCGCTTTGTTTATGTCGGTCAGGGTGTATCTGGCGTAGGCTTTCAGCCCTATGGATACCGTCTGTGATATGTTGCGGGCAATGCCGACTGCGGCTCCGACGGCGAGTGCGCACTTTTTCATGTCTATCTGTCCGCCGTGGCGGTCGTGCGACGTGTAGAATCCGTTGATGGGCATGTCGTAGAGCAAGGCGTTATATTGGGGGTAGAACCCCTCGGTGCGGATTGTGCCGCCACGGGTCTCGAAGCGTGATTGAGCGGAGATCGACAGCCCGCCCCATGCCGAGGCTTCTAGGCGGAGTGGACGCGACGGCAGTGTCCGGAACGTGAGGCGCAGGGGGATGTCGAGCAGGAGCAGTTTTTGGCGTTCGACGATGTTGTCCAAATATGTCCGATGCTCGTAGGTCTCACCGTCTTTGTCTACAGCGTTGGGCGTGGGCCACCAAGCGCTGTTGGTTGTCTCCATGCGCCACGACGACAGTTCGGCGCCGGTGCCGACGGCCCAATGCCAGTTGAGGTGAAAGTCGTATGTCGCGCCGACGTGCCACCCCGGCAGGTGTCCGCCCCTGGCCCCGTCCGCCTTTGCCGGAATGTTTAGCCCGCCTCCCGCCGTCACGCCAACCTCGTGGCGCGACGCCGTGGTGTCGCGGCCCACTTGCGGCAACGGCTCAAACTGAGCGGTCAACGCCGCCAGGGCGGTCATCAATGTGCCAAATGTCATGTGGGAAAGGCTGACGATGGGGGCTAGTTGTGTTTGGATGAAAAGCATCGAGCCAAACTGCGTCTGCGCAATTTGGCTCGATGTCTGTTGCGTACCGATTCCCGGGCTTGAACCGGGGACCTTGCGATTATGAATCGCACGCTCTAACCAGCTGAGCTAAATCGGCGCAAAAATGTTTATTGTCAGTTCGTCGTGTACCGATTCCCGGGCTTGAACCGGGGACCTTGCGATTATGAATCGCACGCTCTAACCAGCTGAGCTAAATCGGCAACATTCCTGCAATCCGTCAGAGCGGAAAAAAGCTCTTGCTGAATTGCGACGCAAAGGTACGCATTTTTTTGTCCCGCGCAATAGGGGAGAGAGAAAATATGAGTTTCGCCACCCTAGGCGCAAAGTATGCTTGTCTCGGGGGGGGGGGGGCGTCGCGATTATGCCAACTCCACGACCGTGATTCCGGCCCCGCCAAATTGCACGTCCTCGTCGCGGCTCTCGGCCACGTAGGGGAGTGATTTCAAGTATCTCCTTATCTGTTCGCGCAAGATTCCGTTGCCTTTGCCGTGCAGGATTCGTACTTGCGATGCGTCGCACAGCAAGGCTTCGTCCATGAAGTCGCCGACGTTGCGCAGTGCTTCGTCCGCGCGTTGCCCTCTGACGTCTATCTCGCTGGAGAAGGTCATCTTCTTCTCGCGGACTGTTGCCGCCACGTTCGAGATGTCCACACCGCCCGTGCCGCCGCCAGCCGACTTGCGTGCCGTGGCGTTGCTGACCCTGCGGAGGCGCGACAGTTTTATGTTCGAGGTCATGCTCCCCATGGCCACTTGCGCCTCGCCGCCCTTGATGCTCAGCACCATGGCCACCTTTGCCGGGTCGTTGTCGACCGATGCGAAGTCGCCGACCTTTGGGGGTTGGTTCGCCTCTTCCGCCTGTTTGGAGGGGGAGGGGCCTTTCGTTTTGTCTTTCTCCCGATGACGACGCTGGCGTTGGCGGATCTGCTCCATTTTTTGCTCAATGGCCTTGTCTGTGTCGTCGGTCGGTTCCGCAATTGTCTTGCGGAATTCCTCCAGCTCCTTGCGTGCCTCCTTTGTGCGCGCTTTTTCGGCCTGACTCTCCTTTATCTCTTTTATGGTGGCCTCGATGCGCCTGTTGGTCTCGGCTACAAGCTCTTGCGCCTGTTGGCGAGCTTTGTCCAATATGGCTTTGCGCTCCGCCTTTATCCCGTCGAGCATGTCGCCATACTTTTGCAGTGTCTCCGCTAGTCGCTTGTCGTTCTCGCGGACACTTTGCCGCTTTTGCTCCCAATAGTGCTTGTCGCGGTTTATCTGCCGTAAGTTCTTGTCATAGTCGGCGTTCTCCTGTCCCATTTTCTCTTTCGCCTCGGCCAGGATGTGTTCGGGCAAGCCTATTTTGCGGGCAATCTCAAAGGCGAACGAACTCCCAGGTTGTCCTATGTGGAGTGTGAATTTGGGTTCGATTCTCTGCGTGTCGAACGACATGGCGCCGTTCACCAGGCCCTCCGTTTGCGAGGCGAAGTGCTTGAGGTTGGTGTAGTGGGTGGTCAGCACGCCAAAGGCCTCGCGCCTGTTCAGTTCGGCCAGGACGGCCTCGGCTATGGAGCCGCCCATGAGGGGTTCGGTGCCGGTGCCAAACTCGTCGATGAGGATTAGCGTGCGGCTGTCGGCGTGGCGGACGAAGTTCTTCATTGCCAACAGGTGCGACGAATATGTGCTGAGGTCGTTCTCCATGCTCTGGTTGTCGCCAATGTCTATGAAGAGCTTGTCGAATATGCACATCCGCGAGCCCTCGTTGGCCGGAATCAGCATCCCGCATTGGAGCATGAATTGCAGAAGTCCCACCGTTTGGAGGCATACGGATTTGCCCCCGGCGTTGGGGCCCGAGATTACCAGGATCCGGCTTTGCGGTGTCTCCAACTCGATGTTGAGCGGGACAATCGACTTGCCCTGTTGGGCCAACTGGGACATGAGCAGCGGATGGCGCGCGCCGCTGAGGTAGAGGCCCATAGTGTCGTCCATGACGGGGAGTGTCGAGTCCGTCTCCTTGGCGTACAATGCCTTGGCGCGCACGAAGTCCAGGTGTCCCAACGTCTCGATGGTGACAATCATGTCGGGGGCATAGGGGCGTATGTTGCCGGCCACCTCTTTAAGGATTCTGACAATCTCGCGCCGCTCCTCGTTCTGTAGTTCCCGAATCCGCGAGTTTATGGCGACGACCTCCGCGGGCAGGATGTACGCCGTGCGCCCCGTGGCCGATTCGTCTACGACAACGCCGTCGAGCCTCCTCTTGTTCGCGGCGGAGACCGGGATGGCGGCAACGCCGTCGCGGATGCTCACGCTGGCGTCGCTCTCGACGATGCCCATGCTTTGGGCTTGCTGCAAGATGGCGTTGAGACGCCGCATGACGGAGGCCTGCTGCGTCTTTATCTCGCGCCGGATGTCGGCCAGTTGCGGGGTGGCGGTGTCGCGGATTTCGCCGTCGGCATCCATGACGCGGTCAATCTGCTGAATCGTGAGTGGGTAGGGCGACAGGCCCCACGAGGCTTCACGAAGCAGTGGGAATTCGTCGTCCGCCGCGCTCTCGAAAAAGTCTATGGTGCTGACCGATAGGCGCAATGCCATGCGCAATGCGCAAAGCTCCTCTTCGCTGAGGTAGAGCCCGTCGATGCGGATTCGCCGCAAAGAGTCGCGCACGTCGGCAAATTCCGACGAGGGGAAGTCTCTCGCCGAGGCCATGATGAGTGCCATCTCCGCCGTCTGGCCCACCAGCTTGCGCACAGTGTCGCGGTCGGTCTGAAACGACATCTCGTCTGCCCGCAATTTGCCGATGGGCGTCAGGCAGTTGTCGCCGACGGCCTTACGAATCTTGTCGAAGCGCAGTTTGGCCTCTATGTCTTGTGGAATTAGCATGTGTAGTCTGTCATGTCCCGCAACACGAGGCGGCACTCCGGCCCCATGTTGAACAGCAGGTCGAGCATCGACATCCACGGGGTGAACGGCCGGTCGGTGTACGGCACTGCGAAAACTTGGGTGTAGGGCGAGGGCTTGCAGGAGTTGCGCATCCTGTGGTGGTATTTTGTCTCTATGGCTATGCGCAAGTCCTCCTGCCCATCCGCGGGCGGGCGGAACTCCGCCGTCTCGTCTACGTCTATGTCTATGCCGGCAAGGGCCGCGGTGAGGTGGAGAAGCTCGATGTTGAGGTCCCACAGGAAAACGTGGCGCTTGTCGAACACCGCCCGGTAGTCTTGCTCGAAATGTTCAAAAAACGGTGTCGAATTGTAGGCGGTCTGCAAGGCGTAGACAATGCGCCTGGCCCATTCCGTGTCATAGTTTATCCTCGTGTCGCGGTAGGCCAGCGCGTGGCCTGTGTGGACGGGGACACACACGTCGAGCGGCCCGCCGGGTGTCAATATTGTCGTCCGTGTGCGTGCCGTGCGCCTTTGGTAGGGGCCGCATGCTTCGAGCGTGACGCACTTGGCGCGGCTCATGACGGCCCACGTGGCGGTATCGCCGACGAATGGCAAGTTTATCAATGGTCTTTTGAACGTCTGCATCTTGTGACTGTCGTCGCGACCGCGAATTTACTTATATCGCGGGCAGTAGCTACAACCGGCGGAAAAATCTTTATCCGCTCGTTGCTAATTAAGGCGAACTATCTTACTTTTGCGGTTGGTCTTGTGCGCCGTCGGCGGGCAAGTGCCGGGTGGGGGCGGACAAGCCCTGATGGTGGTTCGCCCTTTCGCTCGAAAGCGTGATGAACGTAACTAACAATAATTTATAACAGACTGACATGGCAAACATCGATTTGACCAAGTACGGTATCACTGGTTCCACCGTGATTGCCCACAACCCCTCCTACGAGGAGCTGTTCCAGGAGGAGACCAAGCCCGGTCTTGAGGGCTATGAGAAAGGCCAGGTTACAGAGCTCGGTGCTGTCAATGTGATGACGGGCATCTTCACAGGACGTTCGCCCAAGGACAAGTACATCGTTGACGACGCGCAGTCGCACGACAAGGTCTGGTGGACGACCGACGAATATAAGAACGACAACCACCCGATGTCGGAAGACGTGTGGGCCAAGGTGAAGGAGATTGCCAAGAAAGAGCTCTCCAACAAGAACCTCTATGTCGTCGATGGCTTCTGCGGTGCCAACAAGGCTACGCGCTTGGCTGTCCGTTTCATCGTCGAGGTGGCTTGGCAGGCTCATTTCGTGACGAATATGTTCATTCGCCCGACAAAGGAGGAACTCGAGAACTTCGAGCCCAACTTCGTCATCTACAACGCTTCCAAGGCCAAGGTCGAGAACTATAAGGAGCTCGGTCTCAACTCCGAGACCTGCGTGGCGTTCAACACCACGACACGCGAGCAGGTCATCATCAACACGTGGTATGGTGGCGAGATGAAGAAGGGCATGTTCTCCATGCAGAACTACTATCTGCCCCTGCAAGGCATCGCCTCCATGCACTGCTCCGCAAACTGCGACATGAACGGCGAGAACACCGCTATTTTCTTCGGTCTCTCCGGCACGGGCAAGACGACCCTCTCCACCGACCCGAAGCGCAAGCTCATCGGCGACGACGAGCACGGGTGGGACGACGAGGGTGTCTTCAACCTCGAGGGCGGTTGCTACGCCAAGGTCATCAACCTCGACAAGGAGAGCGAGCCCGACATCTACAACGCAATCCGCCGCGATGCGCTTCTGGAGAACGTCACGGTCGATGCCAACGGCAAGATTGACTTCGCCGACAAGAGCACCACGGAGAATACGCGTGTCTCCTATCCCATCAACCACATCAAGAACATCCAGCCGGGTTCCAGTGCTCCTGCCGCAAAGCAGGTCATATTCCTCTCGGCCGACGCCTTCGGTGTGTTGCCCCCGGTCTCCATCCTCACTCCGGAGCAGACCAAGTACTACTTCTTGAGCGGCTTCACCGCCAAGCTGGCCGGCACGGAGCGCGGCATCACGGAGCCCACCCCGACGTTCTCGGCCTGCTTCGGTCAGGCGTTCCTGGAGCTCCATCCCACCAAATATGCTGAGGAGCTTGTCAAGAAGATGGAGAAGAGCGGCGCACGCGCATACCTCGTCAACACTGGTTGGAACGGCACGGGCAAGCGCATATCCATCAAGGACACGCGCGGAATCATCGACGCCATCCTCAGTGGCGCCATCAACAATGCCCCCACGAAGAAGATCCCGATGTTCGACTTTGAGGTTCCGACTGAGTTGCCGGGCGTTGACCCCAAGATTCTCGATCCTCGCGACACCTATGCCAATGCGGCAGAGTGGGACAAGAAGGCGCAAGACCTCGCCGGTCGCTTCATCAAGAACTTCGTCAAATATCAGACCAACGAGGCTGGCAAGGCGCTCGTCGCCGCTGGTCCGAAGCTCTAAGCTAGCGCAATTGTTTTGAATGTGGGCACCCGTTGGATGACAATCCAACGGGTGCCTGTTTATTTGCTTGCAATGAAAACGAGCAGCAATTTCGCCGCGGCCAAGCGGCAGATGGTACGGGGGCGTCGCTTCATTGGTTGGGTTGGCGTGTGTCTCCCGCTCGCTGTCGTGGCGTCGTGCGCGCTGATTCCCGACAAGCCCGACGGTTGGGCGTCGTCTATGTCCATCACCTACCACCTCTCGCCGGTACTCACGGCCGGGTTGTCGGTCGTGGCTTTCTTTATGGCTTTCTATGAGGGCTACGACCGCAGTGACCGGATTGTCAACCTTGTCTCGGCTTTTTCCGCCCTGCTGGTGGCGTTTGTGCCATGCGAGGCCAGTTGGGCGCCCGAGCGCATTGGAGTTTTGCAGTTGCCACAGTCTGTCTCAAACATCGTTCACCTTGTGTCTGCCGTCGTCCTTTTCGGGGCTCTTTTGGTGAACATTCTTGTCAACTTCGCTAAGGGGGCTAATGCGCGCGCCAATATGTACTATCGTCTGACGGCGGCTCTTATGGGGCTAATGGCGCTGTTGGAGATCCTGTCGCGGTTCACGGGCGGGTGGCTCTCCATGTGGGTTTTCGAGTGGGTCTATCTGACGCTCTTCGGTGCGGCGTGGCTTGTCAAAGGCAAGGTGTTGGAGGGCATCGGCAAAGGAAGCCTATAGCGTTTTTTTGTGGTTGAGCCACAAAAAAGAGGTTGCGCATGCGCAACCTCTTTGTCGCCCTTGCCGCATTGTGGCGTAAGATGGAGGGAGTCCCTAAGGGGGGAACTCTAGTCTCTGAAGAATATATCCCTTGTGTAGACTTTCGCTCTCACGTCGTCCAAGACCTTGTCATATCGGTTGGCAATTATTGCCTGGCTACGGCTTTTGAAGTCGCTGAGGTTGTTCACCACTTTGCTTCCGAAGAAAGTGCTGCCTTCCTCCAATGTGGGCTCGTATATTATGACCTCAGCGCCCTTGGCTTTTATCCGTTTCATGATGCCCTGAATGCTGCTCTGGCGGAAATTGTCGGAGTTGGACTTCATCGTGAGGCGGTAGACGCCTATGACGCACTGTTGCTCCGCCGATGGGTCGAAGTCGCCGCGGTTGAAGTAGTCGTAGTAGCCAGCCTTGTGGAGGACTCTGTCGGCAATGAAGTCTTTGCGAGTGCGGTTGCTCTCCACTATGGCCTCGATGAGGTTCTCCGGCACGTCCTTGTAGTTGGCTAGCAGTTGCTTGGTGTCTTTGGGCAGACAGTAGCCACCATAGCCAAACGACGGGTTGTTATATTGGTCGCCAATGCGAGGGTCCAGGCTCACGCCCCTTATGATGCTTTGGGTGTCTAGGCCTTTCATCTCGGCATACGTGTCGAGTTCGTTGAAGTAGCTCACTCGCAGGGCCAAATAGGTGTTGGCGAAGAGCTTTACGGCCTCGGCTTCGGTAAGCCCCATGAACAGGGTCTCAATTTCTTCTTTCAGTGCGCCTTGGCGCAGGATGTTTGCGAAGACCCGTGCCGATTCTTGCATCTCGGTGGGAGCGTCGGAGAGCGCGCCGTCGGGGCTGCCGACAATTATGCGGCTAGGGTAGAGGTTGTCATAGAGGGCCTTGCTCTCGCGCAAAAATTCGGGAGAGAACAGAAGCCTCAACCCTCTGCCATATTTTGCATACAGGCCCTTGCAGTAGCCCACGGGGATTGTACTCTTTATGACCATCACCGCGTGGCTGTTCACCTGCCGCACGAGGTCTATGACCTCCTCCACGTGCGACGTGTCGAAATAGTTCTGCACGGGGTCGTAGTTCGTCGGCGCGGCTATTATGACAAAGTCGGCATCCGCATATGCCTTGCGACCGTCGAGAGTTGCCACTAGGTCCAAGTCCTTCTCGCGCAAGTATTTCTCGATATACTCGTCTTGGATTGGTGAGATGCGGTTGTTTATTTTGTCCACCTTGTCTTTCACGACATCTACCGCCGTCACCTTGTGGTGTTGCGCCAACAGTGTCGCCATGCTCAGACCGACGTAGCCCGTTCCGGCGACGGCGACTTTCATCTTTGCCATGCTCTCTTTCATCTGTTTGTTTATTTCAAGCTCTCCCTGTACCATGCGAAAAGTTTGCGCACGCCATCTTCAATCTCTACTTTGTGCCTCCATCCCAATGAGTGGAGTTTACTCACGTCGATGAGCTTGCGCATCGTTCCGTCGGGCTTCGACTTGTCGAATTCGACCACCCCCTCGAAGCCCACGGCTTTCGCCACTAGCTCCGACAGGGCTGAGATGGTCAGCTCCTTGCCGGTCCCGACGTTGATGTGGCAATTGCGGATTTCGCCCAACGACGGTATGGCCCCGCCGCGTCCGCCGCTGTTGTTGCGGTCGACGACTCCATTTGCGTCGGCCCCATAGAAGACCGAGCTGTATTTCTCGATGCCTATGATGTCCTTGAAATCGACGTTGAGCAAGATGTGTACGCTGGCATCGGCCATGTCCTCGCTCCACAGGAATTCGCGCAGGGGGGCACCCGTGCCCCACAAGACCACGCGGTTCTTGTAGATGCCATAAAACTCCAGGGCCTTCGCTATGCGCTCCTCCGTGTCCGAGCCGTCAATATTGCCTTTGCCGACAATCTGGCATAATCTGTCGTTCGGGTTTATAGGGCGCTTGTCCATGTCCATGCGTATGGAGCGCCAGTCGCCGTCGTTGAGCAGTTTGGCCAGGTAGATTTTCCGCATCATGGCGGGCATGACGTGGCTGTTCTCTAAATGGAAGTTGTCGTTGGGCCCATACAGGTTCGTCGGCATGACGGCTATGTAGTTTGTGCCATATTGCAGGTTGTAGCTCTCGCACATTTTCAGACCCGCGATTTTCGCTATGGCATACTCCTCGTTCGTATATTCCAACGGCGATGTCAGAAGCGCGTCCTCTTTCATCGGTTGCGGCGCGTCTTTGGGATATATGCACGTGCTGCCGAGGAACAGCAACTTCTCGACCCCATGGCTATATGCGTTGCCGATGACGTTGCACTGCATCTTCATGTTCTGCATGATGAAGTCGGCGCGGTAGAGGCTGTTGGCCATTATCCCACCCACGAAGGCGGCGGCCAGGACAACGGCGTCCGGGCGCTCCGCATCGAAAAATCGCTCAACAGAGGGTTGGTCCGTCAAGTCCAGTTCTTTGTGCGTCCGCCCGACTAGGTTGTTGTAGCCTCGGCTCTTGAGGTTGCTCCATATTGCCGATCCCACTAGGCCGCGGTGTCCGGCAATGTATATTTTTGCGTCTTTAGAAAGTGCCATTTTTGCGTTTTGTCTTTTTGTTCTATAGAGAGTTGAGGAGATTGCCTATGTGTGCCACAGCGTCGCATGCCTGCTCAGATGTCCTGGGTTGTTCGTCTGTGGTGAACTTCGACAGAGCGTTCTCCAACTTGGCCAATTTTTCTGCTTCGCCTTTCTCTTCGAGTTCCATGCGTAGGATTCGGACTTTTTCGCAGTTTTGGAAGCCCTCCATCAGTCGCTCGAAGCGGATGCTGCTCCTGGGGCCGGGGTAGAGGCAGTAAGTGTCTCCGGCGGCGAACAGGCGGAAGCGGGAGTCGCGGAGCGGGTCGGATGTCCATGCGCACACCGACCAACGGAGATAGCCGTCATAGCCAGCCGCCAGTGCGTGGAGGGCCGTCCACGTCGCCTCGGCTGGGGGGGAGAATGTGAAAATGTTCGGGAAGCGCTCCGTGCAGCAGGTGTATACGCAACTCAGCCGGCCGCGGCGTCGACGCTCGGTGACCACATCGTCGGGAAACGTTTGTCCGTAGGGGATGCTCAGATAGTCGAGGTCGTCGGCAAGCTCTGGGTGATAGTTTCCGGCGAGCGAGATCTTGAACTCGGGGTCGGCGGAGCGGACCACTTTTATCGCCTCGCGCATATCTTCCACCGGGCGTTCGTCCATAGAGATGAAAGTCTTGGCGAGCCACCCCTTTCCGCGGAGGTGCTTGGCGAAGTCGCTAAGGAACGGCACCCAATAGTCCGAATATGCCTCTTCCCCCGGCTTGGCAGAGACGAACTGCACGCGGCTTGTCGCGACGTCGTAATAGTCGAAGCGCAAATTCCATGGAATCATGGAGTAGCAACAAATCATCTCGTCGATGCCGACCTCTTCCGTCATGAACGTCACCCAACGGTCGAAGACCGTGTAGTCGTAGCTCCACGTACCGTCGATATTCTTGATGCGCGAAATCATGCTGTCGAAGTGGTCTTCCGTCTGCCCGTTCCACGGTTTGTGCATAATGCTTGCCGTTATGGAGCGTTGCCCGATGCCGGCCAGCATCTTCATCAAGGGGCGGAGCAAGTCGAAATGCTCTCGGCTCCATAGCGGGACACCGTGGTAGCGAGCCACGGCGTATGGGTTCTGCCAAAAATCAACGTGCAGCACCCACTCTTTCGGGTTCGGGAGTTCGCGCTCCAGGACGTTCACCTCAAGCAGGAGTCTCTGCGCTTTCTGGTTCCGGGCCGACACAGTGATTGTGCCGCGATACTTGCCGGGAGCTATGCCTCGTGGCACGTCTACTTTCACCCATATCGGCTGAGATGAGCGGGCGCCTACGTCGTGCCTTTCAATGATGTCGAGCACATCGGCCACAAGCGACGAGTCCCACTCCGCCTTGTTTGCCCGTTGGCCGCATCCGCCACTATTGCTGCCGTTCTTGTTCAGCTCGTCGGTCATGACGTAGCGCACGAAATGCGTGCTGACCGACGAGGATGGAATGGCTGACTTGCCGCGCCGCAACTCGCTAGCCACCACCTTTACGCCCGTCAGGTCTACGTTTGTCCACAACACGGCCTGCGCATGGACGCGTTCCCCACGCCACGCCGAGAGGGTCACGGCGCGCTTCCGCTCCATGGCGGGAATGTCCAACTTCGCGTAGCGCACGTTCACACTGCCCCAGCTGAGCAGGGTAGGCTGTTCCATTTTGCCCCAGGCCTCTTTGTTGTCGTGCGGCTTAGTGTCGGTCAGTTCTTGATAGTCGTCAAGACCTGCCGTCCCGGCTTGCTGTGCCGAGGCGGGGACGGATAGGGCGACCAATATCGCAATGCCGATGCATTGTCTGAGCTTCATGTTTCTCCCCTTGCGAGGCTCTTTCTCCTCTGAGCCGCCATGTTGCATCTAGTGCCGGACGGGTTATACAGCCTAAAGTTACACAATTTGGAGTGTAAGAAGATGGTCGGTAGGCCTGTTTTTGTCTGCGCCTGTCACCTGTGGTTGCAGGTTGGGAGTGGCGCGGCAGACAACAAGAAAAGCCGACTCTGAAAAAAGTCGGCTTTTACTGTCGGCAAAGCGAATGTGTGGGGCATTACCAAAAGCCCATATGCGTTGTCGCCCTCATTCTGCGAGCGTCACTTCACGATGCCTTTCTCCAAATACTCCGCAAGGTTCACCCTCACGCGCTGTCCGGCATCTTCTGCGGCAACCTTTGCCATGTCGCTGTCTACCATGATTTTGACCAGTTGCTCAAAGGTGGTCTTGTTGGGGTCCCACCCAAGCTCTGCTTTTGCCTTTGTCGGGTCGCCCCACAGGTTCACCACGTCGGTGGGGCGGAAGAAGTCGGGCGACACCTCGACGAGTACGCGTCCCGTCGCCTTGTCAATCCCGCGCTCGTCAATCCCCTCTCCTTGGAATTCCAATTCGATGCCCACGTGCTTGAACGCATAGTAGCAAAACTCGCGGACGCTGTGCTGGACACCTGTCGCTATGACGAAATCTTCGGGCTTGGAGTGTTGGAGGATTAGCCACATGCACTCCACGTAATCCTTGGCGTAGCCCCAATCGCGGAGCGATCCCAAGTTGCCAAGATATAGCTTGTCTTGCTTGCCCTGCTTGATGCGGGCCGCCGCAAGGGTTATCTTGCGGGTGACGAATGTCTCGCCGCGCCGCTCGCTCTCGTGGTTGAAGAGAATGCCGGAGCAGCAGAACATATTGTATGCCTCGCGATACTCTTTGACAATCCAAAAACCGTACTGCTTGGCAACGGCGTAGGGTGAGTACGGATGGAACGGGGTGTTCTCGTTCTGCGGCACCTCCTCCACTTTGCCATACAGCTCCGAGGTCGAGGCCTGATACATTCGGCAAGTCTCCGTCAGGCCGCAGAGCCTTATTGCCTCCAGGACTCTGAGGACACCCGTGGCGTCGATGTCGCAAGTGAATTCGGGACTGTCGAAACTGACTTGAACATGGCTCTGGGCTGCCAAGTTATATACCTCGGTGGGGCGCACTTCGCTCATGACCTGCATGATGCTCATCGAGTCGCCCAGGTCGGCGTAGTGGAGGTGGAAATTGGGATGTCCCTCGATGTGTGCGATGCGCTCGCGAAAATCGACGGACGAGCGGCGGATTGTGCCGTGGACGTCGTAGCCTTTCTCCAGCAAAAACTCGGCCAAATACGAACCGTCTTGTCCGGTCACGCCAGTTATCAAGGCCACTTTCCTTTCTTTCATCGTTGTAGGGTAAAATTCAAGGGACGAAGTTAATACGCATTTGCTTTGTACGCAAACAGTCGGTCTAGGTTCCTATTTCACGGCTTTCATGCCGTAGAACGCCGTGAGCGCCTTGCGCATATACAGCGTGTCCAACACGCCGCCTGTCTCGCGGCACGAGTGCATGGCCAGCAGTGGGTTGCCTACGTCGACACCACGCAGGGGCAGTTGCCCGGTCATGATGTTCCCTAGTGTGGACCCGCCGGCTATGTCGCTGCGGTTCACGAATGTTTGGCATGGCACACCGGCAATTTCGCACGCTGACATGAAGACCGCGGCGCCGTCGGCGTCGGTCATGTATTTCTGGCTGGCGTTGTACTTGATTACCGGGCCGCCGTTCAGTGCCGGCTGGTTGTTCGGGTCGGCGAGTTCCGGGTGGTTGGGGTGCACGGCGTGAGCCATGTCGGCGGAGACCAGGAACGAGTTGTATATGGCCCGCTGTGTGTCCTCCACGTCCATGTTCAGCTTCGAGCATATCCGCGTGACGACATTTTTGACAAGAGGCGAGGCAGCGCCCTGTTTTGTTCCGCTGCCAACCTCTTCATTGTCAAGCACAATCAGCATCTTCGATGTCGTCGGTTCGCTCTCCACAGCTTCCCGGAACGCTTTGAGCGAAGCGTACGCCATTGCCAAGTTATCTTGTTTGGGGCATACCACCAGCGTGGCGTCGAAACCCGCAATGTGTCCCGGGGTCGTGTCGTAGGCGTAGAGGTCGAAATCGAGGATGTCGGCGGGCGTCACGCCTAGTTGTGCGGCGATGTTTTCCCGCAATGCGTCTTCGCCGAAGCCGTCCGTGGAGCCGCATACTATCTGCATGTCAACCTGCTTGTTGAAATGCGCGCCCTCGTTCACGCCCCTGTTGAAGTGTATGGCCACGCTGGGGATTACGCCTATCGGGCGGCCGAAGTCGAGAAGCCGCTCCGCTGGGTGCATGGGGGCGGAGTCGTTTCGCAGCAAGACGCGTCCGGCCAAAGACAGTGGGCGGTCCATCCACGAGTAGAGGATAGCCCCGCCGTATGTCTCCGTGGCAAGGCGCGCCATCTGCCCATTGGCCTGGCCCACGCCGTTAGGCTTCAGGCGGAACGTGGGGGAGTCGGAGTGCGACGCCACCATGCGGAATCCATCCTTGCGCAAATCGCCAGTCCCCAGGTGGAATGCGACGAGCGAGGTTGAGTTGTAGGTGGTGAAATATCCTCCGCCCAACTCAATGTCCCACGTCTCGCCCATCTCCAGCTCGCGCAGGCCGCCTTGGAGCAGCTCGTCGCCAATCTGTCGAATGGCGTGGAACGATGTCGGGCTGTTGCCAATGAAAGACATCATGGAGAGGCTCTCTCGTCGCGCCTCCTCCATTCGGTTCTGTTGTTCTGTCATGTGATGTGCCAAATCAGTTTGTGTTGATTAATTTGTCGTAGAGGTCGGGGCGCAATGTGCGTGTCCGCTCCAGCGCCTGCTCCTCCCTCCATCGCTCTATGTTCGCTTCGTGTCCGCTCAGCAGAATGTCCGGCACCCTCCATCCGTTAAATTCAGCCGGCCGGGTGTAGATTGGGGGGGCCAGCAGGCCGTCTTGAAAGGTGTCGGTCAGAGCCGACGCCTCGTCGGACATGGAGCCGGGGATTAGGCGGACGACGGCATCGACAACCACGCATGCGGCAAGCTCGCCACCCGTCAGGACGTAGTCGCCAATCGAGATTTCGTCGGTGATGTAGTGGTCGCGGATTCTTTGGTCGATGCCTTTGTAGTGCCCGCAGAGAATCATCAGGTTGCCGCTCAGCGAGAGGGCGTTGGCTTTCCGTTGGTCGAATGTGGCGCCGTCGGGGGTCATGTATATTATGTGGTCGTACTCCCGTTGTTTCTTCAGTGTCTCTATGGCGTCGGCTATGGGCTGGACGGCCATGACCATCCCGGCTCCCCCGCCAAACTGGTAGTCGTCCACCCTGTTGTGCTTGTCGGTCGAGAAAGCGCGGATGTCGTGCGTGTGAATCTCCACTACGCCGGTCTCCTGGGCGCGCTTGATGATGGACTCGGACATCGGGCCGTCGAACATGGCGGGGAAAAGCGTCAGAATGTCAATTCGCATGATGGGCGTCAGTTGTATAGGCACGCGGAGTCTATCGACTTCACGTTGCGGAAGAATGTCTTGAGTTTGTCTATAATCGCTTTCGAGCCGCCCTCAATGTCCGATTCGACGTTGAGGGGCATCATCGGGCTGTGGAGCGACAGGCGGAACAGGAACCACCCCTGCTCGTTGGCGCCGGAGCATATGACGCGAAGTCCCTCATGATTCTGGTCTTCCTCCTCCCACTCGTCGGTCTGCGCCACGAACTGGCGCAGGCCGTCCAAGACCTGTGTGGAGGTGCGAGTGAAGTCGTCGTTGAGGATTGCCAGCCGGAACTCCTTGCTCTCGGTCGGGACGGGCAGCCGCTCTATGATGGCGGAGATGTCTTTGCCCTGCCGTTTGAGTTTGGCGAGCTTGATAATCACCTTGGTGGCGAAATATGCCCCGTCGTCGCAAAAGTTGTTCTCCTTGAACGCCACGTGGCCGCTCGTCTCGACGGCCAGCCACGTCGGAGAGCCTGTCTCGTTCTTGCGTATCGCTTCGCCTATCACGTTGCGATACCCGCGTTGGAAACGGCACTGGTGTCCGCCCAAGACCTCCTGCACGAAATATGTCAGCCCGTTGCTGGTTATGGAGTCGGTCACGACGCTCGTCCCCGGATGTTCTTCCAGGGCTATCGCCGCGGCCAGGGCGACGAACTCGTTCCGGTTGATTGCGCGCCCCCTGTTGTCCACAATGGCCACGCGGTCCACGTCGACATCGAAGATTATGCCCAGGTCGGCGCCAGCCAAGAGGACTGCCGTAGAGGCCGAGCGCATCGCCTCGTAGTCTTCGGGGTTGGGCTTATGGTTTGGGAAACGGCCGTCGGGTTGCAGGAACTGGCTTCCGCTGACGTCCGCGCCAAGGGGCTGTAAGATTCTCTTGGCGAAAAAGCCCCCGGCGCCATTTCCGGCGTCCACCACTAATTTCAACCCGGCGAGAGGTTGCGTCTCGTCGTCGGCTATGCCCGACAGGTCGGAGCATATCTTGGCGCGCAACCTGTTGCTGTACAACGCAAGGAGATTGAAGATGTGCGACTCGCCTTGTTCCTGTTGCGCTGGCGCGGCGACGGCGGATGCGCAGGCCACAATCTCCGCCAACTGCCCTTTGTCCACCTCCATTCCTCCGCAGAAGAACTTCATGCCGTTGCGGTTGAAACTTGGGTTTCCCCCCGTCATCATGATTGCCCCGTCCGCCGGGTTGTCCATCAGTGTGCAGAACAGCATGGCCGGGGTTGTTGCCAGTCCGCAGCAAAGGGCGTCGGCGCCAACCTGTGTCACGCTGTGCCGGAGGGTCTCGGCAAATCCGGGGCCGGAGAGCCGAGCGTCGGTGCCGATGGCTATGCGGAGGCGTCTCTTCGTCTGGCGCTGCCTGAGCCAAGCGACGAAGCCTTTGCCCAACGACGCGACCTTCTCCGGCGTGAGCGTCACGCTCTCGCCAATTATGCCGTCGGTGGCCACCCCGATGATTTCCGAGCCATTTTGGAGCATCGATAACGATTGGTCTGTCATGTCCCGCTCGCTTGAAGTTTCTAGTTCGGTTTCGCCTCTTCGTCTTGCGCCTGTTTGCGCGATTTGTTGCCCAAATAGCCGCCGTGATGGCGTTTGGCGTAGTCTTGGCTTGTGAAACCTATGCGCTTCATGAGTGTCACGACCAGGATGTCGCCAATCACTGTCATGACCGTCGTCGATGTTGTCGGGGTCAGGCCCAGGACGCACACCTCCTTGGGGTTGCCCGTCGCCAGCACCACGTCGGCTATCGCGGCGAGTTGGCTCGCGGGGTCGCTCGTTATGACGATTATGGGCAGGGCGGAGTAGAGGTCTTTCGCCAATGCCACAATCTCCACAATCTCGCGCGTCTTGCCGGAGTTCGAGATGAGAATCATGACGTCGTTGGGCTGAATCACGCCGAGGTCGCCGTGCTGAGCCTCCGCAGGGTGCAGGAACACCGACGGTGTGCCGGTGGAGCAGAACGTGGTGGACATGTTGACGGCTATTTGGCCCGCTTTGCCCATGCCGCTCATGATTATCTTGCCGCCCCTGTTGTGGGTATGCTCATAGAGCAGTTCCAAGGCGCGGTCATATTCGCCGCCCGTCGGGATGTTGAGGATGGCTTCCGCCTCGTGGCGAAGGATATTGCCGATTAGCTCTGTCTCCATTTGGTTATTAATAGTCGTAATATTTGCTTTTTATGCTCCACCGCAGGGCGACGTAGAAGTTGCGCGACATCTCGTCGGTAAGCTCGCTCTTGCGTGTCCGGACCCTCAGCCCTACGGCGATGTTCATCATAGTCTTGGGGTTTATGACAAATGAGCCTGCCACGTCGACATACCGAATGTCCGTCTTGAGGCCTTGCAGTGTGCGGACGCCATACGTGGCGTTCTTCAGTGTCGACGCCAATGCCGGGTTGTGGCCGTAGGTTATGGAGTCGTTGGGATAGTCGTCGCCATATTGGGCAATGTTGACTTGCGCTCGTGCGGCGGCGCGGCCGTGGTGGTAGTTGAGGATGATGATGCCCTCCTTGAAGTTGGCGCCCAGGGGGTGGGCCATGCTCTGGTTGAGGTGGGTGTAGCATCCGAGGGCGGCATACTGCGAGTAGCAGAACGGACGTGCCTGATTATATTCCACTTGCAGGTCCAACCCGTCGGCGCGGAACAGGTTGAACGCCTTGGCGCCCAGTTGGAACGCATATTTGTTCGACCAATACCCATTGCCGGCCACGAGTTCCTTGAGGCGGAACTCGTTAATCATGACCTGGCCGTAGAGGGTGAGCCAGTCGGTGCAGACGAATTTGCTCGTCAGGCCCACAATCATCTTGTCGGGCGAGCCGGCGTTCATCTCGCCGGGGCGGAATATCGTGAACGGGTTCAAATATTCCCAGTCAATGCCGCGGTGGTCGCCGTTGACGCGCCATGTGGCCTGAGTGACATTCTCAAACACGCCCAGGGTGTAGCGCCGGCCCATGTTCCACTCCAGGAAGTGGGTGAAGCTGTATTTCGAGCGGTAGCCATTGTTCGACACGGCCTGTTTGTGTTCCTTTAGCTGTGTCGCCATGACGGAATACTTGGCGTTGAAAATCCTCACGTTCATGCGGAACGTGGGGACGGCCACTGCGGCGTCGCCGAGCAGCAGCGAGCGGTAGCCGTCGCCAATGAATGTCTTGGTCTTGCCCACCAGGAAGTCTATCCAGGGGCCGGCCTTGAAGCACACGTAGCCCGTCGCGGTCTGGTAGTCGAAAGGGTCGTTCTTCACTTCGGTCCGCGACGACCACCCGTCTTTCTTGAAGTTCGACAGGCCGGGGACGACGCGCAGGGAGTCCGACAGGTTGTTGTAATATTTGGCGTAGAAAGCCTGATTCTCACTGAAGTCGCAATAGAGCCAGAAGTTCTTGCCAATGTTGCCGTTAACGTAGAAGCCGCGGGAGTTTGTCCACGTGCGGACATCTTCGTCTTTCGCTTTGTCCATGCCGACCTCAAAGTCGCACATCGGGTTGATTGCCAGGTATATGCTGCTGTCTGCCGAGCGCCAGCTGAGGAAGTCGTCGTTGAAGAAGTTGTTGACGAGCTTGAAGCGGCTGTTGACTTTGCGCCGGACGTTGCTGTAGACGACGGAGGCGGGGTCGAGATGGGGGCGCAACTCGTCTAAGTTGTATGCACGAAACGCCGTGTGAGGCCGCTTGCGCCCCACGAAATACAGTTTCCGTTGCAATGGGTCATATTGGGTGTTCTCGTAGTAGCTAGTTCCCTGTGAAAAAGCGGCGGACGAGGCCAGAAGCGACGTCGCCACCCAAGCTGTGACCCTGTTCTTGCTAGACATTTGCCTTTTCAGTATATGCAGCGGGCCTCGTCGCCTAGTCGGAAGCCGTTCAGCAGAGCTTCGGCGGTCATGCGCCTCTTGCCGCTCAGTTGGAGTTCGACAATCTCTATGGGGCTGTCCGCAGCCCCCACGAGCAGGCGTCGCCCTCCCTCGATTCTGACACGGCCCGCAGCCAACGGCGTGTCGGACGTGGTGGCATGCGCTTTGAATATTTTTGCGGTCGTCTCGCCCGTCTGCACGTCGGCAAATGTTGTCCAGGCGGTGGGGTAGGGAGACAGCCCGCGGATTAGGTTCACAACCTCCCGTGCGGGCTTGTCCCAGTCGATTTTCATGTCCTCCTTGAAAATCTTAGGGGCGTGACGCAGGCTTTGCGGGTCGATGTCGTCTTGTCGTCTTGGCTTGGCTGCGCCCCTCGCTATGACGTCTACGGTCTCGACGGCGAGTCTCGCGCCAAGGTGCATGAGCTTGTCGTGGATTGTCCCGGCGTCGTCGGAGTCGAGGATGTCTACCGCCTCCTGGAGGAGTATGTCGCCAGTGTCGATGTCGTGTTTGAGCAAGAACGTTGAGACGCCGGTCTGCTTCTCGCCGTTTATTATTGCCCAGTTTATGGGGGCGGCGCCGCGGTAGTTCGGGAGCAGGGAGGCGTGGACGTTGATTGTCCCCATCGGCGGCATGGCCCACACGACTTCGGGGAGCATGCGGAACGCCACGACAACTTGCAGGTCGGCGCGCAGCGAGCGCAAGGCCTCGACAAACGCCTCGTCTTTCAGCTTCGGCGGTTGCAAGACCGGCAGGCCGTTCTGCTCCGCAAAGACCTTGACAGCCGACGGCCGCACAACCTGCCCGCGCCCGGCCGGCTTGTCGGGCATCGTGACGACGCCCGCTATGTCGTGACCCGCGTCCATCAACGCCCGCAACGGGGCGACGGCGAAGTCGGGTGTGCCCATGTATACTATCCTCATTTTGTCTCCATTGTGGCTCGTAAATATATAAAAATTTCGCGACGTCAAGGCTTTATGTCTCAACGTCGCGAGTTGTGCGCAATCGGAGCGGGAGGTCGCTACTTGTCTGGCTCGGCGTCGTCCGCTATGTCCTCCAGGCCGTCGAGGGGCTTTTCAACCTCGTCGTCTTCCTCTTCCTCCTCTACGTCTTCGCCACCCTCGAGGTCAAGGTCGTCGTTGCCGCCCAACTCGTCCTGCTCCTCGTCCTGCTCTTCGGTGACGGGGAACTTAATCATATAGAAGAAGTCCTCGGTCTCGAACGGGAGGGCGGACATGAAACGCCCACCGCCGATGTCGAACGTCCGTATCTCCGAAGAATAGCCATTCGGGAAACGTGCGGCAATCGCCTCACGCAGTTTCTCATCGAGCTTCTCATAATTCTTGATGACCCGTGGTTTCGATTTTGCCATATTGAGCTGTTGATTTCTGTTCTTGTTGATTTTCTGTCTTTTGTTGTTCTTCAGTCATGCCGCTTGCGGCGCACTGGCAGTCACGTCCCCTGCGTCACAGGCGCGGCAAATATAAGAACATATTTTTGTGTGTAGCGTCTTCGCAAACCGAAATAATATAAAAACGGGCAAGGGGTGTGGGGGGCGGCAATGTCTTTGTGCTGATTGTGAGGATGTAGCGACAAAAAGCGGGGGGAGACTTAGTCTCCCCCCGCAGTGGCTTTAGCCTTTGTTTCGGCCGGGTCTACTTGAATGCGGCGATGATGCCGTGGAAGTCCTCAGCCTTGAGCGATGCGCCGCCAATGAGGCCGCCGTCGACGTCGGGCTGGGCGAAAAGTTCGGGCGCGTTGGAGGCCTTGCAGCTGCCACCGTAGAGGATGGTGGTGTCGTTGGCGACCTGCTCGCCATATTTCGATGCCACGACGGAGCGGATGTAGGCGTGAATCTCTTCGGCCTGCGCGCTGGTGGCCGTCTTCCCAGTGCCAATGGCCCACACGGGCTCGTAGGCGAGGACGACGTTGGCAAACTGCTCGGCGGTGAGGTGGAACAGGGCGTTCTCCACCTGCGCTTTTACAACTTCGTTCTGAACGTTGGCCTCGCGCTGCTCAAGCACCTCGCCAATGCAGAAGATGACCTGCAGGCCATTGGCCAGGGCCAAGTCCACCTTGGCTTTCAGAATGGCGTCGGTCTCGCCATAGTAGGCGCGACGCTCGGAGTGGCCCAGGATGACGTATTCCGCGCCTGTCGACTTCACCATGGCGGCGGAGACCTCGCCGGTGAACGCGCCTTTCTCCTTGTCGGCGCAGTTCTCGGCCGACACCTTGATGAGGCTATTGTCCACGTTGCGAACCACGTCTGCCAAGTGGATGAACGGGGTGCCGAGGATCACCGTGCATTTCGGGGCCTGCTTGGAGAGGATGGCGTTGACGTCTTGTGCCAACTTGACGCCCTCTTGGAGGGTGTTGTTCATCTTCCAGTTGCCAGCGACAATTTTCTTTCTCATGTTCTGATGTTATTGTATGTTTATTTGTCTGTCTGTTCAGCGTTTCGCGTTTCGCCGGGTCTTGCCTTTGCCACCTCGCAGGAGCTGCCACACTATGACGCAAGCCATGCACAGGCACACAATGGTCATCCAGTCATACGAGTGCTTCAAGTTCGACAGGTAGGAAGCGGCCGGCGACTTCATGTCTGCGTCGAACGGGGTGTGGTTCAAGTTATATTTTGCCGCGACGACGCCGTTCTGCAAAATCAGTAGGCCGGGGTTGCTCCGCGCCATGGTCTTCAGCATCGTCTCGTCTGCAAAGAGGAAGTCGAGGTGCGTGCCGGCCTGGCGCATGGCCTCGTCGAGGGCGGAGTTCGCCGACGAGGTGGCGACATAGAACTCGAAGCCGTTCTTGCGGGCCAGGTCACACTGATGCCCCAGTTTTGCCATCTCGCCCTCGTCTGCCATCTCCAACTTTGGGGACACGGCGAGGAAAATCGGCGTGGGGCTGTCGAGAAGCCGGTCTGTGACGACTTCGCCGTCGGGTGTGGTGAAAGTGAAGTCGGCGATGGGCGGGGTGTAGCCCTCCTTTATCACTTCCGAGTGGGAGTCGATGTATACCCACGTGGAGTCGTCATATGGGTAGTTGTGCTCGTCGAACTCCCGGCGCACGCCGTCCTTCTCCAAGATGAACGTGGTCTTATACTCTGTGGCGGGCGCTCCGTCGGGTATCGTCATCGAGGCGCGTATGTCGGTCCCCACGGCGTAGGGGCGGAAGTCTATCAGCGGCTCGTCGGTAATCCCCTTGATTGTTATGAGCAGGGCGACGGCTGCCCCCGTCGCCGTCAGTGCCAATTGCCGCCACCATTTGCCACCCTTGCCGTCTATCTTGCGCCACGCGAACACCACTACCGCCACGGCGAGGAAGAAGATGTTCTTCCAAAATGTCTGCCAATTGGTTATGGTGAACGCGTCGCCGAAGCACCCGCAGTCGCTCACGGGGTTTGCCAAGGCTATGTATAGCGTGAGCGGGGTGTAGAACACCATGAACGCCAAGGCCACAACGGAGGCTACGCCGACGAATGCGCCGCACAGGAGCATGAAGCCGGTGACGAACTCGACGACATTTTGCGCCACGGAGAGGCTCATGCACACCCACCATGGGATGCCGTCCAAGCCCCACGCCACGAAGTAGTCCTCAACCTTTATGGCGCCCCCGGTTGGGTCTATGCACTTGGTTATGCCCGAGAAAACGAAGAGAGCGCCCAGGATGAGGCGGGAAATCCGAAAAAGTGCCTTTTTTACTTGGGTGTCCATATTGTTTCTAGTGTGATAGCGACTGGTGGTGTAGTTTCCGTCATGCGTCGTCGCCCTTACTCAAGATGAGGGCGAACATGGCGTAGTTTATCATGTCCAGGTAGTTGGCCTCCACGCCCTCAGAGACTTGCGTCGCTCCGCCGTGGCTCTCAATCTCTTTCGTGCGGTATATCTTCATCAAGATTATGTCGGTTATGGACGAGACGCGCATCATGCGCCACGCCTCGTCGTAGTCGTGGTTCTTCGACAGCATCAGCGTCCTCGCCCTCTCGACCTGGGCGTCATATTCCGCCAAGGCGACTTCGGGTGCGATGTCGGCCGTGACCGCACAGCCCAACTTGCACTGTATCAGAGCTATGGCGGCATAGTTCACAATCCCGACCAATTCGGGACGCACGCCCTCGTCGACCAATCTTTCGCCTTTTGTTTGGATTGAGCGTATGCGGTTTGCCTTTATGAAGATTTGGTCGGTCACAGACGAGGGGCGCAAGATTCGCCACGCCACGCCGTAATCCTCCATCTTTTTCAGGAAGACGCCACGGCACGTCTCAGCCTGCTCCCTGTACTCTGTTTCTGTCTGTGTGGTGGTTGTTGCCATGACCGGTTCCTCAATGTTTCTGAGTATGCAAAAGTAGCGTAAAATTTTCGGACTTGCCCCCAACGAGGGCAAGTCCCACAACGCAAAATGGGGATGCCAAGCATTTGGCATCCCCATCCTGGGCTTCATTTGACGTGCGTTGCCTCGTGACCCGCCAGGGGGTCGAACCCTGGACCCATTGATTAAGAGTCAATTGCTCTA
>CAZHOT010000002.1:34331-217310 GCA_964534235.1 uncultured Marinilabiliaceae bacterium
ACCCTGGACCCATTGATTAAGAGTCAATTGCTCTACCAACTGAGCTAGCGAGTCATGTGTCAATCGAGATTCGTCTTTAGTGACCCGCCAGGGGGTCGAACCCTGGACCCATTGATTAAGAGTCAATTGCTCTACCAACTGAGCTAGCGAGTCATGCTCGTGAGAACCCTCCCGATTGACGATGCAAAAGTAGTGATTTATTTTAATATGGTGCAGACGAGGAGCGAGAAAATGCAGTTTTTTCTCTTCGTCTCGCTGCGTGAAACTCACAAATGGCCCAGCGCTAGTCCAATTGTAGCCCAAATTTTTCGATTAGGCTCTCCAGGCTCTTGTTGCTCGCCACCATGGCGCGGAGCTTCTCCGTTGAGGTGTAGGGCGCGGTGGAGCTTTTCTGGTCCGATGTGTCCAGCTCGGACTCAATCGTCAGGTCGGCGCGCCCCAACTCTGAGCGCAGGAACGACAGCAGGTCGGTGCGCTTGCATATTGTCGACTGAGATGGGTCTGTGATGTTTACAATCACCACATTGCCCTTGATCTTGGGCTGTTGGTTCATGATGGCCCGCAAATACATCTCCGAGGGCGGGAGAGAGGAGCTGAAGCGTTGCCACGCCCCATTGAGGCGGATGGGGTCTATGGCCTCCATCGGGCGCTGGGTCCCGGCCGCGTCGGGGCGGGCGGAGGCCGGCGGAGTCTCTTTTGTCGGAGGGGCGGCGTGGCTTTCGTGCTCGACTTGGCGGAGCAGCGAGGATATTGTGGCGCGCCTTGCGGGTGTCTTGGGTTGCGGGGCGGCCGGCTGTTGCGGGCTTGCGGTTTGCGCCGCAACGGTCTGCTTCTCCGCCGTCTGCCGCCGGAGCAAGGCTTCAAGCTGCGCTAGGACTTTTTTTTTTCGTCGCCAATCATGCACGAGCGGAGCAGGGCGAACTCCACGTGCTGACGTTTGTCGCGGGCTGTGCGATACGTCAGCTCGCTTTGCGACAGCTCCTCGATGAGGGCTATGATGCTCTGTTGCCCCATTGCTTGCGACTGCTCCGTGTAGCGGGCCGCCGTCTGCCCGCTGACGTCGAGCAGGGTGGCCGTCTCCGCCTTTTGCGCGACGAGCAGGTTGCGCAAGTGGTGCGTGAGGCCGCCCAGGAAGTTTAGGGCGTCGAAGCCGCGGCGAAGCACGTCGTCGAAGACGAGCATCGCGCGCAGGTAGTCGTGGGAGTGGATGGCGTCCATGGTGTCGAAGAAGACATCGTAGTCCAGGATGTTGAGGTTGTCCACCACCTTCTTGTAGGTCACCTCCTTGCCCGAAAAGGCGACAATCTGGTCGAAGATGGACAGGGCGTCGCGCATGGCGCCGTCGGCTTTTTGGCCGATGACCGTGAGCGCCTCCTCCTCAGCGGATATGCCCTCCTGGCTCGCCACATATTTAAGGTATTCCACGACGTCGGGGACGGTGATGCGGTGGAAGTCGAATACCTGGCAGCGCGAGATGATGGTGGGCAGAATCTTGTGCTTCTCCGTTGTCGCCAGGATGAAGATGGCGTGGGCTGGCGGCTCTTCCAATGTCTTGAGGAAGGCGTTGAAAGCCGCCTGGGAGAGCATGTGGACCTCGTCTATTATGTATACGGAGTACGAGCCGACTTGCGGCGGGACGCGCACGCTGTCGATGAGCGAGCGGATGTCGTCGACGGAGTTGTTGGAGGCGGCGTCAAGCTCGTGGATGTTGAACGAGCGGTTGCCGTTGAACGCCTTGCACGATTCGCACTCGTTGCAAGGCTCGATGTCGTCCGACAGGTTCGAGCAGTTTATGGTCTTGGCGAAGATGCGCGAGCAGGTCGTCTTGCCGACACCGCGCGGCCCGCAGAACAAGTAGGAGTGGGCGATGCGCTTCTCGCGCACTGCGTTTTTCAGCGTTTGAGTTATGCTACCCTGGCCAACGACCGACTGGAAGTTGGCGGGGCGGTATTTCCGTGCCGATACTATGTACTCCATCTTGTTCCGCCAAAATCTTGCTCGGCAAAGATACGAACTCTTTCTCACACGACCCGCAAAGAAGCCGCCGATGGGGCGTATGAGACAAACGACGCGACCATCGGAAGAACTTGTCGGGCAACGCCGCGATGCCACAAAATACATAAATATGACCTATATTATGAATTATCTGACTAAATTTGCCGCAAAACGCACGAACTTTGTGGCTCGATGCTGGCAGCGTCGGCACACATGAGGATGGACGTTCACAACACACTATATATTTTAGACGACACATTATGGCAGATGCAGAGGGAGCGGCTCAGCTCGAGAATATTGAGGCGGTTGGCGGTTGGCAAATGGCGGGGCGGGGCGGCTACGAGGGTGTGGCGCCTCTCGACTCGTTGGACAGGAAGATTCTGAAGCTCGTCATGGGCAATGCCAGGATGCCTTTTTTGGAGGTCGCGCGCCTTTGCGGGGTCTCCGGGGCGGCAATACACCAACGCGTGCAGAAACTGGTCAAGATGGGAGTCATAAAGGGGTCGGAGTTCATTGTCTCGCCGTCGAGGGTTGGCTATCAGACGTGCGCCTTCATCGGGGTTTTCCTCAAAGACGCCAGCAGTTTCACGCAGGTGGTGGCGGCCATGGAGAAAATCCCCGAAATCGTGGAGTGCCACTACACCACGGGGCGATATGCGGCGTTCGTAAAGATTTACGCAAGGAGCAACGAGCACATGAAGCATATCCTCATCGACCGCCTGCAGCAGATTCCGGGGGTGGCCTCGACCGAGACGATAATTTCGCTCGAAGAGACCATCAAGAGGCAAATTGCCATCGAGTGAGCGAGGCGGCATGGCAGAGGATGAGTTTGCGATTCGCGCAAAAACTGTGTGCGAATCGCGTTTTGCATAGGGCGCATCCCGATTTTGGTACATTCTTTGCGTCGCTGTTATGGCATACCATATAATTCATAAGAGCCATGAAACCCATATATAATACGCTTCTGACGTCTGGAGTCGTGGCGACGCTCACGGCTTGCTCCGGATTGAGGCTGTCGGGGGACTATGCGCTTTCCGACGATGTCTATTTCGACAATTCGGCGACTAGGGCGGTGGCGACGGCCCCGGCGACACCGCCGGCGGTGAGCCAAAGCGATATTGCGTCATACGACAGGCGGGTGGCGGCATACTCCAGCAACAGTGGGATGACGCCCGACAGCCGCGACTTCTCGCAAATCCAGCGCTACTACTCCAATGCCAACGCCACGAACGGAGCGGCGGCAGACACGGCCGCAGGACAGCCCGCAAACAGGGTCAAGGTCACTGAGGTCGGGCCCGACAATCCCGACAGTGGCTATTGGCTCGACGGTTTCAACGGTTCGGATGCCGACCAAAGCTACGCCGAGAGAATCATAAAGTTCCATCGACCAATAGTCTCGGTCAACTACTATTCGCCCTTTTTCGACTGCGCCAGATATTCTGGCGATTGGAACATATTCATCGACGGGTATGGCTCCGCCTATTTTGTCCCGACATGGTCGAACCCATGGTATGGCGACTATTACTACGGCGGGTTGGCCTACGACTGGCGGTGGCGGCGGCTCGGCTGGCATCTCGGCTGGGGCTATGGCGGCTGGAGGTGGGGACTCGGTTGGACTTCCGGCTGGGGCTACTACGATTGGGCTTGGGGCGGTTGGGGATGGCCCCACTACCATCGCCCGTATCATCACGGTTGGTGGGGCGCGCCGCACCATCCGCACCATTGGGCGCCCAACGGCGGTTGGGATGCGCCGCGGCGTCCCGTCTATGCCTCAAGGGCGGGCGTGATGCCGCAGACCCACAGCGGGTCGCGGCAGGACGGGCAGACCACGACGAACCCCAACGCCTCGCGCGCCGCGCAACTCTATCGGAACAGCTATGCCACGCAGGGACGCGTCTCGCGTTCCTACACCAGGAACACCGACGGCAGCCCCACGCTTCCGAACAGGAACTCCGCCTATGGCACTAACGTGCGGCGCCCTGCGACAAGCGGCTCCGTGGCTGGCGGGGCGGCCTCTAGCTCATCGCCGCGGACGCCGTCGTCCTACAGCACAAACACTAGGCGAAGCACTTCGGCCATAAACGGCTCGTCGTCGCGTGCGTCATACACGCCGAGCAACGGCCGGACATCGCGTTCCTCGTCGGCAACTTCGGTGAATCGCAATGCGTCGGCATATAGCTCCAATGTGCGCCGCTCCACGTCGACGTCTACCTATGCGCCGTCTGGCAGTCAGCGTCAAAGCGGCTCAACCTCGTCCTACACTCCGCGCGGGGCTGCCCGTTCGTCTGGCAGTTTTTCGGGAGGGACGACAAACACCCGTCGGACAGCCCCCGCCAGCTCCTTCTCCGGGGGCGGCAGGAGTGGCGGAAGCAGCTATTCTAGCGCGCCGCGCAGTGGCGGCGGCGGTGGGGCGCGAACTGCCCGTCCGAGGTAAAAATGGCTAAGAACGGATTTTGCATTATGTCTCTATTTGATAAAAAACTGTTGGTAGCGGGGGGATGCCTGGCTTCCGTGGCCTCTGCGGCCTTTGCGCAAGACTATACTGACGCATTGCGCTTCAATGCCAACGATGTCGTTGGCACGGCTCGCACGCAGGCGTTGGGGGGCGCCTATGGTGCCGTTGGCGCCGACCTCACATCGATGTCGATTAACCCGGCCGGCATGGCCCTCTATCGGGCAACTGAGTTTGGACTCACGCTGGGGGTGAATGTCGCTAAGGCGGAGAGCGAGTTCTTTGCCCAAAAGGCCACGGACGACCGTGTCAGAGTCTCTTTCGATCAGCTTGGAGTGAATTTCTCTTTTGGGCGTATGCGTGAGGAGGGCGGGGGGGCGGTGGCCCACAGTTTCTTCGTGGGCTATAACCGTTTGGCGGACTTCAATGGCAAACAGGTCTACAACGACAACTTCTCGCGCAATTCGCTTCTTGACTATTTTTGCTTCGACGAGCAGATTTCCGGAGGGGCGACGGGGGCCTTGGCATACAGCGCATACCTTACGGAAGACACCACTGTCGCCACGTCGGGCGGGGAGAGTGCCAAACTGAGGTTCAATGTTTGGGAGGAGCTGACGGGAGACGAGAACTATGTCAACCCCAATTTCCGAATCGACGAGAATGGCAATGGGATAATTAGCTTGAGGCGGTGGGTTGACGAGGCCGGCTCCAAGGGAGACATCCCCATAGGGTATGCGGTCAACATCAGCAACAAGCTGTATGTCGGAGGCTCAATCAACATCAAGACCCTGACATACGACCGTAAGGTTGTCCATTCGGAGAGCTTCGAGGGCTATGCGGCTGTGGATAATGCGCCGACCAACTTCTCCTACAGGGTGCGCCTGGAGCAAGACGGCACGGGTGTGGGATTCAACTTGGGAGTGATATATCGGCCGATCAATGCGTTGAGGGTCGGTTTCGCGCTCCATTCGCCGACGTTCTTCTCGGTGAACGAGAAGTATTATGCCGACATCACAAATCCGGCTCGCAATCTGGTAGCCTCGTCCGACCGATATGAGTACGAATACAAGTATCGTGCGCCGAGCCGTTTTGTGGCCAGTGTGGCAGGCGTGTTTGGCAATGTCGGTCTCCTGTCGTTCGATTATGAGCGGACGAACAACAAGAGGAGCAAATTCTCGTCCGACGACGAAGAGTTTGGAGTGGGGACAACCACTAGCGGCATCTACGATGCGATCAATGCGGAGATGAAAGACAGGATTCTGACTGCCTCGAACACTTTCCGCGTGGGTGGCGAGCTGAGTGTGCTCCGCCCGGTCTATTTGAGGGCTGGATATAGGCAGACAACGTCTGCCGTGCGCAGTCCATACTATGTAAATGAGGCAAAGAACTACGCCATTTCGGGGGGCGTGGGTCTCCGAATGAATAATTTCTTTGTAGACCTCGCCTATGTGTGCTCGACCAAGAAGTCCGACAGTTGGGTCTTGCCCGATTCCGCAAATCCCTATCCATACGAAGTCAACGCTCCCGCATGGTTGGTGCAGAGGACGCACAGTGGTGTGGTCACTTTCGGTTTTAGGTTCTGATTTTGTCCCTCTAATTGAAGAGGTGGAGCGATTCCGGTCGCTCCACCTCTTTTTTCGGTCAGTCCACGAACTTGAACTTGGACTCGTCTCGTGGCTTCGCGTCGGGCTTCTCGTCCGGGAAGCCTAGAGCCAGGGCGTAGATGAGTTCATACCCCTCGCTGAAGCCGAGTTTGTCGAGGAAAGGCTTGGCCTCTGGCGTAGTCTTCAAAAAATGGACAGACCCGCCGAGGAAACATGACCCGATGCCCATTCCCCATGCCGCAATGGCCATGTTCTCGCCGAGGAGACCGCAGTCCAGGTTGCCATTCTCGCCAGCGGCGACGAAGACGACCGTGTAGGCGTTGCGGAACAGGGTCACCATCGACGAGTCTTGGGCCATCCGCGGGTCTGCGCTCTTCGCAAGCGACGTTATGCCGTCGATGTCCGCCCGGTTGTCCAAGATTCGGACTTCCCACGGTTGGCGGTTCATGCCGCTTGGGGCGTTTATGCCGCAACGGACGATGGTCTCCACCGTGTCGCGTCCGACAGGTTGCGGCTTGTACTTGCGGACGCTACGTCGCGTCATGATTGTCTCCACGACAATTTGCCCTTTGTCTTGTTTCGGCTGTGCCGCCGATTGCTCTCCCTGCTGGGGGGCGCACGAGAGCATTGCCGCCGCTCCCAGGGAGCATGTCAGTAGTTTCGCAATTCTTTTCATCTTCTGTTTTGCTATTTATGTTTACGGCTCCAACCTGCGAGAGGATTAGAGCCAATGCTAAGATACGAATTTGTATGTATGTGACGAAAAATAGAACGGTCGCCATGTCAATGGCGACCGTTCCGGAACTGCAAAAACTTGGCCTGTCCGCTGTAGCGGGGTGACCTCAAAACTCATAGCCTAGCGACAATGAGTGGCTTATTGGTCTGAGTTTGAGTGTCGTGTATGTCTTTTCTTTCATGTACGGCACAATATCGGGTTGGAGCGTATACGCAAAGTAGTACCTCTTGTAAGTAAGGCCAACTCCCACATCTAGGCCGACCTGCAAGATTTTGGCGGGGTTTGCTTCTTCGCGGCTCAAATAGTTCGTGTGAAGTCCTCTGACAGTGCGACGGCTTCCGACTATGTTGAACTTGAACGTTGGGCCAAGGAATGGAGACAGCTTTACGAGTCCCCCGAAAGGTTTGAAATTGTATGTTGCGTTAATCGGAAATACAACAGACAGATAGTCTATCCTTGTCGTGCCAAGACGTTTGTCTATGCCGTGCGTCCACACAAGTTTCCCAGTCACGTCTATCGACAGCGGCAATCTGGGCGTCAGCTCCCAACCGCGCGTGAAGCCCACAGACATCCCCTTTGTTGGGTAGTCCCTTTCCCTGTCTGCCTCCGACATGAAGCTGTCGTCCGTCCACAACGCCCTACGTGTCTCATACGAGAGCAGGATGCGCCTGTAGCCATTTGCCGTTTGAGAAAATGTGGCAAGTGGAGACGTCAAGAGAAGAAAAATGAATGCTATTCTTTTCATTTTACTGTGATTGCAACTAGAGTAATCCTCCGCCATCTTCGTCTCCACAGAAAGTGATACGGAATGTTGCGCTTTCCTGTAGTACCTGCATGTCTGTGAAATCGTCAGAGCAGGCAAAGCATACCATAATCAAGGTAAAGTATGCAAGTAGAACGGATAATTTCTGTATCATACCTATGTTTTATTTCTAACAGACACCTGCCTCCCCGAGTTTTACCATCGCTAGCACATGGCAAGTAGGGGTAGTGATGTTCTGTTTCGGGGCAAAAATATATCTTTATGTCGTAGATGCAATGCTGATTTGGCTCTTTAACCTCGTATAATAGTTCAAACGGAGTGGATGTGCGAGTTGTGCCGTTTGTGCGATAACTGATTGGTTTTTACATTGATACGTCGCCTATGTAAATGTGAAATAATATAATAGTTCATTGCGCAATCGTTTGAGGAGCGCAAAAACTCCAACTTTTTGTGCGGTCAATTCTGAATTAATGTTGCCAATGCGAGACTGCGTGAGGGTCTGTTAATACGCTTCCGCCGTTTGCATACAAAAGGTACGTCTCGCAGACGAAAAGTGCTTTTGTGCGGGGGGGCAAATGGCAAAGCCGAGCGGATTGACGTTTCACATATGAGAGGGGCGGGGGGCATAAAAATAGCCCCCAATGCCCTCAGGCATTGGAGGCCACTACAGTCAACCTGAGCTACTAGTTCACGTAGCAGTCTATCTTCTTCAGTAGGTTCTCGACGGTGACAATCTCCAGGAATGTCGTGCCGCCGCCAATGCCAAAGCTCCCGCCAATGTAGGCTACGAGCTCCGACTTCTCCACCTCACCCTCGGCCAGGAGGTTCTCCACGGTGTGGCGGAGAATCTCGCTCTTGTTCCGCCCCTCGGCCACAATCTCGGGGAATACGCCATAGGATAGCGCAAGTTCGCGAGCCACACGAGGCTCGTAGGCCAACGAGTAGACGGGAATCGGGCTACGGAATGCCGCCAAATAGCGGGCGGTCTTGCCCGTGAAAGAGTCCGTGATGACGGCCTTGATTGGCAACTCCTGGGTTGCGGCCACGGTGGCCTCGGCCAGGCACGTCGTCACCTCGCCCTTGACCTTGGGCACGGGGATGTCGTTGCGCGAGTCTTTGGCGTCTTCCGACACTGCGGCGACTTTGGCCATGGTCTGCACGGCCTCGACAGGATACTTGCCATAGGTCGTCTCGCCGCTGAGCATGATGGCGTCGGTGCGGTGGTAGATGGCGTTGGCGATGTCGGTGACCTCGGCGCGGGTCGGACGCGGGTTCTTAATCATGGTGTGGAGCATCTGCGTTGCGACGATGACCGGCTTCTTGGCCTCGATGCACTTGCGGATGAGCCTGCGCTGGATGAACGGAATCTGCTCAATGGGCACCTCGATGCCCAGGTCGCCACGGGCCACCATGACGCCATAGACGCAACCGAGAATCTCGTCAATATTGTTGACGCCCTCCTGGTTCTCAATCTTGGCGATAATCTTGATGGGGCTGTTGTGCGCGTCGAGAATGTCCTGAATCTCCTTCACGTCCTTTGCGCTGCGCACGAAAGAGTGGGCGATGAAGTCGAGCTTGTTCTCTATGGCCCACAAGACGAAGCCCTTGTCTTTCTCCGTCAACGACGGGAGCTTGATGCTCACGCCCGGGACGTTGACACTCTTGCGCCCATCCTCAATCCGTCCGTTGTTCTCGATGGTGCAGACAAGGTGGTCGCCGGTCTTCTCGTCGACGCGGAGCGACACCTCGCCGTCGTCAATGAGGATTTGCTTACCGACGGGGACGTCCTCAACAAAACCCTCATAGGAGACGCTCAGGAGCTCGCTGGAGGAGTGCTGCTGCGGGTCGCCTTTGACGATAATTTTCTTGCCGGCCTCGAAGACCAATGGCTCGTCGCAGGGCGTGGTGCGAATCTCCGGCCCCTTGGTGTCGACGAGGATGGCAATCTTGTCAGACACCTGACGGGTGTTCTTGACAATACGGCCAATGCCCTCGTGGTCCATATGGGCTGTGTTGCAACGGACGACGTTCATGCCGGCCTCATGAAGCTTGCGGATGAACTCGACGTCGCAACGAATGTCGGATATGGTCGTGACGATTTTTGTTAGTTTCTTCTTCATCGGTATTCTGTGTAGTAATAATCTTCTCTACGCCCCTCTGAGGCGAAGTGCCTCAATCCCCAGACGGTACGACGCCAGGCCAAAACCGGCAATCGAGCCGACGCACACCGCCGACAGGAACGACTTGTGCCGGAACTCCTCGCGTTTGCCAATGTTGCTTATGTGGACTTCCACGACCGGCACCCGAATCGCCGAAATGGCGTCCGCAATGGCTACCGACGTGTGCGTATAGCCGCCGGCGTTGAGAACCACGCCGTCCACGCCGCCAAAACCAACCTCGTGGAGCTTGTCGATGATGCCGCCCTCGTGGTTCGACTGGTAATATTCCAGCGTGTCGGAGCCGTATGACCGGCGCAACTCGCTCAGGTAGTCGTCAAATTTTTGGCTGCCATATATGCCCGGCTCTCTTGTGCCGAGCAAGTTTAGGTTGGGGCCGTTTATTATGAGGATTCTCATCTCTCTTGGTCTGCCGGTCTGCGCTGCGCGCAACCTTTTTCGCCGCTAAATTACTAACCGCAAACTAGATATTGAAACCGTTTAATGGATATTTTGCTATTGTTAGCTTTGTTTTGTTTCGGCGAGGCGGATTAAACGTTCTTTTGCCTTACCTTAGCCGAAAAATGCTAAGCATGACTTGGGAGGAGGAGCTAGAGGAGTTCCGAACCTATTTGAGGTTGGAGAGGGGGCTTACGGGAAATTCTGTCAAGGCCTATTGCAACGACATAATGAAGTTGGTGGATTTTTTGTCCACGTCGGGTGAAGCTGTCCCCCCCGATGCTGTGACCGCCGAGCAGTTTCGCGGCTTCATGGCCTGGCTCGGGCAAAACAGCATAAGCCCGCGGACGCAGGCCAGGATTATGAGTGGCGTGCGCTCGTTCTACAAAAGCCTCATTGTGGCGGAGAAGATTGAGGCGGACCCGACGGAGGCTGTGCAAACCCCAAAAGTTGGGCGCAAGTTGCCCGAAGTGCTCTCCGTAGAGGAGATTGACGCCATGGAGGAGGCTTTCGACCTCGGGAGACCGGAGGGCGTCCGGAACCTGGCCATGGTGGAGACCCTCTACAGTTGCGGTTTGCGGGTGTCGGAGCTGACCGATTTGCGGGTGTCGTGCCTACATCTCGACAAGGGCTACGTCCGCGTCGAGGGAAAGGGGAGAAAGGAGCGTCTGATTCCTATTGGTCAAAAGGCGGTCAAGTGCATAACGGACTACATGGACAACTTCCGCCAAGAGGGCAACATAGCTCCGGGTCATGAAGATTTCCTGTTCATCAGCCGACTGGGCAAGAAGCTGTCGAGAATCATGGTTTTCAACATCATAAAGGAAGCGGCGGCGGCGGCGGGCATCACGAAGACTATCAGCCCTCACACGTTGCGCCACTCGTTTGCCACCCACCTTGTCGACGGGGGGGCGAACTTACGCGCCGTGCAGGAGATGTTGGGTCACGAGTCGATAATGACGACCGAGATATACACTCACCTCGACAACTCCTATCTGCTGTCGACACTCGTCGAGCACCACCCATATCGGGAAGTCCAGGAGACGGTTACGCCGTCGGGCGCAGAGGGTGAGGGGGCTTGAGGCGCACAGAGGCGCCTGCATTCGGGGTTCTTCAACGGCGCATCCTTTGATGAGCGTACATGTCTAAAGAAACACGCCCCCGGCGCATCCATATGGATGCCGGGGGCGTGAGCGTTGTCGTCATGCTCAGAACTCCACCACGTTGCCGTTCCCTTTTGTCGTCTTGCGGACTTTCGAGCTGTCGCCAATGTACTTGATGGTGCAGCTCACGGCCTCGGCTTTCAGCGACTCGCTGAAGTTCACCACGGCGTCGGTGTCTATGGCCTTGATGTCCACGTGCTTGCTCTCCAGGTCTTCAGCATTATACGACGAAGAGCCGACAGTACCCGCAATGAGGACTTTCTGCCTTTCCGCCTTCCCCTCCAGGGTTATGACGCAGGTGTTGGCGTCTACATTGAGCTCCTCGACATCCAAGTCCAAACTGGCCTCGCTTTGTGCGCCCACCTCCAGTGTCAGCGAGCCCCTGTGGGCAAAAAGGCAGTCGGTCTGGACCGATGCGCCGCGCTTGACGCTGATTCTGTCCAGGTCGGCAAAGTAGACGAACACCTGGACAGCTGAGCCGGCGGTGCGCTTTTTCATTTTGACCGACAAGATGCCGTTCTTGACCTCGGTCTGCACGTCCGACGTGGGGCATCCGTCTGTCACCACCTCCAGGCCCATCTTGTCGCCTTGGATTAGCGAGACGTTCGCGCCTTTGCTTATCTCTATTGCTGTGAAGTTGTTCTCCAGTGTGCGAGTCTCCTTGTTTGCCGCCAGCGCCGAGCTGGCGGCGGCGAGAAGTGCCAAGGCTGCCGTTAGTAGTCTTTTTGCCATGTCCTGACTGTTTTAATTGGTAAGTTGTTGAGATGAGTTCAATAGCTCTTGGGCGTTGGCTAGTGCCGCCGGGGTTATGTGCGAACCGCTCAGCATCTTGGCCAACTCATTGATACGTTCCTCCGGGGGCAACAGTTTGATGTGCGAGACCGTTTTGCTGTCCGTGTCCTCCTTGTAGACAACGTAGTGCCTCTGCCCGCGTGCCGCCACCTGCGGCAAGTGCGTTATTGCCAAGACCTGCAGATGTTGGGACATCTCGTTCATGATGCGCCCCATGCGGTCGGCGACGTCGCCGGAGACGCCTGTGTCTATCTCGTCGAAGACTATGGTCGGGAGGTTCTTCGTCTGGGAGAGTAGCGACTTGATGCTCAGCATGACGCGGCTCATCTCGCCTCCCGATGCCACGCGGGCTATGTCGGTCGGTGTCCCGTTCTTGTTGGCCGCGAAGAGGAATCGAATCTCGTCTTGCCCGTCGGGGCGCATGCCGACCTTGTTGTGAGACACTACGAAGCGGGCGTTGCTCATCCCCATTGCGTGCAGTTGCTCCTCGATGCTCGCCGTGATGGAGGCGAAGACGCTTTGGCGTTTCGCCGTCAGGACGTCGGCTTTGTCTTGGGCGTCCGCTCTCGTGGAGTCAAGTTCCGCGGTAAGCTCTTTTAGGCGGTCGTCGAAGTTGTCAACCGACGACACTTTGAGGGCCAGGTCGTCGCGGAGGCGAATCAGCTCCCGGACCGACGCCACGGAGTTCTTCTTCGTGAGCGTGTTGAGCAGGTTCAGTCTGTCCGTGAGGCGTGCCAACTCGTCGGCGTCGAACTCGATGTTCTCCGTAAACTCCTGCAACGTGTGGCACAGGTCGTCAAGCTCTATGCGTGCCGACTCTAGCCGCATGCCGACAGCGGCGTCTGCGGGCAGGAATTGCGCCACGGTGTCGATGTTACGCTCCACACGGCGGAGTTGGCTCAAGACGCCGCTGTCTTCGGTGTCGAGGGCGTTTATGGCTGCGGCAAGGTTCTCCTTGATGGTCTCAATTTGGCCTTGGGCTTGCTGCTGCTTCTCCAGGGTCTCGAGCTCGTCGGGGTCGTCCAGCTTTGCGGCCTCAAGCTCCCGCAAGATGTGGCGGTCATACTCTAGCTCCCGGCTCTGCCGCGCGTTTATCTCTTTCAGCTTTTCCAACTCCTGCTCTTTGGCACGCATCCGCCCATACGCCTCGGCGTATGTTGCCACTTCGGCGTTCGTGGCGGCCACGGCGTCCACCACGTCGAGGTGGAACGACGCCTGGCTCAGCAACATATTCTGATGTTGGGAGTGGATGTCTATGAGGCGTGTCCCGAGAGTTTTGAGGAATGCCACGTTCGCGAGGGTCTCGTTGACGAATGCCCTGCTCTTGCCGCTGGGGAGAATCTCGCGCCGGATGGTGGTCTCGCTCGCATAGTCGACGTCGGCCTCGTCGAAAAGGGGCTGTAGGCTGTAGGCGGAGATGTCGAACGTAGCCTCGACGACGCACTTTTTGTCTTTGTCCAGGAGGACTTGCGTGTCGGTCTTCTGCCCAAGCAACATCCCAAGGGCGCCGAGCATTATGGATTTGCCTGCGCCGGTCTCGCCTGTTATGACCGACAGACCCGAAGCCAGCTCCAACTCCGTGTGTTCTATCAGCGCGTAGTTATGGATTGAGAGTTGTTTCAACATCGCGTGGGTCGTTTTTCTTTATAACTTGTTGTATTTGCTCAAGTTGGCGGGGTCTGCCGTCTGGAGGACTTCTTTGACTCGCGTCTTCTCTATCTGCGGGGCCTCGCTGAATATGTTCACAATCTCGTCGCTCTTTGCGGTGAAGAACAGGCTGAGGAGATATGGGTTGCGTGAGACGCGTCTGCGGACATCTTTTATTTTGTCCAAGCTCTCGTATATTGCCTGTCTGCCTGTCTCCATGTTGTCCGACATTTGGTCTAAGCCCTGCCGGTGGTACACATAGAGCTGTTCGCGGAAGACGCGGTGGTTCTCGTCCGTGGCGTTGTTTATCAGCCAATATCGGTTCGAGGTGCCGTCGTAGGACTTCCAGCCCGAAAAGGTTGAGCTTTGGGCCTGTTGCACAATGTTCTCCGCTTGGCGGAAAAACGCGGTGCCGCCGTTGGGCGAGAAGCTGTCGTAGTCCAGGCCGAGCATGAAGTTTATGTAGAAAGCTATGAGCGGGACAAGGTTGTCCTGGTCGTAGACGGTGGGGTTGTAGACGAGGGGTTGCCCCTCGTTGTAGCGGAACTGGATGTCGTCGTCCTCCATGTTCAGCATTGTCGTGGTGTATGCGCTGCCCCACACGGGGCGTCGCAGTTGGACGGTCAGCGTGCCCTTGAACTCGTTGCTCGAAATCTGGGTCGTTATGTTGAAGTTGAGGCTGCACTCTATGCGCTCGTTTGTGGCATACTTGTCTTCCGTCCACGTCTGCGACGACAGGAAGTCTTGTATGGCGGTGCGCATATTGTCATACACCTGCTTGTTCGTGCCTTGGATGGAGGCCGACATGACGCCGACGTTGCACTGGACCTCCTGCGCCGCCGAAGCCACGGCGCATAGGCACAATGCGGTTGCCAATATCGTGCGTCTCATGACTTGGGCATTTTGTCTGCCATGACCCTTTGCAGGGTGTCCACAATGTCCACTGCCACGTCACTCTTGCTTTTGAGGGGGTAGGGGGTGACGAGGCCACCGCGCTCGATTATCGTCACTTTGTTGGTGTCGGTCATGAAACCTGCGCCCTTGTCGGTCAGCGAGTTCAAGACAATGAAGTCCATGTTCTTCCGTTCTAGTTTGTCTTGGGCGTTGGCCATTGAGTCTGTGGTCTCTAGCGCAAAGCCGGCCAAGGTCTGCCCGGGTCTCTTGCGCTTGCCCAGCTCGTGGGCGATGTCGGGATTGGGGGTCAGCTCTATCGAGAAGCCCCCGTGCCTTTTGATTTTTTGCTCAGCCCGTGTGGCGGGGGCGAAGTCGGCCACGGCGGCTGTCATGACGGCCGCGTCGCACGATTGGAAAATGCCGCACGCGGCCTCATACATTTGCCGTGCGCTCTCCACTTTCGTCACCTCAATGTTCGCATTGCCCGTCGTAAGCCACGTGGGGCCCGAGACCAGTTTGACGCTGGCGCCGCGGTCGGCAAGCTCTTCGGCTATGGCGTAGCCCATTTTGCCGCTGGAGTAGTTGCCAATAAATCGGACGGGGTCAATCTTCTCATACGTCGGGCCGGCTGTCACCAGCACATGCCTGTTGCGCAACGAGCCGTCGCGGTTTGCGAAGAACTGCTCCATGTGGTTGGCTATGTTCGTCGGCTCCGCCATTCTGCCCTTGCCCGTCAGCCCGCTAGCGAGTTCGCCGTCTTCAGCGTCGATCATGTGGACGCCATTAGCTTCCAATGTCCGGATGTTGGCAAGAGTGGCGGGGTGGAGCATCATGTCGAAGTCCATGGCGGGGGCCGCAAAGACCGGGCAACGGGCCGAGAGGTAGGTTGTCAGGAGCAGATTGTCGGCAACGCCGTGCGCCATCTTGGCCATCGTGTTTGCTGTGGCGGGCGCTATGACGAAAGCGTCCGCCCACGTGCCAAGGCCGATGTGGCTGTTCCACCGCCCATCTTCGGGGTCGAAAAAGTCGACCACTATCGGGTTGCGGCTCACCGTGGCGATGGTGAGGGGGGTGACGAACTGGCGCGCCATGGGGGTCATCACGGCTCGCACATCTGCGCCGCGCCGGACGAACTCGCGTATAAGAGTGGGAACTTTGTAGGCGGCGATGCCGCCCGTAATACCCACTAGTATGTGTTTGCCTTTCAGTTGCATTTGCGTTTCTGTTTCACTTTGCCGTTTCGCCCGACCTCGCGCGTCGTGCCACCGGCAGGCTGTAGCCCACGTTCCACTCGATGAAGTCGGCGCGCGACAGTCGATGGGCGTAGATGTTGACTCCCGCGTGCAGGTTGTTCGGGAATGTATATTTCAGCCCCGCGCGCTGGAACAGACTCTCTTTTCGTTGCTCGATGGCAATTCCGCCCGGGCGCGACACGTAGTAGCCGAGGTGGGTGACGACCGACAGGCGCGAGATGCATAGCTCGTGCGCGGCCACGACACCCAGCGCGAATCTTTTGGACGTCTTGCCGTGCACAACCGCGGCGTGTCCGTCGGGGGTGGGGCGGAGCGACGAACCCATGTGGTCGTCGTAGACAACCGACACCCCGGCCCCATATTTCCCCCGGTGGCAGTATCGGTGCAGGAAGACGCCCTGGAGCGTCACGGCGTTGTAGTGTATCCGCGTGTCAAAGGCGTGCTTGCAACCCGCGTAGAGCACGGTGTCGACCTCAAAGCGCTTGTAGCCATAGCCGACGGTGATGTCCACCTCGTTACCTTTCTGTTTGGGCAATGGGCGCAGGGCCACGCTCGGCCGCCTGTCCAACAGGTATGCAAGCCGGACATGCCACCCCGCCAGGTTCATCCCCTTGTTGGGCTTCCGCATGGCGCCGTTGCTGAAGTGGGTCAGATATGCTCCGGCGCTCGCCCGCCACCGGCTCGCGACGAGATAGGAGTATTCCGCGCTGAACTTCAAGTGGACTGTGCATTTGCTCCCAATGGCGACGTTGTGGGGGTTGTGCCGCTCGTCATAGGCGTCCCACAGGAAAGCCAACCCCGCCTCGATTCCATAGTTGACAGTGTGGTTGCCCCACCTTGCCAAGACGCCGTCGTAGAACCCGAACAGCGACAAAGGCGTGCCGCATTCGGGGCGGTTATCGCACCATGTGGCACCCACGCCCACGCCAAACGCCGGCAGCTTGTGGGCAATCTCCCACTCCTTGCGCCCCAACGTCTGCCATCCGTAGGCCAATTGTGCGGACATATGGCGCGACATCTTGACACCGTTGGAGTTTTGGCCCCGGACAAAATCGTTTGTCTGCAAAATTCGTCCTGACCCGTAGCCCGCCGCGACGAAACGGTTGTATGCGGAAGCCGTATCGGTGCTGCAAGCCAAGAGGGGACGGGGGAGCAGCAGCAGGGAGAGGGCGAGGGGCGCGCCCAACCTTAAGTTCATTCGTCGGCTCTATTTGAGCAGGGACTGATTGTCGTATGCGCCGCTGTCCAGCTTTCGTTTCATCTCGCCCATGCTCCGGACGGTGTATTCCACGTTCTCCATGGTGTGGCTGGCCGTAGGCATGAAGCGTATCATGAGTGTCCCCGGAGGGACGGCGGGATATTTCACAATCGTGCAGAATATGCCGTAATTCTCCCGCATGTCCATGACCATGTTGAGAGCGGCGTTAATCGCCACGTCGTCGGCGGCCGCCTCGTCGGCTCCCTCTATTGCGACTTTGGGGTGGATGTAGACGGGCGTTATGGCGCTCTGAGTCGGCCCCAGGTCGTAGCCCGAGGCGCGCAGCCCGTTTTGCAACGAGTTTATGATGCCCCACAAACGTTGGCGGCGTTCGGGTTGCGACTCGATAATCTCCAACCTCTTTTGCAGGCCCAGGACCATGGCGAGCGGGAGCGACTCGTCAAAAATCTGCGAGCGCATATTGTAGCGCAGGTAGTCTATGACTTTCTCGCGGCCTACAATGAACGCGCCGATGCCTGCCATGGCCTTTGCGCACGACCCGAAAATCAGGTCTACGTCATTGCCCACGCCAAACATTTCCGCCGTGCCCCTGCCGTTGTCTCCCAAGACGCCGAAGCCGTGAGCGTCGTCGACGAGCAGGGAGAACTCGAACTCAGACTTGAGGGCGGCTATGCGGTCGAGCGGGGCGACGTCGCCGGCGTTGTCGAAGACGCCGTCGGTGACGACCATGATCCCACCCTTGCGGGGTTCCTTGTCGATGTAGCTCTGGGCCAAAGCGAGCTTGCGGCGCAAGTTGTCCACGTCGTTGTGGGAATATACGAAGCTCTTGCCGCCCTTGGCACGGTGGAGCAGGATGCCGTCCGTTATCGACGCGTTGGCCAACGAGTCGTAGACCACGACGTCGAACCTGTTGCACAGGGTGTCTATGGTCGAGACCATCGCCTGATAGCCATAGTTCACGACGAACGCGTCCTCTGTGTCCATGAAGCGGGCCAGGTTCTCCTCCAGCTCCTCGTGTTTTGCAGTCTGCCCCGATATTATCCTTGTCCCCATGGGGTAGCCTAGCCCCCACTGCTGCGCGGCCATGGTGTCGGCACGACGCACTTCGGGGTCGTTGGCGAGGTCAAGGTAGTTCTCCATGCTCCAATTGAGGACTTTCTTGCCGCGGAACCGCATCATTGGGCCTATCTCGCCCTCCAACTTCGGGAACGCGAAATAGCCGTGAGCCACCTCTTGGTATTTGCCGAGCGTGCCACCGCGGGTTTCGTCGATCTTCTTTAAGAGGTCCATGGTTCTATGTTGATGATTTGTCTTGCTACAAAAATACGTTTTAATTTAGTTCGCTATGGTCTCGGCTACGCAAAAATGCGGGGGCGGCGCATTGCGCCGCCCCCGCCAATGGGTGCCGCCTGGCGGCCGGTCACCGCTTGTCGCCCCGCCACAGGCGGGTCATGTCTTCAAGCGTCTTGCCCTTGGTCTCGGGCACCAGCTTGTAGACGAACAGGGCGGCGGCGACGCAGATGACGCCGTAGAGGCCGTAGGCGAAGATGTGCCCGAAGTTCTCCATCGAGCCCAAAGACATGTCGTAGATGGGGACGAACGTCGACGAGACAATGAAGTTGAATATCCATTGGAACGCGACGGCTATGGCCATTGCCGTGCCGCGGATGGTGTTGGGGAATATCTCGGCAATGAGGACCCAGCATATCGGCCCCCACGAGAACATGAAAGAGGCTGAGTAGACCATTATGCTGACCACCGGGAGGTAGCCCGGCGCGGGCAGGACGTTGCTGACGGCCACGCCCGCAGCGCCAATGGCCATGCCTATCGAGCCGCAGATCAGCAGGGGGCGGCGGCCTAGGCGCTCGACGGTCAAGACGGCGACGAGCGTGAAGAGGATGTTGACGATGCCCATCATGACCGTCTGCCTCATCGGGTCGCCCATGCCCATGCTCTCGAAGATGCGGGGGGCGAAATAGAGGACGGCGTTTATCCCGACAGCCTGTTGGAAGACGCTGAGCATGATGCCGACGAAGATGACGAGGTAGCCATAGGTGAATAGGGGCTCGCGGACTTCATGGGCGGTGGACTTGATGTCCGCCAATATCTTTTGGGCTTCGCCGTTGCCGTTGATGCGCGACAAGACGCGCAGAGCGCCGGCTTCGTTGCCCGTCAGGGCCAAGTAGCGGGGCGTCTCGGGCACCAGCAGGACAAGGGCGGCGAACAGTCCGGCGGGGAGTGCTTCGCTCAAGAACATATACCTCCACCCCGTCGATATTGTCCATGGGTCTGAGGCTGATATGTCCACGCTATATATGCCCTCGGCCATCTTTGTTATGACGGGGTTGAGGTGGTCGCCCAAGATGATGAAGTTGACGAAGTAGACCACCAACTGGCCGAAAATGATTGCGAACTGGTTCCAAGAGACCAAAGTCCCGCGGATCCGGGCCGGAGCAATCTCGGCAATGTACATCGGGCAGATGGCCGATGCCAGGCCGACGCCCAGGCCACCCACGACGCGGTAGACGTTGAATGCGAACAGCAGGCCGAACGACGGCTCGCCCCACTCGAAGAACAGGAACTCGGGGCCGTAGCTGCCAAGGGCAGAGACGAAAAACAATATGCCCGCCACGAACAATGAGCGTTTGCGGCCCAATTTGTTTGCGGCCATGCCCGAGAAGGCGCTGCCTATGATGCAGCCAATGAGCGCGCTCGACGAGGTGAAACCGTGCCAAAAGCCGGTGTAGACAAAATCTGTCGCGCCCAGGAAGAATGCCTGAAGGCCTTTCTCGGCGCCAGAGATTACGGCAGTGTCATAGCCAAAGAGGAGGCCGCCCAAGACGGCGACCATGACAATGCCGGCCAGGTAGGGCATGCTGCCCTTGTCGTTTGTGTGTGTGAGACTCGTGCCTGTCATCCGTTTTCTGTATGTTTTTTCCGTTTGTTTCCGACGTGGCAAAAAAAGCCAGCCTCCCGCTGGGGAGAGGCCGGCTGTCAACTATGGCGCGTCTTTAGCAATACATGCTGACAATCTGCTCATAGAGCTCCTGCTTGCCGCTTGTCTGCTTCGGCTCGCCCACCTGCTTGCCATACTCGTAGGCCTGCTCCAGGGTCAGCTTGCCCTCCTCGAACTCTTTGCCCTTGCCGCTGTCAAAGCTCGAGTAGCGCTCCGCCTTCATCTTCTGGTAGGGGCTCTTCTCCAGCAGCTCGGCTGCGGAGAGCAGGGCGCGGGCCATGGCGTCCATGCCGCTGACGTGGGCTATGATGATGTCGTCGAGGTCGGTCGAGTTGCGGCGCGTCTTGGCGTCGAAGTTCGTGCCGCCGTCTTTGAAGCCGCCGCCGCGGATAATCTCCATCCAGGCCTGGGTCAGCTCGTAGTTGTCGATGGGGAACTGGTCCGTGTCCCATCCGTTCTGGTAGTCGCCACGGTTGGCGTCGATGCTGCCGAGCATGTCGGCGTCGACGGCGCAAGCCAGCTCGTGCTCGAACGTGTGGCCGGCCAGGGTGGCGTGGTTCACCTCGATGTTCACCTTGAAGTCCTTGTCCAGGCCGTTGGCACGGAGGAAGCCGATGACGGTCTCCGTGTCGACGTCATACTGGTGCTTGGAGGGCTCCATAGGCTTGGGCTCGATGAGGAATGTCCCCTTGAAGCCTTTCGAGCGGGCGTAGTCGCGGGCCATGCGGAGCATTTGGGCCATGTGGGCTTTCTCGCGCTTCATGTCGGTGTTGAGCAGGCTCATGTAGCCCTCGCGGCCGCCCCAGAAGACGTAGTTCGTCCCGCCAAGCTCTATGGTGGCGTCGATGGCGTTCTTGATCTGGACGATGGCGCGGGCCACGACGTCGAAGTCCGGGTTGGTCGAGGCGCCGTTCATGTAGCGCTTGTTGCCGAACACGTTGGCAGTGCCCCAAAGGAGCTTGATGCCCGTCTCGGCCTGTTTCTGCTTCAGATAGGCCACCACCTCCTTGAGGTTCTTCTCATACTCCTCGACGGTCGCAGCCTCGTCGCACAAGTCTACGTCGTGGAAGCAGTAGTACTCGATGCCGAGTTTCTGCATAATCTCGAAGCCGGCATCGGCTTTCTCCTTCGCTGCCGCTACGGGGTCGGGGTTCGAGTTCCAGGGGAACGTCTTCGTGCCGCCGCCAAACTGGTCGCCGCCCTCGGCGCAGAGGGTGTGCCACCAAGCCATTGCGAATTTGAGCCAGTCTTTCATCTTCTTGCCCATGACGACACGCTCTGCGTCGTAGTAGCGGAAAGCCAAGGGGTTCTTGCTCGCTGCGCCCTCGTACTTGATTTTGCCAATGTTGGCGAAGTACTCTTTTGCCATTTTCGTTGTTTGTTTTTGTGGGAGGCCCGTCGCTTTGCCGGAGTCTGAGCCGGGCGGTTTTGCGCGTCCTCCCCCCGGTTGTTATTTTTTTGTTCCTAGTTTTTCAAGCTGTCGACGACCCTCTCGCGCCATGTGGCGTATGCCTCGGCGTACTGTTGCCGGTTGGCGACGTCGGGTTCAATCTCCGCGACACGCTCCAACGTGGCGAACGCCTCGTTGTTGTCCTTATATATCCCGGCGCCAATCCCGGCTCCCTTGGCCGCGCCCACGGAGCCGTCGGTGTCGTAGAGCTCGATGGTGGCGCCCGACACCGATGCCAGGGTGGTGCGGAAGAGGGGGCTGAGGAACATGTTGGCGTTCCCGGCGTGAATCTTGTTCACGGCCATCCCCATCTGCTCCATTATCTCGATTCCATATTGGAAAGAGAAGACGATGCCCTCCTGGACGGCGCGGGCCAAGTGCGGGCGACCATGCAGGTTGAAGTTTATGCCCGCAAACTGGCAGCCGACCTCCTTGTTCTGCAACATGCGCTCCGCGCCATTGCCAAAGGGCAATACGCTGAGTCCCCGGCAGCCAATGGGGGCCTCGGAGGCGACGTCGTTGATTGCGGAGTAGGAGAAGTCGGGCATGATGTTGCGTTTCAGCCACGAATTGAGAATCCCCGTGCCGTTGACGCACAGCAATATGCCCAGGCGGGCGGCGGCGGGGGAGTGGTTCACGTGGGCGAAAGTGTTGACGCGTGACAGCGGGTCATAGTTAACCGTGCCGTTCACGCCGTAGACGACCCCCGACGTGCCGGCCGTCGACGCAATCTCGCCCGGATTGAAGACGTTGAGAGAGAGGGCGTTGTTGGGCTGGTCGCCGGCGCGGTATGTCACGGGCGTGCCGGCGCATAGGCCCAGCTCGGTGGCGGCGGTGCGCGTCAGGACGCCCTGTTCGCCAAATGTGGGGCATAGGTCGGCCACCATGCTCTGCGGGATGCCATAGTAGTCCAAGACGATGGACGCCACACTGTCGTTGGCGAAGTCCCACATCATGCCCTCCGACAGGCCTGAGACCGTGGTCCGCGCCTCGCCTGTCATCTTCATGGCTATGTAGTCGCCGGGCAGCATCACTTTGTCAATCTTGTCAAAGACTGCCGGCTCGTTGTCTTTCACCCACTTCAGCTTGCTGGCTGTGAAGTTGCCCGGCGAGTTCAGCATGTGGCCGAGGCATCGCTCCTCGCCAATCTCCTCAAAGGCCCTCTCGCCGATGCCGACGGCGCGCGAGTCGCACCATATGATTGAAGGGCGAAGCACATTCTGCCCGCGGTCCACGCACACAAGTCCATGCATTTGGTAGGAGATGCCGATGGCGCGCACCCGGTCGGGGGTGACACCCGATTGGGCCATGACGCTGCGCACCGCCTCTTTCAAGCAGTCCCACCACGTCTGCGGCTCCTGCTCTGCCCAACCTTGTTGCGCGGCCATGATTCGAGCCTCGCTTTTGGGGAAGAAATCCGAGGCGACGCTCTTCCCGGTCTCTGCGGAAACAAGGCTCGCCTTGACCGACGAGCTGCCTACGTCTACACCTAACAAATACATTGGAGTTATGTTTTTAGTTTATTTGGCTACAGCGAAGACCGCACAATCATGCCGGAGGGCACGCACTCGTTCAGATGCCGGTCGTGCGCCACAAATTGGGCGGCGAGCGCCCCCATCTTCTCAAAGTCGGTCGAGAAGACGGTTATGCCGCGGTCGATGAACTGCTTCATCGGCGTCTCGTTATATGAGATTATGCCGATGTCTGTCCCGGGGGTTAGGTTCTTCTCCCTGCACTGGCGCAAAATCCTGCTCAGCATCCTGTCAGACACCGTGATGTACGCCGTCCCGGCCTCGACGTTGAGCGATTCGGGGTTGCGTTCCACGACGTGGGGAATCGAGTGGAGGTTGCAGAACCTCTCAAAGCTGATGACCGACTGGTACGGGTGATACGTGTAGTCGGGGTAGAGGAAGTGGAACGACCGGTATTTTGCGATTCGGTCGTAGACAGTCTCCAACCCGCTCGCCAACGCCGTGCCGAAGTCCTGGAAGACGGCGTTGGAGTTGATGTCGGTGTATAGGTTCCAGTCTATGACGAGCAGACGCTCGCGGGGAATCCGCGACAACAGGCGCTCGGTCTCGTCGGAGACGAACGGCATGACGATATACTTGCTGTAGCGCCCGAGGCTGTCCTCGACGAGCTTGCGAAACAGGCGCGGGTTGTAGTGGTGGAAGTTGACATCGGCGATGACGTCACGGGGCAGGTTGCGGAAAAAGCTGTCGTACAGCACCTCCTTGTACGCCTTGAAAGTGTCGAGGCACACGAAAACTTTCGTGATGTGGTCGGCAATATAATATCCCTTGCCCGGATGGCTCATGACCACGCCCTGCTCGCGGAGCAGGCTGTAGGCTTTGAAGACAGTGTCGCGAGACAAGTCCAGCTGTTGGCATATCAGGCTCACAGAGGGCAGGCTCTCGCCCATGCGCAACTTGCCCTCGGCAATGGCGTTTTTTACCGCCTCCGCCAGGAGGCGGAATTTGGGCGTGCCCGAATCGGGGTCTAGCTGTAGGCTTATCTTGCTCATCGGCTTCCGTTCTGTTCTGTTCGTTGCGCAAATATAATAAGAATCCTGTTCTGCAAGGGGGCGTGCCGCTAAAAAGAGCAGAAAAAAATCTCCGCCACAGTTCGACCTTGCCGCCTGCGGGGCCTCTAGGCCGCCATCGACTTTGTAACTTGTCAATATGCGATTTATTAGTACTTTCGTGCGCTAATCAAAATCAGACCAGACAGACTAAGAATGCACAGGATAGGTTTGGACGTGGGCTCTACGACGGCCAAGATTGTCGTATTGGACGAGCGGGATAATGTCGTCTATTCGTCTTACCGCCGTCATCAGGCCAATGTGCCGGCTGCGGTTGAGGCTTTTTTGAGCGAACTCGACTTGGTTATGAACGCCTCCGACGAGTTCACGCTCGGAGTGACCGGCTCTGTCGGCTTGGGGGTGGCAGAGAGATATGGGCTTACGTTTGTCCAGGAGGTCGTCGCCGCCACCGAGTTCACCAAGTCCGTCCATCCTGAGGTCTCCACGATTATAGACATCGGCGGCGAGGACGCCAAAATCGTATACTTGCGCGACGGCAAGGTGACAGACTTGCGCATGAACGGCAACTGCGCCGGCGGCACGGGTGCTTTCATCGACCAGATGGCGTTGTGCCTCGGCGTAGAGGTGACAGACCTCGACGGTCTGGCCCGGCAAAGCACGACGCTGTATCCCATAGCGTCGCGCTGTGGCGTCTTCTCCAAGACTGACATCCAGAACCTCATCGCCCGCAATGTCCCAAAGACAGACATTGCCGCGTCAATATTCCGTGCCGTGGCCGTTCAGACGGCCAGCACGCTCAGCCATGGGTGCGAGATACGCCCCAAGGTGCTCCTGTGCGGAGGCCCGCTGACTTTCATCCCGTCGTTGCGGAAAGCCTTGGCGGACTATTTTGGATATTCTCTCGAAGACGACTTCGTGGTCGAGGAGAGGGCAAACGTTATCCCGGCGTGGGGCACCGCCCTGGCGGCAAACGATGGCGCGCTTTTCACCGTGGCGTCGTTGCAAAGCCTGCTCTCCGCGCCGCCGCCGCCAAAGGCGAAGACGGAGAACCAGTCGCACCACAACAAGGCGACCATTGAGCTTCCCCCAATCTTCAACTCCGAGGAGGAGTATCTGACGTGGAAGGCCGACAAGGCGAAAAACTATGTGCCCGTAGTCGATGTCAGCAGGGCCACCCCCCGAAACTACTTGGGCGTGGATTCGGGTTCGACGACGACAAAGATTGTCATCATAAACGACTACGGAGAGATAATATTCAAGTACTACGCCCACAACGGCGGCAATCCCATCGATGCCGTCAAGCACGGTCTGAGCAAGTTGTGCCAGAGGGCGCAGGAGGAGGGGGTTGAGGTCAACATAGCCGGCGGGTGTTCCACCGGCTATGGCGAGGATCTCATCAAGGCGGCGTTCTCCCTGGAGCACGGGATGGTGGAGACCATGGCGCACTATGTGGCCGCCCATGCCATGTGCCCCGACGTGTCGTTCATCCTCGACATTGGCGGGCAGGACATGAAGGCCACCTATGTGGACCACGGCGCCTTGACCCGCATGGAGCTCAACGAGGCATGCTCGTCGGGGTGCGGTTCGTTCATCGAGACCTTTGCTCAGACGCTCGGGTGCGACATATCCGATTTCGTTGTCAAGGCGTGCCAGAGCAAGCGGCCGTCCGACTTGGGGACGCGCTGCACGGTCTTTATGAACTCCAAAGTCAAGCAGGTGCTTCGCGAGGGGGCGTCGGTGGCGGACATTGCCGCCGGCCTGGCCTATTCTGTGGTGAAAAACTGCCTCTTCAAGGTGCTGAAGCTGAAGAACTATGACGAGTTGGGGCAAAACATCGTCTTGCAGGGCGGGACGATGCGCAACGACGCCATCGTCAAGGCTTTCGAAAACCTTACGGGCAGGGACGTGTACTGCAACAACGTGCCCGAGCTCATGGGCGCCTACGGTTGCGCATTGCAGGCTCGGCGATTGGCAGAGGAAAGCCACACAAGCGGCCGGGTGGCCGACGACTTCCTTGTCGCGGCAAGTTTCGACCAAAAGGGGCTGACATGCCGGGGGTGCGAGAACCAATGCCGCATAACGCAATACAAGTTCAAGAATGGTGGGGTCTATTTCTCGGGCAACAAGTGTGAGAAAGTCTTCACCAACGGCAAGTCGTCAGACCGCGCGGGGGTAGACATGAGCGTCTACAAGTATCATGCGCTGTTCGACCGCGCCGACAAGCCGGAAGTGGTGACGCCAGACCCGCTCATGACAATAGGGATTCCGCGCGTGCTCAATATGTACGAGGAGTTCCCCTTTTGGCACAAGTTCTTCACTGAGTGTGGCATAAGGGTCGTGCTCTCCCGCCCGTCGCTCTTTTTGGACTACGAGAGGAGCGTACACTCCGTCATGTCCGACAACATATGCTTCCCCGCCAAGCTCGTGCACAGCCACATCTACGGCCTTGCGGCCACGGAGGGGGTGGACAGGATTTTCTTCCCCAGGGTCGTCTATGAGAAGCGCGAGGACAAGTCAGTCTCCAGCAGTTACAATTGCCCCATAATCATTGGCTACCCGGAGGTCGTGGCGTCGGTCATAAAGACAGAGACGCCCATAGACTCGCCGGTCATCTCGTTCCAAGACGACAAGCTGCTCCTGCGGCAGCTCGTGCGCTATATGGAGACGCTGGGGGTGGACAAGAAGACGGTGTGCAAGGCGCACAAGAAAGCCCTGAACGAGTACGCCCGGTTCGGCAGGGAGTTGCGCGAGGCCAACGTCGCCGCTTTCAAGAAGGCCATGGCGGCTCGGCGCACGGTGATTCTCTTGGCCGGGCGCCCCTACCACACCGACCCGCTGATCCAGCACAAGGTCTCGGAGATGATTTCAAAGCTCGGGGTCGATGTTATAACAGAAGATGTTGTACGGGGGGTGAACGTCGACGAGCGCGAGACGTTCATCCTCAAGCAGTGGACGTTCGTCAACCGCATCCTCAACTCGGCCCAGTGGGCGGCTAGGCAGGGTGCCAACGTGCACTTCGTCGAGACCACCTCTTTCGGTTGCGGCCCCGACGCGTTTTTCACCGACGAGGCGCGGAGCATCCTCAATCGCCACAACAAGAGTCTGACCCTCCTGAAGATTGACGACATAAACAATGTCGGCTCGATGAAACTGCGCGTACGCTCGCTCATCGAGAGCTTGAAGTTTGGCGGGAGCGCGGCGACTGATGTCAAGCCGTTTGTCCGCCCGCGCAAGTTCGAGGCCGAAGACAAGAAGAAGAGGACAATCCTTGCGCCTTTCTTCACCGAATACATATCCCCATTGCTCGGTGCGGCCTTCAAGACCGAGGGCTACGACGTCGTCTCGTTGCCAATATCCGATGCGGAGTCGAACGACTTGGGGCTTAAGTACTCCAACAACGAGGTGTGCTACCCGGCTACGCTCATCGTGGGCGACTTCATCAAGGCCCTGCAGAGCGGCAAGTATGGCTTGGACCGGACTGCCGTGGCTGTCACCCAGTTGGGGCAGTGCCGCGCGACGAACTACCCGTCGCTGATTCGCAAAGCCATCGTCGACGCCGGCTTCCAGCAAGTCCCCGTGATAGGCATCGCGGGGACGGACAAGGAGGACCAGCCGGGCTTCAAGCTCAACCTCTTCAAGGCGGCGCCCATCGTGCTCTACTCCGTCTTCTTCGGCGACTGGCTGTCGGTCTTCTACCACGCCATCGCCGTCCGCGAGAAAGTCAAAGGCACGGCGCGCGCCCTGCGCGACGACTTCCTGCGCCGGGCCAATCCCCTTGTGGAGGCCAAGGACCTCAAAGGGATTTTGCGACTGACGCGGCAGGCGGCGGAGGAGTTCAACGCTGTCGACATATACACCGACCGCACATACCCAAAGGCGGGCGTGGCCGGCGAAATATTCTTGAAATTCAACCCATATTCGCACAGGTATGTGCCCGATTGGCTCATGGACCATGGCGTGGAGGTCGTGCCGCCCATCATTCACAATTTTTTTCTCCGCGCTTTCGTCAATTTCAAGTTTAATAAGGCTAACTTCGTGAAGCGGTTCAAAGTGCCGGCCGTGGCGATAGACATGGCTTTCTCTTTGATAACTAAGGTTCAGAAGAAGTTCGACAAGGAGGCGGAGGCTTTTCGCTTCTACCAGCCCGAGATTGACATAAAGACCCAAAGTGAGCTTGCCTCAGAAATCATATGCCTCTCGGCGCAGTTCGGCGAGGGGTGGCTTCTGCCGGCCGAGGTCATCGCCTATGTCAAGCAGGGCTGCACGAACGTCGTCTCCATGCAGCCTTTCGGGTGCATTGCGAACCATATCGTGGTGCGCGGCATCGAGAAGAAGCTCAAGGAGGCCTATCCCGAACTCAACATGTTGGCTCTCGACTTCGACGGTGGCGTCTCCGAGGCCAACATTGCCAACCGTCTGCTCCTCTTCCTTGCCAATATGGAGCAGGGGCGGAAGAAGCAGTCGGGTGGCGGGGTCTTAGAGCCGCAAGTCGAGGAGCGGGAGGTTGTCGAGGTGTGACATCGGATTTTTGTGTTTTATAAAATTGTATTGCGTGGGTGAGCTTAAGGTTGCAATTATTCATGATTGGCTGATTGATATTGGTGGTGCCGAGAAAGTTGTGGCGGAGCTGTTTAAAATATTTCCCAATGCCGATGTTTACACGTTAATCGCCCAAAAGAGTACTGTGGAACGGTTGGGATTAGAGAGAGTTTCACAAAGCTACTTAGGTCGTGTACCCTTTATTCGCAAGTTTTATCGCATTGCACTACCATTCTTTCCAACTGCAGTTGAGAGCTTCGATTTGTCTAAATATGATTTGATAGTTTCAAGCTCATCGTCAGTTGCAAAAGGTGTTATTGTCAGCTCTAGGCAACTTCATGTTTGTTACTGCCATTCGCCTGCGCGGTATATGTGGGATTTGTCTTGGCAGTATTTGCACGATAAGGAGAATGCATGTGTATTTCGGGGTTTGTACAGTCTCATTTTGCGTCATTTCCTAAAGAAACTTAGGATATGGGATGTTGTAGCTGCAAACCGAGTAGACTATTTTCTTGCTAACTCACATTATGTAAAGCGAAGGATAGAAAAGGTCTACAGGCGTGCGTCCGAGGTGATAAACCCTCCTGTTGATGTCGACAAGTTTCAATTGGCGTTAGGTGTTCGTCATGATTATTATTTTACAGCGTCTCGTTTGGTCGCTTATAAAAAAATTGATGTCATAATCGAAGCATTTTCGATGTTGCCTACTAAGCAACTAGTTGTTTGTGGTGATGGCCCCGAAAAAGGTAGATTAGAAAGGAAGGCAGGGGCGAATGTGACATTTGTTGGGCGTTTGGAGGACTGCGAAGTTGTAAAATTCATGCAAGAAGCTAAAGCTTTCGTATTTGCCGCCGAAGAGGATTTTGGAATTGTTCCCGTCGAGGCGCAAGCCTGCGGTTGTCCTGTTATATGTTATGGTTGCGGCGGAGTCTTAGAGACGGTTGTAGATGGTGAAACAGGTGTGTATTTTGAATCTCAAAGTCCAAATGCTATAGTTAACGCTATCACTCGCTTTGAGGCTATGCATTTTGATAGCAATAAGATTAGGGAGCATTCCGAGAAGTTCTCACGGCAAGCTTTCAGAGGTCGATTCAGCAAGTTCTTAGCAGATGTATTTGCGAGAAATGAATAGCGAGTCAGGGTGGTAGTAATGATAAAGGGAAGTTGTTATTCAATATGACACTTCCCTTTATTTAATTAGCCTTAAACTGTAGAACCTCCAAACGCTCGCTCATCGAGAGCTTGAAGTTTGGCGGGAGCGCGGCGACTGATGTCAAGCCGTTTGTCCGCCCGCGCAAGTTCGAGGCCGAAGACAAGAAGAAGAGGACAATCCTTGCGCCTTTCTTCACCGAATACATATCCCCATTGCTCGGTGCGGCCTTCAAGACCGAGGGCTACGACGTCGTCTCGTTGCCAATATCCGATGCGGAGTCGAACGACTTGGGGCTTAAGTACTCCAACAACGAGGTGTGCTACCCGGCTACGCTCATCGTGGGCGACTTCATCAAGGCCCTGCAGAGCGGCAAGTATGGCTTGGACCGGACTGCCGTGGCTGTCACCCAGTTGGGGCAGTGCCGCGCGACGAACTACCCGTCGCTGATTCGCAAAGCCATCGTCGACGCCGGCTTCCAGCAAGTCCCCGTGATAGGCATCGCGGGGACGGACAAGGAGGACCAGCCGGGCTTCAAGCTCAACCTCTTCAAGGCGGCGCCCATCGTGCTCTACTCCGTCTTCTTCGGCGACTGGCTGTCGGTCTTCTACCACGCCATCGCCGTCCGCGAGAAAGTCAAAGGCACGGCGCGCGCCCTGCGCGACGACTTCCTGCGCCGGGCCAATCCCCTTGTGGAGGCCAAGGACCTCAAAGGGATTTTGCGACTGACGCGGCAGGCGGCGGAGGAGTTCAACGCTGTCGACATATACACCGACCGCACATACCCAAAGGCGGGCGTGGCCGGCGAAATATTCTTGAAATTCAACCCATATTCGCACAGGTATGTGCCCGATTGGCTCATGGACCATGGCGTGGAGGTCGTGCCGCCCATCATTCACAATTTTTTTCTCCGCGCTTTCGTCAATTTCAAGTTTAATAAGGCTAACTTCGTGAAGCGGTTCAAAGTGCCGGCCGTGGCGATAGACATGGCTTTCTCTTTGATAACTAAGGTTCAGAAGAAGTTCGACAAGGAGGCGGAGGCTTTTCGCTTCTACCAGCCCGAGATTGACATAAAGACCCAAAGTGAGCTTGCCTCAGAAATCATATGCCTCTCGGCGCAGTTCGGCGAGGGGTGGCTTCTGCCGGCCGAGGTCATCGCCTATGTCAAGCAGGGCTGCACGAACGTCGTCTCCATGCAGCCTTTCGGGTGCATTGCGAACCATATCGTGGTGCGCGGCATCGAGAAGAAGCTCAAGGAGGCCTATCCCGAACTCAACATGTTGGCTCTCGACTTCGACGGTGGCGTCTCCGAGGCCAACATTGCCAACCGTCTGCTCCTCTTCCTTGCCAATATGGAGCAGGGGCGGAAGAAGCAGTCGGGTGGCGGGGTCTTAGAGCCGCAAGTCGAGGAGCGGGAGGTTGTCGAGGTGTGACGGTTCCGTCTCTAATTAGCATAAGTGGACGCCATAGTCTTCCGAGGCTAAGGCGTCCTTTGTGCGTATGGTAAGTTTCGAGTAGGCTGACTTATATTAAGTTGGGTGAGTTTATGGCCTGTGCTTTTCATTTCCGTTCTATCATACCGTTCCGCGGTACGTTCCCCCTCCTCTGCGGCCTCGCCGCCCTCACGACGAGGTGCGCCGTTGACGAGCCGACCCCGCCGCGGCAGATTGACGACGACACCACGAGGCTTGTCAGCGTTGCCGATGTGACACCCTATAGTGCCGTGATTAGCGGGATTTTTGGCGAGAACGTTGACAGTACGACCGCCACTGGCATCCGCTTTTCGCTCCAAAACACAAAGTATATCTCGACAACGGGGCAAGTCGCCATGGCCGACTATGCAGGTGGTGGCAAGAGCCGCCTCCAGCTCGACGGCCTATATGCCGACACGAGCTACTATTTCTGCACCTTTGTCGAACGGGGTGGCGAGCGCATAAACTCCGATGTCTATACATTCCGTACGCATCGGCTCACGGCCACGACCGACTCCGCCACCGACATCCATGCCTTTGGCGCACAATTGGGTCTGACGCTCAGCGAGGATATTGAGCCGAATCGTTTTCGTGGGACGTTCGGGATATATTATTCTCAACGACAAAATGTGCCAAGGGAGCAGTCCACACTCTGCGACGCGTCCTATCGTGTTAGTGGCTTGCGACCCGGGCAGACCTACTTTTACCGGGCCTTTGTCATGATGAAGACGGAGAACCTGCGCGAGGTATACCTGTGGGGTGCGGTGCGTTCTTTTCAGACTCCGGAGATTGGTGTGTCGACCGACAGCGCCGCAGATGTCACGACGTTCTCCGCCACGCTTGCCGGCTACGCCAACGTCATGTTTGACGACATGGAAGACTATGGGATTCTCTTGTTTGAGCGAAACCGCGATATTACGCTCGACAGTCTGGGACACCTCTCAGACCAAAGCATCGTCAGGCTGTCACCGTCGTTTCACGATGGCAAAGGCTTTGGCAGGTTCGGCGTGAAGACAAAATCGCTGAAAGCGAACAAGCGCTACTACTACAGGGCTTTTTCGACGATAAGGCGGAGGGAGGGGGTGCAAACAGTAAGCAGGACTTACTACGGCGATGTCGTCGAGTTCCGGACGCTCCCAATATCGCTGACCGAAGCTGAGGTCGCCGACCTTGGCCTGTCGGTCTTGTGGGCGGCTCGAAACTATGGGTCGCAGTCGGCCGTCGAGGTGGGGACGCTGATGTCCTCGGCCGAGGCGGCCGTTACCAAATTTGCGGACGGATGGAGGTTGCCGACGGTGGCGGAGGCGCAGGAACTCATCGACAGTTGCAATTGGAGTTGGGGGGCTGTGAGGCGTGTGGATGGCGTCTCGGTTGTCAGCGAGGGCGGGGCGGCCATCTTTCTGCCGGCCAACATGTCCATTGGCACGGACCCGACCTATGGGGTCTACCTCGTGGCTCCTTCGCCTGTCGGTGGCGACCATGTTGCGTCGCTGAGGTTTGTCATGGACGCGTACAATGCGGAACAGTGCGGCAAGACGCTCGAAAATGAGATTAGTGCCGACGCCAAGGTGGGCGTGCGGCTTGTTCGGGAGCGTCCATAAGTGCAAGGTTTAGAGAGATGCGTTTTTTTTTTGTCGTTCAGGCTTGCATAGTCCGCAAAAAGCCATAACTTTGCAGTCGCAACGGTGGGGTAGTTCAGTTGGTTAGAATACATGCCTGTCACGCATGGGGTCGCGAGTTCGAGCCTCGTCCTCACCGCAAGTAGGAGAGCGGCTTTGCCCTTGGGGCGAAGCCGCTCTCTTCGTTTTTGTGGTGCTGTTGTGCGGCGTGCGCATTTCTCCATGCGTCAATTTGAGCCACGTTTTTTGTTGCCTCCCAGTCCAAAAGTGTGGGAGGTGCGAACAAAAGGCGGGAGGGCTAGCCCTGGGCACGCCATAATATTGGTGTGCAAGGCGTAGTCCGCAGTTACTAAGCGTCGCCCAGAAAGACATTGCCCCCCCCCAAAAAAAAATGCCCCTGCCTATTGCATTGAATAGAAAAAGCTGTAAATTTGCACTCGCAATCGGGAAAGAGGCACAACCTCCAACGGTTGCAGGGTTCTTTACATTTTGGCTTGCTTGAGAGTAAGAATATCAAGGTGGGGTAGTTCAGTTGGTTAGAATACATGCCTGTCACGCATGGGGTCGCGAGTTCGAGCCTCGTCCTCACCGCTTTTCTTTCGAGCAAGCATCTTTTGGTGGGGTAGTTCAGTTGGTTAGAATACATGCCTGTCACGCATGGGGTCGCGAGTTCGAGCCTCGTCCTCACCGCAACGTCGAGAGTGGTTTTGCTTGTCTGCGAAGCCACTCTCGTTTGTTTTGTCCCCCCCCCCCCCCCACATACTGTGATGCGGTCGTTACGTCCGGCCTAATGCGTTGCGGTCGCAAAGTAGGTATGAGGGCTTCTCTTTCCTTTTGGGGGATGGGGCGACGAGCCTCGTGAACAAGCCTGTCATGACATTTTTGGAATTATTTCATGGTGCCGGCACTAATGCGGTGAGCCTTTAGCCCGCCACACCCTGTGTCCAGTTTCCTGTTTTTGTGTACTTTTGCAGTCGGCAAGTCCGCCATGGGCGGGTTTGCCGACCAACAAGAAGCAGCTAGTGATGGCAATCTGTCGAAGCGGACTCCTGGCTTGTAGCCTTTTGGCGGCATTTGCCGCAACGCATACCGTCGCTCTTGCGCAAGACGTTGAGCCCGCGGGCGGCAAGAAGCTCTCAACAATTGTCGTGGACCCGGGGCATGGGGGCAAAGACCCTGGGGCTTTGGGGAGGCGTTTCCGCGAGAAGAACATAGTGCTCGACGTGGCGCTGAGGCTCGGCAAGATGCTCGGCGACAGCATTCCCGACCTCAAGGTCGTCTTCACACGCCAAAAGGATGTTTTCGTCCCCCTCGACGAGAGGGCCAAGACGGCGATTGACAACTCGGCCGATCTTTTCATATCCATCCACGCCAACTCGTCGAGAAACAGGGATGTCTTCGGTGCGGAAACTTTCCTGTTGGGGCAGCACCGCTCAAAAGAGAATCTCGAAGTGGCGCAAAAGGAGAACTCCGTGATAACATTGGAGGACGACTACTCCAGCAAATATGAGGGATTCGACCCTACGCAACCCGAATCGGTCATCACGTTTGCCGGCATGCAGTCCGACTACATCAACAAGAGCATCGACATGGCAGTCCTTGTCCAGGGCCGATTTGGCGAGCTGGGCAGGGCAGACCGGGGCGTAAAGCAGGCCGGCTTCCTGGTCTTGCGCCAGGTGCCGATGCCTAGCGTGCTTGTCGAGTTGGGTTTCATCAGCAATGCTGAAGAGGAGGCCTATATGGCTAGCGCCAAAGGGGCTGCGCAGCTCGCCAAGGCTCTTTTCGAGGCGATTAGGAGCTTTAAGGCCGGCTATGACGGGCGGCAGGTCGTTGTCAAGACAAATGTGGACAAGAGGCGGCCCGTAGACCTTTGGCCCGCCGGGGTCAATTTCCGCGTGCAGGTGGCGGCGTCTAGCCGGGCTGTCGAAATCGACGCCCCGGAGCATGCGCCAGTCAGTAGCGTGGCGGACGGCGACGTGACGAAATACATGGTCGGGATTTGTGCCACGGCCGAGGAGGCGCAGGAACTCAAGAACAGCCTCAAATCCAAGTACCCCGACTGCTTCGTTGTGGCTTTTGACGGGAAAGAGAAAATATCCGTGCGGAGCGCGAAGAAGAGGCAGAAGAAAAACGCTAACGATTAAGCTATGAACATCGAGCAAAAGAGGAATGTCAAGATTGGTGTTTTCGCCGTTGGAGCTTTTGCCGTCTTGTGTGTCGGAATCAACTATCTGAAAGGGCAGAACATCTTCTCTTCGGGGACGACGCTCAAGGCCTGCTACGCCTCGGTCGACGGCCTCACGGACTCAAGCCCGGTCATATATAGCGGCTTCAAGGTCGGCACCGTCAAGGAGGTCGAGATAGACCAGCGGGCCACGGACCCCGAGAGGCTCTTCACCGTCACTCTAAACATAGAGAAAGACATCGACATCCCGGTCGACAGCCGAGCCATGATTGTCAGCACAGATCTGCTCGGAGGGCGGGGCGTGCAGCTCCTTATGGGTTCGAGTGCCGCTTTGGCTACTTCGGGCGACACCGTGGCCTCGGGTCTCAGTGGCGGATTGCTCGACGAGCTCATCCCCGTCAAGGACAAGGCCACGGCGCTCATGAGGAGTGCGGACAACGTGATGCGTGACCTCGATGAGATTCTCGACGAGAAAAACCGCGACCACCTCAATACTGCCATTCGTCGCATGGCTGCGGCAATGGAGAATATCGAGAACATGGCGCGCAACATCGCGGCCATGACTTCGGCCTCCGGCTCTGTCCACGGCACCCTGAAGTCGGCGAGCGGCTTTATGGAGTCGCTCAACAGCCAAAGCGGGAGGATTGACACCATAATGGGCAATTTGACGCTCCTGTCGTCTGAGGTCGCGTCGTCGGGGCTTGGGAAGACGGTCGCTGGTCTAGACTCCCTCTTGTCTGCCGCCACGGGGCTGATGTCCGCCAATGGCAACATATCCAGCCTCGCCAACGACCGTAGGCTCTATGACAACATGGTGTCGGCGACGGAGAACCTCAATAGGCTGTTGGTGGACTTGCGCCTCAATCCGTCGCGCTACATCAACGTCTCTGCTTTCAAGATTGGCGGTAAGCAAATATACTTTTCAGATGTCAGTACGGCCTCCAATGTCATGCGGGGGCGCGTGGCGACGGTGTGCCTGCTGCGGAGCAAGGAGCCTGTCGATGCCCCGGCCAATTTGGCAGGCAAAAAAGTCCTTGAATATTGCTACGACGGACGCTACAGCTATCTCGTGGCCCCCTTTGCATCCGAAGAGGAGGCTGCGGCTTTCATCGACCAAAATGGACTCATTGCAACCTATCCCGATGCGGAGGTTGAGGTGTTCGACAACGGCAAACCGCTGTAATGTTTTCGTGGTTCTTCCGTTACATAGTCGATCTTCTGGCGTTCTCCCAAATGGACTTTCCTTTCTCTGAGTAGACCGCCATGCGTTCGGAGCGATGGCAAGAAAAAGGGGGGGGGGATGCTCCCCCCTTTTCTGTCGTTCTCGTCTCTCTACTTCCAAATCCCATTGGAGGTCATGACGATCGGGACGATGTTCCCCTTGCGGTCATACCGCATCTCCTCTATGCACACTGAGCGGCGGAAGCTCCCGCCGTTGACGTCGGCACCCCCATTGTGGTATACAAAATACCATTTGCCGTCCTTCTCGACGATGGCCTGGTGATTGGTGTTGCAATTGCCTGCAAGCTCGTTTATCACGCCTTTGAACGTATATGGCCCCCAAATGTTGTCCGCGGTGGCGTAGCCAATCTTTTCGGGGAACTCCAATGCGAACGATAGGTAGTATTTGCCTTTGTAGACGTGAATCCATGGGGCCTCGGTATATTGAGGTTTGCCGGGTTGCGGGTGGGCCGGCGTATTGATGCCGTCAATGCGGATGGGGCGGATGTCGCCGTCGAGTTCCACCATGTTGTCTTTTAGTTTAGCTATGTAGCACTGGGTGTTCCCCCATATGAGATATGCTGTGCCGTCGGGGGCAATCCATGCGGTGGGGTCGATGTCGTCCCACCCGATGCCGGTGTAGTTGGTCGTCATGTCGTTGGTTACCAGTGCGGAACCCTTGGCGTCTTTAAACGGCCCCGTGGGGCTGTCGCTTACGGCGACGCCGATTCCCTTGCCACGCTTGCCGTCGATGTCTTTATGCTCGACGGTGACATACCAATAATATTTGTCACCCTTGCGAACCACTTGGCTTGCCCACGCCTCGCCCGAAGCCCACTCAAAGTCCGTAGCACGCAACGGCACGGGGTGTTCTGTCCAAGTGCGCAAGTCTTTGGAGCTGAAGACTGTCCATTCGTCAATCTTGTAGTAGTTGTGGGGTGGGGGGCAGACGTCGCATCCGGCGTATATATACATCGTCCCGTCTGTGTCAACAAGGGCCCCCGGGTCGGCGGTATACTTGTAGCGCACTAGCGGGTTTCCGTTTGCGACAAACGTGGTGTCTGTCTGTTGGGCCTCGCCGGGGACGGCGAGCGCCATGGTGGCGAGAGCCGTCAAGAGAAGTCTCGAAATGCTGTCTTTCATCGTTACTGCGACTTGATTTGTTTTTCCAAAGGTAGTCCTCGTTTTTTTTTAGATGGTGGATTAGCGTCCTACCTTGGTGGATTTTGCGCAGTGTGATATTTCCGTCGCACGCAAAAAAAGAGTCGCCCAAGGGCAAGCCTTGGGCGACAATGCATGTCTGCCGGTAGGGGGCTTCCGCCTATGTGTTCTCGAATGTCAGTCTCTCGTCCCCCTCGGCGTGGTCAATCAAGATGCGTTGGCTCTTGGTCAGCTTTGCCTCGACTATTTTCCCCGCCAAGTCGTCCTCCACATACTTCTGTATCGATCGGCGCAGCGGACGGGCTCCATATTGGGCGTCGTAGCTCTTGTCGGCAAGGAACGCCTTGGCCCTCTCGGTCAACTCTACGCTGTAGCCCAATGCGGCGACGCGGTCCAACAGGCCTTTCAGTTCGACATCGACAATCTTCATGATGTCTTCACGCTTAAGCTCGTTGAAGATTATGACATCGTCTATGCGGTTCAGGAACTCCGGGGCGAACGCCTTGCGCAGGGCCTTTCGCAATATTGCCGACGAACGCTGCTCGTCCGTCTGGCCGGCCGACTGGCTGAAGCCCACACCGCGCCCGAAGTCGTTCAGCTCGCGCGTGCCGATGTTCGACGTCATGATGATTATCGTGTTCTTGAAGTCTACTTTGCGCCCCAGGCTGTCCGTCAGATGTCCCTCGTCCAGGACTTGCAACAGCATGTTGAACACGTCCGGATGCGCTTTCTCAATCTCGTCGAGAAGCACGACGGAGTAGGGCTTGCGCCGCACCTTTTCGGTCAGCTGGCCGCCCTCTTCGTAGCCCACGTAGCCAGGAGGGGCGCCGACGAGGCGCGAGACGGAGAACTTCTCCATATATTCGCTCATGTCGACACGTATCAGCGCGTCCGTCGAGTCGAAGAGGTTCTTGGCCAGCACTTGCGCCAAGTGTGTCTTGCCCACGCCCGTGGGGCCAAGGAAGATGAACGACCCTATGGGGCGGTTGGGGTCTTTGAGGCCGGCGCGGTTGCGCAAGATCGCCTTGACAATCTTGTCTATGGCGTCGTCTTGCCCCACCACGGCCCCGCGCAGGTCGTCGCCCATGGACATCAGGCGCTTGCTCTCCGCTTGCGCAATCCGCTGGACTGGGACACCCGTCATCATCGCCACAACTTCCGCCACTTTGGCCTCGTCGACAATCTCCCGGTGTTGGCTCAGCTCCTCTTGCCACCGCTCTTTGGCGCGGGCCAATTCGCCCTCCACGCTCTTGGCTTGGTCGCGGAAGCTCGCCGCAAGCTCAAAGTTTTGGGTCTTGACGGCGTTCAGCTTGTTGCCGTTGATTGCCTCCAACCGCTGTTCCATCTCAGTTATTGCTTGCGGCACCACGATGTTGGCAATGTGGACGCGCGAGCCGGCCTCGTCGAGGGCGTCGATGGCCTTGTCGGGCAGTTGGCGGTCGCTCATGTAGCGTTCTGTGAGGCTCACGCACGCCTCGATGGCGTCGTCGGTGTAGGTGACGTTGTGGTGGGCCTCATACTTGTCCTTGATGTTTTTCAAGATTTGGACGGTCTCGTCGCGCGACGTCGGCTCGACCATCACTTTCTGAAACCTGCGCTCCAGCGCGCCGTCTTTCTCTATGTGCTGCCTATATTCGTCGAGCGTTGTCGCCCCGATGCACTGAATCTCGCCGCGAGCCAACGCCGGCTTGAGCATATTGGCGGCATCGAGGCTCCCCGAGGCGCCGCCGGCCCCGACAATGGTGTGGATCTCGTCGATGAAGAGAATCACGTTGCGGTGTTGGCTCAACTCGTTGAGCAGGGCTTTTATGCGCTCCTCGAACTGCCCGCGATATTTCGTTCCTGCCACCATCGACGGCAGGTCGAGCGAAATAACGCGTTTGTCGAACAGCACTCGCGAGACTTTCTTCTCGAAAATCCGCAAGGCCAGCCCCTCGGCTATCGCCGATTTGCCCACGCCCGGCTCTCCAATCAGGATTGGGTTGTTCTTTTTGCGCCGGCTCAAGATTTGGGCCAACCTCTCAATCTCTTTCTCGCGCCCCACCACTGGGTCGAGCTTGCCCTCTGCGGCGGCTTTAGTCATGTCTATGCCGAAGCTGTCCAAGACGGGGGTGTCCGAGCCGCTCTGCGTCGTGCCGCGCTTCTGCTGCTGCGATTGCTGTCCGCCGTTGCCGCGGTTGGCGAAGGGGCCGTCGTCGTCGGCCCCTTCGGGGGTGGCCGAGCCCAGGACGGCCATGGCGGCCTCGCGGGCGGCGTTGTAGTCAACGCCCCGCGCGTCGAAGAATTTGCGCAGTTGCAGGCTGTCGTCGCGCAACGACGCCAGGAGAATGTGAGCCGTGTGTACCACTTTCAAGTCCATAGACTGGGCTTCCAGCCGCACAGACCGCATTATCCGCTCGGTGGACTTCGTCGGCACTGCCGACATGAAGGGGCTGTCGGACGACTTGGCTTCGCTGGCCGCCGCCGTCAGAATCTGCATCATGGCGCTGACCACCTCCGAGGGCTGCAGGCCGACCTGCCGCAAGACCTGCGACGCGGAGCTTCCTTCGTCTTCTGCCATGCTCAATATCAGGTGCTCTGGCGCAATGAAGTGGTGCCCAAGACGTCGTGCTTCGTTGCGGCTACGCGTCAAGGCGCTCTTCACGCCGTCTGACAAACTAATTTGCTCCATGGGGTAATTTCCTTTCCTGTTGATACTGGCGCCCGCCTCTCGCGCGGGATGCCCAAGCATAGCGCCGTTGGCGCAAAGATAGTTTATTTTGGTTTTTTCTTCACTCCTCGGCTTCCTTAATCTCAAATTCTGTACCTCGCCCGTGGCGGCTACCGCTGTCTGACAAATTGTCACACAGCGACGCCTTTGCAAAAAATCGCCACTTCCGCAACGCCCCCGCGGGGACTTTTGTCTGACAAGAATGAATGTTTTTTTGGCTAAATTTGCACCCAAAAAGGTTTCGGATGGAGACGACGCAGACGCCACAAGCGGTTTGGGAGGCTTGCCTAGAGGAGATTAGGAAGAATGTCACGGAGGAGGACTTCTCGCAATGGTTCTCGCCGTTGCGGGCCACAGGTCTCAAAGACAATTCGATAGCTATCGAGATGCCATCGGAGTTCTTTGCCGAGACTTTGAGGAAGAAGTTTAGGGCGGTGTTGGAGAATGCGTTGCGCACCGTCGGCGTGCGGTTCCTGAACTACTCGGTGAATTCTGCCGGAGTGAACGTCGTCTCGACGCAAAAGTTCCAAGGCGGGGAGATGACAGGCGGGTATGAGACAAACTTGCCGTCATACGACCCCTTTAAGTTTGTGGCTCTTCGAGACCCGGTGGTGAACCCCGAACTGAACAGGGCGTACACGTTCGAGACCTACGTCGTGGGCGAGAGCAACAAGATGGCCGTGTCGGTCGCGGAGCAGGTGGCTTCGGCCCCGGGGCGAACCCGCTTCAATCCCCTCTTCGTCTATGGCGGCCCGGGGGTCGGCAAGACGCACCTCATTCAAGCCATAGGGGCCAAGGCCAAGGAGGGGGCGCCAGATGTCAACGTGGCCTACCTCTCGGCAGATAGGTTCATGAGGCAGTACATGGACGCCACGGCGACGAAGCAAGGCACCGGCTTTTTCCGTTTCTATCAGCGGATTCATATGCTCATCATCGACGATGTGCAGGGCCTGGCCGGCAAGGTCGGCACGTGCAACGCTTTCTACGAGATTTTCAGCCACCTCTTGCAAAATGGCCGGCAGGTGGTCTTGGCGTCGGACAAGAAGCCGACGGAGCTGACGGGGTTCGAGGAGAGACTCCTGTCGAGGTTCAAGTCGGGGCTGATTGTCGAGGTGCGCCAACCCGACAAAGACACACGCCTCGGAATCGTCAAGGCCAAGGCCGACGCCGACGGTCTCGACCTGCCCGACGACGTGGCTCAATATGTGGCGTCGAACGTCAGCGGGAACGCCAGGGAGCTCCAGGGGGCGCTGGTGTCGCTCCTGGCCTATGCCACTCTGACGAATACCGACCTCACGCTAGACTTGGCCCAAAAGGTGGTGTCTGAACATACCACGAGGCCAAAGGTCGAGATGATTACCAAAGAGATGGTGGTCAACGCCGTGTGCGAATATTTCAGCATCGAGGCCGACAGCATACAGAAGAACACCAAGAAGAGGGAGATTGTCGTGGCCAGGCAGGTGGCAATGTTTCTCTGCAAGAAGCTCACCAACGACAGCCTTGCGACAATAGGCAAGGCGCTCGGCAACAGGAATCATTCCACAGTGGTCTACGCCTGCCGGGCCGTGCAGGGGCTCATGGATACCGACCCCAAGATGGCGGAGGCCGTGCGCTCCATCGAAGACGGCCTCAAGTAGCCCCGCCCCCCGGCCGGCGAGGCTGTCAGAGCGTGACCTCGCCGGCCAAAGATTCGTTCATCTTCCGGGTTACTGTCTCGGTGTCCAACCCCTGCCCGAACAGGAACATCAGCTTTGCCAACGTGGCTTCAAGGGTCATGTCGCGCCCGCTGACGACGCCCGCGTCGGCCAGTTGGAGGCCCGTGCCGTAGCGTTCCTGGTGCACGTAGCCCGAAAGGCATTGCGAGACGTTGACAATCACTTTCCCCTCGTCGGTCGCCGTCTTTAGGCTTCGCAGCAGGGCGGGGTTGTGGGGGGCGTTGCCGGAGCCGAACGAACGGAAGATTATGCCCCGCAGCTCCGGCGAGTTGAGGGCGTTCTCCACAATCGTGGGGCGCAGGCTCGGGAACAACGAGAAGATGACGATGCTGGGGTCCATGGCGAAGTGGGGGGTCAGGCGCATTCCGGCGGCGTGGCCCCGGATGTTCTCCGTGTTATATTTTATCTCCGTCCCGGCCTGGGCCAGCAGCGGGTAGTTGGGAGAGCCGAAGGCGTTGAAGCTGTCGGTGTCGATTTTAGTCACCCTGCATCCGCGAAACAGCTGCTCGTGGAATATGACGCACACTTCGGGAACCATTGGCGTGCCGTCCTCCCTTTTTGCCGCCGCAATCTCTATCGCCGTAATGAGGTTCGCCTTGCCGTCGGTGCGCAACGCGCCGATTGGCAGTTGGCTACCCGTCATCACCACGGGCTTGTTTAGACCCTCCAGCATGAACGTCAGGGCCGATGACGTGTAGGCCATCGTGTCTGTGCCGTGGAGGACAACAAAGCCGTCGTAGAGGTCATAATTGTCTGCAATCATCCTTGCAAGCGTCTGCCAGTGCGATATGTCCACGTCCGACGAGTCTATCGGCTCGTCGAAAGTGAGCGAGCTTATTTGCAGGTTGAATTGCCGTATCTCCGGGACGTGAGACAGGAGATGTTCAAAATTGAAACTTTCCAGCGTCCCTGTGTTATGATTCTGAATCATACCAATGGTGCCGCCAGTATAGATAAGAAGAATGGATGTCTGCCTCATCGCTCTACCCCTCAATTTGTTGTGTTTCTGTTTGTTCGGCGAGTTGCATTGCCTCCGCGAATATATGAAAGATTGCGTTTTGTCAAGACGGCAACGTAGTCTCGCACGCTCCATGGCCGCCGTGTCCGTGTGGCAAATGAATGGCTCTCGTGCACTCATAGCCCCAAAGGGGCGGCATATGGTAGCCCAGGGCGTGAGCCCTAGGATTACGCATGAACCCTAGGGGTGTCCGTGAACCCTAGGAATATACATATGCGATGTCGGCGTTTTTGCCGATAGTCCGTCGGGTCTCATAGCCCCCTAATGCTACGTGCGCATATGGGCGGATGGCAAAAAAAGTGTGGCCGAGGTCGTCGAGACCTCAGCCACACCTAGCGATTTTGACCGACGTTTGGCGGCCCGTGCGCCTATCCGAGGAAAGAAATCAAGATTCCTGCGGCGACGGCCGAGCCTATGACGCCCGAGACGTTGGACGACATGCAGTAGTTGAGCACGTGGTTGCGCGGGTCATATTTCAGCGCTATCTCGTTGGCCACGCGCGAGGCCATCGGCACGGCGCTCAGACCCGTGGCGCCAATCAATGGGTTTATCTTCTTCTTGCTGAAGAGGTTCATAATCTTCACAAGCATTATGCCGCCGAAGATGGAGAGGCCGAAAGCGAAGAATCCGCCAGTCACAATCCCTATCGTAGTCCAGTTCAAGAACGCCTCGACTGTCATCGTGGCGCCCACCGACAGGCCTAGGAAAATTGTTGCTGAGTTCATTATCGCGTTCGAAGCCGCATCGTAGATGCGCGACGTGTTGGAGCCAATCTCCTTGAGCAAGTTGCCAAACATCAGCATCCCCACAAGTGACACGGCGTCGGGCACGATTATGGCCACCACCGTCGTCGTGGCTATGGGGAAGATGATTTTGAGCGCCTTCATGTTCTTTATCTCGGTCTTGTCAGGGTAGAGCTTGTCCTGCTCTTTCATGTTGATTCTCAGCTCCTTCTCGGAGCAGGTCAGCTTGACGACAAGAGGCACAATCACCGGCACCAGGGCCATGTAGGAGTAGGCCGCGATGGCTATCGGGCCCAGGAGGTGGGGTGCGAGCTTGATGGTGGTGAAGATGGCCGTCGGGCCGTCCGCTCCGCCGATAATCGCCAACGACGCCGATTCGGGCAACGTGAAGAAGTTACACGCCACGAGCAGGACGGCGAAGATGCCGAACTGGGCTCCGGCGCCAAAGACGGCTAACTTCAAGTTGCGGAGCATCGGGCCGAAGTCCGTCAAGGCGCCGACACCCATGAAGATGATTGGCGGCAGGAAGCCGGTCTTGATCAGCGCATAATAGAGGAAGTTCATGATTCCCAGGTCGTGGGCAATCTCCGGCAGGGACATCTCGTAGACGTTCTTGGCCACCTCGCGCCCATTTTGCATGAAGTGGACCATGCCGTCGCCGTCTGCCGCCACTACGCCCATGCCGCCCCCCGGGAAGTTGGCTATAAGCACGCCGAACGCTATCGGGACAAGCAGGAGGGGCTCAAACTCCTTTTTTATGCCGAGGTAGAGCAGCAGGAACGCCAATGCGTACATTATGAGGAACTCCGGACGGTCGACAATGTCGCCTATGGCCGTCATCCCATATACCTTTTCTAGAATATCGTGCATGACAGGCTCTGTTTATTTGATTTTCATCAGCGTGTCGTCTTCCGCTACGGAGGCGCCGCTTGCAAAGCATATCTCCGTCACCACGCCGTCGCTCTCGGCGGCTATGGCGTTGAAAGTCTTCATCGCCTCGATGTAGCACACCGTCTGACCCTTTTTCACGCGGTCGCCGACCTTGACGGGCGTGTCTCCATTGTTCTTGACGAGATAGAACTTGCCCTCCAGCGGCGCCGTCAGCGGCGCCCCCTCACCGGCCGCGGGCGAGGGCTGACCCGACGATGCCGCACCGGCCGCGGCGGGCTTTCCGTCGTTGGGGGCTATTGTCACCCGATATTTCTGTCCGTCGACCTCGACCACCAGTGTCTGCTCCGTTGTCAGCGCGCCGCCTTGGCTCTTCGCCGCCTTGCGCTTGGCGAGGTCTGCCTCGAAGTCCGCCTTGGCCTTGCCGCTCTTGTATGCGCGATACTGCTGGGGGTGCATGGCCAGCTCAAACAGCTCCTCGTCGTCCTCGCCCGTCTCCCAATTGTTCTCCTGCATCTCGCGGCGGAACTCGTTGAGGGCGTCGGGGTAGTTGCCCTGCGGGTCTTCGTCGTGGAACTGGCGCCCCTGCTCCTTTGCCTTGGCCACCAACTCTGGCGCCAGGGGGCCGGGCAGTCGGCCGCTCTTGCCGAGCATCATGTCCCAAATGTCGTCGGCAATCATGCTCCACCGCTCTTTGCCTTTCTCCATCTGGATGACGTTCATGAGTGCCATGTTCTTGACATATTGGCTGAAAGGCGTGACGAGGCATGGGTAGCCCATCATGGGCCACACATACGTGACCTCGTTGAAGAGCTTCACCAACAGTTGGTCTTGCGTCAGCTTTGGTTGCCCATGCTTCTCCTTCCATGCGTTCAGCGAGGCCAGGTTCGTCTCCAAGTCTGTCATAAGCGAACCCATCATGCCGCCGGGCAGCCCCGGGGCGATGAGTAGCGAGTTCATGAGGCGGTTGCGGCTCGGAATGTAGTAGCCCAGGAAGTCGTCCATCATCTCCTGCACCAGCGAGCGGACCTCCATGTAGGCCTCCATGTTAATCTCTGGGACTGAGAACCCGGCGTCTTTCAGCATTGCCTGCACGGCCAGCACGTCGGCATGGGCCGTACCCCACGAGAGCGGCTCCATGGCCACGTCCACAATGTCGCATCCCGCCTGGCACACCTCCAAGATTGACGCCATGTTGAGCCCCGGGCCTGCGTGGCTGTGATATTGGATAGTGATGTCGGGATACTTCTCCTTTATCGCGGCAACAATCTTTCCAAGCGAGACGGGGCGCCCGATGCCCGCCATGTCTTTGAGGCATATCTCGTCGGCCCCGGCTTCAATCAGCTCGAACGCTAGTTTGGTGTAGTATTCCACCGTGTGGAGCGGCGAGTGGGTGAGGCAGAGGCAGCATTGCGAAATCATCCCGCCCTCGTGAGCGTAGCCAATAGACGGGATAATGTTCCGCGTGTCGTTCAGACCGCAGAAAGTGCGGGCAATGTCCGTCCCTTGCCTCTTCTTCACCTTGTAGAACAGTCGCCGCACATCTGCGGGAACGGGACTCATGCGCAACCCGTTCAAGGCGCGGTCCAACATATGGGTCTGGATTCCCGCCTCGTGGAACGGCTTTGTCCACTGCCTCACGGCCTTGTTGGGGTTCTCACCATAGAGGAGGTTTATCTGCTCGAAGCCGCCGCCGTTGGTCTCAACCCGGGCGAAACAGCCCATCTTGACTATCGCGGGTGCGACTTTCAGCAGTTGGTCCACCCGTGGCACGTACTTGCCCGACGACTGCCACATGTCTCTGAATACGAGACTGAATTTTATCTCTTTCGACATTTGTTATTTCTGATTATCTTGCCGATTCTATCTATCAGGGGGATGCGTTCCGGCCCCCATCCGTTCTACAATTTCACGATGTCCACGACCTTGGCTTTGCCGCCCGACATCTGCTCGATGGCGGCATCTATGGCTTTGGCGACCGCGGGAGATATGGCCTGAGCCTGCGACGGGGTGGGAGCAGCCGGCTCCGGCTCTTTGGCAAACTTGTTCACCGCCAAAATCAACAGCTTGCCGCCATATATGATGATGAGCAGGACCATGAACACCGTCGTCATCCCCACAAGCAGTAGCTTTAAAGCTTCCACAATGTTACTTTCCATGTGCTATTAGCGTTGGTTTTTAACTTAGCGCAACGAATAGGGTCGCAAATGCGCCTTCTCACTTTAGACAAATCAAATATACTAAAAATGCCATAACTAGCCATATTTTCGGACAACTATCTGCCGCAAGCCGCCTTGGAGGTGGGGCGATGCTCGCCCGAAGCCCATGACGCGCAGTCTCGCTCCTTTGCCGGGAGGGGCCGCAAGCATTGCAAAATAGTTGTACCTTTGACGATGCGTCTGGCGTCCTCAATTGTCGCCCGGGCGGCCTCCGCCAAGTCAATGGAGGACGCAAATCATTGTTTACTATGGATTTAAAGGCTATACCACTGATACGCCACACCGATAGTGGCAACTTTTTTGTCATGGCGGGCCCCTGCGTGGTCGAGGGCGAGGAAATGGCAATGCGCATTGCCGAGCACCTCACGACCGTGTGCGACGACCTTCGTTTGCCGCTCATCTTCAAAGGGTCATATCGCAAAGCAAACCGCTCTCGGATAGATTCTTTTTCGGGTATAGGCGACGAGAAAGCTCTGAAGATTCTGGCTAAGGTGCGGGCTGAGTTCGGCGTCCCTATTGTCACCGACTTTCATTCGGCTGCGGAGGCCGACTTGGCTGCGGAGTACGTGGACGTGTTGCAAGTTCCCGCTTTCCTATGCCGCCAGACGGACATCCTGGTTGCGGCGGCGCGCACCGGCAAGGTTGTCAATGTCAAGAAAGGCCAGTTTTTGGCCCCGGAGGCCATGGGGCACGTTGTCAAGAAGATTGTGGACAGCGGGAACAACAACGTCATCGTCACAGACCGTGGCACAATGTTTGGCTACTACGATTTGATTGTTGACTATCGCGGACTGCCGGCAATGCGCCAATTCGCCCCTGTGGTTCTGGACGTGACGCACTCCCTGCAACAGCCCAACCAAGCCTCGGGTGTGACGGGTGGCAAGCCGGCACTCATCGAGACTGTCGCGCGGGCCGGTGTCGCCGTGGGTGTCGATGGCCTGTTCCTTGAGACGCATTTCGACCCGCTGTCCGCAAAGTCCGACGGGGCGAACATGCTGCGCCTGGATCTTTTTGAGCCTCTAATGAAACGGCTTACAGCCTTAAGGAGTGCGATTAATGCGTTTGAATAGACAACTTAGGCGAAAGCTCATGCGAGGGGTCGGTGTCACGTTGGTGGCATTGACCCCTTTGTGTGTTATGTCGTGCGTCAACGGCCGGGAGGGTGATTCGGAAGAGACATGCACGCTGCATTTCAGCCCCATAGAGAGCGGACGCTCGATTTCGCTCTCGCCTGTGGCTGTGAGAAGCCGGGGGGGGGGGCTGTCTGGCGTCTTGAGTAGGGGTGACAGCGTATATCGTTTGCCAGTCGACACGCTGACGCTCTACTCTCTCTCCGCAGGCTGTGCTAAGGCATACTTCATCGCAGAGGCAGGGAACCTCTCTCTCGATGTGGAGAATCTTGAAATCGTTGGAGAAAAGCTCAATGGGCGAAAGAGGCAATTTGAAATTACATTGGGCGACATGCGACGTCGCGCCGCCGCACGCTATGACGCTGTTGCCAAGTCGTCCAACCTGTCTCCCGACGACTTACGCGCCGAACTTGGTCTCCTTGTTGTGCGCGAGAACAGAAATATCGTCCGCTACGTCATGTCGGTTGTTTGCGCAAACAGGGGAAATGCACTTGGAAAATACGCATTTTGGGTTGGCGTTGCGCAAAACAGAGCCATTGATAGTGAAGAATATAAAAAACTGCTAGACGAGGCGGGCAAAATGGTTGCCGAGTTTGAGCCGATTCTGGCAGTGACTAGGCGCATGGAGAGGTCGGCGGCAACAAGCGCAGGATGTCCCATGGCTGATGTTTTGCTGATTAACACAAAAGGAGATAGCACGAGCATTGCGGAATGCGCCAACCGAGACTTGACAATAATCCATGTTTTTGACCCATACGACGAGCGCACGCCACAAACCATGCAACAATTAAAAAGGATTGTCTCCAAATATGGTCATGGTCGCACACCCATACAGCCTGTGCGTTTGGTGAGCGTAGCCGAATACGCCAAGGAAGATATTGTTAATAGAATTGCCTCGCATTTTGGGACATCGTGGACGATGTTGGCCGACCCCGAAGCAAACTTTAGCGAGGTGTACGGCATCGACATCCTGCCGTTTTTCTTGATAGTGGAGAATGACGCCATTCTCGAAAGAGGGGTAGGGGGGGAGGCTTTGCCGCTGTGGGTCTCCTCCTATGTAAACGAATTGCGCAATAAGTAAAGCACCCACTCTGTAGGTTTACTGCAACACAAACCGCCCAAAGAGCTTGGTCTCTTAGTGGCTCGTTTACACGATGTTTTAGGGTGTATTTTACTTCTAGTGCTAGCATTCAACTATGTATGCAATGTATTGATTGTCACTATAATAGATTTTGGTGCTTAAAGCTTTAATTCATGTATATGGCATACGCGATAGATTTACTTTAGGTGATACAGGTAATTTGTTGATTATAAGCAATTATATGTATAGCTGTATTATGCACATAACGCTAGATTTACGTCAAGCGACATAACGAAACTGCCACATAATGCGTCCGTTTACTCGTCAATTTCGAGGGGAAAAACTGCCTCGAGCGTCATGCAGACCGCTTGTTTACGACGGAAGTTTAGTAAATTAGCGTCCGATTATAGCTTTACATATGGAGAATACAGCGGGCGCAAAGGAGCGCATGGAGGCGATAATTCGCCTTTCCGGCCTCAAGCAGTACGAATTTGCCCAGAGGATTGGGGTCTCCAAGGGGGCGATATCGCATATTACCTCCTCAACAGGGAGAAAAGCGGCAATCTCGGCGGACATGGCCCACCTCATCGTGGACAGGTTGCCGGAACTCAACTTGTCGTATGACTGGGTTCTGAGCGGCGTGGGGCACATGACGAGGGAGGCGGCGAAAACTCAGCCGTCGCTCTTCGACCGCCGCAGGGACTCCATAGTCGAAGAGCGACCGGCGCCTCCCGAACCGGCGGAGCGGCAAGCGCGCTCGGGCGACGCGGTGGGCGCACCCGCCCGTAGCTATGCCGACACAGGCGATAGTGATGCGGAAAAAGACATATTCCAGGCGGGGCCGAGTGTCGCGGAACCGTTTGTCCCAATCCATGAAACATCGGTGGACCCGTCGGCGAAACTGGAGCGCATCGTCATGTTCTACAGCGACGGCACGTTTGTTGACTACAGGCCCCGTAGCGGCTGACGTTGCCGTACGTCCCGCCCATAGCCTGTTTTTTATATCTTTGCGTGAATATACGTATGTGTCATGCAAAAAAAGTATCAGTCTGACCTGACCGTTTTATCGAACAGCCAACTGAACGACAACTATTTCTTGCTTCGGTTGCGTATCGACGGGGAGAGGCCGGACATTCGTCCTGGGCAATTCGTTGAAATAAGGGTGACGGATGCGCAAGGCGTGTTCTTGCGCCGTCCCATATCAGTCCACGATTACAACCCCGAAGCCAAGGTGCTAGAACTGCTGGTTCGCAAAGTCGGCAAGGGGACTGTGTCTCTCGCCCATAGTAAACCGGGGGATAAAGTCGATACCGTTTTTCCACTTGGAAACGGTTTCGACCTGTCGAAAGCCGGCAGGACGCCCCTGCTTGTTGGTGGTGGAGTCGGAGTGGCTCCACTCCTTTTCCTGGCCAAAGAGCTAGTCAAGTCCGGGGTCAAGCCCACGTTCCTGATCGGCGCCCGCACGGCCGACGACATCTTGCGCAAAGAGGACTTCGGCAAGATTGCGCAAGTTGACATCTCGACGGAGGACGGGTCGGCGGGTACATGCGGGTTCGTCACAGACCACGCCGATTTGTCGGTTGAGTCGATTCGCAAATACTCGTCCATCTTTCAATGCGGCCCCACCCCGATGATGCGTGCGGTGGCCAAGAGGGCGCAAGAAGCAGGTGTTGACTGCTATGCGTCGTTGGAAAACAGGATGGCATGCGGTTTCGGCGTATGCCTATGTTGCGTCACGGATACGGTAAACGGGAATATGCGTGTGTGCGCCGACGGCCCGGTGTTCAATGTAAAAGAGCTAAAATGGTGAAGACTTCTGTCGACTTGGGCAATGGCCTGATGCTTAAGAATCCGGTTCTCACGGCATCGGGAACGTTTGGATACGGTCTTGAATATGACGACTTTTTCGACGTCTCGGCTTTGGGCGGATTCATTGTCAAAGGGACGACCTTGAACCCGCGTGAGGGAAACAGCTACCCTCGCTTGGCGGAGACTCCGTCGGGGATGCTCAACGCTGTAGGTTTACAGAATAAGGGCGTAAACCACTTTTGCGAGAGCATATACCCCAATCTACTTAAGTATACCACGAACGTCATCGTAAACGTATCCGGGTCGTGCGTCGAAGATTATGTTGCGACCGCCTCCAAGATCGCCGCCCTGGAGCGCATCGCCGCCATAGAGCTGAACATATCGTGTCCGAACGTCAAACAAGGCGGGATGGCATTCGGCACAGATTGCTCTCAAGCGGCAAAAGTCGTCGAGGCGGTCCGGAGAGTATACCCTAAGCATCTGATGGTGAAGCTGACGCCCAACGTCACAGACATTGCCTCCATCGCCAAATCTGTCGAGGGGGCTGGGGCCGATTCCGTATCGCTGATAAACACGTTGTTGGGCATGGCAATCGATGCGGAGCGGCGACGGCCTGTGGTCTCCACTGTCACGGCTGGCCTGTCGGGGCCTGCCGTAAAGCCCGTGGCACTTCGGTGCGTGTGGCAAGTCAGCAAAGCTGTGCGAATACCGGTCGTGGGCTTGGGAGGCATAGCCGATGCTACAGACGCCATTGAGTTTATTCTTGCCGGCGCGAGCGCTGTGCAGATTGGCACGGCCAACTTCCTAGACCCGACGACGCCTATAAAGGTTGTGCGCGGCATAGAGGATTATATGCAACGCCAGAAAGTAAACGACATATGCGAACTAGTTGGCGGACTCTCAGTGTAAACGCAGCGTCGGCGGCTTGTCGCTCATTACTCGGTAAACTAGCCGTGTTGGCGTGTTTACTTTGTGTCGGTTTACAACAAACCGCCCTTGCGAGTGTAAACGTTGCCAATGACGACCGTTTACGTATAAGTTTGTTGACCTGCACTCCGGGTGATGAGATTTACAGCGCATATGGTCACAGTGCCATTAGGCTTATGGATTCGGAACGAGGTCTCGATGTCGTATTCAACTATGGGACATTCGATTTCGATACACCTTTCTTTGTACCCAAATTCCTGTGCGGCACGCTTGACTATATGTTGTCCGCCTCCAACTTCTCCAGGTTCTTAGAATCATATCGACGCGAGGGCCGCGGCATAGAAGAGCGGGAGGTGATATTGTCAAGTAGCGAGAAGCGGGAAGTTGAGCTATTCCTCTTCACCAACTTGCAACCAGAGAACAGGTTTTATCGCTATGACTTCTTCTTTGACAATTGCGCAACGAGGATTCGCGATTTGTTTTTCCGTCATGGAGATGTTGACGACAGCAAGGTTAAAGTCAAAAGCGAAGAAGAGACGTTTAGGGATTGTCTGCACCAATTCGTAGGGCAAAATGAATGGTGGGGGGCGGGAATTGACTTGATTCTTGGCGTACGTGCCGACGAGAGGATTTCAGAATTTGAAAAGGCGATGTTGCCAAAGTACCTTGGTTTGCTATTGGCCAACGAGGGCCTATTGGGCGAGCCGAAAGTACTCCTCGAAAGGAAACCTGCGCCTGCGCCCGGCATCGGTGCCATCTTCTCCCCGCGGCTCTTCTCAATCATAATGTTCTTGGCCATATTGGCGGTGTGTGTCTTTGAGCGCAGACGTGGAGCCTGGATTAGGTGCGTGGACTATACGTTGTTCTCCGCGGCCTCGTTGCTCGCATTGTTATTTTGGTTTTTGTGGGTCGTGTCGGACATAAAGATAACCTCCTACAACATGAATGCCCTGTGGGCCTCTGCGCTCTATGTCCCAATCTTGGTCCTCTTGTCTCGGAAGCGCCATCGAAATGCGGTGCGGCTGATGGCAAAGGCCAATGTCGTCATGATTGTCGCTTATGCCGTTGTCGTCGTTTGTGGGGTCCAATATGGCTCGATGGTGGGCCTGTCCGCCTCGGCCGCGCTGTTGTTGCGTAATTTGGCCGTGTTGCGGCATCTTCGCACGGAGTCATGAAGTTTGGAGTTTGGCACAAGACGGGGCTTCTTTGCGCCGTGCTGTCGCCCTTGTGGGTGTGGACGGCAAGAGAAGACATTGAGCCAGAGCATATTGCCAATGCGTCGTTTAGCCCCTACGGCGGCGAGCGGTCGCCATTCCGCATATCGAACATCGACAGCTCCGACGAGTTTGCCGGCCCTTTTGAGACCCAACTGCTGAGGCTGATGAGGAGGGAGGGCTTGCGTGGAGGCGTGAGCGTGGCCATAAGCAAAGATGGGCGGCTAGTCTTTGCCAAAGGCTTTGGTTTGAGCAACGTGGAGGACAGCGTAGAGATGCAACCCTACAACATCTTGAGGGTGGCAAGCGTCTCTAAGCTGATTACGGCCGTAGCGGTGATGCGGCTGGTGGACAAGGGGAGGCTGACGTTAGACCAAAAGGTTTTCGGCCCCACCGGGGTCTTAAGTGATGACGTTTTCTCCATCATGAAAGACAGGCGAATGGGCAACATCACCATTCGCAATTTGCTGAACCACTCTGGCGGGTGGATGACGCGCTACGGCGACCCGATGTTCATGCCCCAAATTGTCGCTGACGAGACGGGGTGCGGCTTGCCGGTGTCCGTGGAGGACATAATTCGCTTCATGCAGGGAAAATCCATGCATTTCCAGCCAGGGGCGTATTCTGTCTACTCGAATTTCGGGTACGCCATTTTGGGGGAGGTTGTAGCCAAGGCTTCTGGCGTACCCTACGAGGAGTATGTCCGTGGCGAAATCTTGGCGCCATTGGGCATTTTTGATGCTCATTTGGGCTTTTCCCGCAAGGAGGAGCGACTGGAGAACGAGGTGCTGTATTATGAGCAAGACACGTCGTTCCTGACCGCGGACTACGCCCAACGCGGCAAGATGTCTCGCAGGGCGTACGGCGGTTCGGACATCCATACGCTTGGGGCTGCGGGCGGATGGGTGGTGAGCGCGCCCGACTTGGTCAAGCTCGCGCTCACAATTGACGGCCTTGGCACTGTGCCCGACCAGCTCCCGTCGCCGCTCATAGACGAAATGACGCGAGAGGACGCAAAACTGGACCCTCTGGGGTGGCGCAGGGTCATTGGCGGCACATGGTTCCGGACGGGCACACTGTCGGCATCGTCGGCCATAGTCTGCCGCCGCCCCGACGGGATTTGCTTCGCTGCCATACTCAACAGCTCAAACAGCCGCGGGCCGGGACTGGCGGTGACTATGGCCAACATGATGAACCAACTGATTGACCGTGTTGACGAATGGCCGACTTACGACTTGTGGCAGGGCGACGAGCGGTGGTTGGCATATAAGCTGATGAACTAGAAGCCTCTGAAGCAGACCACAGACGTCCGTCCGCTCTCCACTTTGACGGTTGCCGTCTCGGCGACACACGACGTGTAGGAGAGGTTGTATTCGCCAGGCGCAAGTTCGATGTCCACCATCCGTATGGTGGCAGGAAGCGACATCCAGCATCGAGTGTCGGCTTTCTCCGTGATGGCGTTGGCGATGTTCACCAAGAGGCCGATATAGTCGTTTTGTTTCGCCGCCGCCTGGTGCATAGCCTCTTTCGTGGCGGCTCTCAGAATCGACTTTCCAAGCTCTTTCCAAATGCGGTCTTTCAAGCTCTGCTTGGCTATTTTGTCCACACTTTCGACCACTTCCGCCTTGCGCTCCGTCCCATCGACGCTGAAGACGCCCCGGCATTGGCTGCCGCGGTCCACGTATTGCGGAAGCGTGAGGCGGACGTACGAAAAATTTCTCAATGCGCTCTTTTCGCTTTCGGAATAGTCGCCCCAAAACAAGGGAATGACAAAATCGCCATTGGAGCTGGAGAAACTGGCGAAGCCGGCCCCGTTGGTCTTCGCAAAGTCCAACGAGACCTCGTTCTTGACGGGAGACATCCCGTCGAGCAGGAACGCCACGACCCGCCCCCGCCCATTGCTTTGCCTGTCGTATGATATGTTGAACTTTTTCTCATACTTGCCACCCTCTTGGGCGAAGCCCGTCCGATATGCCGTTCGGACAATTCCTCGTTTCAGCGCCTCGGGGACGTCCGTGCCATACATTGGCAAGTAGTCGTTCTCGTATATCTCCAGGGCGTTGCGGTACGCGATGAAAGCGTTATTGTTGTCGTTGGCCATCTCGTAGATTGTGGCCATCAGGAGATGCCCGAAAGCGTCACGGCTATATCTTTTGCCGTTGTGCCGGCGGAAAGCGTCGCTCTGCCTCTCCAGCACCAGGTTCATTCGGCGGCACTCCACCAATGCGTCTTCCAGATTCGACAACTTGACGTAGTTCAGAGCCTGGTAGAAGTGGATCAGCACGTTCTCAAAATACTCCAACTCGTAGGGTCTGACCGTCGGGTTCGAGATGAGCGCCAGAGCCTCGTAGGCGTAGTTCTTGGAGAAGTCCTCTGCATACTTGTCTGCAATGTCAAAATGCTCGATGCTGGTCTGAGTGTCGTCGAGCATGAAAGACGAGGTGGCATAGTTCAAGTCGTAGAGCACCTTGCCGTGTCCCGTCTTGAGTTTCTTTTGCGAATCGAGGTACGACCTGGCTTCGGCATACTCTCCCTGCTCGAATTTCTCGTTGAATACCAACGTCTTGGAGTAGTATGTTCGGCATCCGGTCGCAAGCAGCGCGGCAATGGTAATGCCGAGAGCCAAAGCCGCGTGTTTCGTTTTTAGCCTTGTCATCGTCTAGGGGGTTGGAGTGTGAAAAGCAGGCGGGCGGAGTCTCGCGGACTCGGCCCGCCTTTTCTGTCGGCCATCGGTCTAAGCCGCTATGGGCTCGGGGCGTCTATTTGACCACGTATTTCTTCAGCTTCTTGTCTCCAATCCAGACAATCTCGTTGCTCTCCAAGTCGGCAAGCTCCAACGACGTCTGGTAGTATATCACTTTCTCTTTCTTATATTGGTCGGTAATCGACGCTATGTCGCCCTGCATCATGTAGTCCGCTCCGAGTTCTCGCCCCCACTTCTTGGCCGTCTCGCTGGAGGCGAAATCTTGTTGGGCGGCGCGCTCTTTGCGCAGTTCCTCGCGTTTCTCGCCGGCTTGGACTAGTCGCACCTTTCCGGACTTCACGAAAGCTTTCTCTACGTCCTTTATGAATGTGTTCGCGTCGATGTGCTCGCTCGTGTTGTTGTAGACAAGCCCGACAATCACGACCGGCTTCTTGCCCTGATGCGTCCTTTGGTGGTTGAGAATCCACTCCGAGTCGAGGACTTGGCTCACCATCTCCTCTGCCACGAGACGGCTGTCCGTATCGTTCCACCTGCCGCTGAGGTCTATCTGCTCATCGACGTCGACCCTCTCTACGCGGTGGCGGCAACCGCTTAGCGAAAAGCCGACTAGGGCGCACAACGCCGCCGCAATAAAAGTCTTCTTCATGTTCTTGTATTGTTATTGTTGCGTTTGAGAATTGCCGAAAATCATGCGGAGCGAGCTGGCCACGTCGTCCATTGCGCTTAGCCCAATTCCGTGCTCAGACTTTACGACGAAATTAAGTAACCCCTGTCTATCAAGGATTGTGCCAAGGCCGCCAATGCGCAAGTCCGCTACGACGAACCGGGCCACATAGTTGGCGAGTATGTCGTCGTCTTGCGTCAACGCAATCGCCATGTCATATTTTTTAGACAAGAGGGTGAGCATCCTTTGGCTTCTTATCTTGAAAAAGAACGTAAGGTCTTTCTCTGTGAAGTACTCCTCGCGGCTGTCGCTGATGAACGTCTGGCCGCCATTCTGGGGGCAATGGCACAGCACGGACACGTCGGCAGACGGGCAGAGCTGTAGAACAGTCTTTTTGGCCGATGAGATGCCTTTCTTGTCCTCGGCTGAGCCCGCCGAGCTGATGATTAGCACCTTCCGCTTGTCCGACAGGGGACCGCAGAAAGCGTCGGGAAGCCCCACTGCGCTGTAATTGTTGAGCCAATCGCCAATCCGGCGCCTTATGCCCAGGGCAAATTCAATCATTGGGGGCAATCATCTTTAAGAGTTCGTCATAGCCGATAATTGGTACTCCCAGTTTCGACGCTTTTTCCAGTTTTGCCGGGCCCATGTTCGCCCCCGCCACGACGTAGTCCGTCTTGCCCGATATGGAGCCCACGACCTTTCCGCCGTGCGACGCTATCAAGTCCTTAAGCTCGTCGCGCCCGATGCCGTCGAAGACCCCGCTCACCACGAACTGTCGCCTCCCGAGGCTGTCCGACGCCAAGCTGCGCTCCCCCTCGCTCATTTGCAGACCGGCCTTGCGCAGTCGTTCAATCAGGTCAAGATTCTCAGCTTTGTCCAGGAAGAGCCTCACGCTTTTGGCTATGACCTCGCCAATGTCTTGGGTACCCGCCAGTTGCTCCTCCGATGCGCCGATGAGGTTGTCGATGTTTCGGAACGCCCCGGCGAGCCGTTTCGCCACCGTGGCGCCCACGTGGCGGATGCCGACGGCGAACAGCACCCTGTCGAAAGTGCGGTTCCGGCTGTCGGCTATGGCGTCTACGGCTTTTTGCGCCGAGCGTTGCTTATATCCTGGCAATGCGAGCAAATCGTCAATGCTGAGCTTGTAGAAGTCTGACACGTCGGCAACGAGTCCGCTCTTGAATAGTTGTATCACCTTTTCCTCGCCCAATTGGTCGATGTCCATGGCCCCGCGGCTGACAAAGTGGATCAGCCGCCCAACAATCTGTGGCGCACACGCAATGTAGTTCGGACAGTAATATGCCGCCTCGCCCTCCATCCGGACCAGCCTCGCACCGCATTCGGGACAGACCTCGGGGAACGCCACGGGACGCGCGCCGTCCATTCTCTCGCTACGCTCCACGTCGACAATCTTGGGGATTATCTCGCCCCCCTTCTCCACAACGACCGTATCGCCCTCGTGCAAGTCCAACTCCCTGATGATTCCAAGGTTGTGGAGCGATGCCCGCCGGACTGTCGTGCCGGCCAGGGGGACCGGGTCCATGTTCGCCACAGGGGTGACGACACCCGTGCGCCCGACTTGAAAGGTCACCTCCCTCAATCGGCTCCTGGCCTGTTCCGCCTTGAACTTGTAGGCCACGGCCCACCGCGGGCTCTTGGCCGTCAGGCCCAGTTCCTGTTGGACGGCCAGGCCGTTTACTTTCAAGACAATCCCGTCAATGTCGTAGGGCAGGGCGTGCCGTTTCTCGTCCCACTCGTCGATGTAGGCAAAAATCTCCTCCAGCGAGTGGCATAGCCTGTAGTGGGGTGAGATTACGAAGCCCCACCTCTTTGCGGCCTCCAGGCTCTCGGTGTGGCTCGCGAAGTTCAGCTCGTCGGCGTAGACGTAGTAGAGCATGCAGTCCAGGGGCCTTTCGGCCGCCATTTTGCTGTTTTGCAACTTCAAGGAGCCGGCGGCGGCGTTGCGGGGGTTGGCCAATGGCGGCTCTCCGATGTCCGCACGCTGCCTGTTGAGGCGGTCAAAGCCCTCTCTCGGCATGACAATCTCGCCGCGCATCTCCAAGCGGGCAGGGTAGTCGCCCGTGAGGCGCAACGGCACGGACTTGATTGTCCGGACGTTGCGGGTTACGTCGTCGCCCTTGCTGCCGTCTCCGCGCGTAGCGGCGCGCACTAGCCTGCCATGCTCGTATATGAGGCTGATCGACGCGCCGTCGAACTTCAGTTCGCACGAGATGTCGAGCTTTTGGCCACTGTCCGCGCAGACCCTCTCGTAGAACTCCTCCACCTCTTGGCGGCTATACGTGTTTCCTAGCGACAGCATCGGCCTGCTGTGCGCCACTTGCTCAAACGCCACGTTGATGTCGCTCCCGACACGCTGCGTTGGGCTGTTGGGGTCGGCGAACTCAGGGTGCGCGGCCTCCATCTCCTGCAATTCGCGCATCTTGAGGTCGAACTTCTCGTCTGAGACAATGGGCGAGTTGAGGACGTAGTAGTTGTGGTTCTGCTTGTGGAGGAAGTCGCGCAGGGCGTCGATTCTTTCCTTCGCCGTCTCTTGCGCTTGCCAAATCTTCCAAGCCTCCTCGGCTTGCAGATGTAGCATTTCGAGGCCGTTCTTGACCGTCGCTCCCCGTTCGGCGCTCCTTTTCATGAAGAGGGTCTCGACCGGGTTATACACCAGGTCGTAGCACAGATGGCTCTCTGTCAGGAACTCGTAGGGGATGGGCGGGCAGGCGTCGACTTTGGGGAACATCCCGACGGGCGTGGCGTTGACCATGACGGTATGCGTCCGCATCACCTCCTCGTCGAGCTCCGAGTATGCCAACTGTCCGGCCTTGGCACTGCGGCTCACCACGACGGGCTCCACTCCGAGCTTCCGCAGTCCGTAGATGACGGCTTTTGAGGCCCCTCCAGAGCCTAGCACTAGCGCCTTGCGGTGCGCAGGCGCCAGGAGGGGGCCGATGGAGCCCATGAAACCGGCGGCGTCGCTGTTATATCCGCGCAAGAAAGCCCGTCCCGAGGCGTCGCGCCGGACGGCTATGACGTTGACGGCCCCTATGGCCTCGGCCTCCTTGTCGATGCTGTCGAGCTCCCTCATGACCTCCTCCTTGTATGGGATGGTGACATTGAGTCCGCCTAAGTCGGGGGTCTGCCCGACGATGCGCAGCACCTCCTGCGCACTGTCTATGACGAGCAGGTCGTAGCGGGCGTCTATCCCCTCCTTTTGGAACTTCTCGGTGAAATATTTCTGTGAGAACGAGTGTCCCAATGGCTTGCCGATGAGGCCGTATATCTTCATGAGTCAGGCTCTTAGGTTAATCTGCTTCAAAAACTTATCTAGAGACGGGTGTTGGCGGGCATCAGCGGCCAACTGGGCTGAGGCCCCTATGGCGTCATTGGCAAGGGAGGCCCCTCTCTCTTTCTCGCCCAAATATCGATATTCCACATATCCCTCGACGAGCGTCAGGGCCGGGGGTGAGCCATATTTCTTTTTCATCTCCGCAAAATATCTCCTGATGGGGGAAAAATCCTCGTCCATCTCGCCCATGCGAAGCCTCACGATTTCGAACCACGCCAACACGTCGCCAGTCTTCAGTCCGACGCCCTTTTCGAGCATCCGTATGCATTCGGCGACATTGTTGGCGTTGAGGTGGGCCTGAGCGTAGGAGTAGTAATATTCCGCCACGTTGGGGTTGATGCCTATAGCAATCTCCAGGGCCGCCATGGCCACGCTGTTTTGCCCGTTCTTCAAGTAGTTCTGCCCCAGGGCGAACCATGCGGAACTCGACTCCGCGTCTTTCGCCACGGCCAGCGACAGGAACCTGTTTGCGAGGCTGCCGTTGCCGAGGGCGTCCCAACATTCGGCGAGGAGCTGGTATGCGGTGAAGTCGAGATTCTCGTCGGCAAGCGATATGTATTCCGTCAACGACACTATGGCCTCCTCATACATTCCGCCGGCAACTTGCAGATACCCTTTGTTGAAAAAGGGCGATGGGTACGCGGGGTTGACGTCTGCGGCCGTGGCGAAGGCTTCGAGGGCCTTGTCGTTGTCGCCGAGCTTGGCGAACTCCACACCGAGGTTGAACCAGGAGTGCTCGTTGAATGGGTCCAACTCGGTGGAGCGTTGGTAGGCAGCCACGGCCTCCCGCCCCCGTCCGACACCGCTGAGGGTATATCCGTAGTCGAAAATGAACGACGCGTCGCCCCATAAGTCCTCTTTTGGGGCCATCTCGTAGAACTCCAGGGCATAGTCATACTGGCCATATCGCCCCAAGGTGGTCGCCGCGTCGAGTATCGCCTTTGCGCGCAGCTCGTCGGGCGCAATCGTGGCGGACGTCTCGAACGCCGACCGGGCTTCCGGATATTTCTCCCTCTCGCAGTTCAGCTTCCCCAACGCAAGGTGGTAGTAGAAGTGGCCTTTGGCCGAGTCTCCAATGTACGCCAGGAGGCTCTCGGCCTTGTCCGCATTGTGTTCGTCTATGAGCAAGGTGGCGTAGACCATCAGCAACGTCGTATCGCCGACATGCAGGTTCAGCCCCCACTGCATGAGCCGGTCGGCATCTTGCGCACGGTCGATGGAGGCCAGGTATTGGCAGGCGCGGCTAATCTCGTCCACACTGGCGTATGTCGCCTCGTTGGCGGCAATACGGCTCAGCAGGTCGTCAACGTCTTCGTCGCCCGTTCCGTATCCTTCGGGATTCATAGTGGTCTATTGGTTGCAATATACGCAAAAGTAACTATTTTCGGTTACGACGCATCGCTGTTTTCGCCATACGTTTCCTGGCATACTTGGAGGCGTGAGGGGAGGGCACCCTCACCAATTGTCTCTCTTCGCCTCCTCTTCGTAGTTCACAAGGAACAGCTTCTCCCGCGCCCTGCTTACGGCCGTGTATAGCCATTTTGCGTCTTGCGTAGGGTTGTCCGCCGCGGCTCTGCTCCCGCCCATGTCGACAAAGACCGCTTTCCACTGCCCGCCTTGGGCCTTATGGCATGTCATGGCGTAGGCGTAGCGCACCTGCAATGCGTTAATCCACTTGTCTTTGCGGATGTCCAAAGCCCTCTTGCGCTGATTGGTGTAGCCGTCATAGTCCTCCGCGGCCATGGCGGCAAGCCGCTCGCTGATCTGGGCCGTCGAGACCTCCACTTTGAGCCGTGTCTCCGGGTCGGGCACGCCGACATCGGCGGTCAGGAAGTCGAGGATAATCTTGCAGTCGACATCGACATCGCCACGGTCGACAAGGCGTATCGAGACGTCGGCGAAGTGCAGCCCGTTCATTTCGGAATATCCGAAGACGCTCACGACCTCCACGATGTCGCCATTGGCTATGAAGTCAATCCCCGCGGCCTCCGACCACAAGTAGTTGTTGCGGGTCACGATCAGCAAGTCGCCCTTGACCAAGCGGCTCTCGATGGACATTGCCTGCGACCGGAGGGCAATGCTGTAGAGTGTGGCCCGCCTGTTGCTGCGGGTGATGACAACAGTCTCGCCGACGCCGAACGACGAGAAAGCGCCCTCTATCGCCTCCAGCAGGTTTGCGCCGCCGACGCGCTCCACGTCCGCGCCGTCTTGCCACTCAAGCCTGGGTATGTCGGCGTCGCCCCCCTCTTCAATCCGTCGGCGGAGCGCCATGGCGTTTTTCAAGATTAGGCCGCCATGCTCCTGCCGGACAATATCCGACAGCCAGACCCTGCCGACCGTGAGCCCATAGCCGCGCAGGCGGTCGACATCGAGGCCGGGCGTCTCGTCCAGGCCTATGGGGGGGAGCTGGTCGGGGTCGCCCACCAGGACAAGCCGGCATCCGGGTTGGGAAAAGACGAAACTGACGAGGTCTTGCAGCAGACGCCCGTCTCCCCAAACAGGGCCGGAGCTCCCGACACCGGGTCGGACATAGGCGTCGCCCACCATCGACGCCTCGTCGACAATGAAGACGCTCCCGCGGTGTTTGCTGAACGCCACCTCGAAAGGCGACAAAGCGTCCGCCGCCCTTTGCCTGTATATGGCTCGGTGCACGGTGTGCGCCTTTCGACCCGTGTAGCCCGCCAAAACTTTGGCCGCCCGGCCCGTAGGCGCCAAGAGCACGACCGGGATGCGAACCGCGTCCATGGCGTCGCAGAACGATTTCATGAGGGAAGTCTTGCCCGTGCCGGCATACCCATTGACAACCAGTGTCGGATTGCCCTTCTCAGAACAAACGAGCAACGCCAAGGCGTGTATCGCATGGCGCTGTGTCCTGGTCGGCTCAAAACTCATGTTGGAGAGCATCAAGTCCTCCAGCAGTCCGGGAGAAATGTCGGGCATCGCGGAAAAGGGGGAACAACTAGGTTGGGCGAAAATAGGAGAAAAAACGTGAGGCACGGCATTGTGCGTGTGATTTTTTGTAAATTTGTTGTCGCTGTGCGTCCCGACGCTTGCGGAGCGCGACGTGCGGCATGGTCAAGTATCGAATAACAAACAAAATAGCAAAGCGAATAAAATGAAGAAAGCCATCCAAATCGTTCTCCTGTTGGTTGTCGTGGGGCTTGGCTATGCCGTCTACGCGAGCATAAACGAGCCCATCCTCTATGAGGAGCAGTTCCAAAAGCGCACCAAGGCCGTCGTCAATCGCCTCAAGCTGATTCGGGACGCGCAGGTGGCCTACAAGACCATCAACGAGAAGTATACAGGGAGCTTCGATACTCTCATAGATTTCGTCAAGAATGGCAAGCTCAAGATGCTCCGCATGGAGGGCAGCCTGAGCGACAGCCTCCTGGCCGCCGGTATGACCGAGAAAGAGGCCATCAAGCTCGGCATCATCAAGCGCGACACTGTCTTCGTCCCCGTCAAGGACTCGATATGCAAGAACTTCAATCCCGACTCGTTGCGCCGCGTCCCCTATGTCAATGCGGAGTTTGAGATGGGCGCCACGGTTCTGACCTCCAGCTCGAACCTCTCCATCCCCGTCTTCGAGGCGAAAGTGGCCAACAAGGTCTACCTGCAGGGTCTCGACGAGCAGCAGCGCATAAACAAGGACAACCTCGCCAACAAACTCGGCAGGTATCCGGGCATTAAGGTCGGTTCCCTTGAGGAGGCAAACAATAATGCCGGCAACTGGGAGTAGGCGACCGCTCGCGGTGGACGAGAACTCGGTTGTCGCGGCCCGGTTCGATTGGCGAATGACCGAATCTTACAATATGTCCATCCAGTTGCGACTGGATGGACTTTCTTTTTCCATTCTCGACCCGGTCACGAACGTCTATCTCTACCTGTCGGAAATGAGCCTGCCGTCCCCCGACGCCCACTTTGCCCGCCAAGAGGAGTATATCCTCAAAAGCCGGGTCTTGGCGAGGCGGTACCGGAGGGTGTGCATATGCGTGGAGAGCCCGGCGTACACCGTGATGCCGTCCAGCCTATATGACGAGAGGAGGATTGGCGGCGTGATGTCGCTTTCGGGCATAAGGCTCAAAGCCGACGACCGAGTGCTGCGCAACGACATAGAGCTGGCCAACTCCACGACGGCGTTCATCTTGCCCAACTTCCTGTATTTCTTCTTGCGCACCCAGTTTCCCAACGCCGAGATATTTCACGAGACGACGCCCATTGTCTCCTCGATGCTGCTCAAGCGCCAGGGCGACTACAGCGCGGCGAGCGTCAGCCTGTCGTTGGCGGCCGACAGCATGACCATCGTCGCCACGAGGAACAACGAGCTTCAGCTCTGCAACACGTTCTACTGCCGCGAGTCGCCCGACTACGCCTACATGCTGCTATACGTCATGGAGCAGCTGCAGTTCGACGCCTCCACCACCACAGTGCGCCTGTCCGGATGTTTCGACCTGTCAGACCCCCGCGTCGGCGTCATGCGCCGCTTCGTTCCCCGCCTGGAGTTGGCGTCCCTGCCCGCCTTTTTTGACTACGCCATCTCGACGGGCGAAAAGTCGTATAGATACAACACCTTGTTTCTTTTACCACTATGCGTATAGTGAGCGGAATCTTGCGAGGCCGCAGATTCACCCCGCCAGACAGTTTCGACGCCCGACCGACGACCGACTTCGCGCGCGAGAACCTTTTCAACGTGATTTGCAACTTTGCGGATTTCGAGGAGCTAAAAGTGCTAGATTTGTTCGGCGGAACCGGGGCGTTCTCCTATGAGTTCGTGTCGCGGGGGTGCGGAGACGTCACGTGCGTAGAGAAAAATCCGTCGCATTTTCGGTTCATCGCCAAGACCGTCGAGCAATTTGGGATTGCCGACCGAGTGAAGCTGGTTCGAGGCGACGCACTGCGGTTCTTGGACACCACGAGAGAGCACTATGACCTCGTCTTCGCCGACCCTCCGTTTGCCATGTCGGAGGTCGACGAGCTCCCGTCGAGAGTCATGACATCGGACTTGTTGCGCCCCGGCGGAATATTCATCTTGGAGCATTCGGGGGCGGGGCGGTTCAATGGGGAGGCGAACTTTTGGCAGACCCGCGCCTACGGCAAGGTCAACTTCACACTCTTTAAACACTCATGAAGACGAAAGGCATGACACACACCATCAATTGCCAAGGGCGCCTGTTCTCTTTCGACCGGCCGGTGGTCATGGGCATCCTCAACGTGACCCCCGACTCGTTCTACGACGGGGGCTCGTACTACAACAACGCGGAGGCCATCCGGAAACGCGCCGCGCAGATTGTGAGCGAGGGCGCCGACATAATCGACATTGGCGCCTATTCGACCCGCCCGGGCGCGAAGAATGTGGCCGAGAGCGACGAGCTGCGACGTCTGAGCATGGCTTTGGACATCGTGCGCAAAGACCATCCCGACGCCATCATCTCGGTAGACACTTTCCGCGGCGAAGTGGCGCGGAGGAGCATAAAGGAGCTGGGGGCGAACATCATAAACGACATATCGGCATACGAGATGGACCCCGACATGCTGGAGGCCGTGGCCGAAGTCAAGGCCCCATATGTGCTGACCCACATGCAGGGGACGCCGGCGACGATGCAAGAGGCCCCGCACTACGACGGCAGGGTTACCGACGCCGTGGTGACGATGCTCAGCAAGAAAGTCAACGAGCTCACGTCGCGCGGTGTTTCCGACATAATCATAGACCCGGGGTTTGGCTTTGGCAAGACTGTCGAGCAGAACTTCCAAATGATGGCCGACCTGCACATGTTCAAGGCGTTCGACCGCCCCCTGTTGGTAGGCGTGTCTAGGAAGTCCATGATTTTCAAGACCATTGGCGGTACTGCCAAGACTAGCCTAAACGGGACCAGCATCCTCAACACTGTGGCACTCCTACGGGGCGCGGACATACTGAGAGTCCACGACGTCAAGGAGTGCGTCGAGGCTGTGAAGCTCGTTGCGGCTGTCGAGGACGGAGGGCGCGAGCGGTAACGAAATCGTTGGCAGATGTTCTCATTCATAGAGATACGGCTTGTAGACATCCTGGACATTGTCTTGAGCGCCTACCTCATGTTCGCCGTCTACAAGCTCATCAAGGGCACGATGGCGGCGAGCATCGTCTTGAGCATCTTGGCGTTCCTCATCTTTTGGGTCGTGGTCCGCGCCTTGGGCATGAGCATGCTCTCGGCCGTCATGGGCAGCTTCGTCAACATCGGGTTGCTCGCCCTCATTGTCATATTCCAGCAGGAGATACGGACATTCCTCGTCATGCTCAGCACGCGCCACACCGTCCTTAAGCGTTTCGGCCTTGACAAAATCTTGCCGAATGGCGACGAGCAGGCCGATGCCGCATTTCTGAGCTCGATTGTCAAGTCGTGCGAGAGCATGTCGCGGACAAAGACGGGGGCCCTGATTGTCATTGCGAGAAGCGTCGGCCTAAAGGACTATCTGGACACCGGCGACCGCCTATCCGCCCAGTTCTCCCAACAGCTGATTGAGACGATATTCTTCAAGAACACGCCTCTCCACGACGGCGCCCTCGTCGTAGACAAGCAGCACATTTTGGCGGCGGGTTGCATATTGCCGGTGTCGAAGAGCATGACGCTGCCCAAATCTTTCGGGCTTCGCCACCGCTCCGCTCTCGGCATTACGGAGGTGACCGACGCCGTGTCTCTGGTGGTCTCTGAAGAGACCGGCAACATCTCGGTCTTCGAACACGGCGACTACCGCCAGGTGGAGACGGCGAGCGAGCTCTACGACTATCTCAAAGGGGTCTAGGCATCGCCACCCCAAAAACGACAACAAGAGAGAATGACAAAGCTACGCAGCGTAGCTATTTGCGGCGCTCACACAACCCTGGGCAAGGCTCTGCGGGAGAAGATGCGGCGCATGGGCGTCGAGACCGTCGATGTCCGCAGTTCCGACCTGAAGCTGCCCGCCCCCTCACTGGCCGAGCGCATAGCCGGGGTCGATGGGGTCTTCAACCTGGAGGGTGAGCCCTATGTGGCCCGATGGGGGGGGCGCTACGAGTTCGACATCTATCGCAGCCACCAGATGTCCGTACGCTCGCTTGGCAACGCGTTGCGTTTCGCCGCCCCCCGTCCGGGGTTCTTCATCACGCTCTCCAACGCCATGGTCTACGACAAGTTCGAAGTCCACGACGAGTATTCCAATGCCTACGGTGACACTTTCATGGCCGAGGTTGGCCAAATGGAGACTGCCGAGGCCATGAGGATTGTGAAACAGTATGAGGGTCTCCGCCTCATAATTGCCCGCGCCGGATACCTGATGAGCAAAGACGGCGGCGCATTTCCACTGTGGTCCGCCTTTTCGCGGATAGGTTGGGGTGGACGCATCGACGAGGGCTACCAGTGCATCCCGATGATTCACATAGACGATGCGGTTGCCGCCCTTGCGTTTCTTGCGGAAAACAACTCTGCCAACGGAGTCTATAATCTGACGATACCGGAGATGGCGTCGATGAACGAGCTTGTCAAGGCTTTCGCCACGACGCTATCCCGGAGCCAGCATCGTCTGCCCAAATTTGTCATTCGGCTCATGGCGGGCAGGGCCGTCAAGCTGTTGGAGCAGAACTGCAAAGTCGTCCCCAAGCGGCTGTCCGACTCTGGCTTCAATTTCGCCTACCCCAATGTGGACGCGATAGTCAGTTCACTTCAAGATAGTTAGCGCATATGTACATGATGACACAGGCAACACTGACCGACGACGAGCGCCGGGAGATTTGCGCCGAATATCGCACACTCAGGCGCAAGACCGCCGACGTCTTGAAAGCCGCCGACATCGAGAGCGTCCGGCGCATATCGAACATGGCCAGCGACATCATTGGCGGACACAACTACAAGGCCGCCGGTTTCCCATGCTTGCTCCACTCGGTCCAGGTCGCAACAATCGTGGCCGACGAGATTGGCTTGGGGCGCTCGTCGATTGTGGCGGCATTCCTCTACGACGCCATTCAGACGGCCCACATCTCCATGGCCCTTGTCGAAGAGTGCTTCGGCGCAGACACGGCGTCGATTTGCCGTGGACTTGTCAATGTCCGCCAACTGTATGGCAAAAGCCCGGCCGTGGAGAACGACAACTTCCGGAAACTGCTCTTCACCTTCGCCAAAGACGTACGCGTTATCCTCATCATGTTGTCTGACCGGCTGAACGTCATGCGCCACATGAAAGCCTACAGCGCAAGTTCGCAGAAGACAATCAGTTCCGAGGTGAGCTACCTATATGCGCCGTTGGCCCACCGCATGGGCCTATACGGCATCAAGTCGGAGATGGAGGACATGGCAATGAAGTATACCAACCGCGAGGTGTATGACTCCATTGCCCAAAAACTCAACGAGACCAAAAGGAGCCGGGAGGACTATATCGAGAATTTCATCGCCCCACTGCGGAAAGCGCTGCAGCAGACGGGGATGCGGTTCGAGGTGAAAGGACGCACGAAGACGATAAGCTCCATATATAACAAGCTGAAGAAGAAGAACGTAGAGCTAGAGAGCATATACGACCTTTTCGCCATAAGGATAATCATAGACTGCGAAACAAAGGACGAGAAAGCGGAGTGCTGGAGGGCCTATTCGATTGTCACCGACATGTACAAGCCGAACCCCGCCAGGCTCAAAGACTGGATATCGGTGCCGAAAAGCAATGGTTACGAAAGTCTGCACATAACCGTGCTCGGGCCGCAACGCCGGTGGGTCGAGGTCCAAATCCGGACCCGGCGGATGGACGAAGTGGCCGAAAAAGGCTTTGCCGCCCATTGGAAATACAAGGGGATAAGGACCGAGGCCAATATGGAGCTTTGGCTGTCCAACATTCGCGAGGTTCTGGAGAACCCCGAGTTGAGCGGCGTCGACTTCATCGAGGATTTCAAGCTCGACCTCTACGACAAGGAGGTCTTCGCCTTCACCCCCAAAGGAGACCTGCGCCGTTTGGCGAAAGGGGCGACGGTCCTGGACTTTGCCTTTGACATCCACACCAACGTTGGGCGCCATTGCGTCGGGGCCGTCGTCAACGACAAAAACGTCTCTCTCCGCTACGTCATTCAAAACGGTGACACTGTGGAGATTCTGACCTCGCCACATCAGGAGCCAAAACAAGATTGGCTGAACTACGTCGCCACGTCCCGGGCCAAGTCTAAACTTCGTCAAGCCCTGCGGGAACTGATGTTCAAGCAGGCCGAGATTGGCAAGGAGCTGCTGAGCCGCCGGCTGAAGAACTGGAAGCTGGAGCTGACCGACTCCGCCCAGCGGATGCTGATGAAAGAGTACGGATATAAGGACATAAACGTCTTTTTCTCGGCAGTAGGCGAAGAGAAGATTTCCGCCACCGACATAAAGGAGTTTCTAGACCGTCAGACGAAGCCGCGTGAAGCCACCGAGCCCCCCCGCGCGGCTTCGGTGGAGGAGTTCCGCCACGTTGCCCCAGCGCAGGGCGACAAGCAGGGCAACGTCATAGTCCTCGACAAGGGGCTCACAGACATCGACTTTTCGTTGGCGCACTGCTGCAACCCCATATATGGAGACCCGGTCTTTGCGTTCGTCTCGACCAACGGCGTGAAAGTCCACCGCATAGGTTGCCACAATGAGCCGGAGATGCGCCGCCGCTTCGGCTACCGGATTTTAGACGCTAAATGGAGTGGGGAGGACGGCGTTGCGATGCCTGTCATGCTCCACGTGAGCGGCGACGACAACATAGGGATAATGTCGAACATCTCGCAACTGTTCAACTCCGAGAAAGAGGTCAAGTTGCGCAACGTCAACGTAGACAGCACAGAGGGCGGATTCGACGGCACCATAACGGTGCTTGTCAACAACGTAAGCGCGCTCAACTCCGTGATTAAAAAAGTCAAAGCCATCAAAGGTGTCCACAAGGTGGAGCGATTGGAGACTAGATGATGGACGATATTGTTAAGTATGAAGGCGCTCTTGCCAAACGCCTTAAAGCCAGGGGTCTGACAATCTCCACGGCCGAGAGTTGCACAGGGGGCATGATTGCCCACGTCTTGACCCTCCGAAGCGGCAGTTCCGCCTATTTCAAGGGTTCGGTCGTGAGCTATTGCAACGAGGTCAAGGAGCGGGTGCTTGGCGTGAGCCGGCAGACAATAGAGCGTCACACGGAGGTGAGCGGCGAAGTGGCTTTGGAGATGTCCGCAGGTGTCATGCGGATCATGGACAGCGATGTGGGCATATCGACTACAGGCATTGCCGGCCCCACGGGGGCCATGCCGGGGAAACCGGTCGGCACGGTGTGGATCGCCGCACGATATGGCGAGAAATCGTCCGTCAAGCTACATACGTTTGCCGGAAGCCGCACAGAAGTCATAGACCAAGCGTCTTTGGCTGCCATAAAGATGGCGATAGGTCTGATAGACTAGAGAGATACGTTGGAAGTATGGCTGATTCGTGGAGGTTGTGTTGCGCCCCTAGACTTAACATAATACAAATTCCAAACCCATATTGCTGAAGCGCAAGGTGAGTCGAACCTTACGCCCCCACATGCGGATGGCGACGGATATGGGTGTGCCCAGTGACGAAATCCACGAGACGCCCCCCAAGGCGCACGATGCGGTTTTGCGCCACGACAGTCGTGACAGACAGCAGGATGACAATCATGCCGACCCACGAGACGGGCGCCGGCCTCTCGCCAAACAGGCACACCCCGATGAGGACGGACGTCAGAGGCTCAAAAGCACCAAGGACGGCGGTGGCCGTAGAGCCGACGTAGCGGATGGCGAGCGCCATTGACGACAACGAGATAAACGAAGGGAAAATTGCCAAAGCCAGGGCAATGACCCACTGAAGAGGCGTGGTCAGAGGCTGAACCTCGCCCCCAAATTTGGTCTTGAAGAGAAACAGGAAGAAGCCGAAGAACAGCGAGTAGAAACCCAACTTCAAAGACAGCATTGCCGAGAGGCAGCTTTTTTGCACTACGACCATGTATATTGCGTAGCTAAGCGCGGACGACAAGACCAGGAGCATGCCGACTAAAGAGGAGCCGCCGCCACTGATGCCCTCCCAGTCGAGAAGAACGATGCCGACAAACACGGCGGGAATTGCCGCAAGCGTCACTTTCGACGGACGCTCACGGAACGCGACCCACAGCGTGAGAGCCACCAAGGCCGGGTAGACAAACAGCACGGTGGCGGCCAGCGAGACGTCCATGTATTTGTAGCTCTCGAAGAGCGACAACGACGAATAGGCAAACAAGAGGCCCATGGGACACACCAATGCGAACTCGCGCAACGTGAGGCCGAAGCTGTGACGCCGAGCCACCATGAGGCCAAGCATGACCAGGATGGCAAACAGGTAGCGATAGAAAAGGACGGTGTCGGAAGTCAAACCAGAGGCGTAGAGAAGCACGGCGAAAGCATTGACCCCATAGCTTGACGAGGACAGCGCAGCATAGGCGTAGCCCCGCAAATTCTGTGACATATGCAGATTTAGGAGTATCGATTGCCCCACAGAGCCTTCATTCGCTCTTCTATGCGCGCCTCGGCGGCATTCTGCTGTGGAGTATAGAAACGAGTGGAAACCAAATCGTCGGGCATATATTGCTGAACGACGAAATGTCCTGGGAAATCGTGAGCATACTTATAGTCCTGCCCGTAGTTCAAGCTCTTCATGAGCTTTGTCGGCGCATTTCTCAAATGAAGCGGGACAGGCTTGTCGCCCGTCTGCCTGACGCACTCCAAAGCCTCGTTGATGGCGAGATATGAGGCGTTGCTCTTGGGCGACGTGGCAAGGTAGACGGTAGCCTCGGCAAGGATAATCCTCCCTTCGGGCCATCCGATTTTGGTCACAGCGTCGAAAGCCGTATTGGCCATGAGCAAGGCGTTGGGGTTGGCAAGGCCTATGTCCTCCGACGCAGAGATAATCAGCCGCCGCGCAATGAACTTCGGGTCCTCCCCGCCCTCAATCATCCTCGCCAACCAATAGATGGCGGCATCGGGGTCTGACCCTCGGATGGACTTTATGAATGCCGAGATTATGTCGTAGTGCATCTCGCCATTCTTGTCGTAGGTGGCGGAGGTCTGTTGCAAGATGTCTACTACGCTCTTGTCGTCGATGACAATCTCACCGCCATCTTCCTGCGCATTGCAAATGAACTCTATGATGTTCAGAAACTTGCGGGCGTCGCCGCCCGAGAAGCGGACTAGCGCCGCGTCTTCCTTAAGCGTTATTTTGCACTTCGACAGGATTTCGTCTTTAGACACTACCCTCTCGAAAAGCCTCATCAGACCGTCATGCTCAAGGGGCTTCAGCACATAGACTTGACAACGCGACAGTAGCGGCGAGATGACCTCGAAAGACGGGTTCTCGGTCGTGGCGCCGATGAGGACCACCACGCCCTCCTCCACCGCCGCCAACAGACTGTCTTGCTGGCTCTTGCTGAACCTGTGAATCTCGTCGATGAAGAGGATTGCGGCGTCGGGGTTGAAAAACTTGCTCTGCTTGGCTTTGGCAATGACGTCGCGCACGTCTTTCACACCGGAGCTGACAGCCGAAAGCGTGAAAAAGGGCCTGTTGAGTTGATGCGAGATTATCTTGGAGAGCGACGTCTTGCCGACTCCCGGGGGGCCCCACAAAATTATGGACGACATATTCCCGGAATCTATCATGCGCCGCAACACGGCTCCCCGTCCGACAAGGTGCTCTTGCCCGATGTAGTCGTCTAGCGTGACGGGACGCATGCGTTCTGCCAAAGGAAGCATGGCGATTGGAACTAAAGCTGTTTGACCCTATATCCGTCTGCCCGAAGCAAATCGGCAATGCGAACGCGGAAATCGCCTTGAACGATAATCTCGCCATCTTTTGCGCTGCCGCCGACGCCACAGGCCTGTTTCAACCGACGCCCTAGCTCTTTGAGGTCTTCGTCTCTGCCTACAAAGCCCGTGACCAGGGTGACGACTTTGCCCGCACGTTGTTTCTTGTCGAGGACGACGCGCAAGTTTTGCTTGTGCGCCTCCAACGTGTCCTCCTCCTGCTCTTCGGCATACGAATATTGAAAGTCGGAATTTGTAGAGTAGACGACGCCAAGCCTGTCTTTCCAGTCGTTTTTCGCCTTTGCCATAATCAGTGCCCCTCTTTCTTACACCACTTCGCCCAACAAGTCGTAGTCTTCCGCCCCCGTGACGCGTACGTCGCAGAACTCGCCAATCTTGGCATTGCCGTAGACGATGACTTCGGGGTCAACTTCCGGGGAGTCGAACTCCGTGCGTCCGACGTAGTGGTCGTCCTCCTTGCGGTCTATGATGACCCTCATGACTTTGCCGACCTTTGCGGCGTTAATCTCGGCACTTATGCCCTCTTGCAGGGTCATGAGCCTGTCCGCCCGTTCCTGCTTGACTTCTTCGGGGATGTCGTCCTTATAGTTCCGCCACGCATACGTGTCCTCCTCGTGCGAATAGGTGAAGACGCCTAGCCTCTCGAACCGTTGCGTCTTGACAAACTCCATAAGCTCGTCGAAGTCGTCTTGCGTCTCGCCGGGGTGACCGGCAATGAGAGTTGTCCGAAGATGGATGCCGGGCACTTTCGCCCTGATGCCGTCGAGCAGTGCCAACGTCTGCGCTTTCGTGATGCGGCGGCGCATTATGGACAACATATTGTCGGAGATGTGCTGCAATGCAATGTCCAAGTAGTTGCATACCTTGGGATTCGCCGCCATGACTTGGAGCAAGTCCATGGGGAAATCGGCCGGGTATGCGTAGTGGAGACGTATCCACTCGATGCCCTCAACTTCGGCCAAAGCCTCGACTAGCCTGGCCAGGCTGTTGCGCTTGTAGAGGTCGATGCCATAGGATGATAGGTCTTGAGCGATGATTTGCAGCTCCTTGACCCCGCCGCGAGACAATTTTTCGACCTCGTCGACAATGTCCTCTATCGGGCGGCTAGTATGCCTCCCCGTAATTAAGGGGATGGCACAGTAGCTGCACATACGGTTGCATCCCTCCGATATTTTCACGTAGGCATAGTGAGGCGGCGTGGTGAGCGAGCGCTCGTTCATGACGTCGCGGCGGAAAGTGGCCCCAAGCTCTTGCACAAGGCCATGCCAATCGAACTTCCCATAGAACTTGTCCACCTCCGGAATCTGCTCCGCCAGTTCCTCACGATACCTCTCGCTCAGGCAGCCCATGACGTAGAGCTTCTTTAGCCTGCCACGGTGTTTCTCCTCGGCAAATTGCAAAATGGTGTTGATGGACTCCTCTTTTGCGTCGCCAATGAAACCGCAAGTGTTGATTACGGCCACCTCCCCGCGTGGGACTGCGGGGTCGTGCTCGACGGCGATATTGTTCGCCCGCAGTTGCGCCATGAGCCTCTCACTGTCCACCAAGTTTTTGGAGCAACCTAGTGAGACAACATCAACAAGCTTCATCTTACCCACCCTCTATTTGAAAAGCGACTCGACAAACGCCTTGCGGTCGAAGAGCTGCAGGTCGTCGACTCCCTCACCGATGCCGATGTATTTAACCGGGATGCTGAACTGGTCGGAGACACCGATGACCACCCCACCCTTTGCCGTCCCATCCAGCTTCGTTATGGCAAGTGCCGTCACCTCCGTGGCCTTGGTGAACTGCTTGGCCTGCTCGAAAGCATTTTGCCCCGTCGAGCCGTCCAGGACGAGGAGAACCTCGTCGGGGGCTGACGGCACTACTTTGCGCATGACGTTCTTAATCTTCGACAACTCGTTCATGAGGCCAATGTTGTTGTGAAGCCGGCCGGCGGTGTCGATAATGACGACATCCGCACCATGAGCCTTGGCCGACGAAAGGGCGTCGAAAGCCACTGACGCCGGGTCGGACCCCATCTGCTGTTTCACAATGGGGACGTCTACCCTGCCGGCCCACACCTCCAGCTGCTCAATGGCGGCGGCCCTGAACGTGTCGGCGGCACCCAAGACGACTTTTTTGCCAGCCTTCTTGAACCTGTGCGCCAGTTTGCCTATCGTGGTTGTCTTGCCTACGCCATTGACTCCCACGACCATGACGACGTACGGATTGCCCTCATGGCTAGCGAACTCCGCCACGTTGCCGGCTTTGTCGGTCTCTTCCAACAGTCCCTCAATCTCCTCACGGAGGATGGAGTTCAGCTCGTCAGTCCCCCCGTAGGAGTCTTTTTTCACTCTGTCCTCGATGCGCTTGATTATCTTGAGCGTGGTCTCGACCCCGACATCGGAGGTTATCAGCACCTCCTCCAACTCGTCGAGGACGTCGTCGTCCACCTTGCGCTTTCCGAGTAGCAGCTTCCCGAGCTTTTTGAACAGGCTGTCTTTTGTGCGCGCCAGGCCTTTGTCCAAGCCCTCCTGCTCCTCTTTCTCTTTCTTGCCGAAAAGTCCGAAAAAAGCCATAGTAAACGCTTATTTGTGGTGTTAACCGTGGAAAAATCGAATTACTGTTGTTTCAATTGGCTTCGCAACGAAATTATGTTGGTCGCCACCAATGCTGCAGTCTCTGTCCGCAAACGTTCGGGCCCCAACGTGCACTCAACGCAGGACGCTCCGGTCGCCATGGCAACCTCGGCGGGGGAGAAATCGCCCTCCGGGCCGACAAGCACAAGGGCATCGCGGCCGGGGATTGCGGCATTGAACAAGTGCTGTTTGGGCGTAGCTCCGCAGTGCAGAATGAACCGTTGTGCTGGCAAATTGGCGTCTTTCATGACCGAGGGGAAGAGCAACGGCTCATCGAGCTTGGGGAGGAAAAACTTCAGCGACTGCTTTGCCGCCGCGACAACAAGCCTTTCGAGACGGTCTACCCGCACCTTAGTCCTCTCCGACCGTTCGCAGACGAGGGGCGTGATGCGCCCCACGCCGATCTCGACAGCTTTCTCGACGAACCACTCGAATCGGTCAATGTTCTTGGTCGGGGCTACCGCCATCCACAAGTCCGGCCTCGGCTTCTCGTAGCGCCTCACCTCCTCAACGTCCAGTTGGCAACCACGCGGGTCGGCCTTGGCTAGACGGCACGTGAACACCGCTCCAGCCCCATCGGAGACAAAGACGCAGTCTCCCGCCTTGTGGCGCAAGACCTTGACGCAGTGTGCGCTCTCCTCCTCGCACAGAAGCCCCTCGGCAGAAAACGAGGGGTCAACAAGCAGCTCCATGGTACTTCTCAAAGAGGCTAACCGCAATTACGGCGACCACCACCGTCAACCAAAAAGTGTAGGCAAGGACTCTTGGACCGAGCGAACCGAACATTCTCCCCAATCCGCTCTTGAGCGTCCACTTGTTATGGTGGTTGATTACGAAAAAATGGAGAGACAGATGGAGATACAGTTCGTAGAAGAGGCGGCCTATTGCGACACCTATGAGCGCACCGACGACGACGTCGCCCAAGAAATGCACCCCTTGGTATACCCGCCCATAGGAGTTAGCCAGAGCCCAAAGCGAAAGGGCAATGGACAAAGACCACCGGCGCACAACGAGTATGAAGAAAGAGGCAATGGCGAACGTGTTTGCCGCATGCGACGAAGCAAAACCGAACGCTCCGCCGCGGTAGCCGTTGACAGTATGCACCAAATATTGCATAACGTCGTCGTGCGTCGGGCGCAACCTCTCGAAAAGCGGCTTCATGAGCCCCGACGTCACTTGGTCGGCAGCCAAGACGACAAGGCCCACGACGACCACCGTCATCAGCCCCCGCCCCCCCTGTTTGCGAAAAATCATCCACAGCAGAACCGCATAGAGGGGCAGCCAAAGGATTTTCGATGTGATGAGGTAGAAAAAAGCGTCGAAGAAAGGCGTGTTGAAGCCATTGATAAACAGCGTCAACTCCTTGTCTAGAAAAATAATCTCCTCCATGTCGGGGCAAAAACGAGTATATGCAAGCCCAAAATTACTTATTTTTCCCACATGGAAAACGATGTACACTTCCACTCCATGCCGTCGTGGGCCGCCATGCCCCGCAATCTGCCTTTCACATATCCATTTGCCTACGTTCCCGACAAGTTCTGCCGCGAGGCCGCATCGCAGACCCGGGATGAGGTTGCCAGGCATGCGACGTTGGCAGAAGAATTGGAAGACGGCAAGATGTTGGGAGTCTTGACGTGCGAGAACAGGGATGGCGAAGTGGGCTTTCTCGCTTCGTTTTCGGGAACCATGCGCGGTGGGCAGGAGACACAATGGTTTGTCCCCCCGGTGTTGGACTACAGTGACGAGGATGGGGTCTTCAAAAGGGAGGAGGCCGCCATTTCGGAGATCGGCAGGACGATTGAGAGCCGCACGCGTGACGGCATCGGACACCAAGCGGCGGCCCTTAGAGAGATGGAGGCGGCGCACTCCGCGGAGTTGCGCAAATGGCGTGACGCCATGACGGCCAACCGGGCGGCGCGGCGCCTGGAGCGCGAGGAACACCCCGAAAATGCCGACGAACTAAACCTCCGAAGCCAATATGAGAAAGCGGAGTTCAAACGCCTACGAAACCGGCTCGCAAACGAGGAGGAGACCCTCCGGCGGCGCATAGGCGCGCACGAAGCGGCAACGCAAGAGTTGCGCATGGAACGGCGGCGGCGCTCGAACATCTTGCAGAGATGGCTGTTCAGCCGCATGAGGTTGCACTGCGCCGACGGGAAGCGCGTGAGCGTGTGGGACATATTCCAGGCGGCGGGCCGCGGGATTCCGCCATCGGGCGCGGGCGAATGTGCGGCTCCCAAACTGCTCAACTATGCGTTCGCTAATGGGATGACGCCAATATCCATGGCAGAGTTTTGGATTGGCAAATCGCCAAAAGGGGAGATAAGGATTGCGGGGCAGTTCTATCCCGCCTGCCAGACAAAGTGCGGGCCCCTGCTCGAACGGATGTTGCGAGGGGTGGACGTCGCGCGCAACCCGTTGCGGCAGAGCCTGGCGGACGATGGCGGTGTGAGAATCATTGCCGAAGACGAATGGCTATTGGTGGCAGACAAGCCAGCCGGCCTCATGACCGTCTCTGACGACGAGAGCCAAGACACACTGATGCGCCGCATCATGGCCGCGCGTCCCGGAATCGACGCTCCCGGCTACACCCACAGGCTCGACATGGCGACCTCCGGGATTGTCGTCATTGCCAAAGACAAGGCGACGCACAAGGCGATGCAACAGCTGTTTGAGACGAGGCAGGTCTCCAAGACATACGTGGCCGTGGTTGAGGGCGTTCCCGAAGCGAAGAACGGAACCATAAGGCTTCCATTGATTCCCAACATCGACGACCGTCCGCGGCAAATGGTGGACTTCGTGAGGGGCAAAGAGGCCATCTCCCACTACGAAGTCATAGAGACTACGGGCGACAGAAGCCGCCTGCTGATGCACCCCACGACGGGGCGCACGCACCAACTGCGCGTTCATGCGGCCCATCCGCTGGGATTGGGATGCCCCATTGTCGGCGACAACCTCTATGGGACGATGGGCCGAAGGTTGCTGCTGCACTCGGCAAGGATTGAGTTTGTCCACCCTCAAACCGGCTTGACGGTCTGCTACGAAAGCCCGGCGGAATTCTGACCCTCTACCCTATCCGCGCTCCAACTCCTCGCGCAGGAACTTGCCCGTGTAGCTGTCTGCGCACTGGGCAACCTCCTCGGGGGTGCCTTGCGCCACAACCATACCGCCCCCGCGCCCTCCGTCGGGCCCCATGTCGATGATATGGTCTGCCATCTTGATGACATCGAGATTGTGCTCGATGACAATGACGGTGTTGCCCTTGTCCACCAATCTGTTAAGGACGTCCATCAGTATCCGGATGTCCTCGAAATGCAAACCAGTGGTAGGCTCGTCGAGAAGGTATACGGTCTTGCCCGTGTCCTTCTTTGCCAATTCTGTGGCCAACTTGACCCTCTGGCTCTCCCCGCCCGAAAGCGTCGTGGAGGGCTGCCCCAGTGTTATGTATCCTAACCCTATGCTTTTGAGGGTGTTGAGCTTATTGTATATGGAGGGGATGCTCTCGAAGAACTCCGTGGCCATGTTGATTGTCATCTTAAGGACATCCCCGATGGACTTGCCCTTGAATTTGACTTCGAGCGTCTCCCTGTTATATCTTTTCCCCCCGCAGACGGGACACTCCACCAGGACGTTCGGCAGCAGATTCATCTCTATGACTTGCACACCGGCACCTTTGCACGTCTCACACCTCCCTCCGCTGACGTTGAAAGAGAAGCGCCCATTCTTGTAGTTGCGCAACTTGGCCTCTGGCAACTCGGCGTAGATCTTCCTTATGTCGTCGAAGACGGAAGTGTAGGTGGCGGGATTGGAACGTGGCGTGCGCCCGAGCGGCGACTGGTCGACCGTCACAACCTTATCGATAAACTCCAGCCCCTCGACGGAGTCGTAGGGTTGCGGGTCTGCCAACGACTTGTAGATATGCCTGCTCAAGATGGGCGACAACGTACCGTTCACGACCGTAGATTTGCCACTGCCCGACACGCCTGTCACGCATATCAGTTTGCCCAATGGGAACGAGACATCGACTCCCCGCAAGTTGTTCCCCCGGCATCCCCTGATGGTCAAGACCTGCCCATTACCCTCTCGCCGCCGCACGGGAATCTCCATCTGACGCGAGCCGCTCAAATAGTTGGCGGTCATGGTGTCGGTCTTCATCACTTGCGCCGGCGTCCCCGCGGCCACGACATACCCGCCCTTGCGTCCCGCCCCCGGCCCGATGTCGACAATGTAGTCGGCGGCGAGCATCATGTCTCGGTCGTGTTCGACAACTATGATGCTGTTGCCGATGTCCCTCAGATGCTTCAGTGAGTTGATCAGCTTGACGTTGTCGCGTTGGTGCAGGCCGATGCTCGGCTCGTCGAGAATGTAGAGGACGTTGACCAACTGCGAACCTATCTGAGTGGCCAATCTTATGCGCTGACTCTCACCACCGGACAGGCTCATCGCGTCGCGGCTCAACGACAGATAGTCCAATCCGACATCGAGCAGGAAGCCTACGCGGCTGCGAATCTCCTTAAGAAGCTCGTGCGCGATGGCCCTTTGGCGGTCGTTGAGGCGCGTCTCGACATCGTTAAGCCAGTCGAAAAGCTGCAACATGTCCTTTTGAGCGACTTGGGCAATGTTCAGCCCGTCTATGCGGAAATTCAGAGCCGTCTTGTTGAGCCTCATCCCTCGGCACTCGGGGCAAAGTTGCTCCGATATGTATTGTTCAGCCCATTTGCGCTCCTTGAGCGACGTGGCAGAATCTTGGATGGAGACGATGTAGCTGACAATTCCGTCGAACGAAGGGAAGAAATTGCTAGGCAAGCCCAGGTCGTCCTTAAGGTGCAACTGCTCCGTCGTGCCGTTGAGCACGGCATCGAGCCCCTCTTCGGAAATCTCCTCGACAGGCGTTTTCAGGTCGAAGCCATAAATCTCCCCTATCGCCTCAATTTGGGCGAAGATGAGGCTTTTTTTCGCTTTGCCCAACGGCTCGATCGCCCCCGCCGCAATGCTGAGCTTCGGATTAGGGATAATCCGGTTGACATCCACCGACGCGAAATGCCCCAACCCCTTGCACTTGGGGCAGGCCCCTTGGGGCGAGTTGAACGAGAACGAGTGTGGGGCCGGTTCGGGATATGATATGCCCGTCGTGGGGCACATGAGCTGCCGGCTGAAATATTTGGGCGCGGCGTCCCCCTCCGCCATGACCATCATCACGCCTTTGCCCATCTGCAAGGCCGTGTCGATGGACTGGCGCAGACGCTTGGCGTCGGTCTGCGCAGCGGCGTCGTCGGAATGTCGGACGGCAAGTCGATCCACGACAAGCTCGACAAAGTGCACCTTGTACCTGTCCAACCTCATGCCGGGCGTCACCTCGCACAGTTCGCCGTCGACCCTGGCGTGGATGAAACCCCTCTTCCGGATTCGCTCAAACAGCTCTTTGTAGTGCCCCTTGCGCCCTTTCACCAGGGGGGCAAGAAGATAGATTCTACGACCATCGAAAGCGTTGACAATCATGTCGAAAATCTGCCCCTCGGAGTACTTGACCATTTTCTCGCCGGTCTCGTAGGAGAAAGCCTCGCCGGCGCGTGCGAAGAGGAGGCGCAAGAAGTCGTATATCTCGGTGATGGTGCCGACCGTCGAACGCGGGTTCTTGTTTGTCGTCTTCTGCTCGATGGAGATCACAGGGCTGAGCCCCGTGATCTTGTCGACATCAGGCCTCTGCGAGCCGCCGAGGAACTGCCTGGCGTAGGAGGAGAACGTCTCAATGTAGCGGCGCTGCCCCTCGGCATAGATGGTGTCGAAAGCCAAAGACGACTTGCCGCTGCCGCTCATCCCGGTGAAGACGACGAGTGAGTTCCGCGGGATTGAGATGTCTATGTTCTTCAGATTGTGCTCGCGGGCGCCGTAGACATTAATCTTGTCCGTCTCCTCAAACTGCTCCTCTGAGATGCTATTGGTGTCCTCCATGTCAGTCGAGAAGAGAGAAGAAGTGGCACACGGGCCCGTGCCCCTTGCCTATGGTGTATTCCGCACCGGCCACTATGGCGGAGTTCATATACTCTTTGGCAGCGACCACCGCCGACGTAAGCCTCTTTCCTCTAGCCAAGTGCGCGGCAATCGCCGAAGAGAGGGTGCAGCCAGTGCCGTGCGTGTTCCGGGTCTTTATCCTGTCGGCAGGAAGTTCCAGCCGTTCCTGCGTCTGCGTGTTGCACAAGACGTCTATCATGACGTCCCCCTCAAGGTGTCCGCCTTTGAGCAGGACGGAGCATCCGAGTTCCGTCAAGTCCGCTGCCGCCACTTTCATGTCGTCGGCGCTTTTTATCGTGCGGCCTCCGAGAAGCCTCTCCGCTTCGGGGATGTTTGGTGTCATCACCGACGCCAGGGGGGCGAGCTCCCTCTTCAGCACGTCCACCGTCTCGTCCAACATGAGGCTGTCTCCCGAAGTAGCCACCATGACCGGGTCGAGGACGACATTGCCGACCTTGCGTTCCCGCAGCACGCCGGCCAGGGCCGACGCAAGCTCGGGCGAGTGGAGCATGCCTATCTTGACGGCATTGACCTCCAGGTCGTCCAAGACAGAATTCACTTGCCCAATCACAAATTCTACGGGGATGTCGTGTACGCCGTACACACCGACAGTGTTCTCGTTGACAACCGATGTCACTGCGGTGGCGGCATAGCAGCCTAGTGCGGAAATTGTCTTGATGTCGGCCTGAATGCCCGCCCCGCCGCTCGGGTCACTCCCCGCGACAGACAGGACGACATTATATTTTTTGCTCATGTGCGAAACGTAAGAACCAAGATGGCGCGAATATACTCAAAAATATGGGCACCGGGGCCGCTAAAGCGTTGCGCGTCACGCTGTCATTGGCGCATACGAGAAAAGAAAAGCGCCGCCCGCATTCCGTGTGCGGGTGGCGCATGAAAACCCCTTGCGGGAATGTCAGTCGCCCATGACCAGGGCCGATGCGCCGACGATGGCGGCGTCGCCCGGCTTGAGGGAGGAGATGAGAATCCGCGTCTTGCCGCGGAAAATCTGCATGACGAACTTGTCGACGTTGTTGCGAATGGGGTCTAGGATGAGGTCTCCCGCCGCCGTGGGGCCGCCGAAGAGGAATATGGCTTCGGGGCTGGTGTGGTCGATGGTGTTCGCCATGCCCTGCGCGAGATATTCACCCGTCTTCTCGAAGACCATGACGGCGAGCTTGTCACCACGCACCGCCGCATCATAGATGTCTTTGCTCTCCAGCTCGGCAAAAGATTTTTGAGCCAAGAGGCTGTCTGTGTCGTTGAATTCGGCGAGCAGCTCAAAGGCCGTCCTCTTCATGCCGCCGGCGGAGCAATATGCCTCCAGGTGTCCGCGGCAACCGCAACCGCACAGGCGCGCATTGACGCCCGGGACCAGCGTGGTGTGGCCGCATTCGCCGGCAAAGCCGTCGTGACCGTAGACCAGCTTGCCGTCTACGACGATGCCGGAACCTACGCCCGTGCCCAACGTGTACATGACGAAATTCTTCATGCCCTTGGCGCCGCCATAGACCATCTCGCCCATTGTGGCGGCGTTGGCGTCGTTCGTCATGACAATCTTGGGCATGTCGGAGAATTGGGTGCGGAGCATGTCGACCAGCGGCACCACCCCCTTAAACGACAGGTTAGGCGCATGCTCAATCGTCCCCCGGTAGTAGTTGGCGTTTGGCGCCCCTAGGCCTATCCCCGCAAACGTGACGTCGGGGTTGAGCTTCGTGACGTCCGAGATGAGGCTGCGTATGGCCCTGGACATCTCGGCCACGTATTGGTCGGCATCGCCATGCTTTGGCGTCGGGATGCTGGTCTTGACCAGGACGTTGCCCTCGGCATCGACTACTCCAATTGCCGTGTTCGTTCCTCCAATGTCGACTCCTAGCGACACTGTCTTCTTCATGATATCTGCCATTGTGTTTCGCATTTCAAAGATAGCGCAGGGCAAACCACAAGCCCCACAACGTTTGTAAAATTATCCAAAATCGCTCAAACGGCAATCCGCCGTAAGGCACTTTTTCGCCCGAACACTGTTTTTATGTTGAGACATAAATGGTTAACGGCGGCAGAAAGCCTGTATGACCTTCAAAGAGCAGTCGCAGGGCGTTTGAAAGGATTCGTCTCGCGCCATATTGTATCTGATTTTTGATATTTCTAACCAACTCGTGGCACAAATAATTAAAACTCGCCGCGTGGCGTGGAAGCCATGCGCCATGATGAGCATGACGCACAAGGATAATTTTGCCAATGCGGTTTCAAATGGCAGGTCATCATCGCCACCGACCTTATGTTTTCATCCGTCACTCTCGTACTTTTTGTTTGGTGGAGACAATTAAAGGGAAGCCCCCGGCGTTTGCTACGCCGGGGGCCTCCCCATTTTGTCGCGACACCATCCCTACTTGCCACAGAGCACGCAGGGCTTAAGTTGTTTGAAGAAGTCGTTTCCCTTGTCGTCAACAAGGATGAACGCCGGGAAATCCTCAACACGGATTTTCCATATGGCCTCCATTCCGAGTTCGGGATATTCAACGCACTCGATGCTCTTTATGGAGCTCTGCGACAAGACGGCGGCAACGCCACCAATGGTCCCGAGGTAGAAACCGCCATGCTTTTGGCAAGCGTCGGTCACAACCTGCCCACGGTTGCCCTTGGCAATCATGACTAGGCTAGCGCCTTTGCTTTGGAACTCGTCAACGTAGGGGTCCATCCTGTTGGCGGTCGTCGGCCCCATGCTGCCGCACGGGTAGCCGTCGGGCGTCTTGGCCGGGCCGGCGTAGAGAATCGGGTGGTCCTTGAAGTAGGCCGGCATCTCCTCGCCTGCGTCGAGCCGCGCCTTGAGCTTGGCGTGGGCGATGTCGCGTGCAACGATGATTGTCCCTTTCAAGTTGACCCGCGTGCTGACGGGGTATTTGGTCAATTCGCGGCGCACGGCGTCAATGCCGTTGTCCAGGTCGATTTCAATGCCGCGCGCGCCCTCGCCGGGCCTGCGCATCTCCTCAGGGATGAGCTCGGTCGGGTTCGCGTCCATCTGCTCCAACCATATGCCGTCTTTGTCAATTTTCGCCTTGATGTTGCGGTCGGCGGAGCAGCTGACACCCATTCCGATGGGGCAACTAGCCCCATGGCGCGGCAGACGGATGACCCTAATGTCGTGCGCCAAATATTTGCCGCCGAACTGCGCCCCCAAGCCAATCTGATAGGCCTCGCGAAGCAACTTGGCCTCCAGGTCTACGTCACGGAACGCCCGGCCTGTCTCATCGCCAGTGGTCGGCAGACTGTCGTAGTACTTGATGGAAGCCAGCTTGACCGTCAGCAGGTTCTTCTCCGCACTTGTGCCGCCAATGACAAAAGCGATGTGGTAGGGGGGGCAGGCCGCAGTGCCAAGGCTCTTCATCTTCTCGACAAGGAAAGGCAGGAGCGTCCCCTCGTTCTGAATCGTGGCCTTGGTCATGGGATAGAAATAGGTCTTGTTGGCCGAGCCGCCGCCTTTTGCCACCATGACGAAGCGGTACTCGTCGCCCTCGACGGCCTCGATGTCTATCTGAGCCGGCAAGTTGCAGCGCGTGTTCACTTCGTCGTACATATTGAGCGGCGCGTTTTGTGAATAGCGCAGGTTCTCTTGCGTAAAGGTGTTGTAGACACCAAGGCTCAGTGCCTCCTCGTCCTCAAAATCCGTCCAGACGCGCTGCCCTTTCTCGCCGTGGATTATGGCCGTGCCGGTGTCTTGGCAGAAAGGCAGAACCCCTTTCGCCGCCGTCTCTGCATTGCGCAGGAACTGCAACGCCACATACTTGTCGTTCTCCGTGGCCTCGGGGTCGGACAAAATCTTGGCGACCTGCTCGTTGTGCTCGCGCCGGAGCATGAACTCCACGTCGTGGAACGCCTCTTGGGCGAGCAGCGTCAGAGCCTCACGGCTGACCTTGAGTATGGTCTTCCCCTCGAAAGTCCCCGTGCTGACCCCATCGCGGCTCAAGAGGCGATACTTGGTCTCGTCCTTGCCCATCTGGAACATGGGCGCATACTTGAATTCGGGTGTCTGTGCCATTCTGATGTATCGTTTTGGTTTTTCTGTTTCGGACTATTTTGCGTAGCTCACGGCCCGGGTCTCGCGAATCACAGTAATCTTGACCTGCCCAGGGTATGTCATCTCAGTCTGGATCCGTTTCGCCAAGTCTGTGGAAATCTCCTCGGCCTGCTTGTCGCTGACCTTTTCGGCGCCGACAATGACACGCAGTTCGCGGCCGGCCTGAATGGCGTAGGTCTTGATTACGCCATTGTATGACATGGCCATATTCTCGAGGTCGTTGAGGCGCTTGATGTATGCCTCGATAATCTCGCGGCGCGCCCCCGGACGCGCCCCGGAGATGGCGTCGCAGACCTGGACGATGGGTGCCAACATCGTCTGCATTTCGACCTCGTCGTGGTGCGCCCCAATCGCGTTGCTAATTTCCGGCTTCTCCTTATACTTCTCGGCAAGCTTCATGCCAAGGATTGCGTGCGGCAATTCGGGTTCCTCGTCGCTCACCTTGCCAATGTCGTGCAGAAGCCCGGCTCGTTTGGCCTTCTTGGGGTTCAGCCCCAGCTCCGACGCCATGACGGCGCACAGGTTGGCGGTCTCTCGGGAGTGCTGGAGCAGGTTCTGCCCATATGACGAGCGGTACTTCATCTTGCCAATGAGCTTGACAAGCTCCGGGTGCAACCCGTGGACGCCGAGGTCAATCGTGGTTCGCTTGCCGGTCTCAATTACCTCTTCCTCAACCTGCTTGCGGACCTTGTTGACAACCTCCTCGATCCGCGCAGGGTGAATCCTCCCGTCTGTCACGAGCTGATGGAGAGCCAGGCGCGCAATCTCGCGGCGCATGGGGTCGAACGCCGAGAGGACGATTGCCTCCGGAGTGTCATCGACGACAATCTCCACCCCCGTCGCGGCCTCCAAGGCGCGTATGTTTCGCCCCTCGCGACCGATGATCCGTCCCTTGACCTCGTCGGAGTCGATGTGGAAGATTGTGACGGAATTCTCTATGGCCGTCTCCGTCGCCACGCGCTGTATGGTCTGCAAGACAATCTTCTTTGCCTCCTTGTTGGCGTTGATTCGCGCCTCGTCCATGATGTCGTTCACGTATGACATCGCCTCGGTCTTGGCCTCGGCCTTGAGGCTCTCCACGAGTGCCTCCTTCGCCTGCTCGCTCGACACGCCCGAGATTTGCTCCAGCTTCTCTATTTGCTGCTTGTGCAGTTTCTCTATGTCGTCTTGCCGTTGCGCCACCACGCCCTTTTGGCGTTCGAGGGCCTCTTGGGCGGTCTGCAGCTCCTTTTCGCGCCTCTGCAGGTCGTCTAGGCTACCCTTAATCTGCTGCTCGCGTTGCCGGACTTTCGTCTCCGCCGCGGCCATCTTTTGGTTGCGTGCGTTGACGTCTTTCTCGTATTCGGCTTTCAGTGCCAGGAATTTCTCTTTTGCTTGAAGTATCTTGTCTTTCTTTATGACCTCCGCTTCCGCCTCCGCGTCGCTCACGATTTTCGTGGCCCTCGTCTTGAAAGCCGTGGTAAGCAACAGCCACGCCACTACGCCGCCGACAACCAGTGAGGCCGCGCATAGGCAAATTGTCAATATGTCCATCTTCGCATTGTTATTATGTAGTATATAGAAAAAGCACCGCATGGAGACTGCGGGTCGGGACACCAAGTCCCTCGCCAAGTCGCCCTACAGTGCGTGGTCGTCCGGGAGACAGTCATCCCGCCGCTTGCGCGCGGCCGCCCCCTCCCGCCTATTCTTCGAGTGCCTCGTCGATGCGCCCCACGACCTCGCCGACTTTCAGTGCCAACTCGTCGTTGTCTCGCGACTTCTTGAGGCGCAAATACTCCAACATACATTCAAAAGCCAGCACCGAAAGCCCAGCCCTCTCTCCATATCGCCTTATGAAACTCTGGTAGCTGGTGTTCGCCCTCTGCTCCACGAACTCCGCGGCAGAACGCGCCATGGCCTCTTCTCCCGAAAAGACCTTGACACTCACGGCTTTCCCGCCTAGAGTGACAAACACCTCCACCTTGTTCTCTGCCGTGGCCATCAGGCTAGCTTACGTATGTGGACAATCTATTGTTTTAGGAGCGCAATGCACTCGTCGATACCTCGCACCAATTGACTAATATACCTTTGGGCCTCGCCAGGAGCATCGACGCCTGAAGAAGCATCCGCGCGGCGGAGCGCAAGCCCCACCCTGCAACTCTCCAACTCTCGCCGAACCTCCCTAGTCTCTTCGTGGCTAGCCTCCAGCTCGGCGCGCAGTCGGGCAACCTCGGCGGCCAACCTCGCGTTCTGCACTCTCAACTCGCCCAACGCCTCAATCAGCCGCCCGACCCCCTCCTCCAGCTTGTTGCTAAGCTCAATTACGCTCGAAGCCATCTCGGCAGTCTATTAGTCATGCAAATTTACCCCCTTTGGTTTAATTATTGAAACATTGAGTGAAATATTTTCGCACATCTAGTCGATGCCTCGCCAATCGCTTTGACTCACAGTTTTTCGCATGCGCAACGATTTGCATAATACGCCCCTAATATCTACTTTCGCAAGAACAAAACTATTTCAAAATTCGCGCCTTGCGCATTCGTCACGGGCGCGCAACGAAAACCACTGACAGCAATGAAAAGAGTTCTCACCATCGCAATGTTGGCCACGGCGTTAGCAGCCTGCTCTCAGCAGGTCGAGCAGAGTGGCGGCGCAAAGACAAACACCATCGTGAAGGACGTCGAGGGGCGAAGAAATTTCGGCGGTCTGCACCCGGTCATAACTCCACAGCCCGTCGTCATGATTGCCACCTACGATAAGAACCAAAAACCCAACGTCATGATGGCGGCGTGGGCTTCGCAGTGCGACCACAACAAGCTCACATTCTCGCTAAGCCCCCACAAGACGACAGACAACTTGCGGCAGAAATTGGCGTTCACTGTGAGTTTCGCCACGGTCGATGACGTAGTTGAGTCTGACTATTTCGGCCTCGTCAGCGGCAACGACGTTCCCGACAAGGTGGAACGCGCCGGCTTCAGCTCCGTCCCCAGCCCGAACGTCGATGCCCCCATCATCAGCGACTACAAGCTTACTCTGGAATGCCGCGTCGTCAGCATGACCTACGATGCCGACGGCGGCTCGCAGGTTGTCGGCGAGGTTGTCAACTGGAGCGCCGACGAGAGCATCCTTGGGGCCGACGGCAAGGTTGACCTCGCTAAACTCAAGCCCATCATATACGACGGGGCAGCCATGATATACCGCGCCGTTGGCGACAGCGTCGGCCAAGCGTGGCAGTCGGGCAAGGCAATCCGCGACAGGGTTGACTAGCCACGCCAAAGCCGCCCCGCGGCTTCCCACAATGGGTCGCACCCCGTCAGACATCGTGCCTGATGGGTCGCGGCTCGTTTTCTATGCAACATTCATGGTAAGTTCTTCCAGGCAGGTTGCTCTTTCTAGCTAAAATTTCGTTACTTTCGCCACGCAAAATGCAACCTAAGGATTACAGATGACACAGGTTCTGAAATTTGGAGGCACCTCTATGGGTTCGGCCAAGAGCATACGCGAAGTGAAGCGCATCATCTTGAGCCATCCGGCTCCAACCATAGCCGTTGTCTCGGCGGTGAGCGGCGTGACAGACATGCTTTTGGCTTCGGCCCACAAGGCTGCCGCGGGCGAAGACTACACGAGTGCCCTTGCGGCCATTGTGGACAAGCACAAGGTCGTCGTTGCCGACCTCTTCGACGACCCCCAACGCATAGAGGCGTTGCTTGCTCCCATTTTTGCGGACTTGAGCAGTCTGCTCAAGGGTGTCTCGCTCCTAAAGGAGCTGAGCGACAGGAGCTTGGAGACAATATCTGGCTTCGGGGAGATTTGCTCTTCTCTCATCCTTAGCGAGTTTATGCCCGGCTCGCGCCTAGTCAATTCGCGTCCGCTCATCAAGACTTACCCGGCGGGACGGCGCAACCTTGTCTGCGAAGAGGTCACCTCCGCCAACATTGCGAACGCATTCTCCAAAATTGGCGACTACACCATCATGCCCGGCTTCATCTCCTCCAACGAGAAAGGTGAGCCTACCACCCTGGGGCGCGGCGGATCCGACTACACCGCGGCGTTGGTTGCGGCGGCCATCGGCGCCGAGGTTTTGGAGATTTGGACAGACGTCGACGGTTTCATGTCGGCAGACCCGCGCATCATCAGCCGCGCCTATATGCTCGACCACTTGACCTACGAAGAGGCCATGGAGCTGTCGCACTTTGGCGCAAAGGTCATCTACCCACCGACAATATTGCCCGTGCTGAAGAAGAAAATCCCCATATATATCAGGAACACATTCAACACGTCCTGCCCGGGGACGCGCATCGACGACGTGGAGAGTGCCGACAAGAACAGCAAGATCCGCGGAATCTCCTCAATAAAGAATGTCAGCCTCCTGACATTCCAAATGGTGGGCATGGTGGGAATCTCTGGGGTCTCCATGCGCATCTTCAAGGCGTTGGCCGGGGCCTACGTCAACGTCATCCTCATCTCCCAAGCCTCATCGGAGCTGACCATATCCCTCGTCGTGGAGACGCGCGACGCCGCAAAGGCGGCCGAAGTCATTGATGGCGAGTTTGTCGACGAGATTACGACAGGTCACGCCCGGCCGACTGGCATAAAAGACCATATGGCCGTCGTGGCTGTCGTCGGCGACAGAATGAAGCACAACACGGGAGTCTCCGGACGGCTTTTCGACGCCGTAGGCAAAAGTGGCATAAACATATATGCCATTGCGCAGGGCGCCAGCGAGGTCAACATCTCCTTTGTCATCAAGGAGGACGACTTGCGCAAGGCACTGAACACTGTGCACGACGCCTTTTTCCTCAGCCGATGCCAGGTGTTGCAGATTTTCTTGACCGGCCTCGGCACGGTGGGCGGGAAACTTTTGGAAAAGCTTGCCACCCAGGCAGACAAGCTGCGCGACGAGTATCGCCTCGTCGTGCGCATCGTCGGAGTCGCCAACTCCAGATTGGCCCTCGTCGACGAACAGGGCATAAAAGCGGAGCAGGCCAAGGAGCGCCTACAGAACGAGGGGAAACCGTTGACAAATACGGATCTAGCCACCACCATAAAGAGGCTCAACCTTGCCGGATGCGTCTTTGTGGACTGCACGGCGAGTCCGGATGTAGCCGCCCTCTACGACTTCATGTTGGAGAACAACGTCAATGTGGTGACAGCCAACAAGATAGCCTCCTCGTCAGATTATGACCACTACCAGCATCTGAAAGCCACGGCCCGCGAAAAAGGCGTCAAGTTCCACTACGAGACCAACGTCGGCGCCGCCTTGCCAATAATATCGCCCATCAACGACCTAATATGCAGTGGCGACCACATTGTCAAGATGCGGGCGGTGCTGTCGGGGACGCTCAACTTCATCGCAAATGCCCTGGCGCAGGGGCGAAAGCTGTCTGAGGTCGTTGCGGAGGCACGCGCAAAGGGCTATAGTGAACCAGACCCTCGCATGGATTTGTCGGGAATAGACGTCGCACGCAAGATTCTGATTCTCGCTCGCGAGGCGGGTGTCGGACTTGAGATGGCGGATATCAAGCGAGAGCCGTTTGTGCCGCAGGAGTATCTCGACACACCCGACGTAGACACGTTCTTGTCGCGCCTAAAGGAGCTTGACGACGAATATGCCGCAAAAAGCAAGAAACTTGCGGAGCAGGGGAAAATCGCCCGCTACGTGGCCACATTTGAGAATGGGACAGTCACGGTCGGCTTCAAAGATGTGGCAGAAGGCGACCCGCTGTTCTCACTCGACGACACGAACAACATCGTATTGATAACGTCCGACAACTATAATGAGCACCCCCTCGAAATCAAGGGCTACGGTGCCGGAGCGGATGTCACTGCGGCGGGCGTATTCGCCGACATCATAAAGGTTGCCAACTTGTCGTAGGGCTAGAACATACAGTTTGTCGATATGAAATTCTACAGCACAAATAACATTAAAGAGACAGCAGACCTAAAGACTGCTGTGTTGAGAGGATTGGCTCCCGACAAGGGACTGTATATGCCGGAGCACATACCCACCCTCCCCTCCTCCTTTTGGGAGTGGTTGCCAGGGAGCAGTATGTCGGACATTGGCTATGAGGTGTTGAAGCGATTCTTTTGCTACGACATCCCAGGGCCCAAGTTGAGGTCGATGTTGGAAGACGCGTTCAACTTTCCGGTGCCGGTTGTCAATGTGCGCGACAATATTGCGTCGTTGGAACTCTTCCACGGCCCGACATTGGCATTCAAGGATGTCGGCGCACGCTTCTTGGCGCGCGTCATGTCCTACTTCGCCGACTATGGAGGACGGCCGATAAACGTGCTTGCCGCCACAAGCGGAGACACCGGCAGTGCCGTGGCCAATGGCTTCCTGGGCGTCCCGAATGTATACGTCCACATCCTCTACCCCTCGGGGCTTGTCAGCAAATTGCAGGAGCTTCAGTTCACGACGTTGGGGCAGAACGTCACGGCCTATGAGGTCGACGGTGTGTTCGACGACTGCCAACGCATGGTCAAAGAGGCTTTCATGGACAAGCAACTCAATGGAGAGAAGATTCTGACATCGGCAAACTCCATCAATCTGGCGAGATTCCTGCCTCAGTGCGTGTACTACTTCCACGCATTGGCGCAAATCCCGCAAGAAAGGTGGAAAGATGTGGTGTTTTGCGTGCCGAGCGGCAACTTTGGCGACATCACGGCAGGGCTTGTGGCATACAAAATGGGGATGCCCGTCAAGCGCTTCATCGCCGCAGTGAACGCCAACAGGGTCTTCACCGACTTCCTGACTACGGGAGAGTATTGTCCCAAACCGTCAATCCATACCCTGGCCAACGCTATGGACGTCGGTGACCCCAGCAATTTCGCAAGGGTGTTCGAACTTTTCGGGCGCTCCGTGGACGAGCTTCGCAACGTCGTCTCTAGCTATAGCTATTCTGACGAGGCTATCGGGGCCACAATTGCCGAAGTCCACGAAAAGTATGGGTATACGTGCGACCCTCATGGGGCCGTCGGTTATGCGGCCCTCAGAGACCACCTGCAAGATGGCGAGTATGGCGTCTTCCTCGAAACGGCGCATCCGGCCAAGTTCATCGACACCGTTGAGAAATTTGCCGGAAAGGGTGTAGCGATTCCCGAAAGATTGGCGAAATTCCTCAACGGAAAGAAGCAGTCCGTACGGATCGGGAATGACTATCACGAAATTTTGCCTTCGTTAAGATAACGTTTGGCAATAAGTTTGCATTATCCAACGACAAATTACAGTAGTCTCCATAATAAGCTGGTGAGCAGGATTGCGAGCCAGACAGGGAGATGAAATCAAGGTAAGAACGAAAGGAGTAATCTGTATGAAGAAGTTTGGACTTGTGGTCGCCCTAATGGCAGCGGCAACCGCGTTGTCGGCGCAGGACAAGAGTGCCGACGAATACAAAAACGAGGGCAACGAGTTTGTCCGCAACAAGCAGTTCGCCGATGCTTTGGCATCTTATAAGCAAGCGATAACCTTGTGGGGAGATTCGGTCGATGCGGCCACAGTATACAACGCCGGGATGTGCGCACAGCGCACGAAAGAACTCGACGAGGCTTATGCTTTCTACGCAAAGGCGCAGACGTTGGGCTATAAGGAGGCAGATGCCGCATACCGCATGGCCTCAATCCTCAAAGCTCAGAAGAAAGACGACGAGTACGCCAAAGCCATAGAGGAGGGTTTCGGGAAATATAAGAACGGCAAGACAGGCAACGCGTTCAAGAAAGATTACGCCAAATTGTTCCGCGACCAGGCCTTTGGCTTGTACAATGAGGGCGCCGAGATAACCAAGGCCATGCAGACCGCCGGGGCAGACAAGATGGACAAGCTCAAAGCCGATGCGAGGGCAAAGTTCTCGGAGGCCAAGCCTATCATAGAGAAGTCGCTCGAGATTAACCCCGACGATGCCAACGCCAAGGCCATCAAGGATAGCATAGAGAAGCAGTTGGAGTCTCTGTAGTTGTTCCGAGACTTCTGATATTGGCAAAAATGGGCGAGTGTCTCCTTGTTGTGGCACTTGCCCATTTCTGTTGTTTAAGGAGTGGTCTCGCCATCCGAAAGTAAGCAAATTCACCACCTAAGCCACTAGTGACGAAATATTTTCGGTAACTTAGCCGGAGTATGCGGTGTGTTGCAACTATGAAATGGAGAATATAATGGAGGGCGACGTCAGCATAGTCCAACCGACAGTCCCACACTATCGTGAGGCATTCTTCGCAGGGTTGTCGAAACTGTTGACGCCATGCAGAGTGCGACTCTTCTCATACATTGGGGAAGAAGTCTCTAAGAGGTCGGGATTTTCAATAGGGAGTAAAACGATGCATTTGCCCAACGTGAATGTTGGTGGCGTTATGCTATACTCCCCTGCCCCATTGCTCAAAAGAAGTGTCAGTTGCCTAGTTTTGATGTTGCATTTCGCACATCTCACAACGTGGCTCTTATTGCTCACGAAACGCATTCACCATAGAAAGGTCATATTGTGGGGACATGGCATATCGGTTAAGCGGTATATGCAGGAGGAGCGACGCCTCGATTGGAGGTTGAGGTTGATGGTCGCCCTCTCCGATGGCGTTTGGTTCTACACGGAAAAGGAATTACAGTTGTGGAGGCGGCGATTCCCTAGCAAGCATATGGTCGCACTCGGAAACACAATTTCCAACGTTAACGATATCTTGTCGAAACCGCCATCACCCAAAAATGAACTACGGCTCAAACACTCAATACGTCAGAGCGTGGTGCTTATCTACTGCGCAAGATTTGAAACCCCATACCGCCGAACCGACTTGCTACTAGACGTCATTGAGAATCTTGACGCAGACCGATATGGTTTCGTAATCATTGGCCAAGGGAGACATAAGCCAGACTTTTCCCAATATAGCAATGTCTACGACTATGGCGCAGTTTACGACCAACAGGTCAAAGACGAGTTGTTTGGCTTGTCAGACGTATATTTCCAGCCTGGATGGGTAGGCTTGTCGATTGTTGAGGCCATGGCGTATGGCAAGCCAGTGTTCACCTTTAGGCGTTCCGAAGAAGTGAAGCAGTGTGTGGAGTACTCGTACATTGTCGATGGCTATAACGGCAAGATTTTTGCGGACATGGCGGTTTGCTTGTCCACGTTACGCACCATCGATATAGTGGATTTGGACATAATGTCCCGCAATGCAATTGATTACGTGCACAACCACTTGACGATGGACGCAATGGTGAATAATGCGGTGTCGTCGATTGAGACGGTTTGTGGTGAAACACACAACCGTGTCCCCCCAAAAATGTCACAGCCTGTTCAATGAGGATTTTGCATTATATCCCCTCCATAGAAGTCGCCTCTGGCGGGACGACGACTTTCTTAGCAACCATTCTCCCTGAATTGTCTAAGAGTGACGAAATATTTTTGGTGACTCACAGGCATGGTGAAATGGTTAGCATCGGTGGATGTCAAGTTTTTTTTGCACCCAAATTCGGACTGACAGGTGTCTCATTCCGCCGTTTCGTTCGACACATATTGGCTCAAATCTCCCCCGACATAGTCCATGTGAACACATGCTGGCTACCCGCAACGGCAGCATTCATCAAGCTGTCCGTGAAATACGGTTGCAAGACGGTTTTGTCGCCACATGGAATGTTGGAACCTTGGATTATACGGCGTCACTACCTCACAAGAAAATTGCCGGCTCTCCTGCTTTACCAAAAGCGCGCCATAAAGGCAGTGGGTCTTGTGGAGGTCACAGCGAAGAGTGAGCGTGACAACTTCGTCAAACTGGGCTTCGGCAAGAGCGTCAGCATTGTTCCGCTAGGATTGGACGTCTCGTCTATCTCCATGAAAACCTCCTGGACACCAAGGCGCAGAATATTATTCTTATCGCGCATACATGTCAAGAAAGGTATAGACTTCTTAGTGGACGCCATAAGCGAAATAAAAGATTTGGTGCGCAACTATAAGGTTCTAATCGTTGGCGATGGAGATGCAAACTACATAACCTCATTGCGTCAGAAGATAGATGAGGCCGGCGTCGCGGACATAGTAAAACTGCCCGGCGCTGCATATGGGGAGGAGAAATGGCAGTATTTTAGGGAGTCTGATTTCTTCGTGCTACCTAGCCATTCTGAGAACTTTGGATTTGTGATACCCGAAGCCTTGGCTACGGGTACGCCCGTGATAACCACCAAGGGCACACCATGGGGCGACCTAGAAAGCAACCACTGTGGCGCATGGATAGAGATAGGGGCAAAGCCTCTAGCGGAGGCCATTGCGCGCTTTGTGAAATTAGACGCAGAAGAGTTGGAGAAGATGGGACGCAACGGCAGGGCTTTGGTGGAAGCGAAATATTCCGCCTCTGCTATGGCAAAGGCTCAGAGAGATGTGTATGCAGAGATGTTAAGATGTTAATTAATATGCTACATGGCAAGCGTTGGCATAATAACCATACTCAAAGTCGGTAACTATGGTGCCGAGCTTCAAGCTTTCGCCCTTCAGCGAAAATTGGAGAGGCTTGGTTACAAAGCCGAGATAATCGACTACCTCTTCTACAAGAATCCAGAACACGTTGCCGAACGGAGTTCTCGTCCGTTCTATCCATATCCCTTTCGCTTTAAAGTCAAAGAGATTGGTCTTCGCCTACGAGACTCGCTTCAAAAGTTGCGCTTCCCTCAGCTTACGAAAAATCGGAACAAACGCTTTGACGACTTTCATGCCGCAAACACTCACCTCTCGCGCACTTTTCGTCGCCTGTCCGAGCTACAGGCGGCCCGGTTACATTACGATGTTTTTTGCGTAGGAAGCGACCAAGTTTGGAACCCGCGTTGCAACACAAACTTGGCACCCTACCTCCTATCCTTTGCTCCCGACGACGCACGCAAGGTGAGCTATGCCAGCAGTTTCGGGGTCACGTCGCTGCCGAAAAAGGCGGAGGATGTCTACCGCAGGCTTCTCGGTAGATTCGACTGCATTGGAGTGCGCGAGGATTCCGGAGCCTCACTTGTGAGGAGTTTGACCGGTCGTGAAGCCACCGTGGTCTTAGACCCTACACTCTTGCTAACAGCCGACGAGTGGGCTGAAGTTGAACGACCTTTGGAGGGGTTGCCGCATGGCTTTGTATTGGTATACGAGCTAAGGCGTCAAGACACCATCGACGAATTGGCCTCGAACGTATCGAAAGAACTGAAAATACCAATAGTGAGGCTTCGTGCGAATATTGGCACAGAAGGACCGCAAGCTGGCATCATCGACATCTCCGATGCCGGGCCAGCAGAATTTCTATACCTATTCAGAAACGCCTCGTTCGTAGTCACTAACTCGTTCCACGGTACGGCGTTTAGCGTCAACTTCAACAAACCGTTCTATTCCGTTCTAGACCGCCGACGCAGCAACAACAGCCGACAACTCAATTTGCTAGAGAGATGTGGGCTAACAAGCCGTGTGGCATACGAAGGAGAGGAGACGTCGAAAGATATGTCTTTGGCAACTGATTTTGCAAAAGCCAACAGTGCACTGGAGGTCATGCGCAAAGAGTCGGTAAACTACCTAACGACCGCAATAGATGGATAGAGGAAAACGTCTGCCTGTTTTATGCGACTACGACAAATGTACGGCATGCTCTGCCTGCTATAACGTTTGTCCCACAGATGCCATCACCATGCGTGAAGACCGCTATGGGGAGTTGCACCCCGTGGTAGATGCTTCCACGTGCATTGGCTGCCTCTTGTGTGAGCGGACTTGCCCCGAAGTTGACGGAAATGCCCCGACGAGGCGCGGTCGTCCTGAGATTTATTGCTGTTGGCTAAACGACTCGTCGGCGCGCCGCGAGAGTACGTCGGGCGGAGCGGCATACGCCATCTCAAAAGCTGTGGTGGAGAGAGGCGGCCATGTGTGGGGCGCGGCATATGCGGACGACATGTCGCTACGCTATAGTGAAGCGACGACCATAGACGAGCTACGCCCTCTGCAAAAATCGAAATATGTCCAAAGCTACGTTGGGGAGAGCTTTCGCAGAATCAGAGAGGAGTTGCAAAGCGGCGAACTCGTGCTATTATGCGGCACGGGGTGTCATGTCAAGGGTTTGCGGGCATTCCTGCGCAAGGACTACGACAACCTGCTGACTCTCGACCTTGTTTGCCATGGGGTTCCGGGGCAAGGCGTGTTTAAAAAATATGTGGAATGGTTGGAGCGCAAGTTTGGAGACAAACTTGTGGGCTATATCCCGCGCCATAAGCGAGCCGACGGTCAAGAGATTGGCTACTATACGATGGCAATCTTTGCACACCGTGGCGAAGTGAAACTGGAACTCGCCGACAACGGCTATTTTGTCGGATTTCAGCACAACGTGTTCCTTCGCGACGCCTGTTTCCGATGCACATCGAACGGCGAGTGTAGATTCTCCGATTTCACCGTGGCCGACTTTTGGGGGTTGGGCAAGATAGAGCCGTTTCATCACAACATGGAGCGCCCCAAGGGGATTTCCATGCTCGCCCTCAACTCCGACAAGGCCCATTCGTTTTTCGACTCCTTTGCTGGCAGTCTTACATATGAGCGACGCAGCTACGCCGAGGCCTCTGTGAGCAATCACCAATATTACCGTCCGGTGATGCCATCGCCACGCCGCGAGGAGTTTCGAGAAGAGTGGGATAAGCTCTCGTGGGAGGAGCTTACCGACAAGTACTTCCGGTACACACCGAAAGAAAAAGTCCTCTACGCAGTGAAAAAAATCACCCCCCCAATTTGTTATCTTATGTTAAATCATTGGCAAAATGGATAAAGTAGAGCCGAAGTCCGCAAGCGACTATCAAAAGTATATCGACACATACACTTTTGCGAGCCGTCTCCGCCGTCTTGGTTGGAACGTTTGCAGCCTCCTCCTCTTCCGACCGTTCTCCCTACCGATTTTTAGGCGATGGCGCTCTTTTGTGTTGCGCTGCTGGGGCGCACAGATAGGGGGCGGTTGCGCCATAAACGCCAGCACCCAAATTTGGGCGCCGTGGAATCTGAAAATAGGGCATAGAACAGCAATAGGTGCGCACGCCATCATATATAACCCTGGTCTCATCGAGTTAGGCAACAAGGTCGCAGTCTCACAATACGCATATCTATGCACCGCCACTCACGACTATGAGAGCAAGTTGCACACTCTCTACTCTGCCCAAATAGTTGTCGGAGACTTCGCCTGGGTCGCCGCCCGCGCCTACGTGGGGCCGGGTGTCACAATAGGTCACCACGCCATTGTTGGGGCTACCGCATCGGTATATAAAGACGTCGAGCCGTGGGCTGTGGTGGGCGGCAACCCCGCACGCTTTTTGAAGTGGCGAGTAATGCGAGACTGATTCCTTTTCAGTATTTCTTCTCACCCAAACGTTGAGCGGAGGACACTTGCGGAACGCGCCTCGACGTCTGTCCACACGTCGCAGTCGAACAGGAGGGCAAGGCACCCGCCTGTGGGGAATGCGGCATCCCAGGCGTCGCGGCACAGGTTTGAGGCCTTGACGGTGATGTCTGGATTATGTCCGACGAGCAACACGCTGTCCACTCCATGCGCCGTGGCGCATTGGGCGACGAGGCCTAGCAGTTGCTGGGTGGTGTAGCTTTCATAGAGGAACTGTTCGCACACAAGAGGAATCTCTCCCCAAATGCCGGCCGCCACGATATGCGCCGTCTGACTCGCGCGCTTTGCGCAAGACGAGACAATCAGCCCGGGCCACACGCCCCACCCTTTCAGCGCATGGGCGGCATCCTCCGCCTGAAGGCGACCGAAATCGGTCAGAGGCCGGGCGAAATCACTCTCGGCGACGGGTGAAGCCTCGCCGTGGCGCATCAGCGTAAGCGTCAGCATAGGCACACTGCAATTCTAGAACTTGTAGGTAGCGCCGACCATGGCGTTGAACCTATACGACGAGTAGCCAAACCAACGCTGCTGGTCGGCGGCCGTGATGTTGCTGAAGTCGATGAAAGCCGTCCAACGGTTCGATATATAGTAGCTTCCGCCAATGTTTAGGTCGAAAAAGCCATCCAGGCTCTTCGCCGTCGCGGACGTAGGGTCAAAAGCCTTACGCCGCCCCTCGTATTCCGCCTTGGCGCGCAAGAGCAACCTCTCCGTTGGCTTGCACCGGCCCGACAGGGCAATGGCACATATGGGCTTGTTCCACGCCTCGTCGAGCTCGTTCATGCTATATTTGTCGTACGTAGCCTCCAACAAGATCCGTCCGTTGGCGGTGGGCGACACAGAGACCTCGCCGTGCAAGCGGAACAGCTTGCCGTCGTCCTGCACGACGGCAAATTGCGAACTATACGCAATCTGCGTCGTGTCGGCCGCCAAAGCGAAATGCCTGTTGACGAAAAAGACCTCGTCGCCCAACGATTTGTATGTCATGCCGACTGTCGCCTGGACCTTCTTGGAGAACGACGCCTTGATGCCGAGATTGAAAACGACCGGGGCTTGCGAGTGCCGGATGTCATGACGCGACAGATATTTGCCACTGCCGGCGGCACGCTGATACTTACGGGTGTCGGGCGACATGAACCTGTTCATCTGCACGAGCCTACGATAGCTGTTTGCGGCATAGTCGCCCGTAAGCCCCACGTAGGCCCCTACGGAACCGTCTCCAATGAAGAAGTCTCCGCGCAGGTCTGGCTGGACGATGAAGTCATCCTTGTCCACGTTGTCGTCTCCAATGACACTTATGACCCTCAGGCCAAGCCTCAAGCTCATGTAGTCGTTGTCGAGCCGGAAATGCGGCACAAAGCTGATGTCTTTTCCGCTATACTCTACGAACCGATATTGGTCGGCTTTGTCACCCTCGCCTACTTTGTATATGTTCACGTTGATGTCCGCATCGACGCTGGCCATCTCCCTAAAAGGGAAACGGAGGTTGCCGCCAAAGCGTATGTCCGTCTGCCTCACGCCGCTCTTGTTGCCGAAGACTCCAAAACCGGCCCCCGCCCTAAATGTGAACTTGCGCAACGGGTCAACCAGAGAGTTTGCAAAGGTTATGTCTAGGTCGAAAGCACTGTTGCGCTGCTTCGAGTCGCTGGCCAAGGTCGCCCCAGCAAGTTCCACGCCGTCGTCGGAGACGTAGACGCTGGTGTCGACCAATGTGCTTAGCCCATAGTAGCTGTAGGCCTGATTGGCAAACCCAAGGTCGATGCCGAACCTAAGATTCTTTCCGAAATGGCCGTAGTTGAAGTTGAACTTTGAGTCGTGCTGGTGAGCGTCGCTTTTGGAGCCGTCGTCGAGCTTCACCTGCCCCAATTGCGAGAGGTGGGCGGCTTGAATCGACATATGGTGCTTCTTAGACGAACCCATGTTGTACGTCACGCGCCCATAAAAGGCCGGCAAAGAGCCAACGCCCCCCTCGACCCTCGCCCTGTAGGGGCTGCTGAATGCCGGGAAGTCCATCTCCGCCGCCGTGAGGCTGTCGGGCTTGGTCGTGACGACAGCAACCCTGTGGAGCAATTGGTAGTTGAAGTTGTCCGACAATTTTGCCGTGTCGTCGATGACCGGGTCGGTGTATATCTTCCTTGCCTTTCGCAAGTGCGGCTGGTAGGCGTTCACGACGTCCACCGAACGGTCTATGGTGCTTGTCGTATCGCTCTGCGCATAGGCCGCCGCATTCATGCAGAGCGCGGCGACCGCGGCACCTGCCGCATATATGTAGCCGTGAGGCTTGTGGTTCATCCTCTTGATTTTTTTTGTCTGTTATTCAGATTGTCCCGTCGTCGCGGCACTCCATTCGCCAAGCCGTTGCTCAATGAGCGACGCAATGTCGTCGTCCGCCGCATAGCTGTCTTTGAGTGTCTGCAAATATTGCACGGCCTGAAAATCGTCTCCCTTGGCGTGATATATGTCCGCAAGCAAGACGAAGCTCCTCGCCAACCAATATTGGTGCGGCGTGCCTTTCTCGACATAGTCGAAGACCTCGTTCTCCGCACCCTCGATGTCTGCCGTGTCAAAGAGGCGTTGCGCAATGAGGTATTTAGCCTCGGCACCCTCCGCGGTCTTTGTGCTCTCTGCAAGCATCCGGAGCGTCGACATGGCGCTCTCCATGCGCCCCTGCGCGATGAGCGACTTGGCCTTCAGATATTGCGCCTCGCGCAGTATGGCGGGCGACGCTTGGGGCATTGCGATAACCTTGTCGGCACTGACGACGCACTGCTCCAAGTCGCCCATCTTGCTCATGCACCTCATTTGCCCGATTATGGCCTCAATGCGGTTGGCCTCGACCTCCGCCTCCTCCTCCAAGTTCATGAAAGAGGTCAGAGCCTGCTTGTAGTCTCCCGACTTATATTGCAACTCACCACTCCTCAATAGAGCCTCCTCAGTGAACAGGCTCCGAGGTTGCTTAGCCACAGCGGCATAGAGCTCTAAGGCGGCTGAGTACTCGCCCTCGCCGTAGAGGCAGTCGGCCAAATAGTAGTTCGCCGGAGCGACATAGCGCCCGCTGGGGAAAGTGTCTAGATAGCGCTCAAAGGCCCCCTTGGCCTCGGCGAAAGCCCCTTTGAGGTAGAGATTCGACGCGCTCACGTAGAGCAACGAGTCCCTCTCGCCCTCCCCTACGTGAGCGAACGAGCCAAGAGTGGACGTATAGGCAATGTAGCCGTCGTAGTCCCCTTGCTCCATATATACGTTTCTCAAACCCGACAGGGCGTCGGCGGCCTCGGGTGTCGACGGGTATTCGTTGACCACGCGCTTGTAGAACGCCATGGAGTTGTCGAACTCGTTATTGTTGTAGTAGAGCAAGCCGAGCTGAAGCATGGCTTGCGACGCCAGGCTTCCTTTCGGATATTTCTCTTTGACGACCTTATAGTTGTATATAGCGTCCTTAATCTGCCCCAACGCCACATATGCCTTTGCTTTCTCGAAATAGGCGTTGTCGACATAGACCGATTTCGGATATTGACCGATGAGGTCGTCCAGGTTCGCAATCTTGCCCTCGTAGTTGCCGAGCAAACCAAGGCAGATGCCCTTTTGGAGGAGCGAGTAGTCGCCTTGCGCTTTCGACGTGGCGCCAGCCTGGTCGTAGAACCCGATGGCCCCGCTGAAATCCCTGTTCACATAGAGGCAGTCGCCTATCCTATTGTACGCATCGGCCATCAGGTAGTCCTGCTTCTTGCCCGCAAGCGAAGTGTAGCGCATGAACCAACGGCGCGCATTGGCGTAGTCGCGCTGGTTGTAGTATGTATATGCCACGTCATAGTGCGCCGTGGCGAACTCGCCGACCTCCGTCGCCTGGTAGGAGTTGATGAACATGAGGAACTTCTCGCGCGCCGGCTCCACCTGGTCTTTGAAATAGAGGCACTCACCTTGCCAAAAGAGGGCCCTTGCCTTGAGATGGGCATCGTAGTCGCCATACTTGAGCGAATAGTCCAAAAAGTCCATGGCGCCGTCGATGTCCATGTTGCTATAGAGCTCTAGCGCATGGTAGAAAGCAATCCTCTGCATAGACTTGTAGAGAGCCAAGTCCTTGTGCTTAATCTTCTCCAGCGTCGCCAGGGCCTGCTTGTAGTTCTTGGTGGAGATAAGCGCCTTGCCGATCAGAGAATACGTCTCGTCGCGGTGCAACGAGCCCGGATAGAGGTCGAGAAACTCCACGAAGGAGGAGATTAGATCGTCGAAAGGCGCAAAGCTGAGCTCGTAGGCCAGTTTGAGCTTGTTGAAATGCGCATCTTCCGTGATGGCGGTGTCAAAACCGTAGCGCGACGCGGCGTCGAAAGCCGTGCGGGCGCGCTTCTTGTCGCCGAGGCGTATGTAGCACGTCGCCAAATTGTAGTATGCGTTTTGCGCCATGGCGTCGTCGTCCGACGTCACCTTGGAGAGATTCGCCGCCGCCTTGTCATAGGCCTCCAGGCGCAGGTGCGCCAGTCCCAAATGGTAGTAGTCGGCACGGAGCAACTTGCCTTTGAGCATCGACGACAACTTGCCATAGGCCGCGACGGCCTTTGTGTCCTCCCCCATCATGAAGTGGCTGTCCGCCACAATCCGCATCATCTCCGGCGCTTTGGCGTTGTTCTGCTCCGCAAGCGGCGACGCATACCTCAGCGCCTCGGTGTAGTGCCCCTGGAGATACATGATGTCGGCGATGTAGTATGTGGCGGCCGCCTTGAAGCCGTCGTTTTTCTCCAAGGCCAGGAACAGCTTCAGAGCCGCGTCGAGGCTTCCGTTCTCGTAGAGGACATGCGCACGATAGTAGTTGACGGAGTTGAGATATTCCCCCTCCTCTCCTCTAATCTTGTCAAACTGGGCAATCGCCAAGCTATGCCGACCTTGGACGAAATAGCAATACCCGCGCTTGAAGATAAGGGGAACCCGGTCTTTCGGGTCCACGTCCCGCTCGTCGGCCTTCTCAAACCATTCCAAAGCCTTGCGCTCGTTGCCGCGCGAGAGGAGGTAGTCGCCCACGTGGTACTCCGCATCGCTCCTGTGCCTGTTGTGCGGGTCGAAGTGGCGGAAGTCGCCGAGCAACCGTGCGGCGTCGGGATTGCCAGACATCTTGGAAGACATGGCCTCGAAGAACCTGGCGTCCTCCAACATTGCGCCGCTGGCGCTGTTTTGGTAGAGTTCTTGAAACTTCGCGAACTCCGTCCGCGCCGCCCCATACATTGCAGCGTCATAGAGCGACAAGGCGTGTTCGAACTGGGCTTCGGGGGTCGTAAGAATCGCTGTGCTTTGCGCCATTGCGGGCAAGGATAGGCACGCCAACGATGCCCAAATCCATATGTTGCGTCTCATCGAACTGATTTCATGTATAAGTCGGGGGTAAAGGTAGTAAAAAGATACGATTGCCCCCACCATCGTCAACCGTATCAAGGTAAAGCATCGCACACGTACAAACGTAAGGGAGTTTTCCCACAATAGCGGCGATTCATGGTCGCATATTCTATCAACTTAATTATTGTTTGATTCTTCTTCTTTTCTTTATTTTAACACTTGCTATTCTAGCCTCCTTGATTAATTTTGCAGACAAAGATGTCTTATAATGCGCCAAAAGTCCACTTTCAAAGGTTGGGTAGCTAGGCGAGGACTTCTATTGTACAGGGTAGTAACGCTGAAAATCTTGTGACTTATGAATGTAAGGAAACTAAGAGCCACCTCTTTCGCAGATGTTAGCTCCATGACGCTAGCAGTTGGTTGTTGCTGCAATTGCTGTTGCAACTGTTGTTGCGCAGCCTAAGACTATGCTGTGAACTAGATTCCACATCTAGTTCACAGCTATCCAATGTCAAGTTAAGAATATAGAACTGAAGCACAATGCTCCTCACTGACAAATACGATATTTTTTACGACCCTATAAATTCGGCATACCAAATTCGAACAAAAACGGATGTGGTCGTAGTAGAGTTTTCGGACAAGGAGAAAGAGAGTATATTCACAGCCGTCATTCAGCTGTACAAAGAACGTCAGTCGTATTCGTTCTCTGAGATAACCCGAACACTCTCGAGTAGCTACAGTCTAGACAAGGTCATGGATGTAATCGGCGAACTCGAAGAGTGTGGTGTGCTTTCAGAGGATTTTCTCCTCATAGATAGGGAACAACTCCAAGGAGCTAATTATGCCGGAGACGCTCAGCCAAGAAACGCTACCCTTGGAAACAAAACGCTAGGCTACATAGGCGCAAAAGTTCTTGGAGAGGAAATAAGAAATAAGGCCAAGAACTACGGGTATAGGAGAGTGGTCTTGTACCAACCTGCAGAATCTTTCTCCATAGGCAAAGTTCAAGACGTCTTCAGCCGAAGCGATTTTGTCATCGTAGATGCCGCCCATTGGAACCCGGAATTGCTAGACAACATCAACATAGTCGCTTTGGACATGAACCGTCCGTGGCTACTAGTCGATGGAATGTTCGATGGTAGGTATTTCAGCGTTGGACCTATATTTTGGGGCAGGAGTACCGGGTGCTATGAGTGTTATAAGAGACGACTAAGAAGCAATGACGAATTTGCAAATTACACCAACTCATACGAAGATTTCCTCAGAGACCACCATAGTTTTTCAAAGCCAGATTCAATTCCAAATCTTGTGACGAAGTATATGTCATGCTTCATCGTGATAGACATTTCCAAATATATCGGAGGTTGGTATATCCCCGAAACGTGGAGGGCCAATGTCGTATTCGACATCAGCCGATTCTCGGTTGTACGACATATTTTCCTAAAGACCCCCATATGTCATATATGCAACCCGATGTTAGACTACAATCCATCCCCTTGGTTGGAGGCCGTGACACTACGTAAAACAGAGAGAAGGTGATGGAAAGAATTAGGCTTGCATTGCTGAGGACAAAGAGTTTGCAAAGCGGTCGCTTAGGTTTGATTCGCAATGTAATGAAACTCCCTCGCCTTAACGGAGACCCGTATGTCACTTCCTTTGGTATCATACCTGCAAACACATTGTCGCTGGGTGGTGAAAAATTTGAAGGTAGGAGCAGTGGATGTGGCCGTTTCTTGAATGATGGCTATTTGAGGACGATTGGCGAGACCGTCGAGCGCTACTGCCCTGCTTTCTATAAGAAAGAAGACATGCGAATGACTTGTTATAAAGAGTTGACAGACATCGCAATAAATCCGAAAGAGTTTGCATTATTCCACGAAAGACAGTACAATGAGTACGTCATCAACAATTACAAGATTGTGCCATTCGGCGAAAGCACTAAGTTGCATTGGACTGAGAGCCTAGACTTGGCTGATGGGAAGAGCAAGCTAATTCCGTCAGCTTTCGTATATCTGCCGTGGACTGGTGACGACCAGTGGATAACAGTCGGAACGTCTACTGGACTTGCCGCCCATACAAACTATTACAAAGCGATACTGACCGCCCTGTACGAGTTAATAGAAAGAGATGCTTTCGTCGTAACCAGGCATCAGCAGATGTTTAAGGCAAAGATATGGATAGATGATGCTATACGCAAGTATATAGCAAAAATCTTTCCTAATCGCTATGAGTGGCATTTCATGGATATTACATACGACTTTAATGTACCCACGGTATTTGGTATATGCTTTGGGCGGGCAGAATTTGGAGATTTTGTCGCCGTAGGAACCGCCACAAGGACGACCTATGGCGACGCTCTTCGCAAAGTCATTCTAGAAATTGCGCAATCGGTCTCCTATTTTCGTTTTTTACTAGACCGACGACGCAATTGGATGCCTAATGACAACTTTCGGGAGCTGTTGAATTTCGAGGATCATTCTATTTTTTACATAAAGAGACCCGAACTTCAGACTGTTTTTGATGTTTGGCGCAAAGCGGAGGCTTCTATTTCTGTAGACATAGAAGAGAGAAACGCAGAATCGACTGAAAAGCAAATAACTACCATTATAGAACGAATGAGGCAGAAAGGATACAACGTGTTAGTGAAAGACTTAACAACCAGCGACGTAAATCAAGTTGGGATGTACGCTATTCGCATCGTCATCCCACAACTGTTACAGATGGGAGGCGCATATCCATTCTACTTTCTCGGAGGTCGTAGACTCTACGACCTCCCAGTGGAGATGGGCATGCAATCTAAGTCTTTCGAGCAGTTGAACCATTATCCCCATCCTTTCCCATAAAGAGGTGCGATTATGAGAGTGTACAAAAGCAACCGGGAGTTGATTAATGAACTAGACCAATCCTTGTTCAACCCTGCAAAGCTTTCAAACAGCCTAGCTCTGCTATACCAAGAGAACAGCAAGTTGGACAAGTTTTCGATGATGCAACTAGGGGAGAACATTGGTCTATTCTCCGTTCCGTACGTGTCGCAAAGAGCTAGCCAACCATATAAATGCTATCCGCAAAGCAAATCCATAAACATGGATGACTATAAGGGGAAGAAGCAAACAGCGGGAAGTTTGTTTGACATTTTATCAAAGAGGAGAAGTGTTAGAAAGTTTGCAGACTATGAGCTATCTATGGGGGAGCTTTACAGTATACTACACTATGCGTATGGCGTGACTTCGGAACAGGAGATGGAGGGAGGTGCATATTCTTGGGCACTTAGAACAGTCCCATCCGCTGGCGCATTGTATCCTTTAGAACTATACCTGTTCGTCAACAGGGCGGCAATACAAAATGGACTGTACCACTATCGAGTAGACACAGAGTCTTTGGAACTAGTCGACAAACATCTTTCTTTAGACTTGTTTCGTGATTGTGTAGTTACCGAACCGTATATCCAAATGAGCGACTCTTGTTGCCTATTATTCATCACATCTGTAGCAGAGAGGGTGCTACTGAAATACGGAGAGCGAGGCTATCGGTTTATGATACAGGAAGTCGGTGCAACAACTCAAAACGTCTCTTTGGTCTGTTACGAGTTGGGACTTGGCTCGTGTATCGTTGGGGGCTTTCTCGATGACAAACTAAATAATCTGCTCGATGTCGATGGAACCTTGGAGACAATCCAATCTGTGGTGGTTATAGGGAAAGCATCTTAGCCATGAGACTAGAATTGAAAAACGTGTCCTACGAAGTAGCAGGAAAGCGGATACTGCACGACGTGTCGTTCTGCGTCGAAGAGGGTGAGACTTTGGCTATCTTGGGCAGAAATGGGGCTGGCAAATCTACGCTTTTTGAGGTAATCACGGGTGTTGCCACCCCCAAAGAGGGGGCTGTTGAATTTGAGGCGAATCGAACATTTGCCAATGTAAAGAAGAGGGTCGGGGTGCTTTGGGACGACCTTTCGATATTTCCTCTCCTTAGGGTTGGCGAAGTGATAAACTACATCGCGGCAATATATGGCATGAAGCAGTGCCCACCACATTTGGTTGACCTCGTTGGGCTTAGGTCAGTTTTGAATACTTTTGCAAGCAAACTTTCGCGAGGCGAGAACCGCAAACTAGGCATCCTACTGTGTGTCATGCACAGCCCCTCGTTGCTTATACTCGACGAGCCGACTTCGGCACTCGACCCGGTGGCGAGAGAGATTGTTTGGACTGATGTTTTCAAGGCAATGGGCAGGTCTATACTTCTTGCGACGCAACAGTGGGAGGAGGCAATGACCTATGCAGACAAAGTCGCATTTATCGCCGACGGCAGACTCTTGTGCGGACCAAAAGAGCCACAGAAAGTTGTCGCGGACTCAAACCTCGCATATAGGGTGGTGGTAGACAAAGATTTGAGACTCACCGGACAGGATGTTGTCTCATTTGCCTCCGAAGCCCACAGAACTCTGCTTCTGAAGAGAGGACAGGAGCATCTTTTAGAGGAGATAGCCCTCTCGACAAATAGATATTCAGTCTTCACCCCCGGGCTGGAGGATGTCTATCTGCTATTAACACAAGGTAAACCATGAGAGCCATCTTGCTGGGGACTGTATATCAGCTATTCTCATTCTTGCGGGTCAAGAAGGCATTTTTCTTTGCGTTTGTATTCCCTACATTTGTCTACGTCCTCTTTTCTTTGATTTGGGGTGCAGACAACGAAGACTACAGTACATTCTTGCTCACTGGCGTCCTAGTCTTGACAACTGCCAGCGACGCCATGTTCTCCATTGGCGGCGTAGTCTCGGGCTACTACCGCTCCGGGCTTATCAAGTTTTTCAATGTGACACCATACAGTTTCGCTATGCACGTGGCTGCACTCATACTGAGCAGGGTTTTAATCGTTGCCGTGTCGTCAATAGTGGTGGTGGTGGTGGCGATGCTGATGAGCGAGGTTGCATGGGGGGCAAGCGAAGTCTTGTCAGTCTGTGCGGGACTGGCGTATTGCATATATGTATATACTTTCATAGCCCTTTGGGCTTTGCAATTTGGGGCAAAAGAGTCTGACAACATTGGCATACTCAATGCAATCCTCTATGGCACAATCTTTCTGAGCAACACCATATATCCGCTTTCTGAGCTGAATGAACTATTAAGCCCCATTGTAAGAATCAACCCAATTACTCCAGCTTTGGAGCTGGCGAGGGGAGAACAGATTTCTGCTGGTGTCGTAGCGTGGCCGCCTTTGTTGACAATAGGGTATGCCCTAACGTTCAAGTCAAAAATGCAAAGGGTACGACGATGACATGGCTTCCATTGTTATTGGTATTGACACTGCTTATGCACGAAATGGGGCATCTTGTGGCGGCCAAGGTTCTCAGATTGCCCACGAGAGGACTCAGATTTGCTATGCGCCCCATTCCACATCTCTACGTGTCAGTGTCCTACTATCGTCTGACGTTGCGCAGACAAGTGCTATTTTTGCTGTCTGGCAGTGTGCTCGTCGTCGTCATGCTCATCGCTTTTGCCACATTGGGGCATCCATACAGGGACGTACATTTAGCCCTTTCGATACAGACCATTGTGGACACAAACCCATTCTTTTCAGATTATGTCGTGTCCATAATGTCGTGCCTGTATCGCAGAGAATTCTCACAGACTGGAGCCAATGAAGTCGTTCTCCGAGAATTGAAAGAACGATACTTTTTCAGTCCTGTATGGTACATCCACTTTGTTACATGGGGGGTGGTAATTGCGTTGCTCATTTCGGGAGTTTTTCTTTAACCAACAGTCATGATTATGAAACACTTTCTTTTCGCAACCGTAGCAATATTGCTCCAAACGATGCCGAGCGCCTACGGACAAGACACAACCCTCCTCAACATCCAAGAAAAGATATACGGCGCATTTCTGTCGGACATCAACGCCCGCAATGAGACGGCATTGCCCGACATTGTCAAAACCATAGAGAGGGTGGGCTCTACAAGTCAGCTTTCCGCATATTGGAGAGCCTACGCACAATACTATTCCTCTCTCTACCATATGAAAACAGCGGACAGGAGACGGGCGAGCAAAGTCCTAGACGCCGCTATTGAGGATTTGGAAGACGTTGCCAACAAGAACTCGGAGACCTATGCGCTCCTTGCCTATCTGCGGAGTTTCTCCATCCAATTTTTGGCGGGGCCGAAGTCCGCATCTGTCAGTAGAAAAGCCCGGGCAGACGCCGAGGCCGCCTTGAAGTTGGATAGCACCAATTTGAGGGCATGGTACGTCCTAGCCTCAAACGACTACTACACCCCTCCCGCATTCGGTGGCGGGAAAAGGTGCGAGGAGTATTTGAAAAAAGCGGTTTCACTCGACGAGCAGACTGTTGCTAATCCGTACATGCCAAGCTGGGGCAAGGCCTCAGCCTTTGCCATGCTGATTGACTTCTATATCAAAAAGGAAGACTTTGAAAAAGCTAAACAGGTTCTGAACGAGGCTCAAAGGCAATACCCCTCGGACTATATGATTGGCCAATATGCCGAGAAACTCAAAGACGCATAGAAGCCTTTGTGCTACGTCCCTCGCACTTTTGCTTTGCGCATACTCAAATGCGCAATCGATTACAGGGAAGGTGACGGACTATGACGGAAACCCGCTTTGGGCTGTCAACCTCATATCCCAAAACGGCGGACATAATTTGGCCATCTCAGACATAGACGGCACTTTCTCGTTCGACAGGCGCAAGTTGGCTAATGGCGACACCATACTATTTTCTTGCATCGGCTACCACTCTGAAGCTCTGAGCCTAGATGCGCTCGGCAGTGGGCATCTCGCCATAAGGCTTCGTGAAAAAACTACCTCACTCGGCGAGATCGTTGTACGCGATGCTCCAATAGCTAAAGAGTTCTCCGTCAAAGAGCTGAAGTCGCTAGACATATACATGAACCCTGCGGCAAGCGCCGACCCGCTCAAAGCCGTCTCACTGCTCCCTTATGCCACTAACACAAGCGAGAACGCCTCCCCAGAGATTCGAGGGTGCGACGGAAGCCGGACGCTAGTGTACGTCAACGAGGTTCCTGTATATAGGCCCGTGCGGAACACGCAACTCAACGGGATCGGGCATTTCAGCCTGCTTAATGCCGACCTTTTATCGAACTTGACTGTCTATGCCGCCAACCCTCCACTCAAGTATGGCAACACCACCGCAGGGCTAGTTGATGTCCAAACTTTGAAGAGAGCGGACGACAAGTGGCGACTGAAGCTATCCATGTCGCTAGCAAATTTCGGGGGAATCTATTCACAACAGATAAAGGACGACGCCGAGTCTTTTATCGTTGCATATGGGAACGCACAATTGTCCGGCGCATACTTGGGCATAAACTGCGCCAGCTTCCGTCATGTAGAAGATTTCCGGACATACGATGTCGGAGTCAACTGGAGGCAACAATTATCGAAACACCTGTCCGTAAGCATTTTCTCGTACGCCAACACAGAAAGATATTCTGCACAAGACGCACTATTCAACTATTTGGGAGACGTCTCGTCGTCGGCAAGGCGGAATTTCAACATCGCAAACATAAATCTCAACTTCCTCGGCCTTTACTCGACAATAAACTATGGGCACAACATATCAGAAACATATTTTACCTTCGGCAACTACTCCATAGCGCAGAAAGACTTACAGCACTACGCATCGCTTAACGTCAAGTCGAACATTGGCAGTCTCGTGACAATTCAAGGAGGCACAAGTCATGACCATTCCGTGTCTCAATTCGACAACAGGAATCCTGTGACGTTCTATGCGATACGGCAAGACGACGCCATGTATGCGTTTTCCACAAAACCGACGGCCAACATCACAGAAGCATACCTCTACGCAAAGCTCAACGTGCGAAACTTCATTGTCGGGGCGGGGGTGAGAAAAAACATAGCATATCGTGGACAGGCGAACTACCTCTCATTTCAAGCAAATGCGAGATGGGATGTCGGCAAAGGCAGACATATCACAATCTCGGCAGGGAGATATAACGGCTACTCTTTGCCAAACTATCTAGTCACTCGATTTACCAAAATTGTATCAAAACAAGCGGAACTAGCATATTACAGCAACCACAATCATGTCAGTTGGTCAACATCGCTCTACGGCAGACGCGACAGCCAAAGCAGATATTTCCAAGACATCGGGGAAGCTAGGGACACACGCATCGACACGTATGGGGCGGAGTTCTCCGTCGAATGTTCCGTCCGCGCTTTCCAACTCAGTGCCTCTTACTCGTTTTTGCACTCCGACATCGACCGCGGCACAGGCTGGCACACTGCGGAAAACAGCATGGAATACATGGTCAAGTCGCAGCTGAACTACTATAACAACGATTTGCTCAACGCTTCAATCAACTTTGTGGCACGGCCGGGGCTACGCTACACCCCCGTTGCGACTAGCAGTTTCGACAACTCCGTGGGTACATTCCGGCCAGCTTATGGGAGCTTTCTTTCCGCACGATATGGCAGCTACGCATCCGTGGATTTTGCAGTAAACAAGATTGTGCCAATCCGCAGAACGAGGTGTACGTTCTACGCCATGTGTACCAATGCGCTAGGACGCAAAAACCAAGAGAAAATTGTATACAACGAAGACTATGCGTCGCACTCGTTTTGGACGTTCCAAGGCCGCGTCTTCTACTTCGGGATGACGATAGACGTGAGTAAATAAAACTTGCGTTTATACCTACCTTCGCGCCATGATTCTCTACTTCAACCCGACGTGCGAGATGGCCGTTCGCCACGACGGAATGAACTATACGCCACCGCTCCACGTGGCGAGAATGGAGACCGACTTGTCGACCATAATGATGTTTTTGGCTGAGGATGGCGACAAAGTTGTGGCAAACGCGCCCGACCCAGAGTTGCTCAACTTTTGGGCGACGCCACTGACGCAAGGCGACTTCATCTCGGTCGATGAGGCAAGACGACGCATTGCAAACGGCGAAAAACTTACGCCTTGGGGGCAATGCCGCTCAGTCATGACAAAATTTGGCTTGGCGGGCGAGGCTAGGCGGTGGACGTTGCGGAGGACGCTCTCGCGGGAGACATCCGTCGCCGTCGAGCAAAGGCTGGCGGACATCTTGGGCGAGGCCTCGCCCTCCACCCTGCTATCCACAAAAGAGGCGTTGGAGACTGCATTGCGGACCCGCCTGGCGAGTGGAGGCGCGGTGCTGAAAAGTCTGTGGAGCGCGTCTGGACGAGGCGTAAGAATCTACAACGACGATGGCGACCTCGCCGCCGCACTAGTGTTCGGGCAGAACTGCATAGCCGCTGACGGAGCGGTCGTGGTGGAGTGCCGCCTCGATAGAGTCATGGAGTTTTCGTTCTTGTTCACTTTCGGCTGTGGCAAAGCAGACTATTTGGGCGTAAACCCCTATCATAGCTCAACAAACGGGACTTTCGGCCACGAGGTCATAGATTCGTCGGCATTCGACATCCTGAACAAGAGCATCCCGGGGTGGGAGCGCATATACGTCCCCACTCTGGCTAGGGCGCTGGAGGAGGAGCTGAGTGGCATCGGCTACGAGGGGCCGATTGGCGTGGACGCCATGGTGCATCGAGACCACGGAGGACGGGAGCGGCTCCGCTGCTGCATGGAGGTCAACGTCCGCCATTGCATGGGCCACGTGGCCAGAGCCGTCGGCCGGCATTTCGCCCAAAACGCAGTCGCGCGGTGGGGCGTGGTGAGCTTTGCGCACGACGGGCAGTGGGATGAATTTTGCGCCACGGAGGCGGAGAAGCATCCTGCGAAGCGCGACGCCATGGGGCGCGTTGTCGACGGTTTCTTCCGTCTGACAAGCCTCGGCAGGGACAAGCGCTTCGGCGCCTGCGGGTGGGCCTCCCTACCCCACCCTGTGGCATAGCACGAGACGGAGAGCGCCGTCGGCCGCCGTCACGCCGAAAACATATGCGTCGCCTCCATCTTTGAGCCGCAACAGCTTCCTCAGAGCCTCTGCCGACATCGGGAAGCCGCGCACGGCCACCGACGCACGCGAAACGTCACCCTGCAACTTGCCGCGCCCCTTGCGCCCGCCATCATACACGGCATCTACGCAAAAACGGCGACCAGGGAAAGAGGGAATGTCGGCCGCGGCCACATAGAGATGCGATGAGGCCGAGATGGCACACGCTCCGAACCGCTCGCCAATGAGCTTGAAGGGCCCCATCTTCATCAACGTGGGATTGGGCTCGAAGAGATGCCAACCGGGCTGTGGAGTGGCAAAATCCGCCACCGCCGCCTTCTCGTCCTCTTGCGAAAAGGCGAACTCGTCGCCACCGCCATCGATGTAGACAGCGTGCATTGTCGGTTGCGAAACGGTCTTTTGACTTGACATTCGGACAACCAGATCTTTGCACTCACCGTCGCACCCCACGGCATAGACATCGGAGACGCACGGCAATTGGGCAAGCAACGACGACACGTCGAGAAGCGGCGACAACTTGACCAGGACGACATCGGCAACTGCCAACATCTTGTCCGCCAGGAGCGACACGTCGGGCGAACAGTCTGCCACACGGAAGAGGCGTCCGCCCGACGAAGTGCGCCGCGACGGATCGACGAACAGCGTCCCGACCTTTTGCCCCGACGCCGCCAATGTCTCGACATAGTCCTCGGCTGTGGAGCAGACAAAATCGACGCCCGTCTTGCCAAGCAAGGAAAAATTATGCCTTGCCGCCTCGACGGCCCGCACGTCGGCATCGACATAGGTGACGCTCGCCACGCCTTGCCCCATAAAAAAGCAGTCTACGCCCAAGCCGCCCGTGAGGTCTACAAGGCTGTCGCCGACAACCAGGGAGGAACGCCAACGGGCGACCTCCTCCGACGAGCACTGCTGAATTGCCACCGGGAAAGGGAAAAGAAGCCCTCGGACAATATGCCACGAGGAAACCTTGACTTTGAGCCTGTTCGCCCCGTCGACCTGCTCCGCCACGACGTTGGGGCGCACGTCGGCTGACCTTTTCAGCTTCAATGCCACGCGGCGCGGGTCTTGCCCACAGAATTTGCGAATAAGGGCAGCCTCGGCCTCGGAGATTCGCCAAGAGCCGACCTCGGCAACCTCTAACGGCGTTTGAACAGTGTTCATTTGGAGCTCAAAGAGAGTTTGAACAGTTTTCCGTAGGTGAGAATCCGCCAAACCCACTCCAAAAGGCCAAATTGGAAACGGGCAAGCCACCAACGGCTAAAAAGCACCTCAAAAGCGAAAACCGCGATGGCAATCGGGACAACATAAACTAGCCCCACCGATGCGCCAAAGCCGAGACCTACACCGTAGAAGAGGAGAACACCCAAGAGGGACTGCCCGATGTAGTTGCTAAGCGCCATACGCCCCGCCGCCGCCAGCCAATTCAAGGGACGGCATTGCGGATGCCGCAAGAAAACGAGGCACAACAGAGCCAAATAGGCAAAGCCCACGGGGTAGACATTGAAGAGATAGAGAACCGAGTGGGCTCCGCCGCCCCAGGGCTTGCCGTTCATGGAACTATAGGCGTAGGCCGCCGCAACCGGCAACCCGACAGCTAACCCGCCTATGGCTATGCGCCTCAGCCACTCTACGCTCTCGCCAAGCCTGGCATAGAGCCTGTTCCGCCCCACCACATAGCCAACGATGAACAACCCCAAGACCTTGAAATACCTGTTCCCGACAATGAACTCCTGCATCCGCTCAAAAGCACCCTGCACAAGGAATTGGAGCATCTCCCGATAGCTCTTGGCGTCGCGCAGCCAAAAAGCAAAGTTCTCTTCGGTAATGCCATAGGCGGCACAGTAGTGCCACTGAAGACGTACGAAAGAAGCCGCAGGGTCGTAGCCCACAAGCGCGCGCAAGAAGTCTATGCCCACGGGCAGCACAAGCAGGAGGGCGGCAAGAGCCATCAGGCCTCTGTCGCCCCAATTGCGCACCAGCGGCAAGAGCATCCCCATGGCGGCATAGAGCATAAGGATGTCGCCGCTCCAAAGAAACACCAGGTGCAAGAACCCGAGCAGGAGCAAGACAGCCATGCGCCGGTAGAAAATGCGCATCCCGCAGACGCCGCGCCGGTCGGCATTCCGCAGTATTATGGAAAAACCGATGCCGAAGAGCAACGAAAAGAGCGTATAGAACTTGCCATCGACAAATATGTACTCAAGGTAGTAGACAACCGTGTCGGCCGCGGCCGTCGGCATAGCGTCCCTGACGTCACCGCCAAGGAATGAGTAGAGCGAGAACTCCGAAAAATTGGCGATGGCGATACCCAAAAGCGCAAAGCCGCGCAGGATGTCCAAAATGGCGAAACGCTCCGACGCCTTTGTCGGGACAGCATCGGACGCGGAGAGTGCATGACTTGACATCTGTAAAATGAGGGATTCTTGATTCTCGGCAACGACGGCAAAGACCCTGGAGACAAGACGAAAAAGCCGCCCTACACAATTCGTGCGGGGCGGCTATGACTGTCTGCGAAGCGCCGGACTACTTCTTGGCGAAGAAGTCCTTCACGGCCTCGTTAGCCACCATCGACTCGGAGAAGACATACGCTCCCGTCTTGGGCGACTTGACCATCTTGATAACCTTAGCGAAGCCCTTGCCTTCGCCTTTCTGAAGGTTTGCGACAGCTTTCTTTGCCATAGTGTGGTTAGATTATTTAATCTCGCGATGGAGTGTCCTCTTGTGGAGATAGGGGTTATACTTCATCCTTTCCAAACGGTCGGGAGTATTCTTACGGTTCTTGGTGGTGATGTAGCGAGACATCCCCGGAACGCCACTAGCCTTCTGCTCCGTGCACTCCAGAATGACCTGAACTCGGTTGCCTTTTGCTTTCTTTGCCATTGCCCCTTATATTACTTCTTCAAGAAACCTTTCTTGTCGGCACGGCGGATAGCCGCAGCCAAACCAATCTTGTCGATGAGGCGCAGACCGGCACTGGCGACCTTGAGAGTGACCCACCGATCCTCCTCGGCAAGATAGAACTTCTTCTTAGCGACGTTCGGCAGGAAGCGGCGCTTGGTTCTCCGCTTCGAGTGGGAGACATTGTTCCCATTCTGATAGTGGATACCCGTTATCTGACAAACTCTAGACATTGCTAAATCGATTCTGTGAGATACATTTTCAAAACACGGCGCAAATTAAGCACATTTTTCCCACTTAATCAAGCGCGACGGCCTAAAAACTGCCCATATCACCTGTTTTTTCTCCCCAACATATCCAAGACGCCATTTATGAACGTCAAAGGGTGGACGGGATTGCCCGGCACATAGAGGTCGACCCGCAGGCCGTCCAACACACTTCGGCGCAGAGCCGGGCTTCCGTCAAAAACTCCCCCGCTGATGGCATCAACTCCAGCCAGAATCAAGATTTTAGGGTCGGGGACGGCATCGTAGGCCTCCAAGAAAGGATCTGCCATGTTCTCAGATATGGGGCCTGTCAGCACAATGCCGTCGGCATGACGGGGCGAGGCCACGAAATCGATACCGAAACGCCCCATGTCGAAATTCACGTTGCCCGTGGCGTTAAGCTCCATCTCGCAACTGCCGTCACCCCCCGCCGAGACTTCTCGAAGCTTCAGCGACCTGCCAAAAAGGCGACGAATCTCGCTCCGAACCTTGTCGGGGCTGACGGCAAGCGGCGCGTCCTGCCCCTCGCGGACAATGAGCGCGTCGCGGTCGTTGACAGAAAGATGATAGTCTTTCGTGAAACGTATCTTGGATGGGCAGGCGAACATACATTCGCCACAAAAAGTACACCTGCCGAGGTCAATGCTCAACGGATTTGTGGCAATAGCCCGCGTCGGGCACAAGTCCGCAAGAGCCGCCTCGTCGGCGTCGGCATCGGAAATGACAGGTCTCCCGCGGAAGACGCCAGGGACTTCGGCCGTTGTGACATCGGGGATATATTGACGCCCCTGATGCTTGAGAATCTGTAGGGTTTTAAGCACGGAGTGGAAATAGGATGATTTTTTGTGGAGAGGCTACAGGTCGTGACCGCAGTAGCTCAGATCGAAACTCTTGTTGCATATCGGGAAGTCGGAGATGCCGTTGTTTCGCACAGCCATGGCAAGCCCCATCCAATTGTGGACAGAGGGGTCGACAATCTTATATGCGTCGATGTCGCCCGCCTCGTCGGTCTGGACGACATGGCAGACAACGCCGCGCCACCCCTCAACAAGCGACACCACAGTCTTCCCTCCCATGAGTTGAGCCGCCTCGTCACTTTTCCCGCGGCTCTCGCCGCTCCGGGTCTCAATCAGCGTCTTCACATTGTCAACCGACTGCAGAACCTCCTCGTAGCGTACGCGCGCCCGGGCGTAGACGTCGCCGCTCTGTCTCACGACAGGCTCGACGGCGAGGAGCGGGTACGCCAGCAACGGGTGCGAACTCCTCACGTCGCGAGGCACGCCCGACGCCTTGGCGGGCATCCCGACAAGACCCAGGCGCACGGCCGTCTCGGCGGAGACCACGCCCGTGCGCTCCAGGCGCGAGAGGACGGACGGGAGGTCGAACATCTTTTCCGCCATCTCGCGGAAATGCGGAAGAAAAGCCTCTATGGCCTCACGCCACTCGTCGGCCAACTTGTCGGTGAAAGGGAAGTTTGAATATCCGGGACGAATGAGGCTCTTGGCGAAACGGTTGCCGCACCACTTCTGGAAAAAGTTTATCATCGGCGTGCGCAAACGGCCAAAGACCGCACTGCCAAGCTGGTAGGCAATGTCGGTGCAGATGGCGCTCAAGTCGCCAGTATGGACTGCGATGCGCTCTTGCTCCAGGGCTATGGTGCGGTCGAGCGTCAGAGCCTCAGGCAAGCCTACGCCCGCCAATGCCTCCCACGCCAAGGCGAAAGCGCAAGAGTGCGCCACGACAGAGTCGCCCGCAATGTTCTCGGCGAGAGCGGCCCGTTGGAGCAGTTTGCGCCTCTGAAGCATGAGGTTCTCCACACCGCGGTGCTGCCATCCGAGCTGAATCTCCAAGTGGTGTATGTTCTCGCCCTCACAAATGAAACGGAAATGGCCCGGTTCAATGATGCCGGCGTGAATGGGGCCGACCCCCACCCTGTGGAACTCCTCGCTCTCGATGTCGAAGAAAGGATAGTCGTATATCCCTCCCCCCGCCTTGCGGTCGGCAGGGAAACGGAGCGGCTTCAGCCACGGATGCCCGACAAAATTGACGCCATACGCCTCATGGATGTCGCGTTCGAAGACATGGAGCTCCGCTCTCTCGGCGGTCATGGAGGGCAGTGCCGCGTCGCGGTCTACCTCACAGGCCAAAGCCTCAATCTCGCCACTCTCGTCGAGCGCCACAAAGGCGAAGAGCAACAGGCGGTTGCCGTGGGGCTTTGCAAAATATGACAGGCAGTGGTGCGACCCATTGTCGAGAAGCGACACCAACTGCTCGTAAAAAGCTGAGTAGCTGCGGACCTCGACCTGCGAGGTATCCGCAGCCACCCCATTTCTCATCTTCATGATATGACTTAAACGGAAACTAAATGCGCAGAATCAGCCCATCGTTGGCGGGAATCTCAATCTCGAGCCCGCGCACCTTAATGTTGTTGATGGAGTCGCGGCACACCCCGATGGAGCTGCCGAGCACGTCGTAGGCCGTGATGCACTCGTTCCACGTGCTGCCCATGAGCCTCCACGCGTCTTCGGGAATCATGAGGTTCTGACGCCGCGGGGTGGCGGCAAAGTTTAGTACGACCAGGAACCGTTGCCCGGGCAGGTAGCGCAAGAACGCGTAGACATTGGCGGCATCGACCCATATGTGTTGGTTAATCCACATGAGGTCGTAGAAGTCGCCAACAGAAAGAGCTTCGTAGCGTTGCGCCACGGCGTTGACCTTGACATACCAATCGCGCACCTGCCGCTCAAGAGGCTCCAGAGCAGCACCGTCGAACGTTCCCCCCAGCGCATTGCGGCGCAACGAGGATACAGACCAATAGTCGAAAATGGAGGTGCGGCCGTTCCTGTCGCTATATCCCTCGTCGTCCATGCCCCTCTCCCCAAACTCCTGCCCGGCGTACATCATCGTGGCCCCTCGGCCCATGGTGAGGGCCAAAAGGTAGGCGGGCTTGGCGAGAAGCGGATTGGACAAGAAGAAGTCCGAAGCGATGCGCTGCTCGTCATGATTCTCAAGGAAGTAGAGCATATTGGGCAAGACCCTGCCCGTCCGACGCCAAATCTCGGTGATGGCACTAGCGGGAGCGCGCCCCGTCGTCACGTCCCTAACTATGTCGTAGAAGTTCACCTTGTCGTAGAGGATATTGAATCCGGCGTCGATAAACTCCGCGTACTTTCCCGTCTCGTATATCTCCCCCACGAAGATTATGTGCGGATGGCGGTTGACAATCTGCGCTATGACCCACCTCCAAAATTCAACGGGGACCATGTGCGCCATATCGACCCGGAATCCGTCGATGCCCGTCTGCACCCAGAAGAGCATGATGTCGCGCATCTTGTGCCACGTGTCGGGACGCGGCGAAAAATAGTCGCCGCCGCCCGTGGCGTAGTCGCGCCCATAGTTGAGTTTGACAGTCTCATACCAGTCGAAAACCGAGGGGCATGGCGAGAAAGCGTCGTTGCCCGAAGCCTTGGCCGGCCGCTCAACATAGGGTTCGTCGAGGTCCGCGACGGGCGACGTGAAGTCGTGTCCCGGCAAATAGTAGAAGTTGTTGCCTGGCGAGAACGCCTTGGTCGTATCGTCGGAGCTGCCAAGCTGGGTGTCGGGCCGAGCGTCGGAATAGTATCCGCGCGCCACATGGTTGGGAACAAAGTCCACAAGCACTTTCATGCCGTGGCGGTGCGTGCGTTCGACCAGTTCTTTCCACTCGTCCATGCGTCTGTCCACGTCCTGAGCCAAATCGGGGTCCACGTCGTAGTAGTCGCATATGGCATAGGGGCTTCCCGCCTTTCCCTTGACCACATTGTTGTTGGACGGGTGGGACATGAAAGGGTATCTCGTCGTCGAGGCATGGCGAATAATGCCCGTATACCACACGTGCGAGACTCCCAGCGAGGCGATGTGGCCGAGAGCCTCGTCATTAATCTCGTTCATCTTGCCACATCCGTTCTCCGCCAAAGTCCCGCCTTTCTTGTTCGCTTCGCAAGTGTTCGTGTAGAACCGCGGGAGTAGTTGATATATGATGGTCTTAGACATCTTCGAGAGATAAATGGTTTGAAGAACGCATTTGGGCGTTTTACGCCCCCAGGCGCTCAATTGTTTCGGGCGCAAAACCGCCCAAAAAGCCAAAAAGGCGCGCAAAGGAGTGCTTTGCGCGCCATAGGCTATCGTTTCGGACTCCTTACTCGCCCACAGCGACCAACATCCAAACGAGCTTCTCCTGCCCTTTCAGATAGTCGTCCATCAGAGCCACGGTAACGTCGTCGCCGGCCTCGGAGGCGTCTGCCACAATCTGACGCTCGCGGGCTATGAGGACTTTGAGCGTCTCGCGGATGGCCGCGACAATCTCCTTGCCGCACTCCACGTAGGGAGCCTCCTTGACCTCGGAGACCGTCAAATAGACACTATAGCGACTCTCGGGGACTGCGCCGAGCTGGAGAATGCGCTCCGCAACCTCGTCGACTTTCTCGGCGACGTCATCATAAATCTCCTCGAACTTGGCGTGCAGGGTGAAGAACGCATGACCCTTGACGTTCCAATGGAATGCACGCAGATTTGTGTAGAAGACCTGCAAGTCGGCCAACAGTGTGCCGAGACCATTCACGACGGGTTGAACCTTCTTCTCGTCCAGCCCAGTGAAATCCAACGTTTTCATAATGTATTCGATTTGATGTTAAACCGTGATGCCTCTTCCGTCCGCACCTCCGCCGGAAGCCACCTGACGAAAGAAGCACCAAGAACGATTGCAAATATAACAAACTGCGGAATAACGGCAATGCCTCCGATTGGGAATAATCAGTTTAAATTCCGCTCTCCGCAGTCGGCTCCGTTTGGGTTGAGACGCGTGGCCGGCTCTTCTTCTGCTTGCCCTCGACGAATCCCCTGTGCTTAAGCAGGTGCTCAATGTCGGGTTGCGCACCGCGAAAACGGAAATACTGCTCGCGCAAGTCGCCGTCGCCGACCTCGCTCAGACAATATTTTCTGAACCTGTCGGCAGTCTGCCTGTCGAAAATGTCCCCGCTCTCCACGAAAGCCGCAAAAGCGTCGCACACGAGCATATCAGCCCATTCGTAGTCATAGTACCCGGCCGCGTACCCCCCATCGAAAATGTGGGAGAAATAGGTGGAGTGGTAGCGCGGCTCAATCTCTCCAATCAAGCCAATCTCCTCGAAGACCTTTTTCTCGAAATCTTCGACATTCGGCACATCACCCTTGCCCGTAAGGAGGTGCCACCTCATGTCGAGCAGTGCCGCGGCTATGAGCTCGGTCGAGACGAAACCCTGATTGGCGTTCGACGCGCGCTTGATTTTCTCAATCAGCGCGTCGGGGATGACCTCGCCTGTGGCATGATGGCGCGCAAACGACTTCATCACGCCTGCGTCGGTGGCCCACAGCTCATTGATTTGCGACGGCATCTCGACATAATCGCCAGGGACCCGACCGGCAGTGCGGACATAGCGCCCCCGCGTGAACAAGGCCTGGATTGCGTGCCCAAACTCGTGGAACATTGTCTGATATTCATCGAAAGTAAGCAAGTCGGGTTCACCCTCCGCCCCCTTGGTGAAATTGCAGACAATAGATATTTGCCCCTCGGTGTGCGACCCGTCGAAATTGTCGAGCGGACTGCGAAACCTTGTGCACCACGCCCCACCGCGCTTAGTGGCGCGGGGATGCCAGTCGAAATAGACCACCCCGAGGCTCTTGCCGTCGGTATCTATCACCTGCCAAACCTCGTTGTTCTCGGAGTTGTAGAGAGGCACATCGTGCAGCTGCTTGAAAGTAACGCCATAGAGCTTTGAGACCGTGGCGAACATCCCGTCCCTTGCGCTGTTGAGCTCAAAATATTGCGAGATTTCCGCCTCATCGACATCGTAGTTGGCCTTGCGCAACTTCTCGGCCCAATACCACCAGTCGCAGGCCTCGATGGTGGCGCCTCTCTCCTGCCTATACGCCAACCTGCGCATCTCGGCCAGGTCGTCTTTCGCTTTCTGCAATGCGGGCTTCCACAAGAGAGCCAGCAAAGAGTCCACAGCCTCTGGCGTTTGCGCCATGTTGACCTCGATGGCGTAGTGGGCATAGGTCTTATATCCCAACAGTTGCGCTTTCTCGACCCGCAGGGCGACAATCTGCCTCACAATGTCCCTGTTGTCGTGCGCGCCTCCATTTTGCCCTCGCCGGCAGTAGGCGTCGAAAATGGACTTCCGGAGGTCGTGACTCTTGGAGTTCTGCAAGAATGGCATGATAGACGCCTTGTGGAGCGTGAAGACCCACTTTCCGCTCATCCCTAGCTCCTTTGCCTTGTCCGCCGCCGCGGCCACAAGATTGTCGGGAAGCCCATCGAGGTCTGCCACCGAGTCAATGACGAGCCGGTAGCTGTCGTTTGTCTCGGCCAGGAGATTGTTGCCAAACGTGTGCGACAAGAGCGAGAGCTTCTCGTTAATCTCACGAAGCCGCGCCTTAGCCTCGACGCCCAACTTGGCGCCACTCCGCACAAAGTCGCGGTAGTAGAGGGCTAGAACCCTCTGTTGCACGCTATCGAGACCGGCATTGGCACGGTTCTCGTAGACATGCTCAATGCGCGCGAAGAGCGCCTCGTTGAGCATAATGTCGTCACTGTGGGCGGAGAGCATCGGCAGGATGGTCTCCGCCATGACGTTCATGGTGTCTGTCACGTCGGTCGCCATCAAGTTGAAAAATATCGACGAGATGCGCGACAGGCGCAAACCGCTCCTGTCTAGCGGCACAATGGTGTTGTCGAACGTGGCCTCCGCCCTGTTTTGGGTTATGAGGGCAATGGCGTTCTCGCGCTCACGGATGGCGTCCTCAAAAGCCGGGACATAGTGCCGATTCTCGATAGACTCGAACGGCGGCAGATTGAATGGCGTGTTGAACTCCCTATCCAAGAGAGGGTTGCCCTCCCCGGCACACCCCGAAAGGATAGCCGTCGCGCCCATTATTGCCATAAGTCTGGATTTCATCACAACCTGAATCGTTTAGTTATGTCGGAGTAGCACTCAATTCGCCTGTCGCGCAAGAAAGGCCATATTCGCCTAACGTCTTCCGAACGGCCCAAGTCCACATCGACCACCGCATTCACCTCTTCGGAGGCGGGGGCGTGGAAGAGAAGCTCGCCCTGCGGGCCCGCGACAAAGCTGTTGCCCCAAAAATATATCCCGTCGGAAGCACCGGAGGGGTCGAGTTCATGCCCCACCCTGTTGACCGTCAGCACCGGAATGCCATTTGCCACGGCGTGACCGCGCTGGACGGTCTGCCACGCCACAAGCTGCCGCTGCCGCTCCTCGCTGCTGTCTGCGGAGTCCCACCCTATGGCCGTGGGGTAGATGAGCATCTCCGCTCCGGCAAGGGCCATGAGACGCGCCGCCTCGGGATACCACTGGTCCCAACAGACCATGACGCCTAGCCGACCGACCGAGGTGTCTATTGGCGTGAATCCCATGTCGCCCGGCGTGAAATAGAACTTCTCGTAGTAGCCGGGGTCGTCGGGGATGTGCATCTTTCGATACTTTCCCGCCAACGACCCGTCGGAGTCGAAGACCACAGCCGTGTTGTGGTACAGCCCCGCCGCACGCCTCTCGAAGAGCGAGGCGACGACGACGACCCCATATTTTGCCGCCACAGACGAGAAAACCTGCGTGGACGGGCCGGGAATCGTCTCGGCCAAATTGAACATCCGCACGTCTTCTGTCTGGCAAAAATATGGGGTGTTGTGAAGCTCTTGCAAGACGACGAGCTGCGCCCCATTTCTCGCCAAAGCCCCGATGTTGGACACCAGCTTTTCAATATTCTGCTCGACATTCTGGGCGGCAGACTGCTGCACTAGGCCGACCTTGATTCTTCTTGTCATAGTTTCACACCTTGTGGATATTGCATAGTGGAGCAATGGAGCGAACCGTACTGCCTTATAAGCGCGCGGCAATCGACGGGCACGACCTCGAAAGCCGGAAATGCTTCCGACATTATGCCAACAGCCTCCGCATCGGTCTCGACACCATAGGTGGGCAGGAGGATTGCCCCATTGACAAAATAGAAGTTTGCATACGTAGCGGGGAGGCGAGAGCCGTCGTCCTTGTCGAAAATTGGCGGCGGGCATGGCAATGCAACGACGCGATAGGGCTTCCCGCCACTCGTCGTGAACTGCAAAATCTGCTCTTCCATTTTTGCGAGAGACGCCACCTGAGCGTCGGACGGGTCTTTCGGCCTCCCGACATAGACGATGGTGTCGCCAGGGGCAAAGCGGGCGAGCGTATCGACGTGCCCGTCGGTGTCGTCGCCAATCAGCTCCCCATGGTCCAACCACAAGACCCTGTCGAGGGCAAAGTGCCTGCGCAGAGCCTCTTCAGCCTCCTGTTTCGACGTGAACCCGTTCCGGTTGTCGGACAAGAGGCAACCAGTCGTTGTCAATATCGTCCCCCGACCATCGCTGTCAATGCTTCCGCCCTCGAGAACCACGTCCATAGCATCCCGGTAGCGCACGCCGCCAAGCGCGCCGCGAACGAGACGCCTGGTTATGAGGTTGTCCTTGTTGGCGGGGAACTTCAACCCCCACCCATTGAACTGGAAATCGTTGACAGTGGGGCATCCGTCGTCGTCGAGCGTGGTTATCGCCCCATGGTCGCGCGCCCAAGTATCGTTCGTGGGGCAGGTGAAGAGACGCACTTTGGACGCCAAAGAAGCTCCCAATTTCCTTCGGACGTCCTCTACGTCGTCCGCCACGATGAGCAGTGGCTCTCGGCGCACTATAGCGTCCACCATGCGGACATAGCACTCCTCGATTTCGTCCATCATGTTCATGTACGCCCAACCAGACTCCCCGCCCGGCCACGTCAACTGCGTGAAAGAGTGCGGTTCCCACTCGGCGGGCAACCTCATTGGCTTATGCTTCACTATCTCCATCATTTTACGCCATCGAGCATCGCCTCGGCCTCCGCCACGCCAAGAGCCTTTGCCTCGGCATAGCACGCCTTGGCGAGCGGCATGTTTTGTGCCGGACTTCCGGCTTGCGAATAGAAATTGCCCAAGAGCAGATAGGCCAAGCCAGACCCGGCGTTTGCCGCGCCGGCAATCATCTCAAGCCCCCGCGCCTCGTCGGCCTCGACGCCATAACCGTAGAGAAGCATATAGCCCGCCATGGTCTGAGCCTCGGCAACCCCATTGTCCGCCAAGGAGATGTAGAGCTTGAAAGCCTCGCGCCTGTTAGGCCTGGCACCTGCTATGCCATAGGCGTACATCTGCGCCAACAGGTATTGGGCATCGGTGCTTCCCTCTTTTGCGGCACGCACAATGTCTTCGCCCCATACGTATCCTTTGGCCCGGAACAGGCTGTCCATTGTGCCACCATCGTCGTGGAGCAGGGCCACGCAGTTGGCAGAGTCGTCCTCAAAGGCCAAAGGTTTGGCGGGAGCGGAATCGCGGTTCACATTGCCGCCACACGCCACCGTCAGCAGAGCGACGGCGGCGAGCGACGACAACAAGGATAATCTCCTCATCTATAGCCTCTTTAGGAGGTCGAGCATGAAGACCCAAAATTTCTCGACACTGGCAATGTCCACAGCCTCGTCGGGGGAGTGGACAGCCCGCAACGTGGGCCCGATGGAAATCATGTCCAGGCTCTTCTTCTTGTCGAGGAAGAGTCCGCACTCCAACCCGGCATGAATGGCCAACACCTGCGCCTCGGACCCGAAGAGCTCGCGGTATGACCGGCAGGCAATCTGCAACATGGGGGAGTTAGTGTCGGGCGTCCAACTGGGGTAACCCTCCGTCTCGCTCACTGCGGCACCCGCCAACTCAAAGACCGACGCCACCATTGCTTGCGCCTCGACCTTGCCGCTACCCACGGAGCTGCGTTGCGACGTCAGCACCTCTATGGCACCGTCCGTCGTCTTCACCGCCGCCAGGTTGGTCGAAGTCTGCACAAGATTGTCAATGACATGCGACATCGACAGCACGCCGTGCGGACATCCGACAAGCGCGCCCACGAGGCGGCTTTGCAGACGCTCTGAGAGCAAGAGCGCAGGCGCCTCCGCCGTCTCCAAAGAGAAAACTATGCCCGGCTCTACGCCGCGGAACTCCTCCTCGACATCGGCGGCGAAACAGTTGAGCTCGACCCGCAATTCCTCTTTGCGCGCCATGGGGACTACCCCCACCACATGTGCCTCGCGCGCAATGGCGTTATGCAGATTGCCGCCGTCGAAGCAAGCAAGCCTGAGGCCACATCTCTCTTGCGCCAAACGGACAAACCTGGCCATGAGCTTGTTGGCGTTGGCGCGGCCCAGGTGGATGTCCCCGCCAGAGTGGCCGCCAAGAAGTCCGCCCACGGAGATTGTGACGCCAAGCATTCCGGCCGGCGTCTCCTCGGTCTCCAGGGCGAAAGAGGCGCGGGTGGTGCAACCGCCAGCGCAACCGATGAATATTTGCCCTTCGTCTTCGGAGTCGAGATTTATCAGTCGGCCCGCCGGGAGGAACTCCTCCTCCACGCCATAGGCGCCCGTGAGCCCCGTCTCCTCGTCGACAGTGAAGAGGCAGAAGAGAGGCCCATGCTCAATCGTGCCCCGCAAGCCGCCGTCCACAACGGCAAGCCCGAGGGCCACGCCAATACCGTCGTCGGCGCCCAAGGTCGTCCCCCGGGCCCGGACCCAACCGTCTTCGACGTAATAGTCAATGGCGTCGGTCATGAAGTTGACGCCACTGTCGGCGTTCTTCTCGCACACCATGTCGACGTGCGCTTGCAGAATCAGCGGCTCCCGCCCCTCAAGGCCCTTCGTGGCGGGCGCAGAAATCAAGACGTTGCCGCACTTGTCCTGCTTAGCCTCTAGTCCTCGCCGCGCGGCGAAATCCATGAGGTAGGCCAGGATTCGCTCCTCGTGCTTCGACGGGCGCGGTATTCTCGTAATCTCGTCGAAGAAAGCCCACATGGGGTTGCTCTCAATGAGAGCCTGCTTGCTGTCTATCATCTTGTTGGAGACTAAATGTTTTCTAAGACATGCCCTATCAACGACTTGACCACGGGCTTATAGTCTTTTGAATATTGCCCCGCCAACCTGTTGGCAATGATTGCGCACATCGTGGCAGCCTTGTGCCCCAACAGCAACGAGAGGCCGTATATGCACGAACACTCCATCTCGTAGTTGGTCACACGGCGGTCGCCATATCGGAAAGTGTTAATCTTCTCGTTGATGTCGGGCACGGCGAGCGGCAGACGCACCACCCTGCCCTGCGGGCCGTAGAAGCCGGAGGCCGAGATGGTGGTCCCGACATGCACGCGTGCGTCGCCCTTGAGCCTGCCGAGCATCTCGGACGACGCGTTGACGACGTAAGGTTTCGGCAGGAGAGGGTTCCAATTTGTATGCGCCTCAAAAGCCCGCTCAAAATCGAGGTCGGCCACGTCGTTGCGCCCGGCGTAGTAGTTGAGCACCCCGTCGAAGCCAATGGCCGCCTCAGACAGCAGCCACGAGTCGACCGGCAAGTCGGCCTGCAACGACCCCGAAGTCCCGATGCGGACAATCTCCAGGGTGGTATGCCCCTCTTTTGGAATCCGCGTGGCGAAATCGACGTTGACGAGAGCGTCAAGCTCGGTCATTACGATGTCGATATTGTCAGTGCCGATGCCGGTGGAGAGCACCGTGACGCGCTTTCCCGCATATGTACCAGTAACGCTGACGAACTCCCTGTTTGCATTTTCACACTCAACGGTGTCAAAAAACTCCTTGACGACAGACACCCGCCCGGGGTCTCCGACAAGGATGACTTTGCTTGCCAGTTGCCCTGGCTTTATGTGAAGATGGAAGACCGACCCATCGGCGTTGATGATGAGTTCGGAGTCTGCTATAGGGGTCTTGTTCATATCGAGAATGTTTGATGAGGTAAATGTAGTGTTTTTTTTGCACAGGCAAGTGTGATTATTTGAAAAAGGCAGGGGGGCCGACGTAGGCCACAAAGCGCAAATGGCCAACATTGAGCGGCAGATAAGGCGACAAGCCTGGCGAATCTTCCGAGGCTCTAGACTGCCGCGTCCCCACGCCGCTTTCACCGAAAGGCGGATGGGATGTGCTCAATGTCGAACGAGCCGCCCCCGCGCGTCAGCACCACGATGTCGAACCTCGCATCGCCCATGAACTGGTTTCGGCGGATGTAGCCTTCGGCGGCGGTCTCCAAATATCGCACTTTGCTATGGGAGATAAGGTCGTTGGGCGACATGAAAGCAGAACGCGTCTTCACCTCGACGAAGACCAGCACCTGTCCGTCCATTGCCACAATGTCTATCTCTTTGTGCCTGAATCGCCAGTTGCGGCACAAGATCCTGAACCCCTTGGCCTCCAAATATTCCGCGGCCAGGTCTTCACCGATGCGCCCGAGCTCATTATGTTCCGCCATACCCGTCAGCAGTCAAACATTTTTTGCGCCGTCGGGGAGTTTCCCAGTCCCCCCGACGGCGCAAAAAAAAACAATCATTACCTTTTCGCCTTGGCCGCCCCGTATATGGTCGTGTCGGGCTTCGACGTGAAAGCGTAGACCAGGCAACAGACTCCCAGGACCACAAACGGAATGCTCAGAAGCTGCCCCATATTGAGAACCATGGCATCCTCAAACGCCTCCTGGTTCTCCTTTACCCTCTCAATCAAGATTCGGAAGCCGAAGACGCTCACCATGAATATCCCGAAGAGCGCGCCGTGGCGGACAATGAGCCTCTTCTTCCAATAGAGGAAAGATAGCAGGCCAAACACCGCCAGATAGAACAACGCCTCGTAGAGCTGCGCCGGATGGCGAGGGATCAGCGCGTCGTCCGGGTGCAGCCGCAAAAACCGGAATGCCCACGGGACATCTGTCGGCAAGCCCACAATCTCCGAGTTCATCAAGTTTCCTATCCTGATGAAGAAGGCGGCAAGGGCAATCGGTACGCACACGCAATCGACAAGCCACAGGAAGTTGCGGCGGTTCCGCCAACAGAACAGGAGCAGGGCAATGATTATCCCCAACGTCCCGCCGTGGCTGGCCAACCCGCCTTTCCACACCTGCAAAATTTCGAGCGGGTTCTGCGAATAGTAGTCCCACGCATAGAACAGGCAGTGCCCAAGCCGCGCCCCCACGATTGTCGCCACCACAATGTATATGAACACCTTGTCGACCAGCGAGTCGGGAAGCCTTTGGTCTTTGAACATCCTCTCGGTTATGACAAATCCAAACCAAAAGGCGATGGCGAAGCAGAGGCTGTAGTAGCGTATTGGAAGTTCCCCGATGTGGAACATCACGGGGTCTACATTCCAGTCGATGAAGCACAGAGTGGTCAGCATATCCGCCCAACGTTACTCTGCCAGCCCCTTGCCGTGGCAATTCTTATATTTCTTGCCGCTACCGCATGGGCATGGGTCGTTGCGCCCCACTTTCTTCTCCGCCACGATGGGCTGCGTCCGTTGTGGCCTTTGCGGGGCGTCGGGCATACGCGTAGGCCCTGTGACGGGTTCGTCTGCCGAGTGTTGCATCCGCAGACGCTCCATCTCAAGCCGACGCTTAGCCTCAAGAGCCTGCAGCTCCCGCTGCCTCCGCGCTTGCAGTTCCGCCTCCTCTTCGGGCGTACGCTGCTGGATGGGGATTGAGAGTCGCGACAGGGCTCGGACAATCGACGAGTTGATTGTCTCAATCATGCTCTTGAAGAGGTTGAACGACTCGAACTTGTATATGAGCAACGGGTCTTTCTGCTCGTAGGAGGCGTTCTGCACAGACTTCCGCAACTCGTCAATCTGCCGAAGGTGCTCGCGCCAGGCGTCGTCAATCGTTATCAGCATGATGACCTTCTCGAAAGACTTGATGAGGTCCTGCCCCTGCGTGTCATAGGCGTCTTTCAAGTTGGTCGGGATTTGGAATACGCGCTGCCCGTCGGTGATGGGGATGACGATGTTCTTGTACTTCTCCCCATTGTTCTCGAAGACATTCTTGATGACGGGCATGGCCTGCGCAATTATGGCCGCGCAACGCCCGTTGAAAGCCTCGAATGCCGCCTTGTAGAGCTTGTCTGCCAACGTCTCCGTCTTCTCTTTCTCAAGGTCTTCGGCGGAGAACGGCGCGGCTATGGCAAAGTTCTTCAGAATGTCCAGGCGCAGAGCCTCAAAGTCTGCCTCGGGCGTCTGCTTGGCGTCTGCAATGAGCGCATAGGCGGCATCTTGCATCATGTTGACAATCTCGATGTCCATGCGCTCTCCAAAGAGGGCGTGACGCCTTTTGGTGTAGATGACCTCGCGCTGGGAGTTCATCACGTCGTCGTACTCCAGGAGCCTCTTGCGGATGCCGAAATTGTTCTCCTCGACCTTGCGCTGGGCCCTCTCGATGGCCTTGGTCATCCAGGGGTGCTGGATAGGCTCGTTCTCTTGAATCCCGGCGCGGTCCACAATCTTAATCATCCTCTCGCTGCCGAAGAGCCTCATAAGGTTGTCCTCTAGCGACACGAAGAACTGCGACGAGCCCGGGTCGCCCTGTCGCCCGGCACGCCCTCGGAGCTGGCGGTCCACACGTCGGCTCTCGTGCCTCTCGGTGCCGATGATGGCTAGGCCTCCGGCGGCGCGCACCTCGTCGGTGAGCTTTATGTCCGTCCCTCGGCCTGCCATGTTGGTGGCAATCGTGACGGCGCCTTTCTGCCCGGCCAGCGCCACAATCTCCGCCTCCTTTTGGTGCAACTTGGCGTTGAGGACGTTGTGCTTGATGCCGCGCAGTTTGAGCATACGGCTGAGGAGCTCGGAGATGTCCACAGACGTGGTGCCGACCAAGACGGGGCGCCCCTTTTCGGTGAGAGCCACAATCTCGTCAATCACGGCGGCATATTTCTCCTTTGTGGTCTTATATATGATGTCGTCGTTGTCCTTGCGCGCAATGGGCCTGTTTGTCGGGATCACGACGACATCGAGCTTGTATATGTTCCAAAACTCGCCCGCCTCGGTCTCTGCCGTGCCGGTCATTCCCGCAAGCTTGTGGTACATGCGGAAATAATTTTGGAGCGTAATGGTGGCGTAGGTCTGCGTCGGGTCCTCAATCTTGACATTCTCCTTAGCCTCCAGCGCCTGGTGCAGACCGTCGGAATATCGGCGCCCGTCCATGATTCGCCCCGTCTGCTCGTCGACGATGAGCACCTTGTTGTCGATGACGACATACTCCTTGTCTTTCTCGAAGAGGGTGTATGCCTTGAGGAGCTGCGTGATTGTATGCACCCGTTCGCTCTTGACGGCGAAGCTCTGCATCAGCTCGTTCTTCTTAGCAATCTTCTCCTCGTCGGTCATCTGCGACTTCTCGATTGTCGCCATCTCCGAGCCCACGTCGGGCAGGACGAAGAACTGCGGGTCGTCGGAAGCCGAAGTCAAGACATCTATGCCCTTGTCGGTCAGCTCTATCGTGTTGTTCTTCTCGTCAATCACGAAGTAGAGCGGGTCGGTGGCTATGGGCATATTCTTGTTGTTCTCCTGCATATAGAAGTTCTCCGTCTTGAGCATCTGCGCCTTGACGCCCGGCTCGCTGAGGAACTTGATCAGCGGCCTGTTCTTCGGCAGGCCCTTATATGCTCGGAACAGCGACAGCGTACCCTCCTCCTTGACCTTTGGGTCGTCGCTCTTCATCTTCGTCTTGGCTTCGGCAAGAAGTTTCGTGACGTAGGCCCGCTGCGTCTCGACAAGTTTCTCCACCCTGGGCCGCAGAGCCTCGAACTGCTGGTCTTGGTTCTTCTTGACCGGGCCGGAGATTATGAGCGGCGTACGCGCGTCGTCGATGAGGACGGAGTCGACCTCGTCGACAATGGCGTAGTTGTGCTTGCGCTGCACCAGCTCCTCGGGCTGTGTCGCCCCGTTGTCTCGCAAGTAGTCGAAGCCGAACTCGTTGTTGGTGCCGAACGTGATGTCCGCGGCGTAGGCCCTGCGGCGTTCGGGCGAATTGGGCCTATGCTTGTCTATGCAGTCCACGCGGAGACCGTGGAACTCATAGAGCGGTCCCATCCACTCGGAGTCGCGGCGGGCGAGGTAGTCGTTGACCGTCACCACATGCACTCCCCTCCCCGACAGGGCGTTGAGGAACACGGGCAGAGTGGCGACGAGCGTCTTGCCCTCGCCTGTCGCCATCTCGGCGATCTTGCCCTGGTGGAGCACGACGCCGCCGATGAGCTGCACGTCGTAGTGCACCATCTCCCACTTGATTGGCGAGCCCCCCGCCGTCCAGGAGTTCTTGTATATGGCCTTGTCGCCGCTAATCGACACGAAATCGGCATGAGTGGCCAGTTCGCGGTCGAGTTCTGTCGCCGTGACCTCGATTGTCTCGTTCGACGCGAAACGGCGCGCCGTGTCTTTCATAATCGCGAACGCCTCCGGCAAGGCCTCGCTCAGCTGCTTTTCTACCGTCGCGTCGACCTCTTTTTCTAGCTCATCGACCCTTTTGTAGTTGGCCTCCTTTGTCTCTATGGAGCACTCCGGCTTCTCGGCCTCGGCTTTCAGTGCCGCAATTTGGTCAAGGTCGGCCTTTATGGCGGCCCTGATCCGCTCCCTCAGAGCTTGCGACCTTTGGCGCAACTCGTCGTGGCTGAGAGCCTCTAGCGTGGGGTATATATCTTTGATTTGCGATATGATGGGAGCAATCTCCTTCATATCTTTTTCCGATTTGCTCCCAAACAACATCGTCAGGAGCGAGTTCAATATGGACATCTGCTTCTTGAAATTTCAACTATGACCGTCGCCACACCGCAAACCACGACGCGGCGAACGGCAACCGACTAAAAAATGTGGGGGAAATGAAATGGGGGAAAATGCGAGTCAGGCACAAACAGGCCCTGCCCGACTTGGCGAAGCGGCGGCCAAGGGGTGTCGCGGAACGGCAACACAAAACGAAGGGAAAAAGAAAGGGACGCCATGCCGCATTGCGCCGCCAACGGACGTCACTCCGCACAAGTCCGCTGAGACCTCAAAGAGGTGAAACCCCGAAGCCTCTCCACCGGCAAAGTCGGCGACCCCTAAACTCCGCTTGCACCACGAGGCGAACCGCACGGAAAAGCCCGAAAGAGCCAAACGCAACCTCGCCATGCCAAGCTGCCGCCGAAAACCTCCGCACCTCGCGGCGGTCTCCGCGCCGGCGGCACGCTTGACGTCGCGAACCGATAGCCCATCGGCGCCATTGGTCTCGACCGCCAACATGACGTCGCGAACCCCCGCGACAGGCTTTCCGCCTGGCACGGCGAACCCCGCCCCGCAAAGCGAGAGCAGAATCGACATGGTTAGCAACCTTGCGTAGACCCTATCCATCGGGATGCGAATTTAAAGAAAAAGACGCTAATGGCGCACATAAAACATGCGCCAGACCTCATCCTCTCACAACATATGGCACAGGAGAGACCTCTCGGCTAATGGCATAGTGGCCGAAACGGCAACGTAGGCACTCGCCCCTCTCGCAAAACTCCGACCACAAGTGCAGAAGCGCCTGTGCGTCGGCCTCATTTCCGACCTTGAGCCCCGCCGCGGCCCAAGCGTCAAGAATCGAGTTGCGCTCGGTTGGCAACCTCCTCAACATCTCGACCGCGGCAAGGCGTCGCCCCTCGTCGTCGTAGCGCTCGGCCTCGGCAAGGGCAAAAGGCGCCACGGCGTTGACCATGACCTGCCGCCGCGCCGTCTGCCCCAGGCTTTTGCCCCTTTTGCCCCCCTTGCTGAGCACACCGAGACGGAAATGCGTGTCCCAATAGTCTGACGGCGACTGCGTCAAGACGCCATCCCACGCCACCGACACGGAGCCCTGGAAATTGCCGGGCATGGAGCGCACGGCCGCCGCAAGTTGCGCGATGCGGACATCGGGGAAGTTTTGCGGCCTCAACCTGGCGTACTTCCACACCGACGCGTCGAGAGGCTCCAAGGCGAACTTCATCCGCAAAAAATCATATTCGCGCCGAAGCAACACAACGTACTCGTCGGACGGCGCCTCGCCCAACAGGCCAGACTGCCCGAACAGGACCGCCTCGGTCTGCAATGGTCCATTGTGCTTCAGCAATATGCGCAACGGAGTGGAGCGCGCCAACATCTCCATGGGCTCGGCATTGACTTTCGCACCCAACGAGCGCGACAAGAGGCAGAAAAAAGCCTGGTCGAGGTCGCCGTGGAACTCGTCGATGTAGCCCAGGGCGCGGTCGCACTTGACGCGCATCCTCTCCACAAGCAGCGCGTCCATCCAAGCCGTGCGGACGACACCCGGAATCTCGGGAATCACCTTTGCGCAACGTATTGGCGTGCCGGCCGCGGAGCCGACCAACGCGTCATACTGCTCCGCCAACCGGCTGTCATACTGAAGCTCGACTTCGGGGATTTCGACACCGGCGCTCGTCTTGACGCCGCGGCGCGTTGAGCGTCCCACGACGTGGAGGATCACATTGTCATACGCCGGGTCGGCATCATGACCGTGCCGATACCAGTCGTCGGTGGTCTGATGCACCTCGACGTTGCCGGCCCACGTGGTCGTCCCGACACGGACCTGTGCATTGAAGAAATCGGGCCCCGCGTCGGTGTTCAGCCGGCCAGGGTTAAGGACCTCCACGACCTCACCCGCGACAGTCGTCTGCGCCGCCGAGAGGTAGAGCCTCTGGCCCCACACGTATTGCAGGAAAGCCTCCGTCATAGCGTCAGCCGCTCCAAAATGGCCTGCACCTTGGCCTTATAGCCGTCGCCCAACGGGATTCGCACCCCGCCGACGAAGACCCCGCCCCGCTCTGTACCCGTGATTTTCTTGATGTTCACAATGTAGGAGCGGTGCACCCTCACGAACGAGAAGCCCTCAAGGCGAGCCTCCATCTGCTTCATTGTCGACAGGGTCAATATGGGCTTGCCCCTGTCGTCCATATACATCTTGACGTAGTCCTTAAGCCCCTCGACGTACGACAAATGTTCGTATTCGATCTTGACAAGTTTATAGTCGGACCTGACGAAAAAGAATGTGTCCCTCTCGGCCGCCGACGCGGCCCTCTCCTGCTCAATTTGGCTCTTCACCTTGTGCGCCGCGCGAAGGAACTCCTCGAAATCGAACGGCTTCAAAAGGTAGTCCACGGCCTCCAGGCGGAAGCCGTCGATGGCATATTCGCTGTAGGCCGTGGTGAAGACCAGTTTCGGCTTCTTGTCGGCATCCAAAGCCTCCGCGAAAGACAAGCCCGACAGCCCCGGCATCTGAATGTCGAGAAAGACCACGTCGATGTCCACATTCCGCACGATGTCCAAAGCCTCCGCGGCCGTGGAGCAACACCCCGCAAGGGAGAGGAACGGCACTCTGCGTACGTAGCCCGCAACGAGGTCTTGCGCCAACGGCTCGTCGTCCACGACAAGTGTCTGAAGTTGTTGAGTCATGTCTCAGTCTGAAATTGGAATCCTCACACAGGCCTCGAACGTCGCCCCCCCATTGGCGAACCGCGATGTGAAAGAGTGCGCGTCGCCATAGATGATGTCCAACCTCTTCCGCAGGTTGACAAGGCCAATCCCGGAGTGCGAAGCGTCTTTCTCCGCATTGGCCTCGAAGACCTTGTTGACCACACGAAAAGAGAGTGTGCGCCCCTGCTCAATAAGCATCTCGCACTCGATGTCGGCCTCGCCATGCCCCCCAACCCCGTGCTTGAAAGCGTTCTCCACAAGCGGGATGAAGAGCAGCGACGGAATCTCAACGTCGCCGACATTGGCGGGGAACGCCACTCTGACGCTTGCACCAGACCTGAGCTTCAGCTTCATGAGCGAAATGTAGTTGCCCAAAAAGTCCACCTCTTGCGCCAGGGGGATAAGTTGCTTACTGCCGTCGTAGAGGATGAAGCGCATCATGCGGCTCATGCTGTGAACCGCCTTTTGCGCCGCCTGTGGCGAAGTGCCAATGAGCGAATATATGTTGTTGAGGCAGTTGAAAAAGAAATGCGGGCGAATCTGATACCTCAAAAGCTCCAATTCAGACTTCAGTGTCTCGCTCTCAATGCGCTTGCGCTCAATCTCCAACCGGTTCATGTTGACAAGCAGATTGACGCCTATCGATGCGCATATGGCCAGGAGCGAGAAGATGATGTCGTTGAAGACGAACAACGGGCGTATGTCGCTCACCTTGCCATGATTGCGGCGCGGCATGCTCTCTATGTCGTCGATGATGTTGTCTATGCCCCCCCTTATGGCCGAGACGGCGACGAAAAGCAGGACATTGAACAAGATGAACCACACATAGCGCCCCCGGAACAGAAGTTTGGCATTGCCCCACAGGAAGTTGGCGTAGAACGTGACAAGCAGCCCGACAAGCATGACGCAATTGCGCCGGGCAAACCGGAAAGCCCCCTCGTTCTCGATGCCGTAGATTATGGGCAGACCGAAAAGGAGCGTCCACACGAGGACATGTATGAGCAGGACGTGGCCCGACTTCAGCTCGTCGTTAGGTTTCATGCAAAGGCAAATATAGTAAAATTGCTATATTTGCCACATTCGCAAAATTGGTCAACGAGTAATACCTATGGGCTTAAAACGTCAGCCGCCCGCGCTGTTGAGCGTAGCAATCACGGCCGTATGCATCGCCGCCGTGGCATACCTGGCCTACTCGGCGGGACGCCGGGAGAGGGAAGCGGAACAGGCCTCGCCCCGCCCCATCGACGTGACTATCGTGGAGCAGCGCGTCGCCTCGATAAGCGAACTCGCCACAGTGAGCTACAACTACACCGACTTGGCGAGCCACGAGAAGAGCGAGAAGCTGTGGGGCATGAGGGTGCCGTTCTCCACAAGCAGGATTCTGTTGCGCTACAATGGGGAGATCAAAGCCGGCGTCGACATGAGGCGGGCAAGGGTGACGGTGGAAGACACGACGGTCACGATATTGCTGCCCCCCTCCGAGGTCTTGTCCCACAGCGTCGACCCGTCGAGCATCAAGATTCTGAATCTTGACAACGGGCTGTTCTCCTCCATACGCATCGAAGATTTCACGCGCTTTTGCGCCGCCCACAAAGACAGCATGGAGGCCCGGGCCATTGCGAACGGACTTCTCTCCGCCGCAAACGCCAGGGCGGCGGAGAGCCTGGAGATTATAGCCACGCCTCTGAGGGACATGGGGTATGCCGTGGAAATCAGGAGCGGGGAGGCCCGGCAGGACGAGACCGGCATTTTTTTGCCTCGGAAATAGATCCCCCAAAAACGAAAGCGGCCGGGAGCAATGCTTCCGGCCGCCGCTGTTTTCCGATGTCGCGAGACTACTGCCCGGCGTCGATGGCGTCAATTTGGTCTTTGACCTCCTTGCTCTTGTCGTAGTTTGCCAAGGTGTAGTATGTGCGGCGCAGATTCTCCAGCACCTCGCGCTTGTTGTTGTTGTCGGGGGCGTTGCTGGCCGCCATCTCGAAGAAAGGCACCGCCTTGCCGAAAAGCTCGTTGGAGGCCTGAATCATGGCGTTATACTTGGCGTTGTCGCGCTCGCCGCTTGCCTCCTGCTTCTTCACCAGGGCCTGGTTGTAGAAGAGGATGCCCATGTTGTAGGACGCGCCGAACGACTTGGGGTCGAGCTTGAGGGCCGTCTCGTAGTCCTTCATGGCCTCGTCGACGCTCGTCTTCTCCTTGAGGCACCCGCGAGCGAAGAAATATTGGGCGTTGTTCGGGTCCTTGTCTATGGCGCTGTTGAGGTAGACCAGGGCCTCGTCGTTCTTCTGCGCCGAGATGTAGTAGTTAATGAGGGTGTTGATCATGTCCGTCACCTGCGGGTATGCCTCGAAGCCCTCCTTAAGGGTGCTCTCGATGCTGGCGGAATCCTTAAGCTGCTCGAAGCAATACTTGGCACGGAAGAACGACATGGCCTCTCCGACCCTCATGCGCCCGGCCTTGAGGAAATACTCAGCGCCGGTCTTCCAATCCTCGGCCTGCATACTGGCAATGCCGACATTGACAATGAGGGACGAGTCGGCAATCTCATTGTAGTCGGGTTGCTTAGAGCGCGCCCACAGGCTGTAGATGAAGGCCTCCTTGCTGGTGTTGTAGTCCTTGTCGTTGTAGGCGACTCCGGCCACGTTCTCGGCAATCGACGCCAACTCGCCGTAGGCTTTGTTGATGTCCTTGGTGAACTTGCCTATGGCCTTGCCTTTGGCGTTGCCTTTCTCGTTGAGTTCTACAGCCTTGGCTATCAACTGCTTTGACTTGTCGAGAGCCGAAGCGTCCTTGTTCGCCAGGTGCAGGTAGACCTTAGAGGCCACGATGTAGGTCTTGGCAAAATCCTTGGTCTTCTCGTTCTCCAATGCCTTGTCGATGCTCTCCTTGGCATTATCATACTGTTGCAGAATGACCGCATTCTCCGCGGCATTGACGTTCGCCTTTTGCGCGGAAGCCGATGCGGCGACTGCCGCCGCACAGGCGAGAAAGAGTACTTTCTTCATTTTGCGTTGTTTTTACTTCTGTTCATTGTTCTGTGGGCATCCCGAAGTCAATCATTAGCCTGATCGGCCTCGTCCTGCCCGCTATCATTGTTGTTTGGTTCCTGAATTTTGCCGGCCTCAGCCTCCTCGTCGTCAAAATGCGGCACCACAGCGCCCGACGCAATCTGGTCTCCCTTCTTGCTGAGGTTGATGAGGCACAGCCCTTGCGTGGCGCGCCCTGTGACTTTGATGTCGGTGGCGCGGAGCCTGATTGTTATGCCGCTCCGGTTGATAATCATCAGGTCGTCGTTGTCGGTCATGGTGTCGATGGCGACGAGCGGCCCGGTCTTGTCCGTTATCTTGATTGTCCGCACGCCCTTGCACCCCCTGCTCTGCACGCTATACTCGCTCAGCAGCGAGCGTTTGCCGAAGCCGCGTTCGGAGAGGGCGAAGATGTCCGCCGTGTCGTCGGGCGCCACGGCGACGAAACCGACCGTCACGTTGCCCTCGCCGACATTGATGCCCTTGACGCCCATGCCCGAGCGTCCCACGCAACGGACAAGCTCCTCCGGGAAGCGCGACGCGCGCCCGTCGGACGTGGCGAGGACCAAGTGCTGGCCTCCGTCGGTCAAGACGGCCTTGAGCAACTCGTCGTCTTCGCGAATGGTGATGGCGATGACGCCACTCGCCCTGGGCCTGGAATACTCCTCCAGTTTCGTACGCTTGACGATTCCGTTGCGCGTCGCCATGATGATGTAGTGCGACGCGGTGAACTCGCCGTTGTCCAGCCCTCGGACATTTATGAAAGCGCGCACCTTGTCGTCGCTCTCGATGTTGAGCAGGTTCTGTATCGCCCTGCCCTTGTTCGTACGGTTGCCCTCCGGAATCTCGTAGACTTTGAGCCAGAAGCAGCGCCCCTTGGATGTGAAGAACATCATGGTGTCGTGCATCCGGGCGTAGTACATATGCTCTATGAAGTCCTGGTCGCGCGTGCTGGACCCGCGCGCACCCACACCGCCACGGTTCTGCGCCTTGAACTCGCTTAGCAACGTGCGCTTGATGTAGCCCATGTGGGAGACCGTGACAACCACGTCGTCGTCGGCATAGAAATCCTCGGGGTTGAACTCGCCCTCAGAATATTCTATGTCTGTCCGCCTCTCGTCGCCATACTTGTCGCGCACCTCGATCAACTCCGTCTTGATGACGTCCATCTGCATGGCCTCGTCGGCAAGGAGGCGCGTGAGGTAGTCGATGTAGTCGGTCACCTTCTTGAACTCGTCGCGCAACTTGTCTTGCTCCAACCCCGTGAGCTGCCCCAGGCGCATCTCCACAATGGCCCTAGCCTGAATCTCCGAGAGGTTGAAACGCGCGATGAGGTTGCCGCGCGCCTCCTCACGGCTGCTAGCGGCCCGGATAATCCTCACCACCTCGTCGATGTTGTCGCTGGCGATAATCAGCCCCTCCAGGATGTGCGCCCTGTCTTCCGCCTTTTTCTTCTCGTAGAGCGAGCGCCGCATGATGACGTTGTGGCGGTGGTCTACGAAGCAGCGAATTATGTCCTTAAGGTTGAGCAGGCGCGGGTGTCCGTCGACGATTGCGATGTTGTTCACGCAGAAGCTCGACTGGAGCGGCGTGTTCTTGAAGAGGTGGTTGAGGACGACATTGGGGATGCAGTCCTTGCGGACTTCGATGACGATCCGGATGCCGTTTGAAAGGCTCGACTCGTCGCGCACGTCCATGATTCCGTCCACCTTTTTGGTGGTGGCCATCTCGGCAATCTTGGTGACGAGGTCGGCCTTGACGACCATGTATGGGATCTCCTTGACTACGATGCACTCGTGTCCGTCGATGGTCTCAATGTCATATTTGGAGCGGATCACAATCCTCCCCTTGCCTGTCGTGTATGCGTCCCGGACGCCCGTATAGCCCACGATAGTCGCACCCGTGGGGAAATCGGGGGCCTTGATGACCTTAATCAGCTCCTCGATTTCGATGTCCTTGTTCTCGACATATGCCACACAAGCGTCTATGGCGTCCTTGATGTTGTGCGGGGCCATGAGCGTCGCCATACCCACCGCGATACCCGACGAGCCGTTGATGAGCAAGCTCGGGACCCTTGTCGGCAAGACCGTCGGCTCGTCGAGCGACTCGTCGAAGTTCTTCTGCATATCGACAGTGTCCTTGTCGATGTCGATAAGGATGTCCTCCGCAATTTTCTGCATCTTGGCCTCGGTGTATCGCATTGCGGCGGCGCTGTCGCCGTCGATGGAGCCAAAATTGCCGTGGCCGTCGACAAGCGGATACCGCAAAGCCCACTCTTGGGCCATGTGCACCATCGCGTCGTAGACCGAGGAGTCTCCGTGTGGGTGGAACTTACCTAAAACGTCGCCGACGATTCTCGCCGACTTCTTGTGAGCCTTGTCTGAAGTAAGCCCCAACTCGCTCATCCCGAACAAGATGCGCCGATGGACGGGTTTGAAGCCATCGCGCACGTCGGGCAAGGCGCGAGCCACGATGACCGACATCGAATAGTCGATGTAGGCCTGCTTCATCTGCTCCTCTATCTTGACGGGGATAATCTGCTCTCCTTCTGCCATTGTGTTATGTTGATTCCACAACCCGCCGCCTCCCTAAGTCGCCCGCGACGGCGACCTGCGGCAAAGCGTAAGCGAATTGTCTTTCTGCCTACTAAGTTACAACTTTTTCGGCAGTTTGCGATTTACGAGGCCGTTTTCGGGCTTCGGCACACGCCCCAAAGGGGCAGTCGGCACGACGGCGCGAGCGTCGGAAATGGGCGCGACGCAACTTTTCTCCAACTCCGACAAAATCTCCATGGCCTCCTCGCGCGTCGCGCCGCAAAAGTCGGGCTCAGCCCGGTAGCCACGGCAGACGGGCGGCCTCTCGGGCTTTCCGAAGATGGCGCAACGGTTGTCGTCCGTAAGGTTCACGCAACGCACTCCCGCGGGCTTGCCATCGGGCATGCCCGGCAGAGGCGAGCTGATGGAGATGGCGACGCAGCAGGCCCCACACCCCGGCCGGCACTCCATGTGGCCACCGTCGTCAGCCACCGACGACGAGGCCGACGAGGGCTGCCGCGGCGGCCTCATATTTGTCAGTCCTTGTTGATTTCCGTATGGCCTTGAGTTCGCGATGGAAATCCTCGTCTTTGCAGAAATAGTCCCAATAGGGCTTCATGTGCTCAGCCACCTGCCACCCATCGGTCATGCGCGCTTTCGCCTCAGACAGCATCCCGTCATGCAGGGCCTTGAAGGCCTGGGCGTAGTCTGCGACGCCCACGCCGCGCAACTTCCGCGCAAGGGACAAGTCGGCCATCAGCCCCCTGCCAATCATGACGCCACGGAGAGCCGGCCACCGCCCAACGACCTCCTCGACGTCCTCCACCGTGCGCAAGTCGCCGTTGTAGACCACGGGATGCGCGCACTTGGCCATGAACTTGTCGAACTCGTCGCGGTCGCACTCGCCACGATACTGCTGCTTGGCGAAACGAGGGTGCAGGGTGACGTGCATGAAGTTTGTGGCGTTTATGCTGTCCATCACGTCCTCCCACTGATGGGGGTCGGAATAGCCCAACCGCATCTTGAGGCTGAATTCCAACTCCCCTTGCAGTTTCCTCACCCCTTGGAGGACATCCTCCAGCTTCTCCGCATTGTTCAGCAGGGCCGCCCCCCTGCCGTGGGCCACGACGGGCGGGAACGGACACCCGATGTATACATCCACGCGCCGCCCCCCGCGCGCCACTATGGGCTCGCACAGTTTTTCGACCTCGTCCGCCGTCCCGGGAAGAATCTGGGGCACCAGGTTGGGCAACTTGTCTTCCGCAAGCTCCCGCAGGTCTTTCTTGCGCAAGAGGCCGCGGTCCATGCGCAGATAGGGCGAATAGTAGAAGTCTACCCCGCCAAACAGGCTGGCGTGCAACCTCCTGAACGCAGTGTCGGTGAGGCCCCGCAAGGGCGCAAAGTGAATCTCGTATTTGCTGTCTAACATTTGGGAATGACCGGTAAGAGAAAAAAAAAGAATGAGGCCGACCTGCGACGAGGCGACCCCATTTTCTTTGCTTTCAAGCCAGTGCCCAAGACAGGACTCGAACCTGCACGATATTGCTACCACTAGTCCCTGAAACTAGCGCGTCTACCAATTCCGCCACTTGGGCTTGCGACACGGCTCTCAAATCGACTGCGAAGTTAAGAAAAGGTCTTTGAATGGCAATAGGGATGAGGAAATAATTTTGCGTCCCTTTGGGCTTTGTGGCCATGACGCCACCGGGGAAATCGTCAGACTCCCCCGCCTTTTCTCCGTCCCGCCTTGCCCCACTGCTTTCCCGACGGGGCGAAGAGGCGATCCGCCAGGTCGTTGCGGCGCATCTTCTTTAGCTCGCTCATTATGGCCCTCCTCTCCTCGGGCTTATACCAGAAGAAGAACATCCGCTGCTTGCTCTTCTCCTCGGGCGACGTGGCGGTGAAGACGGGCTTGTGCGTGTAGGGGTGGACGCCCGAACGGTATATGACGGTCGATACCGTCATGGGCGTCGGCGTGAAGTCCTGCACCTGCTCCAGCTTGAAATCCATCTCGTGCGTCTCGGCCGCCAGGATGGCCATGTCCTCGGCCCGGCAGCCGGGGTGGCTCGAAATGAAATAGGGGATGAGCTGCTGCCGCAAGCCATACTTCCTGTTAATCTCGTCGAAGCGCCTCTTGAACCTGTGGAAAAGCGCGAACGGCGGCTTGCGCATGATGTTGAGCACGGCGTCCGACGTGTGCTCGGGGGCCACTTTGAGCCGCCCGGAGACATGACGGGCAATGAGCTCCTCCGTATATGCCGCATGGCTCTTTTTTTCCTCCTCGGAGGCGTTGTCGTTGAGCAGCAGGTCGTAGCGCACGCCGCTGCCAATGAACGACTTCTTGACTCCCGGCACGGCGTCTACTTTCCGATAGAGATTGACCAGCCGCGTGTGGTCTGTATTGAGATTCTTGCAAATATTCGGGTGGATGCACGACGGCCGCGCGCACCTCTTGCACATCTCCTCGTCGCGCCCCCTCATGCCATACATATTGGCCGACGGCCCGCCCAGGTCGGACAGGTAGCCCTTGAAGCCCGGCAACTTGGAGACCAGCTCGACCTCGCGCAAGATGGACGCCTCGGAACGCGAGGCGATGAACTTGCCCTGGTGGGCCGAGATGGTGCAGAAGCTGCACCCGCCGAAGCACCCGCGATGGAGGCATATGGAGTTTTTTATCATCTCGTAGGCCGGTATGTCTCCCTTGCCGTCATATCGCGGGTGCGGCAGGTGAGTATACGGCAAGTCGAAAGAGTGGTCGACCTGGTCCTGCGTCATTGGCCCATATTGGGGATTGACGACAATGAGCTTGTCGCCCACCCTCTGCGTGAGCCTCTTGGCGTACCACTTGTTGCTCTCCTCCTCGATATGGCGGAAGTTTGCGGCGTAGAGCCTCTCGTCGCGTAGGCAGTCTTCGTGGCTGTTGAGCTCCAGGGTCTGCCAATTCTTGTTTTTGGGCAGGGGCGAGCCGGCATCTTGCAGAAACGCCACTTGCGGCACGGTGCGCAGGGAAGCGAACGGCACCCCGCGGCGCAAGAGCGAGGCAATCTCCGTGAGCGGGTTCTCGCCCATGCCATAGACAAGCAGGTCGGCGCCGCTCTCGACAAGGATTCCGGGGCGCAACCGGTCTTGCCAATAGTCGTAGTGAGTGAGACGCCTCAGGCTCGCCTCAATGCCACCCAAGACGACCGGCACGTCGGGGAACAACTTTTTGAGAATCTGCGTGTAGACAATGGAGGGCATATCGGGACGCCGCCCCGCCGCGCCGCCCGGGGTGAAAGCGTCGTCATGGCGGAGACGGCGGCCGGCGGTGTAGTGGTTGACCATGGAGTCCATGGCTCCCGGCGAGACCCCGAAAAAGAGGCGCGGCGCGCCGAACTTCTTGAAGTCGCGCAGGTCGTCGCGCCAATTGGGCTGCGGCACGATTGCCACGCGCAATCCCTCGGCCTCCAAGACCCTGCCTATCACGGCGGCCCCGAAAGAGGGATGGTCCACATAGGCATCGCCGCTGAAAAGAACCACGTCGAGGCTGTCCCACCCCCTGGCCTCGGCCTCCTTGACGCTCGTCGGCAACCACTGGGTCACGTCTTTGCGTTCCCGCGCGGCACCGACGCCACGCCTTGTCTGTACTTTGTCTCCTGTGTGCGGGGTAGTCATGCTCCGAAGTGACGTTTAGGGAAAGAAAAGGACTGGGCAAAAAAAAAGCCCGACAGAAGCGGGCTTGAGCGTGCGCAGGATGAGACTCGAACTCACACGACCTTTCGGCCACTACCCCCTCAAAGTAGCGTGTATACCAATTTCACCACCTGCGCAGAGACCTACACCCAATGACCCAACTCAGCGGGCGAGGCTATTCTCAAGAAATAAAGTGAGCGGAAAACGAGACTCGAACTCGCGACCCCAACCTTGGCAAGGTTGTGCTCTACCAACTGAGCTATTTCCGCAATAGTGCGCAGGATGAGACTCGAACTCACACGACCTTTCGGCCACTACCCCCTCAAAGTAGCGTGTATACCAATTTCACCACCTGCGCAGAGACCTACACCCAATGACCCAACTCAGCGGGCGAGGCTATTCTCAAGAAATAAAGTGAGCGGAAAACGAGACTCGAACTCGCGACCCCAACCTTGGCAAGGTTGTGCTCTACCAACTGAGCTATTTCCGCCTCTGATTCGTCAACCGGCTTCCCGATTGCGAGTGCAAAGTTACTACCATTTTTGATTCTCGCAATAGCGGAGGGACTTTTTGCACGTTTTATTTATTACTCCAGCAGAAGAGCCTCGAGTTCCTGCTCCGTAAGCACGCCACCCTCAGCATTCTGCTCCGAGACCCCGACCGCGTCTTGCGCCAACTTGAGCTTACGAGACTGCATCTTGTCAATCTTCTCCTCTATCGTCCCCGACGAGATGAACCTGTAGACGGTGACGCTCCGCGTCTGCCCGATGCGGTGCGCCCGCCCATAGGCCTGCTGCTCGGCCGCCGGATTCCACCACGGGTTGAGGATCAGCACGTAGTCCGCCGAGACGATGTTCAGCCCCACCCCACCCGCCTTGAGCGATATGAGCATGACCTTGGCCGCGTCCGAAGCCTCGAAAGAGCGGACAAGCGCGTCGCGGTCGCGCGTCTTGCCGGTGAGCATGGCATAGCCTACCCCGTCGTCGTCAAGACGCCGGGCAAGCAACTCCATGTCGCGCACGAACGACGAGAAAATCAGCAACTTGTGCCCCGACCGCGTGATGGAGTGGACATATTCCATGACCATGTCGGCCTTGCCGGAGCCTCCGGCGTAGCCGTCGACACTCATCGCCGGGTGGTTGGCCAACAGGCGGAGACGGGTCAACGACTGCAAGACGAGAAACCTCTTGTTCGCGACCTCCGCCGCAGGGTCGAGCAACATGTTGCGACAGGCGGACTTCTCCCGCTCGTAAATCTCCCGCTGCTCCTCGGTCATGTGGCACTCGATTGTCTGAATGGAGATTGGCGGCAAATCGGTCAAGACCTGCTCTTTCGTCCGCCGGAGAATGTATGGTTTCGTGGCGGCCCTTAGCAGCTTAAGCCGACGCTCGTCGGCCTGCCCCTCGATGGGCCTGCGGTAATATTGGTCGAAAAAGTCGCGCGCCCCCAACAGGCCGGGGTTGACAATGTTCATCTGCGCCCACAAGTCCGTCAGGCTGTTCTCGACGGGCGTACCGCTCAAATTGAACCTCACCGCCGCCTTGAGCGACGCCACGGCCCTATATGTCTTCGACGCGGGATTCTTGACAACGTGGCTCTCGTCGAGGATTACGCACTCGAAACTGACCCGCGACAACGCTTCGGCGCACAGCCTGGCGTACCCGTAGGAGGTAATAACGACATGATATTGACCAAGGATGGACGGCAATGTCGCACTGGCGACAGCCTGCCGCCCGACATACTCGTAGACGGAGAGAGCCGGTGCGAAACGCATCACCTCGCGCTTCCAATTGGCGACGAGCGAGACGGGCACGACCACAAGCGACGGCCCCCTGCCAGTGTCGTTGCGCCGAAACAGGGCCTCGCCAGGCTCCGCACCGGCATCGTATATCGCGGCGAGCAGGGCCACGGCCTGGAGAGTCTTGCCAAGACCCATATCGTCGGCCAAAATTCCCCCGCGCCCATGCCGCGCCAACGCCACCAGCCACCGCACACCGACCTCCTGATAGGGGCGGAGGTCCACGTTGGCAAGGCTTCGGACTTGCAAGTCCTCCCCCCGGACCTCGGGCAACTCCTCGCACCCCTGCTGATGGCGCGGCAACACGTAGCCCGGCATGAACGACGAATAACGCTTCTCGACGCGTATGCGCCCATCTTCGGCAACAGAGAGGAACGGGATGGCGCCACTCCACTGCTCGAACCACTCGTCGGGGATTATGAAGACCTCGCCATTGGGAAGCGGGAAACGATTGTCTCCCGCGGCGATGTAGCGGAAAAACCTTTGAAACGGGATGCAGAACTCGCCAATCTCCACGACAATGCGCAAGTCGAACCAGTCGATGCCGTCGCCGACGTCGGAGCTCAGACCCCAATTGCCAAAATAGAGACGCGTCTCGCCGTCGACCAATACGACACGGATGTCACGCTCCAACAGAGTGTCGCGCTGCGCATTGGCCCAATTCGCAAGGTCGGACAAGGTGGCCTTGCCATCGTCGACCTTGAAGACCTCGCCAAGGGGAGACAGCCCCAGGTCGGAGACCAAAAAGTCGCGCACCCTCCTCTCCTCCTCGAAATTCCTCCTCACGACATCGAAGACATAGCCCCCATCGCCGTCGCGCGCCATAGTCGTCGGGCATTCGGACGAGGAGGGGGCGCACTCCGAGCCGGCGTAGCCGAAGACAAGCTCGAAAGCCCACCCGTAGATTGTCTGCCTCGCCCGGAGCTCCTTGCGCAACCTCTCTTGCCGCCTGTTGACCGTGAAACCGTAGGCCGCGACCCAATAGGACTTCACGCAGCCCAAGACGAACCGGCTCATGTAGCTGTCTACAATTTTCCGGTCGACCCGGATGCGCTGGTTGGAGGCAAAGGGGCGGAACTTGGCAAAAGGGACATCAGCAAAGGAGTAGAGCACCCTCCCCGACACGAAAACAGCCGGCGAAGAGGAGAGCTCGGACATCTCCTTGCCGAAGAGCGACACGTCGTTGCCCCCGTCGGAGACTTTGAGCGTATAGAGCAAGTCCCCAGCCTCGGTCAAAGTGAAGAAAAACTTGGGGCGCGACTTGAACGGCGGAGCGACCTCCAGGCGGTCGTGTATGTTGAGGGTGGGATATTGCCCCTCTCTCTTGAAGACCTTGACCCCCAAACGGGCGATAAGCGGCAAGGCCGCGCAAATCTTCTTATCCAGGAACGGGCGCACCTGCTCCTTCAACACACTGTCGGGCAGAGTGTCGAAAAAGGCTTTTGGCGTCTTGCCCCTCGAAAAGCTCTTGGCCAGACGCTGCTCGGACATGGCGTCGACGACATCGACAAGCGCCGCGACATCGGGAGGCACGACACCCGGCGCGCCGACCGTGATGGGCGTGGCGCGACCGTCCAACTCCCACACGGCGTCGGAGACGCGCCGCGCCAAGTAGGCCGCCAGGACATTGCCCAACACCCTGTGGCGGACAACGCCCACAACGACCTCTGCAGCGTCCGGCATCGGATTGAACGGCCTTTGAAAGTCCCTCAAAAGGTATTCAGCGCACGATTATGCGCTCACCAATTCTCAGCAATTTGCTTTGGCGGAATCCGTTCAGCTTGCAGATGGCGGAGACCGTCGTGCCATACCTCGCCGCCAGGCCGCCCAGAGTGTCGCCGCCGCGGATGGTGTGAATCTTCCTCTTCGACGCCTCCACGCTCTCGTCGTCGGTCTGCCCATAGTGCGAATAGATGCTGAAGTAGTGCTTCTTGACCATGAACTGCTCCTCGCGCAACGTCCCCCTCTCGAAGTCGATGAGGCGCTCGGGGTCGAAAGCCTGCCCCATGAAACGCGTCTCGAAGTGCAGATGCGGGCCGGTGCTGCGCCCGGTGCTGCCACCGTAGCCAATGACGTCGCCGGCACGGACGAGATCGTTCTCGGCCACTGAGTGCTGGCTGAGGTGACCATAGTAGGTCTCCAACCCATTGGCATGGCGGATGACCACAAGGTTGCCATAGCCCCCCGACTGGCGCGTCTTCTTGACCACGCGCACCTTGCCGTCGAACGCCGCGCGGACGGGGTCGCCGACACGCAACGGGATGTCCGTGCCACGATGCGGGCGACGTCTGCGGAAAGCGTAGCGGGAACGCACGCCACCCACAACGGGCGAGACAAAGATGCTGGCCGAATCGACGAGGGTCAGGAGAATCTCGTCGGGGACTTCGTCCATGCTTATGCCCTTGTAGGAGTGAATCTCGTCGTTGTCCCAATATTGCGCAAAGTCCTCTTCGTCGAATTTCGGATGCCCCAAGTCGACAAACGCCCACGTGCGGTCGGCATAGAGAACCAGTTTCGTATATCTGTCGTCGGTGTCGAGAGTGTCGACGACCTCCCCGGCATTTATCGTGTCCGCCAAAGAGACGACACCTTGCGCCGAAATAGCCTCGCTGAGAGACGCCAGTGCCAATGTGGCGAAGAGGGTTGCGAATTTCACTGTCTTACGTATCTTCTACCTTAAAAACACAAAGCTAATAAAAAATCGCGCCCGGCGCACCCTGCGAAGCATACGCCGTCAGTTGTTCGCCACCTGTTGTGAATTGCCGAAATGCCTCTTCGCGTACTCCATATCCTGGACAATCTCCACCGTACCCAGGTAGGCGCCCTGCCCGTCGCGCACCGCCAGGTAGCTGACGAGGAACGTGCGTCCGCCTCTCTCCATCCAGATTTGCACACTGTCTTTCCGGCCGGCCTTGAAGTCGCCAACGATTTGCCGCACCACGGGTTGCACCTTTGGCGGGTGGCACGTGAAGACGTCGCGGCCGAGAGCCATCAGCGGACGCATGAAAACCTTCGCCCCCTCGTTGAAAAAGCGGTTCGTGTCGTTGGCGTCGACAAACGTAATCTCCATGGGCATTGCGTTGAGCATCCAACGGAGCTGTTCGGGCGTGAACGTCCCGCCGGGAAACGAAATCAGCCCCCCGGCGGCGCCACTAAGCCCTCGGCGCGGGGCAAAGTCCTCGGCCTCCGCCCACCGGGCTGGGACGACATCGAGGCAAACGGCGAAATCTTTGGAGTCGTGATATATCCGCATCCACTCCTCGGCGGCGAAGCACGTGGCGCAGAGAGGGAACAAGATGTTGTTCTCCTTGTAGACCATCTCCTTCGCCCGCTCCACGACCCTCTGCGCCCTGCCTTTCCAATCCGCGAGGTCTCCATTCCGCACGAGCCTCGCCAGCTCGTCGCGAATCTCGATGTCCACCGTCCACATGACGTCCGACGGGCCGGAGACTCCGTAGCGCGTCTTGAGGAGCGGGAAGAGCAGATTGCCTTTCTTTGCATAGTGGATTGAGACCTGCCGAAGCCTCGTCAGGAGGTCGGCCGTCTTCCCGCCCCTCTCCATTGCCTTTTCGACTTCGGCGACGACGGCGGCAATGGCGTCGTTCTCCCTCGTCAGCGTCTGAAGCGGATGCCCCTCGACGGCGACAAGCCGAGCCATGGCAATCAGCCCCTCGTCTGCCTCTCCACCCGCCTCCCCCCTCTCGCCGCTCGTGGCGTCGTGAAACAGGGCGGAATGGACGTCGCACAGTTGCTTAGTCTCGTCGAGCGACACGCCCTCGCGGAGAAGCTCCTGCTCGGCCTCGACAATCTCCTTTGGCTCGACGTGGCTGAAGTTCCGTACGAAATCGCGCCTTACTGCCTCGAGGCTCTCGCCCGCATTGAGACGCCTCAAATAGCCCTTGAGCCTGTCGGCCCTCGATTGTTCCACGCAGAACCCATTCTTTTCCAGCTCGGCCACAATCTTCTCCAGTGCGATGCCTTTCATGCGGGCGCCCTTGGGGATGGTCATGACCCTGCCCACCGTGTTTTGCACCACCTTGCTCCGAATCTCGGAGAAGCCGAGCGAGCCCATTATGTCCACAAGCTCGGGATGCGACGCGACAAGCTCGCCCACAGTCTTGCGGAGGTCTATTGTCTTGCTGTTCATAGCCTAGATGTGTCTGATGTTTGCGGGCGCAATTTACGCAGATTTGTAGAAATGTTTGGGCAAAGGTTGCTACCTTTGCCTAAAGCAAGTACAAAAGTCAAATATTACATAATGAGCAAGAGCGCACTTCAGATTGAGCGTAGCAAATATGCTCCCAAGATGCCGTCGTCCATTGTCGGCGGCGCACGCCTTGTCGAGGGCAAGGCCACAACCTCGGTGGCTGACCAGGAGGACATCAAGAAACTCTTCCCCAACACCTACGGGATGCCCATCGTCACATTCGAGGCCGCCGGCAAGGCCACCACAGGCGAGCCATTCAACGTCGGCGTGATTTTGTCGGGCGGCCAGGCCCCCGGCGGCCACAACGTCATATCCGGCATCTTCGACGGCATCAAGGCTCTGAACGGCGAGAGCAAGCTGTATGGCTTCCTTGGCGGCCCGTCGGGCTTGGTGGACCACAAGTATGTCGAGCTCACGGCCGACATCATCGACGAGTACCGCAACACGGGCGGCTTCGACATCATCGGCTCGGGCCGCACCAAGCTCGAGGAGACGGAGCAGTTCGACAAGGGCCTGGAGATTTGCAAGGAGCTCGGCATCAAGGCCATCGTCATCATTGGCGGCGACGACTCGAACACCAACGCCTGCGTCCTCGCCGAATATTACCTGGCAAAGAAGACCGGCATCCAGGTGATAGGCTGCCCCAAGACCCTCGACGGCGACCTCAAGAACGAGATGATTGAGACGTCGTTCGGCTTCGACACCGCCACCAAGGTCTACTCGGAGGTCATCGGCAACATCGAGCGCGACGCCAACTCCGCCAAGAAATATTGGCACTTCATCAAGCTCATGGGCCGTTCGGCCAGCCATGTCACCCTGGAGTGCGCTCTCCAGACGCAGCCCAACATCACCATCGTCGGCGAAGAGGTCGAGGCCAAGCAGCAGACCCTCGACGACATCGTGACCTACATCGCCGAGGCCGTTGCCGCCCGCGCCGCCAAGGGTCTCAACTTCGGCACGGTGCTCGTCCCGGAGGGCCTCATCGAGTTCATTCCCGCCATCAAGAAGCTCATCACAGAGCTGAACGACATGCTCGCCGCCAACCAGGCCGAGTTCGACAAGGTGGCCGACGACCAGAAGATCGCCTACGTCGTCGCGCACCTCAGCCCCGCCAACGCCGCCATCTTCGAGAGCCTGCCCGCCGGCGTGTCTCGCCAGCTGGCCTTGGAGCGCGACCCGCACGGCAACGTCCAGGTGTCGCTCATCGAGACGGAGCAGCTCCTGGCCGACATGGTGGCCAAGAAGCTCGCCGGATGGAAGAAAGAGGGCAAATACGTCGGCAAGTTCGCCACTCAGCACCACTTCTTCGGCTACGAGGGCCGTTGCGCCGCCCCGTCGAACTTCGACGCAGACTACTGCTACTCGCTCGGCCGCGTGGCGGCCCTGCTCATCGCCAGCGGCAAGACCGGCTACATGAGCTCGGTGCGCAACACGACGAAGCCCGCCGCCGAGTGGCTCGCCGGCGGAATCCCCATCACAGCCATGATGAACATGGAGAAGCGCAGCGGCAAGATGAAGCCCGTCATCCAGAAGGCTCTCGTCAAGCTCGACGGAGGCCCGTTCAAGTTCTTCGCCGCCAACCGCGACAAGTGGGCCATCGAGACGGACTACGTCTATCCGGGCCCGATCCAATATTTCGGCCCGTCGGCCGTGTGCGACCAGCCCAGCAAGACGCTCCAACTGGAGCAGAAGTAGGGTCGCGGAGACACAACCACAACTGAGGCACGCCCGGACACCCCACAGGATGTTTGGGCGTGCCTTTTACTCAAAAATAAACATCCAAGCAGGTGAAAGATTTCGTAGCTATAGACTTCGAGACGGCGAACCACAACCCGTCCAGCGTGTGCAGTGTCGGCATCGTCGTGGTCCGCAATGGGGAGATTGTAGACAAACGGTATGAGCTGATTCGCCCCAAACCATTCTACTTCTATTGGAAGAACACCGAGATTCATGGGCTGACCGAGGCCGACGTGGAGGCGAGCAGCGAGTTTCCCGACGTGTGGCGGCGCCTCGCCCCCCTCATTGGCGGGTTGCCGCTCGTGGCCCACAACAGCCCATTCGACGAGGGATGCCTCAAAGCCTCGTTCGCCGCCTACGGCATGGAATATCCGGGCTATGAGTTCCACTGCACGTGCCGCGCGGCCCGCAAGCGCCTAGGCTCCGCAGTGCCGAACCACAAGCTCGACACCGTGGCGGCATATTGCGGCTTCAACCTCCAGAACCACCACAATGCCATTGCAGACGCCGAGGCCTGCGCCGCCATAGCCATGCAACTCCTGTGACAGAGCAAAATATTGCCTAACTTTGCCGGTGGAGCGATGCACGTGAAGAGGTATGGGTAGTATTGTTCGGCGGATGGCGCGGGGCGTCAGGCACAAGGAGTTTCGCACTTTCCTGCTGTTCCTGCTCCTGTCGTTCCTGGTGTGGCACATTGAGCGTTTGCGCCAGACATATACGGTGACGACGCGCTTGAACATCGAGTGCGAAGACATCCCGCAGGGCTACACCACCCACCGGCGCATAGGCAAGGCTGTGGCGGCGACGTTGGAGGGCAACGGCTTCAGCCTGCTGAAGATGTTCATGATGGACAGCCGCAACATTCACGTCTCTGTGGCCTCGCTCCGCCGCGCCACCGACGGCGACGGGCTGTGGGCCGTCTATGCCCCCCGGCGCCTTGCGCGCAGTGTGACCGACCTGCCCGAATATGTGAGAATTGTGGACATCTTGACCGACACCGTGATGATACCCCTCCTGACTGTGCATCAGAAGCGTCTCCCGGTGCGGGTATGCGACGACGTGACCCTCTCGCCCCAACGCACGCTGTCCGCCCCCCGCCTCGTCCGCCCCGACAGCGTGACCGTGACCGCCACGAGCGACATTCTCGACACCATGACGGCGGTATATACTGCGCGCCAAGCCCCGATGACGATTGCCGACACCACGGTGAGCGTCCTCGCGCTGCAGATTCCACCCTCCGCGGCGGCCGATGCGGCTAACGCGACAGTCGAATATGACGTCGAACCGTTTACGGAAAAGAAGCTCTCCGTCCCCATCCGCGGCGTGAACCTGCCCGGCGGATACTCGTGCCGCCTCTTTCCCCCATCGGCCAAAGTGACATTCTCTGTGGGACTGAGCCGCTTTGCCGAGGCGGACGCCAAAGCGTTCGGCGTCGAGGCGGACTTCGACGCCATACGCCCCGGCACAAAGGCGTCGCGCGTCCGGGTGAGCCTCACGCAAGCCCCCGACTTTGCCCACAACGTGTCGTTCTCGCCGTCGTTTGCGGAATTCATCTTAGAGAAGAACTAACCCACATCGTGATGCTGAAAGTAGGATTGACAGGCGGCATCGGCTCCGGCAAGACGACGATTGCCCGCGCATTTGGCTCCCTAGGCGTGGAGGTGTACAATTGCGACAAGGAGGCCCGCCGCCTGACCAACACCGACGAGGCGATTGTCAGCGGGCTGCGCGAGATGTTCGGCCCCGAGATTTATGCCGGCGGCGAATTGCGCCGCGACGTTTTGGCAAACAGGATATTTTCCGACAAAGAGGCCCTGGCGAGAGTGAACGCGCTGATACACCCGCGGGTGGCCGACGACTTCGTGCAGTGGTGCGAGCGCATGCGCAACGGCGGCGCGGCGTGGTGCATATGCGAGACGGCCATCCTCCGCGAGAGCGGGATGGACAAGATGATGGACCGCATAATAGTGGCCCGTCTGCCCGTCGAGACGCAGATTGAGCGCGCCATGGCACGCGACGGCGCCACGCGGGCCCAGATAGAGGCCAGGATGGAGAACCAAAAGCGGAGCAACGCAATGGAGGGACGCGCCGACTACGTCATCGTCCCCGACGACCGCCACTCAGTCTTGCTACAGATTATAGAGATTGACAAACAACTAAAAGAACAATGTCTCTTTTATACATAATACTGCTATTCGTCTTGTTCCGCATCGTCTCCACGCTGTTCAACGGCGGCGGGGGCGACGAGGCCGGGCGCGGTTCCAACAGTGCCGAGCACTTCTACCGCGACGCGTTGCTGAAAGTGATGGCCACGGCCATGAAAGCCGACGGACGCGTTGTCCGCTCGGAGTTGGACGTGGTTAAGACCGTCCTTGTCCGGCAGTTTGGCGAAGACGGCGCGAAGAGCGCCCTCCTGCGCCTGCGCGAACTGCTACAGACAAACTTCGACGCTCGGACGGCGGCCATGAACATCGGGGCCATGCTCCCCTATGCGGACCGGCTGCGCATTGCCGACGTCTTGTGCCAAATTGCGGAGGCCGACGGCATCATCACCGAGACGGAGGTGCAGACGGTTGTCAACCTGTCATACTACATGGGCCTCTCGGCCGCCGACACCCAGCGCATAGCCTCGCGCCTGCGCGTCAACGGAGGCGAGCGCGGGTGGAGCGGAAACGCCAACGGCGGCTACGGACGGGGGGGCGCCAATGCGGGCTCGGCCACAAACGCCTATGCCACACTGGGCGTGAAGCCCGACGCCACGAACTCGGAGGTGAAAGACGCCTACCGCACCCTGGTGAAAAAATACCACCCCGACCGCTACGCAACCAAAAGCGCGGGGGAGCAGGCGCAAGCCGAGCAGAAATTCAAGGAGGTGCAAGCCGCCTACGAGCAGGTGAAGAAGTCGCGGGGCCTGTAGCCCCCTAGCCCACGACACTCACGCGGCTAGTGGACATATCGGCCCTCTCGACGACAATCTGCGTGGGAATCCGGTCGCGAAGCTCCTCGACGTGGCTTATGATTCCGACCCTCTTGCCCCCATGCTCCTGGAGCCGCTCCAACATCTGCATAACCTTGTCTAGATAGTCGGCGTCGAGAGTGCCGAAACCCTCGTCGATGAAAAGAATGTCGGGAGCCACCCCTCCGGCGCCCGTCATGGACGACAGACCCAACGCCAACGAGAGCGACACGACGAAACTCTCGCCGCCCGAGAGGTTGGCGGGGGTCTGCAACGCGTCGCAGTGGAAAGCGTCGCGGATAAGCACGTCGAGCCCCGCCTCGGCGCCCTCTAGCGAGAAACGGCTGCCCGTCAGCCGACGCAGGTGGCCATTGGCGTGGTGCAGAAGCTCGTGCAAGACAAGGCGCAAAGCCATCTTGCGGAACTTCTTGCCCTCTTTGTCTCCAAGGAAATCGTAGAGACGCGTCCACAACGCAAGGGCCTCGGCGGCTTTGCGCAACTCCTCTTGCTTCTTTGCCAGCAGCCGGCGCGCCTCGGTGTCTTGCCTCAGCCTCTCGTTTGTCTCCCCGAGCCGCTGGTTCGTCTGCGTCTGCCGCGATTGGAGTTTGAGCATCTGCGCCTTGAGCGCGTCGATGGTCTCCGTGCCGTCCATCTTGGGCTTCTCCTTGTCTAGCGCGGCGCTTTCGCCTTGCGCGTCTTTGAGCCTTTGCGAGGCCAACCGCTCCGCCGTCTCGGCGTCGGAGACATTTTTTCTAATGCTACGGATGGTCTCGTCGGAGTGGCGCGCCATGAGGTCTCGCACTGTCGCCTGGTCGGGCGTCCCACCCTGCGCCAAGGCCTCATATTCTTCGAGCACCTTCTTGCCATCGTTCGTCAAGTCAATAATCCTGTCGTACCACACCGCTACGCTCGTCTTCAAGGGGAGCCACATCTCCTCCAGGCTCTGTTGCGCCTCCGCCGGGTCCGCTGCCAGGTCGGCCCACTTTTTGGCGCGGCTCAGAATCTCCTCCTTGGCGGAATTGGCCACGTCAATGCTGGCCTCCGCCTGCGTTATGGCGTTGTCTAGATTTGCCTTGCCATCCGTCGCCGCCATGAAACTGTCGGCATCGGCTTTCAGCTTGGTGGCCAAAGAGCTTAAGTCGTCGCGCCGCGGCCTGTCGGGATAGGAGACGCCCTCCAATATTGTTGTCCAGCTGTTGCTGTTGGCCTCGACAAAGCCGTTCCGCTGACTTTCGGCCTCGGCAATGGCCGCCGCTTTTGCCGCCAACGTCTCGTTCAGTTTTGCGTCGCGGCCACTCTTCTCGTTGACCACCTGCTGAACATTATCTCGATTCTTTATCGCCTCGTTGAGCGACAGGCGCAAATCTTCCAGCCCCTTATTCTTCAGAGTCAGTTCGTCCTTCTTGTCGTTGAGCGCCTTGCCCGTCGAGGCCACCCACTCGTCGTCGAAGACGGGGGGCATTTCGACCTCGCACTGAGCCAGGGCTTCTCCCAACGCGTCGCGCTGCACGTCTCGCCCATTCTCCGCCTCGGTCAGCTCTTTCGCCAACTTCTTTTCGTTACTGACTGCCAAGTCGCTGGCTGTCTGCGCCGCCACCCTGTCCTGCTTGGCTTTCGTCGCGGCCTCCATTGCCGCCGTGAGGGCATCTTCGAGCGGTCGCATGATTGGCTCAAAGTCGTCGTGGGCGTCGGAACCCGCAAATGTGCCGCCGCACACGGGGCAGCGGTCTCCCGCCCTCAATTTGCTGATCAGTTCGCGCGCAATGCCACACTTCCTCGACATCGTGTCGCGCGCCTCCTGCGCTTCACGCAGCACCTTTTGCGCATCGGCGTCGTCTCTCTCCGCCTTGGATAGGGCTTCCGCCGTCGCACTGACATTCTTGACCGCATCGCCATATTCCTTTTTTTTGCCGTCGGCCTGCCCCTTTTTCTCGCAGAAGAGCCTCAAGGCCTCTATGGCGTCGCGCAACTTCTCAATTTGCGACGACAGATTCAGCTTTTCGAGTTCTCCGACCTTGCCAGTCAGCCTCCCGACCTCTTTTTGCGCCGCCTCGAGATTCGCTCTCGCCTCGCCCAGGGGCTTGGCCAAGCCGTCTTTCTCGTCTTGCGCAACCTTGGCCTCGCCGCGCATGGTCTTGACTCGTCTGTCGCAGTCGGCAATGTTGCCGTCGTTTGCCACTATGTTGTTTATGGTCGTCAAGAGGTCCAGACTCTTGTCGAGCATCGGCTTGTGCTGTTCCAGCCTCCCGATTGTCGAGATGTGGACAGCCCTCTCCGCCTTTTTCTGCTCCAACTGCTTGGCGCAGAAAGCCAAGGCGGCAGCGGCATCGAGGTATTGCCTCTCAAAATTCTTGCACTTGCCCTTCTCTTCTTTGAGGTCTCGGTCAATCTCGTCTAGTCGCGTCAGCAGTTTGCGGCTCTCGCCCGAAGCGTCCCAAAGCGAGACATCGGCCCGCCCGTCCTTGACCTCTTTGCTCTCTAGCGCATTCTTTGCCTCGTCGACCTTGTGTTGCGCCTCGTCGATTTTCCTCTTTGCGTCGGACATCTTCTGAACCCAATCGTGTTGCGCCTTGCACTCCGCATTCTGCCGGTCCATTTGCTCAATCTCGCTTTGAGCCTTGGCAACGAAAGCGCGCCACTCGTCGAGCTGCTCCTGCGTGGCCAAGGGGGCCTCGTCCACCTGCCTCCGCAAGTCGTCGAAGAGTTTCTTCTGGTTGGCCTGTCGCTCCTGTACCTCGCTGCCGATCTTGGAGTAGATGTCGGAACCCAGAATCTTCTCCAAAATGAGCGACTTCTCGTCTTCGGTGCTCTTGAGGAAAGCCGTGAAGTCTCCCTGCGCAAGCATGGTGGTGCGGCAGAACTGCTGGAAGTCGAGCCCCGCGGCCCTCAAAATCTCCTCTTCGACGAGCCTCACCTTGTCCACCACACACGGGGCCCCGTCTTTGACGAAAGTCAGCGTCCACTCGGGGTCGGCAAAAGTCTTCGCCTTTGTCTTCCGCTTGGCCTCCCACCGGGCGGTGTAGACAATGCCGTCGCCCCCCTCGAAGACAAGCTCCGACATGGCGCAGTCCGCCCCCCGGCGGACAATGCGCAACGCGTCGTTGCCCTTGGTCTTCTCCGAGAAGTCGCCGTTGGCCTCGCATACCTCCCCCCTCGCCGCCGCCTTGAAGCGCGGCGTGGTCTTGTAGAGCGCCAACGTGATGGCGTCGAGGAGCGTCGTCTTGCCCGAGCCGGTCGGCCCGCAGATGAGGAAGAGAGGCCTCGCGGCCAGCGGCCCCTGGGTGAAGTCTATGTCGGCGTCGGCAATGGACGCCAAGTTCCTTATGGAAAGTCGCAACAGTCTCATTTTCTTCTAGCTCTCTTTTTGGCGAATGCCGTCCACAACCTCTTTGAGCAGGCTGACCATGGAGTCGTCCATGGCCTTGCCATACTTGCTCTCGTATGCCATCTTGGCGACCTCGACAGGGTCGAGCGCGCGGAACTCGCTCATCTGCAAGCACCCCCCGCGCGCAGCCTCACCCCAATCGGCCCGCGGCCTCACGGGGCGAACCTGGCACAGGCGGCACTTCTTGCCCCTCGCGACGTCCGACGCCCGCCGCAAAGCGTCGGAGGGCAGGAAGTCGTCCACCAAGACGTTGAGCCTGACGTAGCATTCGGCATCGTCGGGGAGGGCGGCCAGGGCGTCCGCCGCCTGGTCGAACGGCGCGGGCCCCTTGGGCAGGGTCCGCATGGGTCGCAGCGGCTCAATCTTGACGGTGCGCACCAGTGGGCGCTCCCCCCTGCGCACCTCGACGATGTCCACGCCGTGCGGATAGGCCTCGTCAAAAGAGGTGGCCACGGGTGTGCCGCAGTAGCGCGCCCTGCCCTGGCTTCCCTTGAGCTCTTGCGGGCAATGGATGTGGCCAAGGGCCAAATAGTCGAACGGCTCACCAAGGGCGGCGAGCGGTATGAAGTCCATCCCCCCGACGCCGTCGTCGTGCCCGCTGACGTCGGCGCCGGCCACGGCGGCATGAGCCATATAGACAATGGGGAGACGCCCGTCGTCGAGACGCCGCACCTCGTCGCCAACGCTCCCGAACAGCACCGCGGGGTCGGCAAAACGGGGGCTGAAATAGGGGACCGCGGCGACAATGGCCTTGCCCTCAAGCCGGAAGACCATATGGGCGGCATCGGTGCCAATCCCACCCACGACGCGCACGCGGTGATGCCGCCACAGGGCGCTGTCGGCCTCCAGGCGCACGGCGCTGTCGTGGTTGCCGGCCGTGACGAAGACGTCCATTGCCGGCGCGGCGGCGCAGACGCTCAACAAGCCGTCGGTGAAGAGCCGCAGCGAGGCCGACGAGGGCATCACGACGTGGAAGACGTCGCCCGAGACAACCATGACGTCAGGCCTCTCTTGCGCCACGATGTCGGCCAATTGGCGGAAGAAATGCCGATGCTCGTCGAGACGGTCGTAGTTGAAAAAGGTCTGTCCCAGGTGCCAGTCGCTTGTGTGGAGCAGCTTCATGGTGTGGTCGTTGTTTTGATTAATGCGTTTTATTGGGAGAGGGGGCGAAGCCCCGTCTTGCCATAGAGTTTGTTCTAGGGAGTACGAACGCGTCAGAATCACGAAAATTCCTCGAGCTCACGAGAATCCCTAGGGCTCACGAGAATCCTAGGGTTCGCCCCCGTCCCCCAGGGTTCACGCCCGTCCCCCAGGGCTCGCCCCCGTCCCCCAGGGCTCGCCCCCGTCCCCTAGGGCTCACGCCCTAGGCTGTCCTATATCGCCCCTTTGGGGCTTTGAGGCACCGGGCGGGGACGGGGGGAGAAGCATGAGGCGTGATTCCCACGTATGCCCCTAGACGGTTACGGTCGGTTGTCAATTGTCAATTGTCAATTGTCAATTGTCAGCAGGCTTACGCCTATGACCCTCAGCAGGTGCCGCAACGGCCAGTCGGGTTGCCCCAAATGGCGCGCCCACTCGTTGGCGTCGTTGACGATTCCGCTCCTCTTGTCTTGTGAGACGCCGACGCGCTCGACGACCCACTCCACGGCGGCCTTGCCGCAGACCACATATTGGTAGGCGCTTTGCGGAATTCCCACGACGCTGACGCGGGGGTTGACGACGATGGTGTCGAGCCTGTCTTTGGCGGGGTGGCGCATCTTCTCCACGCGCCAATATTCGTAGGCGGCGGGCGAGGTGTCGCCCGGGGCGGGGACGTCGCCGAGCGTCTCGACGCGCACCCCCGCCGCCCGCAGGGCCTCGTCCACCTCGGCCTCCAAGACCACAGGAGCGGCAAGACCGAGGCAGGAGCGGACGTCGTCGCCCGCACCATCGCCCTCCTGTTTCGCGTCGCGGCCCGTAGAGCGCCCCTCCTGCTCTTTGGCATTCTCGCAATTGCCAACCGCCGACCCACAACTGTCGATTGCGAAGAGGTGCAACCCCGCCAGTCGCCTCCCCCACTCCACGCCTCGACGGAACTCGCCCGCCGAGGCGGGCAGCGCCAGCCGCGGCAACCCCTTGCGGAGGTCGTCGGCATGGCGGGCGCGCCACGCGTCGTCGTGGAGGGCGGCATAGACCCACAGGAAGACCTCCCCCGGCGTCACGCCCCCGCCACAGGCCTCGCCAATCTGCCCGACAACCCACGGGCTGACGGCACTCCGCCGCTCCCACGCCCCGGCGCCCGACGCGGGGAAAAGACTGCCCTGCGCGGCGCCGGGGCGGACATAGTGCCACAGTGGGAAACACTGGGTGTCGCCCGCCAGGTGCAGGTCGGGGATGATGTCGGAGATGAGCGCCGTTGGACTCTTGCTCGCACTCCAACATATCACGACATTGCGGTGAGCGGGGGTGGGGAAAAGGGCGGGTATGGAATATACATACTCGTTGAAGTCGCGGCTAAAATATGCCACCTGCGGGCAGTATGGCCTGTAGAGCGCAATCCGTAGGCTGTTTTGCGAGAACTGCAACGTCCCGCCTCTTGCTAGAATCTTACGCAGGCCGCGCGTCCAAACAATTTTTGTATCGTCGGGCCGCGGATTCTCCCTGTCTGACTGCGCATTGAAGTAGTCTACCATAGCCTCCACGGTCTGCTCCACAACATCACGAGAATAATTGTAAACGAACGTATCGCGATTCGTTGTCAGCCCATAGGAGCATATCGTGAAGACGCTCCGCGCCCGTTCGTCGAGCTTCCTCTCTGGCGCTATCGGCGTGAGTAGGTCGAACGCGCCGTCGCGCTGGTTGATCCAGTCGCCCTTGGCGTTGGGCGTGACGCGCCGCCACGGCACCCCCTCGGCACAGCCGAACGCGACAAGACGCCGCAACTTCTCGGCGCGGGAGAGGTAGTCGCCAATGTCGTGGTAGAAGATTTCGGCCGGGGCCCCGCCACGCGCCGCGCGCGCCAACCGGGGCAGACGCACGAAAAACTCTATGGAGATGGGGGCGCGGCTGCCAGAACCAAAGATTTTTCCTCCTTCACGACGACTTTGCTCGCCTACTGTACGTTGATTCCCCCTCAGGTTGAGGACGTAGAGGAAGTCGAACTCCCGAAGCAGGCACTGCCGCAGTCCCGCCTGGCTCTGCCCATCAATCCACGCCCCGTTGCTGATGAACGCCACGACGCCGCCCCCCTCGGCGTCGAGCCTGTCGGAGGCCCAGCGGATGGCCTTGATGTAGGTGTCGTAGAGCGACTTCTTGTTGGCGGCCTCGGCCCCTGCCGCATAGGTCTCCGCAATCCTCCTCTCCAGGGCCGGGTAGCTTCGGTTCTGCGCATTGTCGTTGGCGCTCCGCTGCCCCACGCTGTAGGGCGGGTTGCCCCAGACGACGGAGAGCGGCGTATGGAGCAGCCTCTCGGCCTGGCGCCCATTGCGCCCCAGGAGGCCCTCGAAAGGCAGCGACCCCTCCGGGCGCTCGCCGAGCTCGAAGGTGTCGGCCAGGCAGATGCCGTGATACCGCTCGTAGACGCCTGCCGGCCTGTCGGCGGGCAGGGCGTTGAGGGCCGCCTCGGTGTTGACGTCGGCGACGTAGTAGGAGAGCAGCACAATCTCGTTCTGGTGCAGCTCCGGGGCCAGCACCTTGCGTCGCGCCACGTCGGGGGCCGCGCCCGGCAGTCCCTCGGCCAGGAGCTGGAGGGCGCGGGCGGTGAAAGTGCCGGTGCCGGCAAAGGGGTCGAGGGCGTGGAGGCCCGGGTCGGCGAGGCTCCGCCCAAGGTGCCGCCGCAGGAGCCAGTCGGCACTGCGGACAATGAAGTCGACACACTCGACGGGGGTGAAGACGATGCCGAGCTGCTCGGCGAGACGCGGAAAGGCTCCCCGGAAGAACTGCTCGTAGAGCACTCGCACCATCTCCTGCTTCTTGGCCGGCGTGTCTAGACTGCCGCACGCCTGGCGCACGTCGTCCTCGAAGTCGCGGAGAACCATCGCGTCGTCGGCAAAGGCCTCGGCCGAGAGGGTGTCCACCATCGTCTCCATGGCCCTCGAGACGGGATTGTTGGCCTCTATGGCGTAGCGGGGGAAGAGCGCGTCGAAGACGGGCCTCGCCGCCAGGTGCTGCGCCAGGAACTCCACGGCCTGCTCCCTGCCGACACCCGGGCCCAGGCTGTCGCGCAGTTGGGCCACGAAGCTGTCCATCTCGTCGGCATAGCGCCCGGCGTCGAGCAGCTCGCCAATGCGCGCCATGAAATTGTGGCACACCCGGCCCACCCTCCGGCTCCACTTGGGCCAATAGAGCCGGTCTCCCACTCGCTCGACCATCCGCGCATAGAGGCGTTCGGCAAAGGAGCTGAAGACGAGCGGCAACACGGGCTGCGGCGCCTCGCCGCCCCGCCCCCGGCCGCCGGGCCACTCGCCGCTCAGCGGGGCACGGACGATGCGGACGTGGCGGTAGGTGTGGTTGGAGAGTTCGGCGGCAAGCCTCTCGTCGTGACTGCGCAAGGCGCAGAGGATGTCCCACACGGGCTTGAAGTCTCCCCCAGCGAGCATGGCGGCGGGGTCGGCGCCGCCCATGGGGACGACAATGGGGACCACGACGTAGCCGTAGGCCTTTCCCTCGAAGCGCCGCATGACGCGCCCGACGGACTGCACGAGGGTTATGGGCGACGAGCGCGGGGCCAGGAAGACCACGGCGTCGAGAGCCGGGATGTCCACCCCCTCGGCCAGGCACCCGACGTTGCACACCACGTGGCTCTCCCCCGGGGCCGGGTTCCGCAAGATGGCCAGCGCCTCCTCGCGCTCGGCCGTCGACATGGCCCCTGTGACGTGCGCGGCCCTGACCGTGGCGAGCGACTCGGCATAGGCCTCGCCGCCCCTCCCCGCGTCGGCCCGATACTCGTCGGCAATGGTCTCCAGGGCGTCCGCCACCTCGCCCGCCACGTAGGTGCCGGCCTTGGTTCGGGCGGTGCGCGCCACGCGGTCGCAAAAGGCTATGGCTGTGTGGAGCGGCTCGGCGGGGTCGGCGTCGTCGGCAAAGGGCGAGGCGGCGGCGTCCTGCCCGTCCACCGTCCGCTTGCTCAGCGCCGCCACGGTGCCGAGGAGCGTGGCCGTCATGTCGGGCGTGACGTGGTCCATGACGCTGCCGCCCGCCTCCTTTATCTTGCCCAGCAACTCGGCCGAGGCCACGGCGGGGTCGACCGTGAGGACCAGCACCTTGTAGTCCGTCAGCAGCCCCCGGCTCACGGCCGTGCCGAACGAGAGAGTGTGGAAGTGGGGGCCGTAGGTCTGCTCGTCGTCCATGGAGAAGAGGGTGTCCTCGGCCTCCGCGGCGTTCTTCTTCTCGTTCTCCTTGAAAATCTTTGGCGTTGCCGTCATGTAGAGCCTCCTCCGCCCCCGGATGTAGTCGGCGTCGTGGACGAGGGCGAAAGGCGACGCGGCATGCCCCTTGCGGGCGTCCTGCCCCAGGATGGCGGAACTCGTGCGGTGGGCCTCGTCGCACACTATGAGGTCGAACTCCCCGGCCAGGTCGTCGGCGCCCGCCTCGCGGCAAATCTGCTGCGCCCTATGCACGACGTCGATGCTCTGATAGGTGGAGAAGACCACCATCAGCCCTGGCCCGCTCCCCCTGGCCGCCATCATGGCCTGCGCCACCCGTTCGGCGTTGGTGACGGAGGGGATGGGGAGGTCGAGCAGGCTCTCGGCGGCGGTGTCTGCCGAGTCGCCGAAGCGCAGTGTGCCGGCGTGCGCGTCGGAGCATACGCATAGGGCCGCCAACGGCCTCTCGGCGGCGGCGGTCCAACTGCGCAGGCTCTGCCCGACAAGGGCTATGCTGGGCGTCAGGAAGAGCACCGTCCCGCCGTCGCCCAGGAGCCTCTGCGCAATGAAGAGCGCCGTCAGCGTCTTGCCCGTGCCGCAGGCCATGACGAGCGTGCCGCGGTCGGAGACGCCGTAGTTGCGCTCGGCGGCGTCAACAATCTCGCTCTGATAGTCGCGCGGCCGGGCCGGCTGACGGCTCGCCTCCTCACGCCCCTCGGCCAGGGCCTCCCAATCGACGGGGCTCCGCTCCATCTGCCCGGGGCCGACCACTGCCACTTGCGGCAGATGCCCCTCCAACGTCTCGCGGGCATTGGGCCCATAGCGCTCGGTGGTGGCCACCCACAGGCAGCCGTCGAACGTGACGCGCCGCCCGTCGGCCGCCAAGAGGCCTGAGCTTGTGGCCAGGAACGAGTCGACATCGGGCTTGGAGACTGTCGTGGCGGGGTCGTAGAACTTGCACTGCACCGCCACACTCCCCCCGCCCAACGCCGCACGGCGCGTGGCGACAAGGTCGATGCCGGTGTCATGAGCCGACAACCCATTGCGCACGGCGAAGTCGGACCACATCTCGACGCGCTCGAACTGCGCGGCATAGAGGGGGTCTGCCGTGAGCCATCGGGCAATGAGCCTCTCGAAGAGGGCGCCTTTCTGTCGCTCGCTCGGCGCCAAGGCGCGCAGGCGTTGCAAGAGTGGCTTGAAATTGGGCATGGTGGACTGTAATTGTTGTCGTTCAGTTTTGGGGAATATTACCCATGGTCTTGGCCTCCTGCCAAAGAGCCTCCATCTCGTCGAGCGACAAGTCGCCAATGTCGCGCCCCATCTTGCGGGCGCCTTGCTCGATGTGGTTGAAGCGCCCGATGAACTTCCGGTTGGTCCGCTCCAGCGCGTTCTCCGGGTTTATGCCGTAGAGGCGCGCAATGTTGACAACCGAGAAGAGCAGGTCCCCCATCTCGGCCTCCATCTTGTCGGCGTCGCCCCGCTCCACCTCGGCGCGGAACTCGCCGGCCTCCTCCCGCACTTTCTGCCATGCGTCGGCCGGCTCATGCCAGTCGAAGCCCACGCCGCGCGCCTTGCCCTGGACGCGGTAGGCCTTGATGAGGGCCGGCAGGGCTTGCGGGACGCCGCCCAAGACCGACTTGTTGCCGCCTTTCTCCCGAAGCTTGAGCCTCTCCCAATTGGCCAAGACCTGCTCGGCGGAACGCGCGTCGGCATCGCCAAAGATGTGCGGATGGCGGAAGCGGAGCTTCTCGGAGAGCGAGTCGACGACATCGGCGAAGTCGAAAAGCCCACGCTCTTGGGCGATAAGCGCGTAGAACGCCACGTGGAGAAAGACGTCGCCCAACTCCTTGCGCACATTGTCGGCATCCTCCTCCTCCAGGGCTTGCGCCAACTCATAGACCTCCTCTATTGTCAGCGTCCGCAGCGTCTGCCACGTCTGCTTCTTGTCCCAAGGGCACTCCTTGCGCAACCGGCGCAGTATGGAGAAGAAACGCCCTAGCGACTTCTCCTCTTTCTCTCCAAGACTCGTATCGTCCATTGTTTCGATTATGATTTGCAAGCCGTCTGAACGCGGCGCACAAGACTAAGTTACAAAAAATAACCGCCATTTAACGACGCCGCCCGCTTGCCTGGGGGGCGAGCGGGCGGAACATATTCGCGGAGCGCCACTCCAGGCACTCCGCCATTGCCATATCTATCTGAAAAACCTCCCCCACAGCTCCTCCAGCCTGGTGGCGATGTTGAAAGCCAACACGGGCGGCACGGCGTTGCCTATAATCTTATAGGCCCCCGAAGCACTGAGCTTGAAGCCTCTTCGCCCCTCGCCTGGGATGACGAACTGGTAGTCGGGCGGGAACGTCTGTATGAGGGCGCACTCGCGGGGCGTCAGCCGCCGCTCCGGCAACCCGGCGGCGAGCTCGTCGTGGTGCTTGCCCCCATGCTCTGCCGAGAGGCGCCGGAACTCTATGTTGCCGTGGTGCTCGGAGCGGATTGTGGGGCCCAGTCCGGACAGCCTGATCTCCGTCTGCCCCTGCGAGCCCGGGCCGATATACCGCGCCTTGGAGAACGCGGCTTGCGAGGCGTCGCCCACCGCGTCTTCGGGTTCGGGCAGGCCTCTCAGCACGTCGTATGTCGTGACGGGGGGCAAGAGCCCGTCGCCCGCCGCCGTGCAAGCGTGGGTGGGACGCGGGTACGGGTCGTAGTCGGGGGCCACGGCCTCGGCCTCCAACGCCTCCAACGCCTCGGGGCGCAAGGTGTCGCGGCGGACCCCGATGAAGATGACCCTCTCGCGCGACTCCGGCACACCATAGTCGCCGGCATGCAAGACGCGCGGGCTAAGCACCACGTAGCCGGCCTCGCCCGCACTGGCAAAATCGCTCTGTATGATGTCTTTGACGTCGCCCAGGCTGACAAGGCCTTTCACGTTCTCCGCCACGAAGACCTTGGGCCTCACGATGTCTATCACCTGCTTCATCCAGAAGTAGAGCTTCCCGCGGTTCTCCTCGGTGGGGCGGTCGTCCTCCCTCCGGCGCCCCATGTCGTCTTTCTGCGAGTCGAAGCCTCGCCGCTTCCCCGCAAGGCTGAAATCTTGACATGGGAAACCTCCCGTCACGACGTCAACATCCGCCGGGAAGACCCGCTCGCCGGCCCGGTGCCTCTTGACCAGCTCCACGACGCTCTGAGAGTGGAACAGGTCGGCCGAATGCCCGAAGCGGCGCATGTAGCAAGTCCACCCCTCGCGGGCCTCTGGCAGGATGTCGTTGGCGAAGACGGTCTCGAAACGCGTCTTGCGCACCCTAACCCACCCGGAAGTCTCCTCGCGCTCCACCCTGGGGTCGTCGTCGGCAAAAGACTTCCGGTTGGCCACGAAAGACCCCTCGAAGCCCAAATCCATGCCTCCGCAGCCGGAGAATAGCGAAAGGACGCGCAAGGGGCTCGCGCCGCCTGTTGTCTCTGCGTATTTAGGGGTCGGGGTCTCTGCCGTGCGCATGGTCATGCTTTTGTGCCACCCTTTTTACGATGGTCTTGCGAAGTTAGCCATTTTTGCGGCGAGTTTGGGATGGCGGCGCACAGATTAGACCATCGTACGCCCCCGACAAATATGGGAGCCAATAAGAAGCTCGGCCCCGCGCCGCACGTTTAACTAAGTTGTACCTTTGTATGCACAAAAAGCGCATGGTGGAAATTTGAGCGACAAACAGACAGAGAAGCTAGTCCCGCTCGATGGAGTGGACATGGTCGAGTTTTGCGGCGTGAACAACGCCAAGCTCGACACGTTGCGGCAGCGGTTCCCGCAAGTGAACGTCACGGCCCGCGGCGGGTGGGTCAAGATATCCGGCAGCCCGGCCGCCGTGAGCGACTTCGACAAGAAGCTGAGCGAACTGCTCCACTTCTACTCGGAGCACAACACGCTGCCGGAGGGCGTCGTCGAGGCAGTGGCCGCGGGGACGCGCGTCGCGGTGCCCCCCGCCGACGCCACCACGGTGACCTACACGACGGAGGGCAAGCCCATCCGCGCCCGCGGGCTGAACCAACAGAAGATGGTCGAGGCGGCCGACGGCAACGACATGGTTTTTGCCGTGGGCCCCGCCGGGTCGGGGAAGACGTATGTGGCCATAGCCTTGGCCGTCAGGGCGCTGAAAGCCCGGCAGGTGAAAAAAATCATATTGAGCCGCCCGGCTGTCGAGGCCGGCGAGAAGCTTGGCTTCCTGCCCGGCGACATGAAAGACAAGATAGACCCCTACCTCCAACCGCTCTACGACGCCCTGGGCGACATGATTCCCGCGTCGAAGCTGAAAGAGATGATGACCGACGGGACGATAGAGATTGCCCCCCTGGCGTTCATGCGCGGCCGCACCCTGTCGAACGCTTTCGCCATATTGGACGAGGCGCAGAACGCCACCCCGCAGCAGCTGAAGATGTTCCTGACCCGCATGGGCGTAAACTCGAAGTTCATCGTCACCGGCGACCCCTCGCAGACGGACATCCCGGAGGCCTCGGGGCGCGGACTGCAACGCGCGTGCGAAATCCTGGAGGGCATAGACGGTCTGAGCGTGATACGCTTCGGGCAGGAGGACATCGTCCGCCACAAGCTGGTCCAACGCATCGTCAAAGCCTTTGAGCGGGCCCAAGACACGGAACAACAAAAAAATAATACCCACCCAAAATGAGCAAAGCAGTAACAACTACGGACTTCCACCTCCCCGGGCAGAGGAGCGTCTACCACGGCAAGGTTCGCGACGTATACAACATCGGCGACAAGCTCCTGGCAATGGTCGTGACCGACCGCATCTCGGCGTTCGACGTCATCTTGCCCAAAGGCATCCCTTTCAAGGGCCAGGTGCTGAACCAGATTGCGGCAAAGTTCCTCGACGCCACGCGCGACATCGTCCCCAACTGGAAAGTCGCCACCCCCGACCCCATGGTGACGATAGGCAAGCGGTGCGAGCCTCTGAAAGTGGAGGTCATCGTCCGCGGCTACCTGACCGGCTCGGCGTGGCGCGACTACAAGGCCGGCGCCCGTGAGATTTGCGGCGTCAAACTGCCCGACGGCATGAGGGAGAACGAGCGTTTCCCGGAACCAATCATAACCCCCACCACGAAAGCCGACGAGGGTCACGACCAGAACATATCGCGCGAGGAGATAATCGCCAGCGGCATAGTCGGCAAAGAGGACTGGGAGCAGGTGGAGGCCATAGCCCTCAAGCTCTTCGCCCGCGGCACTGAGATTGCCTCGAAGCGCGGCCTCATCCTGGTCGACACGAAATATGAGTTCGGCAAGCTCGACGGCAAGATTATCCTCATCGACGAGATTCACACCCCGGACTCGTCGCGCTACTTCTACTCCGACGGCTACCAGGAGCGCTTCGAGAGAGGCGAGGCTCAACGCCAGCTCTCCAAGGAGTTCGTCCGCCAGTGGCTCATCGACAACGGCTTCATGGGCCAGGAGGGTCAGACGGTGCCCGAAATGGACGACGCCAAGGTGCAAGAGATCTCGGACCGCTACATAGAGCTGTATGAGCAAATCACGGGCGAGAGGTTCGTGAAAGAGCGGGAATGCGACACGGCGAAGCGCATCGAGCGCAACGTCAAGCTCTTCTTGGAGCAGGAGTAGGCTTCAAGCAACACACGGCACACGAAAAGAGGCTGCGTCATTGGACTGACGCAGCCTCTTTTCGTTCCCCACACCGCGGGGAGCTTACTTGTCGGACTTCTTGCCGCTCTCGTCGAGCCCCAGCCGAATAATGCGGGCCAGGTCGGCAAAGTGCGCCCGGGTGAAAGAGTCGGCCCCGGCGTTCGTCATCCGACGCTGCAAATCGAGCAGCGCCCTCAGCACATAGGGGCGGGCGTCTCCCTCGATGGATGCCAGGTTGCCAAGCAAGACATCGACGCCCTTGCGTTGGAGGGCGGCCCGCCACGGCGTCACGCGCCCGCCACGATATGCCTCGCGGAAAATCATCGACACGGCGTCGTCCATATATTCGCCCAACGCGTAGGCCTGCGGGAACGAGCTGTAGGCCGCCACGCGCGTCAGCGTCCCCTTGGACAGGATGCTCGACACGGCTCCCTCGCCGATGCCCCGGATCCGGTCTTGCGGCTTGCTTGTGAGCTTCAGCAGAAAGTCGGGCTCGATGAGCCAACTCGGCTCCGTCAGGACTTGCGCGTCGAGGAAGTCCAGCGCGCGCCTGGTCCGGGCCTTCTCCGCCGGAGAATAGACAGGGCCCTCCTGCTCGACGCTCTTGTAGTCGTGATAGACCCCTGCCAGGTTGCCCGTGGCGTGACCGACATAGCGCCGGAACTGCTTCAGAAGACCGGCATAGAGCTGCTCCAGGTTCTTGTAGTCGTCCGCCTCGGCATAGGCCCATTGCGGCAGTTGCGGCAAGATGCGCTTAAGGTTGCGAATCCCAAACTCGGCGGCACGGACATTGTCGTCGCCCAAATCCTCGGTCTGGGCGCGCGGGTCGTTGTCATGACCCTCGCCGCCAAACCACAGCCGCCTGTCTTTGAGCCTCTCCACTGTGAGCCTGTTGAGCAGGAGCCTCTCCTCCTCCTCGTCTTTGGCATCGGGGAAGAGCCTGTAGCCCCACTCGATGGCCCACTTGTCATAGAGGTTTATCCTCGGCATGAGTCCGTCGGGTCCGATGCCGTCTTCGGGCTGCGCCACGTAGTTGAAGCGGGCGTAGTCCATGATGGAGACCGTGTGCCCGTTCCTCTCCACCCACGCCTTGTCGCGGAGGCTGTCCACGGGGGTGCTGCTGCTGGCGCCCATGTTGTGGCGGAGGCCAAGAGTATGCCCCACCTCATGACTGCTGACGAAGCGGACAAGCTCGCCCATGAGGTCGTCGGGGAAGCGCATGGCCCTGGCCCTGGGGTCCACGGCGCCGACCTGGACGGCATACCAGTCGTGGCAGAGCTTCATGACATTGTGATACCAACCGATGTTGGTGTTGAGAATCTCGCCCGTGCGCGGGTCGGAGATGTGCGGCCCATAGGCGTTCTCGGTGGACGAGGCCAAATAGCGTATGAGCGAATAGCGCGCGTCGCCCATGCGCATCGTGGTGTCGTTCTCCGGCCACATCTCCCCACGTATGGCGTTTTTCCATCCGGCCTGCTCAAAAGCCACGTTCCAGTCGTTGACGCCCTGGATCAGATATTGGCGCCACTTGGGGGGCGTGGCGGGGTCGATGTAGTAGACTATGGGGTTCTTGGGCTCGATGAGCTCCCCCCTCCTGGCCCTTGCCACGTCGGCCTCGCTCTTGGGCTCGAGCCTCCACCGTGCGGCGAAGTGGCGTCGGCGCACCTGCTGCTGGCTGTCGTCGAAACAGACGTCGCTCTCGGTGAAGTAGCCCACCCGGGCGTCGAAGAAGCGGCGGCGCATAGGGTCCTTGGGGAGCATGACGAACGACGTGTTGAGGCGGAACGTCAGCAAGCCCGACATCCTGCCACTCGGCGCCTTGACCTTGGCGGCGCCCGTGTAGGTCTTGACCGCCTCGATCTCGGTGTTTATCGGGTAGGTGTCCACCCTGTCGACATAGGACATGGCGGACTTGTACGAAGAGACGTTGAGCCTGTTCTTGACTCCCGACGGCAATCCCGTCACCACATTGTCGCTCTTGGAGAGCAACTCTGAGACGTCTATGCGGTAGCGGACGGCGGCCGTGTCGCCCTTGCCGCCAATCGTCTTCTTGATGTCGAACGACTCCAGGATTGGGTCTTCGGCACTGGCCCGGACGGCGAGGCTTATGGCGTCGGCGTCGGGCGACGTGGAGTCATAGACCAACATCCGGAGGTTGAGCTTCTTGCCGACCTTCTGCCAATAGAGGAGCTGGCTGGAGACAAGCTCGCCGCCGTAGACCCCCAGCCCGACGGGAGTGCTGACGTAGCGCGTCACGGCCAGGAAAGGCTCGTCGAGAACCGAGTCGGGAATCTCGAAGAGCCACTTGCCGTCGTCTTCCGCCACGGAGAAGAAGCCCTCGCGCACCTTGAGCTCGGGTTTCTTCTTTTTGCTGACGGCCGTGGTGTCGGCTGCCGCCTTCTTCTTGTTCCTGCCGAAGAAGAGGAACTGCGCATCGGCTTGGCTGACGAACAAGGCGAGAGCCAAGACGCAAAGGAAACGTATCTTCATTGTAGTCTTGTCTGAAATTGCCCAAAGGTAGTGACAAATGGAAGACAATCAGTAGAAGACCCCCAACGACAGCGCAAAATTGGCATTCGACTTGCCCGCCGAATTGCCCTCGAATCCTCCCTGCGCGGCGACGAACCATCGGAAGTGCCGCCCATGGCGCAAGACGTTGTGGCGCTGCAAAGTCAGCTTGAGCGAAGCGTCGGTGATGTCACTGCGATAGAAGTCCAAATCGGGAACAAGAACCGACTGCGCATAGGCGCCCGTCTCGTCGGCGAGAGACATCCGCGCCTCGGTCGACGGGGCATAGCCGGCGTCGACCTCGGCCAAGAGAGATCCCTTGAAGAGCACGACGCCCCCCTCCGCCCCCACGCGGAGCCTGGAGCGCGTGAGCCGCGACGTCGGGAGCAGATGTTTCTGACGGCTTCGCCCATAGGCCAGCCTCAGTCCCGCATAGGCCCTCTCGCCACGCCCGTCGAGCCAATGCGCCGTGTAGCCCATGCTCGCATCGAACACCTGGATTTGGAAACGCTTCTTGAACGTGATGAGCCTCACATATCTGTTGGAGGTGTAGCCCGTCGAGGAGTCGCGAGTCTGGACCAGGCTCTGCGCGAACTCGTCGGCATAGCCCTCACGACATGACACATCGAGGCTGAGATGGTGGAGCAGGTCTCCGCGCCACAGCTTGTGGCTCGTCTGCACCCCATAGTCGTAGCCCCCCATCCGCCCTGGCTCGAACTTATACGTCCCGTAGACATACTCCGTGGACTTGTGGAGCGAGACTGCGGCGACCATCGCATAGCGGTCGGTCTTGCTGTCGAACGACAACTCTCCGCCAAACTTGTGGTTGACCCACTCGCGGTTATATCCGCCGAAGCCGCCTATGGTCCCCGTGGCGCTCTCCAGGCCGCTCATCTGCCAATAGACGATGGTGGACGACGACGAGACTGTCGAGACGCCGGCTATCTTCTCTTTCCGCCTGTCGTAGGCCAACTGGAGCCCCACCGCCGCCTCGCCCCCGCCGAGCAGGAAGCGCACGGAGGGGCCAACCATGTAGTCGAGCATCTGCGAACGCGGGCGCGGGTCGCGCAGGCGGCTAAAGTCCGTCATGGCGTAGCGCAACTCGACTCCCGCCACAACCCTGCCTCCAAAGTCTTTGGCCAAGATTCCGTCGAGGCCGAAAGACTGGTCGTCATAGCTCCCCCGGATGGCACTGCCCGGAAAAAAGGGGTTGGCGTCGTAGGGGCGCAAGACGTCGCACCAGGCGCGGTCCTTGACATGCCGCTGGCTGAAACGGAAACGGCCGTAGACATACATGGCCCTGGAGGGGAAGCCCTGATGGCGCTCCGCCTCGAAAGCCACGGCGTTGCCCACGCCGCCCTCCTGCACCCTGTGGAGGTCGCCCTGCGAATGGGAGAGGCCGAAAGAGGCCGTCCCGCGGCTGAGGTTGCTGACGTGGGCCGTGTTGTGGCCCACCGTCCCGGTGCGCAAGTCCGCATAGCGATATTCGCCGATGAAATTATTCCCGCTCCCGAATACGGCGGCACTGTCGACTCCTGCCGTCCCTTGCGCCAGGGCCTCGAAACACAGCGACATCGCCGCTCCGAGCATCAAAAATCTACCTGTCATACTCACGGGGCGCTATCGTTGTCGAGACTTGGAAATCGTTGCCACTGTTGTTCGTGTCGGCAAGGACCCCCCTCCCGTCGGCCGTCACGCTCGACGTCTTGCGATATACGACCTCGCCCGAATAGCCCGACACGGCGTCGATGTTGACATAGCCAGCGTCGAGCTCGGCGCCAATGCGCTTGGAGCTGACATCGACCCCGCGGGCCGTGTTGCGCAGACACTCCACCGCGTCGACGACATACCGCCGCGGCACAGTCTTGAACATCGTCCCTCTCGTCCGCCCATAGGCGTAGATTGTCGGCCAACCGTCCACCTCCCCTTTCGACGCCCGGAAGATTACGACGCCGCAAGGGCCGCTCTGCACGAGGTTCATGTATGACAGGGCCTCGCTCGCCAGATGCAGAACCTCCAGGGCCGGCGTGGAGGGGTTGTTCACAGTACGTCCGCGTGTGTCTTTGGCCTCGAAGTCGGCCGCCGAAAGGTCGTGCTCGCTACTGTTGTTGACAGAGTGGTCGGTGGCGCTGTTGACAATCAAGACTGTGCCGCCCGGCGGGACGACAAAACCCGCGTCGGTAGGTATTCTGAAAACCTGCTTAAGCAAGACGACGCTGTCTCCAAGGGCCGTGGCGATGTTCTCCAGCGTGTAGGCAGGCGAACTCTCGCTCTCGCACAAGCCTATGCACAGCCCGCTGACGTCCACCGCACTGTCGGACTGGTTGTAGAGCTCGACATATTTCCCGGCCTGGTATGCGCGACGGTTGTTGTCTCGCGAGCCGGCGTAGAAGACCTTGCCGATCAGGATGTCCCGGCGCAAGGCGACTGTGGTCGGCATGGTCAGCCGACTGTCGGAAGTGATGAGCAGTTGCGCCAGCGAGCCCGCCACCGTGCAGCCGTTCGTGACATTCTCGTCGCCCGACTGCTCCTTATACTCGTCGGCCGTGAGCCCCCACGACGTCGAGACGTCGTAGACGCCGGGCGTCACCTCCGGAAACGTCGCAATGCCCGCCGCATCGGTCAAGGCCGTGGCCGTCCCCCCGCTCCCCGTCAGCAAGACGGCGCGGCCTCTCAGCACCCCGCCCGCAAGGCCTCCGGGCAGCTCGACCCCGACACTGACACTCACAGCGCCTGTAGCGTCGCCGTAGTCGACGCACGACGCGGCCGCGACCGCGACCGCCCAAAGGAGCGGCACAGCATATCGAAAAATCTTCATGAGGTTCTAGAAATTAAAGTTTGAAACTAATCTCGGCCCCAAAGCCGAAAGTCCCCGTGTTCCGCTGGACGAGCGTACGGGTGTTGTTTCCCACCCTGTATGGCTCGTAGAAGAGGGCATTGTTCACATAGACCGACAGGCCCGCCACCGTGCCAATCTCCTTGGTGAGCCGTGCCGACAGATTCCAGTAGGCGGGCGTCTTCGACGGCCTGTTGTCGGACACTCGGACGTTGAGCACGCTTATCGCCACGACATCGGCGACTGCCGGTCGGTCGGCGTGGTAGGCCCCCGTCATGTCGAGAAAACCTCCCCGCATGGCGTCGGTTATGGCCACCGGGCTGAGGTCGGTACGAATTATGCCTATGGGGTCTTTGTCTGCCACGTAGCTCTTCGACGAGTAGTGGATGTTGGCCTGGGCCGTGAACGACGCCACGAGGCGCAAGGCCGGAATGTTCGTGACGAGGCGCATGGTGGCGAGGAACTTCTTGTAGAGACTGTAGTCGAGGCCGTCGGGATAGACGACTCGGAAAGGCGTCAGTCCCTGCGCCGACCACGCGGCGGGGAGCAACGCCGACGACACAGGACTGGTCTCCAGGTCGACGCTCCAGGTCTTGGTCTGCGAATATGCCCCGCTGACGTAAATATGCGTATGCGCCGGCCGCACCTCGCCAAGGTCGAAGTCGAACTCCACCCCCTTGTTCTCTGAGCAGCTCGTGTTGCCAACGGCCCCGGTGGTCATGAAGACCACATGGGTGCGCGCCGGGTTGGAGAAATCGATTGCCGTGGGTTGCCCCGGCGTGATGACCAGGCCGTTATCTTGGTCGAAAGTGCTGTAGGTGTATGTCGCGAACTCCGTCTTGTTGCCAAATCCGTCGGGCGTCTTGTCCCGATAGGCAATGACGCTGAGCGTCCTCTCTCCCGGCATCTTGATGTCGAAGCCCAGCTCCGCCTTTTTGGTCTTGGCGTTGTCTAGCCCCCGGCTTCGACGGACGTCGTAGACCTGAGTGTGGTAGTTGAGCAACCTCGCCACCGCATCGTCTTGCGGCATATAGTTGGCCGCCACTCGGTCGTCATATTTCTTGTCGGGATAGATGTAGTCCACGCCCGGCGTCTTCGAGTTGACCCCGTAGCCGCCCCTCAGCTCGACCCACTTGGCCAAGCGCAACGAAGCGTTAAGCCTCGGCGACGCGACCCACGTGGCCTCGGCGGCGAACGGCTGCATGGTGGAAAGCCGTATACCAAGCGTGACCCGCAACCTCATATGCTCGGCAAAATCCCAATCGAGGCGGTCCTCGGCATAGAGAGCCAACCTGTGGATTCCGGGGACGTCGCTAAAAGCGCGCGGGCGGCCGTTGGAGTTGGGGCGATAGGGGCGGCTGTCGTCGTCGTTATAGTATCCGCGCCCCTTGTTCCAATCGTAGGTATAGTCCAACCCGAGCTTGAAGCCCTGCGTCGTCTTGCCCGCCGCCACGAAAAAGGAGTTGTTGACCTTTGCCGCGACGTTGGCCGGCAGACTCTCGGTGCGCCCCGTGGCGAGATAGGAGGTGGTCATCCACGGAATGTCGTGGTAGCCGCTCTCCCTCGCGGTCAAGATTGGCAACAGCCCCGAACTGGCGCTCACGAAACTGGTCGTCCAGCTTTCCTTGACGGTGAAAGCCCCTCCGACAGTGTAGGAGAGCGCGCGACAGAAGAGGCGGTTGACCGACACTTTCCCATTGACCGTGAGCTGCAGCCTATTGCTCCGGCTCTCGCTGCTCGTCCCGTCGTCCGCCACGTCGGGGTCGTTTCCGCTCCAGTCTTTCGAGAAGTTGTAGCGCGCCTTGACGTCGTTGTGCCACTTGTCGTTGACGTCGAACCCATAGCCGACATTGAACGAGAGCCTGTTGAACGAACGCGTCTTCTGCCTGGGGTCTTCCCAAGCGCGCGCATAGTCTCCACTGAGGTTGAGCACTCCCCCTCCAACCCTGAGGCCCTTGCTGAGCGAGTAGTTCTGAAGCTCGGGCGTGACCTTGGCCTTGGCCTGAAGGGGCGTCAGACCCACCTTAGTATGGACAATGACAAGACCGGACGTCAGGTCGCCATATTCCGCCGAGGGGACTCCGCGGACAACCTCTACCCTCTCGATGTCGTCGGCGGCAATGGTCCGTAGGTCGGTGCCGACAAAGGCCGTCGAAGAGAATCCGCCCTGGGTCACCTCGCCGTTGTTCGACATCGCCATGCCGTCGACAACGACACTGCTGCCGAAAGCGCTGGTGTTGTTGTTGACGAGCGTGCGCAGTTGCAAGTTCGATTGGCCGGTGAGGTCGGTGTTGCCCATCTCCATTCCGGGGATGAGCTGCATGACGTCGGCCAGCGACGCCGCCTGGAGGTGGTCGATGGCCTGCCGCCCGATGTCGGAACTAGTGGACGTGCCGCTCTCGTTTTGGCGCGCCGTGACCGTGACCTCGCTGAGGGCCAGGCTCGTCCGCTCCAATGGCACGTCGAGCAAGACATCGCCGGCAATCTCAACCTGCCGGGCGTAGGTCTCGAAGCCGACATAGGACACTTCGAGCCTGTATGTCCCGCGGGGGACGTTCCTTATCGTGGCCCTGCCGTCGATGTCGGAGACGGCAATCATGCCCCCCGGCTTCAGTTGGCAATAGGCCATGACAATAGTCTGCCTGCTGTCCGCCTCCCTCACCGTCACGTCGAGCGCGAAAGTCCCCCCGGGGGCCACGCTTTGCGCAAAGAGGCAAGAGCAGAGCCACAGCAGCGGAGCCGCAACAGCTATCTGTTTGTTATTCATCAACATAAAGAGTTTTAGGACAAGAAGTGGGTCAAAGACCGTGCGCCAATTTAGACGTTTTCCTAAAACAAACAAAGCAAATAGCGGCAGACAATGCGACGTATAGAGAAAATTCAGCTCAAATTGGAGCTATAGCGGTCAGATTGCGGCAGATATTTGCAGACGAGAGCAAGGCGGCCGGCCCTGCGCCAGAACGCCGCATAGTCTACTTGTAGACCCCGGACACCGTTCCATCGGCGTATACTATCTTGACGGCATACGAATATTTATTGCCCAAGAAGATGTCCTTGTCCATATAACTTCGTTCCGACGTCCTCGACAGAATTTGGAGCACTCCCTCCTCCTCCGCCCTGTAGACAATGTACCCCGCAATGCCCCGTTTCGCGTCTACGCTCCACGACACACGATTGCCAGTGGCTTCTTGGCGGCACTGAATCCTCACCTTGTCGGTCGCTGTGGAGTTGGCGTGGAAAGAAGTTCCAGAGAGGCGGGACTTGTTGCCCGAACGGTCTTCGGCGACTATGGCGTAGACGTAATCCTGCCCGTCGATGGCGGTCTTGTCCACATGCTCTCGACGCTTGTCCGTGAACACGGCAATGGTGTCATATTGCTCGGCCCGCGGCTCTTTGCGGAGCAGGTGATGGCGCACTGCGTCGTCGCTGCCACTGCATATCCATTGGAGCGACGGACGGCCTCGCTCCTCCTTGGCCGGTTTCATCTGTGGCGCGACAGGAGCTATGGTGTCCGGTCGCGCAAGCATCAGCGTCTGCGAGGGGGCAGAATGGTTGTCCCGCCTATCGACGGCCCTGAGCCTATAGAATATCTCATGCGTCAGCGTGTTCAAGCTGACCTTGTGCCGGAAGACGGTGTCGGTCAGAATTGTTGGCGTCAAGAGCGAGAACTCATCGTCGCCCGGCAGGTTCGCCATGTAGACCCTATACCCGGCGAGGTCGATTTCTCCATTGGCCCTCCACCTGATGGTGGCCACGCCAGTGGAGTCGATCTCGCCCTCGAGCGCGACGGGAGCCGAGGGCGGGAAGCTGTCCACGAGTGCGGCATAGCCTACTGTCGGCATTAGAATCTCGCATTCAGCGTTGTAGACCGACACCTTATAGTAGTTCGTGATGCTTGGCATTCGGTCCACATAGTTCCGTTGCCTGGGGTCGCCGCCCTCGTATATCTTCTTAAGCCTGTTCTTGGGGCCGCTCTGCCTATAGACTCTGAAACCATTGGCAGAGCTGTTGAGGCTGTCGGGGAATGCCCATCCTATCTCCACCCTGTTGTTGTCCGCCACCTCGCATTGCACTATGCGCGGCGCGACGGTCAACGGAACGACGCCGTGCCCCTCGTCCGAAAAGGAAGGCTCGCTTCTTCGCGCGAAGCAGTCTGTGCCAGAGACACGGTAGATGAACGTGGCGCTATTGTCGGGCAGCGTATCTCTCCTATGCAACTGTAAGTTTCCGCCTCCCAAGGGCTCTATGCTCACGGCAGACACATCGGACAGCGCGACGAAGCTCTTGCCCCCATCGGCGGAGCGCTCAATGGCGAATGACGTGTATGCGCCATTCAGAATGGCCAGGTCTACGGATATGTCGGCCGTCCTGTCGCCCCATCGAACCACAGGCTTTGGGATGCGGGGCATTGGCGTCGGCATGGAGGCATCGAGAAACACCATTGCCGTGTCTTGCGCTGTGGTGTCGTTGACGTAGACCTTATATAGGTACTTCTCGTCCTTGGTGATAGCCTTGTCCACATAGGACAAACCCGACAGCCAAGCCACGTCCGCACTCATGTCTGCGGCATAGAGCGCGAACGAGAACTTCTGCCGCCTACGCTGATGAACCCGGTATGCCGCGTGTGGAGTGAGAGCGCCAATATTTGCCTCCTCGCCGTATATGCATTCTGCCGCTATGGCCGCATACTTGTCCTCCGAAAATGGCTCCCAGTCCTCCAACGGGGCGGGCCTGAACGCTTCGCCAAGCACCTTACGCCCCTCAGCGATTTCGTCGGGCGACAATATCTCGCCACGGCGCATAATGGTGTATCGCTCAACGACGTAGCCTCTCTCGATGCCGGCCCGCCAAGTGTCGTGGTTGGCAGGAGCCCAGCGCAGGTCTACCCGCCCATCGCCTACGCAACCTCGCATCTTTGTCTCGAACCTCTGCGCCGATGCCGCCGTCGCTAACGCGAGCAACGTCAATATTGCCGCGTGCCTCATGCCTTGCCCTCCTCGCCCGCGGCCCTGGCCCCCTTGCGTTTTATGCTGTAGGCGAGCGACAGGCTGTATGTTATGTTCGCCGTGTAGCGCGTACCACCGTCGTTCGCATCGTTATTGAGCGCCGTGAGGCTGCAATTCAACGAGTGATATTTCAGAAACGAACAAGACAACGAAAACCTTGCATTTATGATACGACAATCGGTCTCCGAATCGACCCTGCTGTAGTTGACGGAGAGGTTTGCCCTCACCCACTTGGCTATCGGCAAGCCCGTTGAGGCCGTCAGCGTCAGCACTTTGCTCTCCGCCTCTGGTGTCTCGTTTATGTTGTAGTTTGCACCCACCGAACCGGCCAGTCTCGTTGGCATATGCGATGCCCGATAGTTCACATTGACGTTGTGCAGCCTGTTGCTGACAAAGCGTCGGCTGTTCTCCTGCTCGTGCGATGCTTTCTGATACGTGTAGCTGCTACTTATGCTCTGCAACAAACGCTCCTTGTCGCCAAAACTGTAGCTACCGTTGGCCGACGCGCTGAAGTTGAGCTCCGTAAAGCTCAGAGTGTCCAGGTTCTGATACTGAGTTGTCTGCGTCACCCGCTCCAAAATGTCCCTAATGTGCACATACGACTGCACATTAGACACCGAGCCGCCAAACGACCATTTCTCGTTTGGCGAGACGTTTGCATTCACTGAATATATGAATTGCGAACTTGTATTGACATCTTGATTTTCCAGGTTGTCATGCTGCCAACCCACATTGACGCTCAGGTTCACTTTTTGCCGAAAGTCAAGGGCGAAGTCGGCCGTTATGTTCTCGAAGTCGTTGGTATTATAGTATGAGGCGAACGACTTGTAGAAAGGGGACACACGCTCGTATGTGACACCGACAGACCCCATGCCGAAAGCCTGACTAAGGGCGACTTTTACCGCCGAATGCCGCGAAATGTCAGTGCTGCTTTTGAAGAACCCACTTGTATGCCCGAGCGTGTCGGTTTTGCAGTTGGCGTTGATTATACTGATGGCATATTCCCCCTCGATTGTCGTTTTCCCAAAAGGGCGAAAGACTCCCGATATGCTCCCGACAAGATTGGCCTGCGGGGCTATGTACGTCGTGTCGACACCCTCGGCAAAAGTGAGCGAGCTCGCATCGTCCTTGCACATGGAGATGTTCGCCAACAGCGACCACCGCTCACCCGTATAGCCGCCCATCACTCCACCGCCCATGCGCCTGTAGACAGGCTCCGCATTTGTGCTGTCGCTAGGCACGGCCTTGTTGAGCCTACCGAAAAACGCCGAGAACTGCCACGGCATCTCGTCGGGCGTCAGCTCCACGCCACCGCCGAGGAAATCGTGCCCGGCCATGGTGTAGGGCGAGAATGTCATCTGCGAGTAGCCTATGTGCAGCCTCACCCACTTGTACGACGGCGTGAGCGACAAACGGTTGAATGGGTACGTTACGGTGGAACTCAGCACGTTGTTTGTATATGCGAAACTTATCGGCACACTGACAACATCGAAAATTGTCGTATTGAGGCTGCCAGAAATATAGTACGAGTACGTCGGCACTTGCCTCGCGCTGTCCTTTGGCCATGTGAATATGTTGCTCCACGTGACGCCACCGCTCCATGACACAGGGTCGGCTTTGGCGAGCTGCTCCAGGTCTTGGGCGCGGGAGGGAAGCACTAGGAGCAAGAACGGCATGAGGGTGGCAACTAAACGCATACGCTTACGTTTTTCACATCTCAAACACCCTAAGCTCTAGCAGGTCGCGGATGGACACATGCACCTTGTTATCACAAAATCCCCACCCTGCCCTACCGGGACAACAACACTCCCGACTTCCAGCCTATCTGGATACCACATGGCGACATCCCTTTCATAGAGACCCATAAATTGAACATTACCGCACCTCTTTATCTCTCTCACTTTTTACTCAGCACTAAAAATATCCAACAACCGTCTTCTCACTTGCTCGCTTCCCAAATTCCATTTCATTTTAAGGTAATTCGCAGAACGGCCTACCCGAAGTTACATCATTTACCTCTAAGTCCATGCGCCGCGCCTTATCTTGTCCCCGACCTCCTCCACCACCTCGAAGTCCAGCCTCCTGCCGGCGAACTCG
>CAZHOT010000003.1:0-195512 GCA_964534235.1 uncultured Marinilabiliaceae bacterium
GCAATGAAGATTGGAATTGGCGCCATGGCTATGGGGCTGTGCGCCATAGTGGCGCCCGCCGTGCCTGCGCGCGGGGAGTCCGGCCCCCCCCCCCCCCCCCCGGGTGACGTGAAGTGGCCCGCGAGGGGCTACCGCGGGTTCGCCGAGCTTGGCGGAGGGTGGCTCGGCTGGTCTAGCCTCAGTATTACCACCACCCACGGCTACCAGTTGAACCCCAAGGTCTACCTTGGTCTTGGCCTTGGCGTCATGACGGGCGCAGGGTCGGGCGACATAAGGGACGTGGACGGGTATGTGATTCACGATTTCGACGACAGTGCCATAGTTCCTGTCTTCGCCAACTGCCGAGTGGACTTCAAGAAGAAGAAAGTCTCTCCGTTCGTCAGCGGCAGGATTGGCGGCGCATTCGGTCCCAACGATTTCGGCGGCTTCTATTTCAGTCCCGTCGGCGGCCTCCGCGTCAACCGCGTCAGCTTCTCCGCCGGGCTTGACTGTATGCTCGCCTCTGTCTCCACGTGGGACCACTACGACTTTTACCGCAGAGGGGACTATTCCGGCTACGACCCGAAGCACTACCTTGATCTCGTCAACATCGTCTTCCGCGTTGCCGTCGAGTTTGGCAACAGGCGTGAGTGACCTCAATAAAAGTCGTTATAAAAGTGTATTATTTCACTATGAAAAAGACACCACCGTCCTCGTAGCTCTCTATAGCCCCGCCCCGGGCGTCATCCTGGCCGCCGGCCGTGGGTGCCGCCGTAGTCATCAACGGCGGCACCCACGACCAAATGGTTAACACCGTACCCATGCGCCGCGACATCGACTAGATGACGGTGCGCATCGACGCTCTCTACGACGTCCTGCGCCAGTGCGACGCCTCGCCCACGGCCCACCGCCTAGGCGGCGGCGCCCGGGGCCCTGGCGGCGTTCGCCGAGAGCCTGGAGCGCGAGGGCAAGAGCCCCAACACCGTCGCGGCCTACCTCACCCCCGTCCGGGAGTTCCTGGCCGGGGGCGGGCGGCCCGAGGCCGGGGCCCTGGCGGCGTGGAGGGGCGAGACGGTGGGGGCGGCGAGCCCCAAGACCGTGAACCTGCGCGTGGCGGCCATGAACAAGTGGCTCGTCTTCGAGGGGCTGCCGGAGCTGCGCATGCGCGGCGTGCGCGAGGGGCGCCCGACGTGGCGGCAGGACTGCCTGACGGAGGCCGACTACGAGTTCCTCAAGGCGCGCCTGGCGGCCGAGGCCGACCGGACGGACTACTTCCTGGCGCGGTTCCTGGCCGCCACGGGGGCCCGCGTCAGCGAGCTGGTGCGCCTCAAGGGCGAGCACGTCCGCCTGGGCCACATGGACATCCTCAGCAAGGGAGGGCGCGTGCGCCGCGTCTACATAGCCGAGGCCCTGCGCTCCGAGGCGCTGGGGTGGATGGCGGCCGCGGGGCGGGAGTCGGGCTTCCTGTTCCGCGCGGCGTGGTCCGCCCTGCCCTACGCCGAGCGCACCGTGGCGACGCGCCTGCGCCGAGCCGCCGGGCGCCACGGGCTGGACCCCCGCGCCGTCCATCCGCACGCCTTCCGCCACCTCTTCGCGCGGCTGTTCTTCCGGGCGTCGGCCGACCTGCCCCTCCTGGCCGACCTGCTCGGCCACGCCCGCCTCGACACCACCCGCGTCTACCTGCGCCAGACCGCCGCCGAGCAGGGCAGGGCCGTGGACAGGGCCGTGACGTGGTAAAGGACGGGCGACATGATAGTCAACATCAGGAGGATATTCCAGCTCCCGCGCCGCAAGGACGGCTCCCTGGCCCACAGGCTCGCCGACGGCGTGGTCGACGCCGTGCGGGCCGTGGACGGCGAGGCCGCCGCCCTCCGCTCGCTCCTGGAGGGCGAGGGCGACGCCCTGGGCGACGTCCAGCGGACGCTCATCAGGGCCGAGCTGTCGCTCCTGTCGTCGCGGCGGGAGGTGCTGATGTGCCGCTTCAAGGACCTGGGCGGCCGCGTGCGGCCCATGGCCGAGGTCGTCGAGTACGAGAGCGAGGACGAGCGCCGGAAGGTGGAGGGGGACGACTGAGGGCGCGTCGGCACCGGAGGCCCCCTCTTTCGCCAATCCCGGGAGTTTTTGCCAATCCCGGGAGGAGCCGTATATTCGCGGACTAAGAGACGGGTGCGGGGGGTCATAGAGGGTGCCGCGGCGCCCTACGGCCATCTCCTCCCGTCTCCTTCTTTTTGTGCAGAACTCTCATCGTGTAGAGGATTTCGCCCTCCGTCGTTTTCGTCTTCGCCTCGATGGCGATGCCGTCAAGCTCCGCCTCATAGACGTTGAAGTCAAAATCGTGGTGCCGTCCTCGCTCCGTGCGGGCCAGGGCCATTTGGGGCATCCGTTCGCCATGCCGCTTGGCCATTTCCATCGTCTCCTTGCTGTTGCCCTTTCTGACGCTTTTGGCAAACGTCTCGTCGAAAAAACTCATATTCTCTTGTTTTTTGCCAGAAAGGCGCGTACCTTGCGCCCAATAACCAGGTAGCCGATGGCGCCACAGGAGGCGCGGGGGGGCGCAAGCCCCGCCATATTGCGGGTTCGAATCCCTGCCGGCTACTTGGTTATTCTCATGTAGAGACCGCTCGCAAGGTCCTCCTCCTTTATCACCCCCGCCGTGATCACGGCGTTGACCGCCCCCATCTTTTTGAGCCTGTAGCCCGGTTGCACGACGAACTTGAGCAGCCGGTCGCCGGCGCGCGCCACGTAGAGCAGGTTGTTGTGCGACGAGTCGTAATAGACCTCGGCACGGCGCAGGAGCATCTCGATGTCGGCCATCTCGTCGGCCGCGGGCGCCGCGCCGCGGTCGACTTTTGTTCGGCGCATGGCGTGCGCCACCGTCTTGGGCGTGAGGACTATACCGTCGTCGGGCATCTTGGCGGAGCGCCCCTCCATGAACATGCGGACTTGCGGCTCGACCACCCCGACGACGACGGGTGGCCGTTGCGAGAAGCCGCGGATGGCGACATCGCTGACAATCTGCGCCCCGCTGCCGCGCCCCGCCCCCTCGATGGCGCGGCGCGCCGCCCGGCACTCGCCGCACGACGCGGCGACCGTCCGCCGCGGCCCGCGGCCCGGGGCGGCGAGGGCCCCCGCCATGAGGGCGCGGAGGCGCCCGCCCGGGCCCAGGAGGGGGCAGAGGCGGCAGTCGGCGGGGAAGTAGGCGTGGTCGTCGGAGAAGAGCCGCCCCGAGCCTGGCGCGGCCGAGAGGCCGGGCTGCGGGGGCGGCGCGGCGTCGGCGGAGGGGGCGGCGGTGGGCGGCGCGGCGGTCTGGCGGAGGCTGCACTTGCAGTTCCATCGGTCGCCGGGGCGGTGGCGGGCCCAGAAGCCGTCCCGCAGGGGCAGGACGGTGCCCCAGAGGGGTCGGTGGTCGGCGCCGGGCTCGGCGGAAGTCGAGGGGACCCACTCGAGGTTGGGGTAGAGGTCGGCGTCGGCCTCGAAGCGGGCCCAGTCGGCCTCGTCGTGGGCGCGGCGGACGGCGGTGGCATACTCGGTCTGGAGCCAGGCTCGGTTCTGGTGGTTGAGGCGTCCCTGGACGCGGGCGGCCCACTCGGCGAACGCCCGCCGCCCGCCGCCGGGGGCGGCTATCTCGGCGGCCAGGGCGGCCCCCTGGCCGTGGACCCGGAACGCCGCGAAGACGTCGGCCGAGGCCATGAGGCTCTCCCTCAGGGCCCCGGGGCGCCCCCCCCGGCGCGGCCCCTGGCGCAGCCCCTCGTCGACGGCGCGGGCGAAGATGGCGCGGGTCTCGGCCATGAGGAGGCTGCCCAGGGCCTCGCGCGCGCCCCACCGGCCGCGGTAGACCTGGGCGAGCATCTCGGCCAGGGCGCGGTCGGAGACGCCGACGCGGGCGCCGGCCAGGTCGGGCGGCGCGGGGCCGTAGAGCGTGTCGAGGTCGGGGGGGCTTACGCCTTTCTGCCGCCCCCCGAGGCGAAAAAACGCTCCCAGGCGGCGAGCTGCCCCTTGTCGCCCCCGCCGGCCGCCGCCCCGCCGCCGCCCGGCGGGGCCTCCGTGCCGCCCTCTTGCCCCCCTCCGCCGCCTTTCGCCCTCTCGACGCCGAACTTCTCGAAGAGGTACCCCTCGTCGATGTCGAGGCCCATGGCGTGGAGGCCCTGGACGACGCGGAGCTGGCGGTCGGGGTCGAAGTCCTCGGTCTCCTGGTAGGCGAAGCGGCCGCCGCGGGCGGGCAGGCCCAGGGAGGCGAGGACGTCGGCGAGCTGGTAGTTGAGGACGTCGAGGACCCACTGGCGGTCGGAGCGCAGGATCATGTCCTCGCCCCTCTTCTGGACGGCGCCCAGGGCCTGGGTGCCGGTGTCGGAGGCCTCGGTGGTGAGGGTGTTGCCCAGGAAGAGCTTCGAGAGCTCGGCGTTGCAGAAGTCGGCCAGGCCGCGGTAGACGTCGAGGCTGCCGGAGCGGCCGGCGCTCTCGACGAGGCGCATCTGCGTGCCCTCGGGGTGGATGTAGACCTGGGCGGCGCCCTGCGAGCGGGCGTCGTCGAGGAGGCGGAGGCGGGCCTGGTCGTCGGTGGCGTCGTAGGTGTACTCGCGGACGGGCATGCCGAAGACCTCGGCGAACTCGGCCCAGTCGGCCAGGGTGCCGCCCTTGTAGATGACGTATTTGGCGGCCTTGGCCAGGAGGCCGAGGTCGTAGGGGTCGCCGACCATGACGAGGCCGTAGAAGTCGTCGAAAGGGGCGCCGGCGGCGTCGCCCTGCTCGGCCAGGACGACGCGGCGGAGGGGGTCGACGTGCTTGCGGCGCACGAGGCGGCACGCCGGCCACCCGTCGGCGTCGGTGTCGAACTGGAAGAGGCTGAAGCCGAAGAACCGGGCGTCGAGGGCGTCGCGGAGGAACTGCGAGAACCAGGGCGAGCGCAGGGCGTCGTCCATGCGGGGGTCGGCGCGCCCGTCGGGGCGGAGGAACGCCACGGGGGCGGAGGTGACGCCGGCGCGGCGCTTCTCGACCAGGGCCGAGAGGTGGGCGTCGAGCAGGATGTCGTCGTAGATGTCCAGGAGGCGGGCCCGCCGGGGCGCGTCGAGGCTCTCGGCGGCGGTGATGGCGGCCTTGAGGTCGCCGATGCCGACGCCCCAGCGGCGCGGCGGCATGAGCTTGACGAGCGGCGGCGGCGAGAGGGTGCGCGGCCCCTGCGTTATCTGCTTTTTCTTGGCTTTGCGTGTCATCGTGGCTCTAGAATGCGTTTCAAGTCGTCTTCGACGGCCCGTCGAATGGTCTTCAGGAGGGTCTCGGCCGGGCCCATGAAGCGCCGCCGCGGGATCCGGATCTTGTCCTTGCGGGTCAGGGCCATGTTCCGCCAGAAGAGGGCCTCGGGGTCGCCGCCGCCGCGGGCCCTCTTGGCCTCGGCGGCCCGCGCCCAGAAGTAGCGCCTCATGCGCGGCGTGACCTGCGCCTCGGCGCCCTCGTTGTGGTAGCGGGCGTGGGGCGAGTCGGAGAACATCTCGACGGCCCCGGGGCCGAGGCGGCCGTCGATGCTGCCCATCAGGTCGTTCGTGCGGCTGAGCAGGGGCCCGTAGCGCCCCGCGGCGCCGGCGAAGGGGACCCCCTGCCGGCGCGTCTCGTCCCACCGCTCCAGGCCCTTGTCGATATATCCGCCGCGGCGGAAGCCCTCGCGGAAGTGGTCTTGCGCCTCCTTGCGCATCATGCGCGGCCACCGCCCCTCCCAGGCGCGGCGGATCTCGCCGGCGCGGGCGCGGACGAGGGCGGCGAACTCCCCGGGCGTCATAGGCGCGTCTCGCGCTTGGGGTGGCTCCGCATCATGAAGCGGTCGGCGCGGGCGGCCTCGGCCCCCCCCAGGCGCGGCGCGCCGTCTATGGAGACCTCGCCGGTCTGCGCCCGGCGGAGCCATTCGAGGGCGTCGTCGTAGCGGCGGAGGCGGACGGCGCTCATCTTCTGCGGGTTGTGGGCGCAAAAGGCGTGGTAGATGGCGATGTCGACGGCCCTCATGAGGACGAGCTGGTTGCGCCCCGCGCCGCGGGCGGCGAAGATGGCGTCGACGTCGTAGCGGCCGGCGAGGTAGCCCCGCATCTCGGCCACGGCGCGGTCCTCGAGGGTCTCGAGGGCGGCGCGGTTGGAGCGGATGACCGAGTCGAGGATCTCGGCGTGGATGGAGGCGTCGTAGTCCTCCGGGGTGATGAACTGGCTCATAGGCGAAACTTGTTGCGCCTCCGGAGCGCCTCCGGGGCGATGGTCTCGACGGGGTCCGCCTCGCGGTGCTTGAGGCGCAGCCATCGCAGGGCGCCCTCGACGCAGTCGGGCCCGTCGGCGGGATACTTGAGGCGGAGCGAGAACATGAGGAACTGCTCCTCGAGCCGGCGCATGTGGGGGTTGCCCCTCTCGGCCTCGTTGAGGACCAGGGCGCCGCGGGCGGCCAGGGGCTGGAGGTTGGCCTCGATGCGCGTCCCCTTGTCGGTCTTGGGCAGGGCGTCGGGCAGGACGGCGAAGCCCTCGCGCCCCGGCTCGGCGCGCTTGGCCGCCGCCAGGGGCGTGAAGACCTGGCGGAAGAAGGGGTCTTGCAGGCGGTTGTTCTCGACGACGTTGTAGACGGCGGCCTGCCCGCCGGCGCGGTCGTCCATCTCGGCGAACCAGGAGATGAAGTCCTGGTTGAGGCCGCGGTCGAGCCGGCAGTCCACGACGTAGAGCGTGCCGCGGAGCAGTCCGCAGAGGACGACGCACTTGGTCGACGAGGCGCGGGCGCGGTTCTCGGACGGGGCGGGGTCGCCATAGGCCACAAGGAGGCGGAAGCGCGACAGGGGCGGGACCCTGCCCCACGCCATCTCGCGGAAGACCTCGCCCTCGGCCAGCGGGTTGTTGAAATACTCCTGCTGCGCCGCCCGGGCCGAGACCTGCGAGAGGATGCGGTCTATGGCCTGCTCGGAGTTCTTCTCCGGCCAGGTGCTGCGGCCCTCCTTGTCGCGGATGTTGACGACCGTGGCGCGGGCGCCTGGGATGCGCGTGGCGCGGGCGATGACGGAGTCCCTGGCGATGATGTTGCCCAGGAAGAGGACCCTGCACGGGGCCGAGACGGAGCGCGTGCCGAGCAGGGCGCCCTCGACCCACTCCCACACCTGGCGGACGCGCTCGGGGTTGCGGCAGGCCTCGTCGGTGTCGATGTCGTCGACGACGATCAGGTCGGGCCGCGCCTCGGCGTTGCGCGCGCCGCGGGGGCTCTGCCCGGCGCCCACGGCGCGGAACGAGCACCCGCAGCGGGCGGTGAACTCGGCGTCCTCCCACCGTCCCTCGACGGGCTGGGGGCCGTAGTCGGCGGCGATGCGGCGGTCGTCCTCCAGCTGCCTCTTGAGCGGCGAGAGGAGGCGGACGGCGTTGTCGAGGCTGTTGGAGACGAACAGGGCCAGGCGGGCGCGCCCGGTCAGGGCGAGCAGGGCGGCCTCCATCATGGCGCGGGTGCTCTTGGCCAGCTCGCGGCTCCAGGCGCGGACCTCGAAGGCGGCGGGGTCGGCCAGGAGGCGGCGCGTGGCGGCGCGGTGGAAGGCGGCGGGCGGGGCCGTGCAGTAGCGGCGGAAGTAGTGGGCGAACCAGGCCTCCGGGTCGGCCTCCAGCCTGGCGCGGCGGGCGGCGCGCTCCTCGGGGGCCTCGCCGGGGTCGACGTCGGCCTGGGCCAGGAAGTCGTCCATGAAGGCGTCCCACTCCTCGCGGGCGCGGCGGGGCGCGGCGCGGCGCCCCCGGCGGTCGGGTCGGGGCGTCATAGGCAGCTCTTGATGAAGCCGTCGAAGAGGGCGGCGAGGCGGCGCAGCTCGTCGGCCGAGGCGGCGCTCTTGCGCGCCCAGGCGAGGAACTCGCGGCCGACGTCCATCTTGTCGGCGATGTTGGTCTCGGTCTCGAGGTTGCGGATGGCGGCGGAGAGCTTCGAGATGGTGGCCACGTCGGAGCCGCTCACGGCCCTCTCGCCGGGCGGGCGCGCCTCGACGGCGTCGTTGAGCTCGGCCAGGCGCCGGTAGAGGCGCGTCAGCAGGGCGCTCTTGCCCGCCACGGCCGAGGCGCGCAGCTCCTCCCACTTGCCGGCCCGGGCCCACTTGCTCATCGTGTTGACCGAGATGCCCACGCGGGCGGCGACCTCCTTTTGCATGATGCCGGGCTCGGTGAGGAACAGGTGGCGCGCCCAGTCGCGCTTCTGGAGGCGCGTGAGCGGCCTGTCGTCCGCGGCGTTTTCGTCGTTTCTCATGTCTGTTTGCTAATTTTGCCGTGTAACATCTTCGCCCCCGACATGCCCGCCCACGCCTCGACCCTCAAGCGCATCGCCCTCGTCCGCCAGATCGTGGCCGAGAGCTACGAGCCCGGCCGGCAGGACCGGAACAAGACCTGGGTGTGGCGCACCCGCGTCCGCCCCCTGCTCGGCATCTCGCTCCGCACCTTCTCCCGGTACCTGGGCTCGCCCGCCCCCGCCCCGCCGCCCGGGCAGGGGCGGGGGCTCCAGCTCTTCGCCGCCCCGGGCCGAGAGGGGGTCGACGGCGGAGAGGGTGAAGGTCAGCTCGTAGGCCTTCCACAGCCGGGGCAGGTGGTATAGGCGCGTGCGCCGCCGCGAGAGGCGGCCGGCGCCGCCGGGCTTCCAGTGGTGCAGGGCGCGGCACACGGCCGCCATCAGCCCCATCCGCTCGGCGACCCTCTCCCTCCGGGGGCCCGAGCCCAGGTGGGTGTCGTCGTAGCAGTCCAGGGCCAGGGTGACGACGACGGTCATCGTCCCCGCCTGGGCCCCGCCCGAGAGGTCGCTCCACTCGGCGCCCTGGGCGTCGACCAGGGCCGCCGGGCTGAGCAGGGGGTAGTCGTCGGCGCCCGGGCCCTCGTCGAGCATCCGGGCGAGCTGCCCGTAGTTCTCGTCGACGGTGGCCAGGCGCGGGCCCAGGGCCTGGCCGAGGCGGTCGAGGATGTCCAGGACTATCCGCTCCATGGCTATACGACCTTGACGATCCAGTTGACGGCCGCGTAGGGCGGCATGTTCTCGTGCGCCTGGCCGCCGCCGGCCATGGCCGTCTGCGCGGGGCTGGGGTCGCGGCCGCCCTCGTCGAGGGTCCAGGAGCGGTTCCCGCTGTGCTTGACCGTGCGGTGCAGGCCCAGGACGCGGTGCGAGTGGGGTGGGAGCTCGCTCACGGCGAGCGCCACCTTCTCCTTGCCGCCCGTCGAGCCCAGGGGGTGGGCCGCCCCCGCCCCCAGGGGGAAGCGGCCGGAGAGGTCGGGCGCCGCCACGCCCGCCTGCCGGGCCAGGGCCTCGAAGTTGAGGGACCCCGCCCCGGGCGCGAACCGCGCCGCGGCGGGCAGCCCGATGTCATCGAAGTAGCCGTTCCACGCCGCCAGCGACGCCGACGCGGCCCCCGGCCACCACCCGCAGGGGACCCACCCCCGGACGGCGGCCATGCCGTCGATGACCTCCCGCGCCGTGGCGGCGAAGATGGGCAGGGCGCCGCCCCACATGACCACCGCGCCGCGCGGCACCATCTGGCGGCGCAGCTCGTCGAGGTCGGTCTGCGTGCCGCCCCCCAGGGCCGCGAGGCCCTGCTCGAGCTTCCGGATCCGCTCCAGGGCGGCGTCGAGCGCCGACTGGCGCGCCGCCAGGCCCCAGAGGGCCGAGAGCGAGCGCGCCCCGCCCGAGAGGGCGCCGAAGCGGTGCAGGGCGTGGCCGTTGGGCGCGGCCTGGAGCGCGGCGTAGCGCGACGTGCGGAACGTGCGCCGCTCGCCGTCCTGGTACTCCAGCGTCTCGGCGGCCTCCTCGAAGACGCCGACGTAGCCGCCCCTCCCCCCCTTGCGGAACGGCAGCAGCTCGCCGCCCACGACCATCCACCCGTCTTCCGACCCGCTCGGGCCGCGGTCCGAGATGGCGCCGCACCCGCTCACCACGAAGTCGGCCTCGGCCTGGCCGCAGACGGCGGCCGTGAGGGCCTCCATGACCTGGGCCCAGCACCCCTGCATCGAGGCGAGCCGCTCGGTGCTCATCGGGAAGCCGCCCGTAGAGAATTCCAGTCTGTCCATGTGTCTCTCGTTGCCTGTTTTTGTCGTTTTCGGGGGCATCTGCCGCCCCCTGGCGCGCCGCGGGTGCGAGAGCCCCGCCCCGCGCGGTTTAGCCCCGCGGACGGGGCGCAAATTCAAAAATATTCCACGGCGTAGGTCGTGCCGGCCACGCGCATGTCGTCGACGCTGGCCCGGAGCGAGGCCTCCTGGGCCCGCAGGGCGCGCGGGGCGCTGACCACGAAGCCGGCCCCGTGGCGGCCCTGGTGGTCGGCGTCGGGGCGGAGCCACCGCGGGTCGCCCCCGCCGCCCAGGGAGGTGGCGAGGGCGGGCTGGAGCCTCAGCTCGCCCCCGGTGCAGAGCCACCACCTCTCGGCCCCCGCGCCGTCGCCGACCCTGACGCGGCGCAGGGCGGGGTCGTGGCGGTCGTTGAGGAGGCTCTCGAGGCTGCAGACCTGGCCGGTGTGGACGAGGCGGTAGCGCGTCCCGCGGGGCTCGCCGCGGTGGGCGGCGTCGGCCCGGGCGCGGGCGCCCTCCAGGGCCGAGAGGGCCGAGCGGAGCAGGGCCCAGGCCACGGGGCGGCGCAGGACGGCGGGCAGGAGCGAGAGGCCGGCGCGCAGGATGTCGGAGGGCGGCATCATGGGCGGAAGCGGTACTCGACGGCCGAGGCCCAGTCGTCGGAGGGGTCGAACGAGACCAGGAAGTAGCCCGACTCGGGGGTGCGGCGCACGTCGATGTCCTCCATCGGGCCGTAGCCGCCCTCGGCCTGGCCGGAGGCCGAGACGGAGGCCGAGGCCGCCGAGACGACGTGGGGCACCTCGACGCCGGCGACGGCCTGGAGGTGGTCGGTGAGGTGCTCCACGACGAGCTCGCCGTTGAAGGGCAGGAGCGTCAGGTACTCGCGGACGGCCTCCTCGACGGGGCGGCGCGGCTCGGCGAGCAGGGCGCCGTCCGGGGCGTAGAGGGTGCCGTCGACGTAGACCACCATCGAGAGCCGCAGGCGGTCGCCGGCGCGGCTGATGACCGTCAGGCGCACGCCGGCGTCCTTGACGCGGGCGAGGTAGGCCCGCAGGGCGGCGAGGTGGTCGGCGGAGAGGGGGGCCAGGCCGCCGCCGGAGAGGGCCGCCGCCTTGACGACCAGGCCGCCGCCCTCGGCCTCGACCACGGCGGCCTGCCCGACGGGCGTGACCGTGTCGGCCGCGGGCGCCGTGGCGTAGTCGGCCGTGGCGTCGTCGACGGCCTCGCCGAGGCGGAACGCCAGGGCCCGGCGGCGGTACCACTCCAGGGTGTGCGGCCGCCGGGCGGCGACCAGGGCCTCCGCGTCGCGCAGGTGCGCCTCGAGGATGCGCTCCACGGCGTGGGCGCACAGGGCGAAGACGCCGAAGAGGATGCTCTCGACAGAGGCGGGCCCGAAGCGGGCCGCGAAGGTCTCGCCCTCGCCCAGGCCGTAGGCCGAGCGGGCCGCCGGGTCGGACATGAACGCCGAGGTCATCTCGGCCTTGATCTGGTCTGCTGTTCGTGCCATGTCTGCGTTGTTTGCCGTTTTTCGTCGTTTTGGGGCCGTCTGCCGCCCCTTTGCCGCCGCGGGGGCGACAACCCCCGCCTCGCGCGGCGGAGGGGCGGGAAACCGCCCCGTTTCGCTTTTTTCTCTTTCGGGCCGGGCTGACGACGAGCGCCGGCTCGGGCCCCGCGACCCACCAGTGGCCGATGCCCTCCGGGGCCAGGGCGGCCAGCTCGTCGGGGCCGGGGGCCGTGGCGGGGCGGACGCCCTGGAGGGCGTAGGCGGCCGTGACGGCCTCGTCGGCCCCGCCCTCGGCCTCCGGGACGCGCAGGACGGCCCCGGGGCCCGGCACGGCGTCGAGCGGCAGGCCGTTCTCCAGGGCCAGGTCAAAGGCGGCCTCGGCCCTCCCGTAGGCGAGCAGGGCCAGGTCGAAGAGCGTCTGCCGGCCCTCGGCCGTGATGGTTCGCATATCCCGATCGTCAGTTATAAATCATTAATTGCCAATCGCCCGGGCCGCCCGATGCCGCCGACTCGCCGCCCCGGGCGCCAATGGGCCCCGGAAATTGCCGATTGTCAATTGCCAATCGCCCATTGCATATCGGTCAGCCGACCGTCATGCGGACCGCCCCGTCGTCGTCAATCCGCAGCTCGCCGACGGTGAGGCCGGCGGCCCGGAGCTGCTTGCCCAGGCGCGCGAGCCACGCCTCGGGCCTGGGGCCGCCCGCCCGGCGCAGGGCCTCGCCGCCCAGGAGGGGCGCGTCCTTTATCTCGCCGCGGGCCGAGGCCGCCACGATGGAGGCCACGGTCGCGGCGGGGCGGCCCAGGGCCAGGCGTCCGCCGGAGAGGGCGAGGTCGCCCGTCTCGGGGTCGAGCGTCAGGGCCAGGGCGTCGGGGCTCATAGGGCGTAGTTGACGTCGTTGACGGCGTCGACCAGGGCGCGGGCCACGATGTCGCGGGCCGAGGCGGCGCCCTGCTGGACGTTGGTCGTCGAGACCGTGAAGTTCTCGACGACGCTGCCGATGGTGATGTCTATCCGCCTGATCTGCCCCGCGCCGGCCGTGGCGGCCCCGGCCACGCCGGCCGTGGCGGGGGGCGCGGCCCGGGCGGCGGGGGGCGGGGCTCCGGGGGCGGCCTTGGCGGGGGGCGCGCCCCCCGGCGCGGGGGCGGCCCCGGCGGCCTCGGCGGCCTCGGCCTCGGCGGGGGCGGCCAGGTCGTTGGCGACGCGGACGCCGCGCGTCCACTCGGCGGCCCTCCGGGCCCAGTCCCACCCCGTCAGCTCGGCCACCCAGCCCAGGAGCTTCTGCATCGGGGCCAGGACGGCGTCCATCATCACCTGCCCCAGTCGCCGCATCCCCGCCGCCAGGCCCCCCTCGGCGAACGCCGCCTTGAGGCTCTCCCAGTGGCGCGCGACGGAGGCTATCAGCCACCCCACGGGCCCCAGGGCCGTCAGAGCCGCCTCGCCCCACGTGTCGAACCACGCGACGCACGCCCCGATGGCGGCCACCAGGGCCGCTATGCCCAGGGCTATGAGCCCCACGGGGTTGAGGCTCGCCACGACGTTGAACGCCGCCTGCGCCGCCGCCCACGCCCTCGTGGCCACGGCGGCGACCCTCTGCGCCGCCGCCGTGCGCCCCACCCATGCCGCCGCGGCGGCCATATGCGAGACCAGGCCCCGCGCCATCTCCGCCGCCTGGCCGAGGGTCACGGCCTGCCCCGCGGCCTCGGCGGCCACGGCCCCGAACGCCCCGACGGGGCCCAGGGCCGAGCCTATGGCTATGCCGACGTCCTGCAGGCCGGCCCGCATGACCTCCAGCCGGTGCGACCACGTGGCGTTGCGGGTCTCGGCCTGCTCAAAGGCCGTCTCGGTGCCGGAGACGGCGTCGGTCATGTCGCGCACGGCCTCGGCGTTGCCGACCAGGTACTGCGCCGCGGCCAGGCTCGCCGTGCCGAACGTCTCGGCCATCCAGGCCGTGTCCTGCAGGCGGGGGCGCAGGGCCGCCAGGGCGTCCGAGAGGCTCGTGACCCGCAGGTCCGCGCCCGTCTTGGTGGCCAGGGCCAGGAGGACGTTGCGCAGGTGCGTGCCGCTCTCGCTGCCCTTGACGCCGGCCTTGGAGAGCACCTCAAGGGCCCCGGCCGTGTCCTCGACCGACAGGCCCAGGGCGCTCGCCGACGCGCCCACCACCTTGAAGCTCTGCGACAGGTCCGCCACCTCGGCGGCGCCATACTTGCTCCCGGCGGCCAGGACGTTGATGACGCGCCCGGCATCGGCCGTCGACAGCCCGAACTGGTTCACCGTCGAGGCCAGGCTCGCCGCCGCCTCGTCGATGCCCATGCCCGTGGCCTGGCTCAGGCGCGCCGACATCTCAAGCAGGCCCTCGTATTGCTCGATGGGCACCTGGATGTTCGACGCCAGGAGCGTGAAGGCGCGGGCGGCAGTGGCCGCGCCAAGGCCGCTCTCGCGCCCCACGCGCCGGGCCGTGGCCGCCACGAGGTCCAGCTCGTCGCCAACGACGCCCGTGATGGCCGACAGGTCGGCCATCCCCTGCTCGAACTCCATGGCCGGGGCCGTCGCGCGCCCCAGGAAGTCGCCCAGGCCGGAGACGGCGTTGCCGACGGTCTGCAGCTTGAACAGCTTGTCCGTGACATTGCCGAAGACGCTCGTGGCCTCGCCCGCCGCCCGGGTGGCGCTCTCGACGGCGGCCGCCACCCCGTCGACCTTGACGGCAATGTCGCCAAGCTCCTTGGCGGCGTTCTGGTCCGTGAGCTTTATCTTCAGCTCTATGGTGTTGCCGTTGGACATATGTTTGTCTATATTTGCGTCGAAACAGTCTAATCTTTCGCTCTATGTATTACGTCACAGCAATTATCTTCTCGCTGTTCATAGCCGGCGTGGCGGCCGATAACGAGAACTCCTACCATCGCCCGGAGAAGGAGAGGCAGGCTTCGGTCGTCTTTTTGGTGGTGCTGGTCATCCTCTTGATTCCCTCCCTCTATATCGCCCACAACTTCACGGCCAATATCCCGCTCCCCTAGCCCCTGGCGGGGCCGTGGCCGGGCCCCTCGTCTTCGTCTTTTCGTCCGTATGGTTCCTCTTCGACAGCCGGCCGTCATGTTTCACGCTGTTCCTCCCGGCCTGGGATGCCGTCTGCTTCACGGGCCGCATGGTCTCCTGCTCCAACAGCCGGGGCCGCCGCTAGCCGCCGCCATAGAGCCGCGCCAGGGCCTGCGCCAGGTTGCGCAGCCGCCACGTCTCCAGCCACAGGGCCTGGGCCGCCAGCCGGGCCCACTCCTCGGCCCCCAGCCCGCCCGGGTCGACGCCGAAGTTGGCGCGCACCAGGGCCTCCATCTTCAGCATCTCGTCGGCCTCGTCGTCGGAGTCCGCCCTCAGGGCGAACTCCGTCAGGCGTTTTTTAGCGTCGCCCGCGCCCCCGCCACGATCTTGCCCAGCTGCCCGGCGGCGGCCAGGAACAGCGCCGTGTCGGTCTTCACCTCCTCGGCCCCGCCCACGAAGCAGTTCTCCATCAGCACCGCCGAGGCGCGCATCTCGTCGGCCCGCGCCAGCTTGGCCATGGCCGAGAGCGTCGCCATGTCGGGCCGGCGGAAGTAGGCGCAGTAGCGCGCCCCGTCGTCCTCCACCTCGACCTCCCACACGCGCCCGTGGCGCGACTTAAGGCGGCCTATCTCCTCGGCCGAGAGCTTTCCTTTCGTCTCCATTCAAATGGTGTTTAAAGGGTCCTTGAATTCTCTTTGACGGGGCGAATTTAGCCCGCCCCGGCCCCGCCCCGAAATAGTGGCGACAAGATGGCGCGCCTGTTTTGGCGGGGGGGGGCGGGGCCCTAACTTCGCCGCCATGAAAAGGATCAACCGAGAGTTCTGCCTGACGGACAGCTCCGTCAACTGCTACGGGTACCGGCTCCTGACCGACGGCCTGGAGCTGGAGCGCTTCCGCCCCGCCGTCGGATTCCTCATGCACGACCGCGGCAGGGGCGTCGCCGTCCAGTGGGTCGACTTCCGCCGCGAGGGCGACGCCCTCTACGCCACGCCGCTCGTCAACGACGCCGTCTTCCCCGGCCTGGCCGAGCAGATCGAGGAGGGCTTCATCAACGCCGCCTCCGTCGGGCACATCGTCGCCCTCGAGATGTCCGACGACCCCGCCGACAAGCTCCCCGGCCAGGACGGCCCGACGGTCCGCCGATGGTTCCCCCGCGAGGTCAGCCTCGTCGACATCCCCGGCAACTACAACGCCCTCGGACGCCTCTACGACGACGCCGGCAACGTCCTCCACGACCTCGCCGCCCGGCGGGCCGCCGGGGCGCGCGCCGGAATGTCGCCCGCCGAGCTCATCGACGGCCTCGCCGCAGACCTCGACCCCGTCACCCTCGCCGCCCTCGACGACCTGCGCCGGCGCGCCGACCGCGCCGACGCCCTCCAGGCCGAGCTCGACGCCCTCCGCGCCAGCGGGGCCGAGCGCGAGGCCCGCGCCGCCCTCGACAGGGCCGTGGCCGAGCACCGCCTCTCGCCCGACCTGGCCGAGGCGCTCCTGCCCGACTACAAGGCCCGGCCCCAGGCCCTGGCCGCCCTGCTCGACAAGATGCCGCCGCGGCGGGCCGCCCCCGCCGGGCCGCCAGCCCCGGCGCCCCAGGCGGCGGCGATGGAGGCCCTCGCCTGGGACGAGCTGGACCGACGCGGCCTCCTGCCGCGCCTCAAGGCCGAGAGGCCCGACGTCTTCGAGAGGAAGCTCCGCGAGAGGTTCCACGCCGAGGGCCGGGCGCCACACCCCTGAAAACAAAACCACCAGCAAGATGGCACTACAGAAAGAAATCTGGATAGCCGACATCATCGAGCCGCTCTTCGCCGCCAACACCTTCGCGGCGCGCTCCATCGACTACTCCGCCTTTGTCGACAACCGCACAGTCCACGTCCCGAACGCCGGCGCGGCCCCCAAGGTCGAGAAGAACCGCCAGGCCCTGCCCGCCACCGTCGGCCGCAGGCAGGACGCCGACCTCACATTCCAGCTCGCCGAGTACACCGCCGACCCCATCCTCGTCCCCGACGCCGAGAGGGTCGAGCTCTCCTACGACAAGAGGGCCTCCGTCCTGGCCCACCTGCGCCAGGCCCTGGCAGACAAGGTCCACGCCGACCTGCTCGGCGAGTGGGTCAAGGGCGCCGCCCACCAGGTCGAGAACAGCGCCGCCAAGGCCTCCATGAGGGACTCCATCCTGGCCATCAAGGACGGCTTCGACGAGGCCGACATCCCGCAGGAGGGGCGCTGCCTCCTGCTCACGCCCGCCCTCCACAGCCAGCTCCTCCGCGAGCTGACGGGCTTCGAGGGGCAGGCCTTCCTGCTCTCGGCCGACGCCCGGGCCGGCACCGTCGGCCGGGTCTACGGCTTCGACGTCTACCTGCGCTCCGCCCTGGGCCCCGACAAGTCCGCGGCCCCCGCCGGCTTCGCCTGGCACGTCGGCAGCGTCTGCCGCGCCCTGGGCCCGGCGGACATCTACACGTCGGACCGCGACCCCGCCTACTACGGCGACGTCCTCTCGGCCATAGTCCGCGCCGGGGGCGCGCCCGCCCGCCAGGGCGGCGCCGGCCGAGCCACCATCAAGGCCGCGGCGGCCTAGCCCCATGGACATCGCCGAGATCGTGAGCCTCGCCGCCAACGCCCTGCTCGGCGGAGGCCTCGTCGTCACCCTCGCCACGCTCCGCCACAAGCGCAGGGCCGCAGAGCAGGACGCCGAGAAGCTCGCCCTCGACAACAGCGAGAGGGCGCTGAGGCTCTACAGCGAATATTTCACACGCCCGCTCAAGGACGAGGTGGCGCGCCTCTACGAGAAGCTCGACCAGGCCGCCGCCGAGAACCGGCGCCTCGCCGCCGAGATCGAGAGCCTCAAGCGCGAGAACAGACGACTTGTCAATGAAGTTTCAAGCCTCAACCGCCGCATTGTCGCTCTCACTCGCGACGACGGCATGCGCCCCGGGCCTGACGACGACGGCGGCGACGACGACTGAGACGCGCCGCGACTCCGTCCTGGTCGTCGAGAGGGACACCGTCGTGGTCTCCGAGCCCGACTCGGCCCTGCTCTGGGCCTGGGTCGAGTGCGACAGCCTCGGCCGCGTCCTGCTCGACGAGCTCCAGGCCGAGCGGGGGCGGCGCGTGGCCCTCGAGCCACGCGTCGTCCAGAACGGCCGGCAGACGCTCATCCGCGTCCGCGCCGCCGCCGAGCCGGAGACGACCGTCGTCCGGCGCGTCGAGACCCGCCGAGTCGTCGCCGCCGAGAGCCGCGCCGCCACCGAGAGGGTCGCCGCCGCGCCGCGCGGCGCGCGCCTGCGCTCGGCCCTGGCCGGCATGGCCCTCTTCGTCGTCGGCGCCGCCGCCGGATACGTCCTCCGAGCCCTGAGGCGGTAGGGCGCGCGCGCCTCTCCGGTTGTCTCGCCCAATTGCCAATTCTCAATTCTTAATTATTAATCATTAACTCTCAATCGCTTATGGCACAAGAGACCCTCATGACGCAGATAGGCAGGATCGTCGCCGCGCGCCTCAAGGCCGTCAACGACCGCATCAAGACCTACACCAAGGCCACGGCCGCGGCCGACGGCCTCATGAGCAAGGAGGACAAGGCCAAGCTCGACGGGCTCTCGGCCGACACCTGCGGCACGGCCGCCGAGTTCAAGGCCGCGTGGAACGCCGTCGCCCCGCAAGACGCCACCCTCAAGATCCCCGACTAGGCCCCCGCCCCCATGGCCACCCTCATGTCGACCCTCGGCGCCATGGTCGCCGCCCGCCTCGCCGCCCTGCGCGGCCGCGTCGGCACCTTCGACGAGACCCTCCGGGCCTACAACCAGGCCGTCGGCGACGCCCGCGCCCTGCGCGCCGAGGACTGCGGCGACGACACCATGAGCCACGCCCGCCGCCTCGGCATCCTCCTCGCCAAGATAGGGGCCGACGCCGGGGGCGGGGAGCCGGCGCCCGCGGGCCCCGGGGGGCGGCCCGCCGAGCCCGCCGGGACGGCCCTCGCGGTCACATGGAAGCGCATGGCCTCCGTCGCCGGCGGAGAGCAGAGGCCCCTGGGCTTCAGCGTCGAGTGGGAGGGCCACGCGGCGCACTTCGAGATGGAGCTCTACGCCCGCGACCTCGTCGAGGCGCACCCCTCGCTGGGCGACTACCGCCTCTACGGCGTCACGGGCGAGATAGGCGCCTCGGTGACCGCGACGTTCCAGATGTCGCGGACACAGCAGTTCGCCCCGATGCTCGAGCAGTTCCGGGGCCTGTTCACAGACCCTCCGCCGCTGTCGAAAGACATGACGATGATGACGTTCGGGGGCGACTACAGTGCGGAGACGCACGACCTCAGGGAGGCGGAGTGCGCCCGCACCACCCGCTCCGGCAACCGCCTCTCGCACTACATGTCGCCGCTCCCCGGCGCCGACCCGACGGGCAGGCTCCTGCCCGCCTGGGCGCGCCACATCTACCTCTCGCTCGACGCCGCCGCCTACGGGGCGTTCCGCCAAGCCTGGGCCGCCGAGGCCCTGAAGCGCCTCCGGCAGGCGCACGGCTCCGTCCCCGCGGACGCCTACATCAAAACCACCTAGCCCATGCAGACCCTCACCATCCGCCGCGAGAGCGGCAACATAGCCAAGGCCCCCGAGGGGCGCGACCACGTCTCCGGCCTCCTCTTCCTCACACCCTCCGAGGACGACATCCCGGAGGAGTTCCGCCAGGGGCGCTTCGCCCCGTGCAGTTCCGCCGCCGCCGCCGACGCCCTGGGCCTCGACGCCGACGACCAGTGGGGCCTCCACGTCCGCGAGGCCATGCGCCTCAACCCCGGCCTCACGCTCTGGGTGGGCTTCGCCCCCCGCTCCGACGACTTCATGGCCGTCGAGGAGCTTCAGAGGGCCGCCGGGGGCGAGATCCGCCAGATGGGGGTCCTCGACCAGGGGGCCGAGGTGACAAAGGCCGCCGTCGCCGCCCTCCAGGCCCGCGCCGACGCCCTCGACGAGGCCTGGATGCCGCTCTCCATCATCCTGGCCCCCAAGGTGGCCGACATAGCCCGCCTCCCCGCCGACCTCGCCGCCTCCGCCCCCGCCGTCTCCGTCCTCATCGGCCGCGACGCCGCCGCCTCCGCCCCCGCCATCGGCACCCTCGTCGGCGTCCTCTCGGCCCGCGCCGTCAGCGAGAGCATAGCATGGGTCGAGCGCTGCGAGACGGGCCTCTCCGCCCCCGCCTTTTCCGACGGCACGCCCTACGGGCGGGCAGACCGCGCGCGCCTCGAGGCCCTCGACAAGGGGCGCTACATATGGCTGCGCACCTACCCCGGCATCGCCGGCGTCTACTTCTCCGACAGCCACACCCTCGACGCCCCCGGCGGAGACTACGACGCCATCGAGCTGCGCCGCACCATGGACAAGGCCGTCCGCGGCACCCGCGCCGCCCTCCTGCCCGAGCTCGGCCGCCCCGCCTACTTCAACGCCGACGGCACCCTCCGCGCCGACACCCTCCGCCACCTGCGCACCGTCGCACAGAGGGCCGTCGAGCAGATGGAGCGCGACGGCGAGGTCTCGGCCTGGGAGGTCGACATAGACCCGGCGCAGGACGTCCTCGGCACCTCGCGCGTCGAGTTCACGGTCCACGCCGTCCCCGTCGGGGTCATGCGCAAGGCCGTCGTCTCCATTGGCTTCGTCAAGCAAACATCAGAATAGCAAAAAGATATGGCAAACGTCACACCCCTGGTCAACGGCAACGTCTACGAGTGGGCCGACATCACCGTCCTCGTCGGCGGAGTCCCCGTCACAGGCATCCGCGGCGTCAAATATTCCGACAAGCAGGAGGTCGTCAACGTCTACGGCGCCGGCCGCTACCCCGTCGGGCGCGGCCGGGGCCGCGTCACCTGCGAGGCCTCGCTGCGGCTCCTGCTCGACGAGGCCCGCGCCCTGGCAGCCTCGGCGGCCACCGGCCGGCTCCAGGACCTCGGGGTCTTCGACGTCCAGGTCTCCTACATCCCCGCCGCGTCGGGCAAGATCGTCCACGACGTCGTCCGCGACTGCCAGTTCTCGGAGGTCGAGGTCGACTGGTCCGAGGGCGACGCCAGCCGAGAGGTCGACCTGCCCCTGGTCTGCTCCCGCATCGAGTGGGGGCGCCTCTGAGCCGCGGCCGGGAGCCCCCCCGGGCGGCTTTTGAAAAGCATTTGAAAGGAATCTGAAAGACCCGCGGCCCCCATGCCGACGCCACGCCTCATAATCAACGGCCTAGCGTCCCACCTCAAGGGGCGCCTCGCCGCCGTCCGCGACCTGCCGCAGGCCCCCGCCCGGGCCCCGCGGGCCGCGGGGCCCGGCGCCGACCTCGGACGCTACTACGACGCCGACCTGCGCCTCGGCCTCACCGAGGCCGCCGACGACATCCTCATCACCTCCGCCGTCTGCCGCGTCACGCTCCGCAAGACCATCGTCCAGACCGCCATAGCAGGCCGCGACGGCACAGTCAAGGAGCTCGTCGCCGCCGACGACTTCGAGATCGAGGCCGCCATCACGCTCCTGGCCGACGACGACCAATATCCCGCCCAGGCGCTCCGCGCCCTCGCCGACCTGGCCAGGGCCAACGGCCCGGTCCACGTCGACAGCGCCTTCCTGCGCCTCTTCGACATAGACCGGGCCGTGGTCACGGAGCTCGAGGTCTGCCAGCAGACGTGGGGCAACACCCAGGAGGTCAAGCTCCTGATGGTCTCCGACGACGACTACGAGGTCGAGGCGGGCCGCCCCGCCTAGCGGGGCCCCGCCTCCTTGCAGGGCCTCCGGACTCCCGGGAAGCTGCCGACGAACCTGATCGTGAAGTCGGGATGGCTCTCGACAATGCGGACCGTGAAGTCGGCGCCCCCGCCGCTCACAATCTCCCACTCCCCCGGCTTGGCCGCGAAGCCCGACTTGACAACCACGCCCAGGTCCTCGAAGCTGTCGACCACCCGCACCCGGAAGTCGGCCGAGCCCGACACTATGCGCACGCGGCCGCAGAGCCGCTTGCCGCGGAACATCCCGTCGCGGGTGATGCACTCGCCCGGGCGCATCGAGCACAGCAGGGCCGCCATCGGGACGAGCAGCAGCAGGCCCGCAGCCTTTCTCTTTCTCATGACCGTATACATATATGTACAGTTTGACTTGCGACATCGAGATCCGGACCGCCGCGGGGCCCCTGCGCCTCCGCCACGCCTCGGCCGTGCAGATAAGCAAGAGCGCCGACCGCCTCTGCGACACCCTCTCGCTCACCCTGCCGCGCCGCGTCCGGTGGCGCAATATAGACAAAAATCCCATACGCCGGGGAGACCCCGTCCGCGTCTCGCTCGGCTACGACGGCCGCGACCGCCTCGCCTTTGTCGGCGTCGTGGCGCGCGTCGTGCCCGGCGCCCCCATGGTCGTCGAGGCGCAGGACCCGATGTGCCTCCTCCAGGCCCGCGGGGCCGTCAAGAAGTCCTACGCCTCCGTCACCCTCGACCGCCTCCTGGCCGACCAGGGACTGCGGGCCGAGGTCACCGGCCGCCAGAGCCTCGGCGCCTACCGCGTCGAGAGCGCCACCGTCGCCGAGCTCCTCGACGCCCTGCGCCGGCAGGGCGTCCGCTCCATGATGCGCGTCGGGGCCGGGGCCGAGCCGCGCCTCTACGCCGGCCTCGTCATCGTCCCCCCCGACCGCCGCGTCTTCACGGCCGACGACCGCCGCAACGTCGCCGACCGCTCCGGCCTCCGCTACGAGGCCGACGGCACGGCGCCGGTCCTCGTCCGCGTCAAGAGCCACTCCGCCGCCGGCCGCAAGGGGCCCGCCGTCGTCGAGGCCGGCGACAGCGGCGGCAGCGTCCACACCTTCAACGTCGTCGGCCTCACCGCCGACGAGGCGCGCCAATACGCCCTCGCGCGGCTCGAGAGCCTCAAGGCCGGCGGCCTCTCCGGCAGCGTCACGCTCTTCGGCGGCCAGGTCGTCGACAAGCTCGACGCCCTCAGCGTCACCCTCGACGGGCATCGACGCGGCACCTGGCAGGTGGACCGCGTCGAAGTCTCGTGGGGCCCCGGCGGATTCCGCCAGACACTCACCCTCGGCCCGCGCGTGACGACGTAGCCCGGCGCACACATATAAACATATGTAGGTATGGACATCCGCGAAGCCATCCGCTCCCTGGCCGGCCAGGCCCCCAGCCCCCTCGTCGTCGGCGTCGTCACGGCCACAGACGGCCGGACGGCCGACATACAGCCCCTCGACGCCGACGCCCCGCCACTGCTCGGCATAGACCTAGGCCTCGCCCCCGACGCCGCCCTGGCCCTGCGCCCGCCGGTCGGCGCCACAGTCCTCGTGGCCCTCGACAGCCCCGCCACGGGCGTCGTCCTGGCCGCCGGCCGAGCCACGGTCGTCATCAACGGCGGCGCCCACGGCCCGATGGTCAACATCGGGCCACTGCGCCGAGGCCTCGACAAGATGACGGCGCGCATCGACGCCCTCTACGACGCCCTGCGACGGTGCGGGGCCTCGCCGCAGGGAGGGGCACTGCACGCCAACATCCTGGCGGCCCTGGGGCGCGTCGCCCCCGCAGACCGCGAGGACTTCGACGGCCTGGCCGACGAGGACGCGACGCACTGACGAACAAAGAAAAAAGGAAAAAGAAAGAAAGGAGAACGCCCATGGCCGACACCACCGCCACATACCCCCGCGACCGCCTCAAAGCCTGGTTCAAGAACGGGTGCAAGCCCACCGAGGCGCACTTCGCCGCCGCCCTGGACAGCTACGTCCACCGCTCCGACACGATCCCCGCCTCCTCCGTCGACGGCCTGGAGGCCCTGCTCTCGTCCCTCCAGGGCCTCACCCGCGACGAGGTCGAGGCCCTCATAGCCCTCCACGACGCCTCGCCCACGGCCCACCGCCTAGGCTCCGCCGCCGACTTCGAGGCCGCCCTGGGCTAGCCCGCCGCGGTATTCTTCGCCCGCCTGTCCCGTACTTTTCGTTATGGGGCGCGTACAAGCTGAGAAGAGAAAAGCAAGCGGACAACTCTAGCGGGAGAGTCAGACCCAAACAAAAAAACATCCTCCAATCCATGCGAATTGGAGGATGCCTTGTGTGTGTTGAAAATGTATCTGCAAATATTACTGCAAATATGCGTCATGAGGCTCAGCTCCTCCTCTTGACGAGGACTCGCAAGAGTCGCACCCGACGCAAAGGCGCAACTACTCCGCTACGACATCGAACTCGACATCGACAGAGACCTCACGATGGAGCTTGACAACAGCCGTGTAGTGACCAAGCTCCTTGACCGTATCCTCCTTGACGAGGATAATCTTGCGGTCGATGTCGAACCCTTTGGCTTTGAGAGCCTCCGCGATTTGTATGTTGTTGACCGAGCCAAAAATCTTGCCCGTCGAGCTAGCCTTGGCGCCGATGGAGAGCGTGACACCCTGCATCTTGGCGGCGAGGTCTTCAGCCTCTTGCTTGATTTTGGCGAGCTTGTGCGCACGCTGCCTCAAGTTCTCGGCAAGCTCCTTGCGGGCCGACTCTGTCGCAAGGATGGCTATCTTCTTCGGGATTAGATAGTTGCGTCCGTATCCAGGCTTGACGGTTATGATGTCGTCCTTGTGCCCGAGGTTCGCTACGTCGGTCTTCAGTATAACTTCCATTGTTGTTGATTCCTCCTTACTTCTTACTTGAACAAATCGGTAACGTAGGGCAGGAGTGCCAAGTGGCGAGCCCTCTTGATTGCCCTTGCGACTTTGCGCTGGAACTTCTGCGAGGTACCCGTGATCCGGCGAGGGAGAATCTTGCCCTGCTCGTTGAGGAACTTCTTGAGGAACTCGGGGTTCTTGTAGTCAACGTACTTGATGCCAGCCCTCTTGAAGCGGCAATACTTCTTCTTCTTGACCTCCACAGTGAGAGGAGTCAGATACCTGATTTCTGAGGATGCTTGTGCCATTGCTTAGTTCTCCTTTACTTCTTCGTTTTTAGCCGCATTGCGCCGGGTCTCACTGTACTTGACAGCGTACTTCTCCATCTTGAAAGTAAGGAAACGGAGGAGACGCTCGTCTCGACGGTATGCCGTCTCCAACTTGATGATGAAGCTGGGGTCGGCCTTGAACTCGAACAGGTTGTAGAAGCCTGTCGTCTTCTTCTGAATGGGATAGGCGAGCTTGCGCATACCCCAATTCTCTTCGTTTACCATCTCGCCTCCGTTCGCAAGGATCAAGTCCTTGTACTTCTGAACCGCTTCCTTCATCTGAGCATCAGACAAAACGGGAGTCAAAATGAAAACGGTTTCGTAGTTGTTCATGATAACTTACGCTTGTTATGTGTTTATAAAAACAGTGCGAAGTTACCGCTTTTGAACCTAAAAAGCAATAGGGGGGACGCCAAGCCTCCCCCCTATATGCCTAAAAATCCACGCCCTAGGCAAATCAACGCCGTCTACAACTGACGGATCAGCGAGTTGTCGCACTCAATGGTCCTGGCGGGGAAGGCAGAGATTACATTGTGGTTGTGCGTAGCCATGAGGACGGACTTGCCGGAATTGTTGATTTGCATCAGAAGAGTCATCAGCTCGTTCGTCGTGTCGGGGTCGAGATTTCCCGTAGGCTCGTCGGCAAGGATAAGGTCGGGGCTGTTGAGCAAAGCCCGCGCAATGGCAATTCGCTGTTGTTCGCCACCCGACAGCTGAAAAGGCCTCTTGTAGCCCTTGTTTATCATGTCGACCTGCGCCAAGACGTTGCGAATCCGCTTGTCAATATCAACCTTTTTGCGCCACCCGGTGGCTTTGAGCACAAACTCCAAATTGTCATATACCGACCTGTCTGAGAGCAGTTGGAAGTCTTGGAAAACGATGCCCATCCGCCTCCGCAGAAATGGGACCTCGGCGGGGCGTATGGTCTTCAAGTCGAATCCGACCACAAAGCCTTCGCGCCCCTCGAAAGGCAACTCGGCATAGAGCGTCTTGAGCAAACTGGTCTTGCCGCTCCCCACCCTGCCGATGACGTAGACAAACTCTCCCGCGCGAATCTCCAGGTTCACGTCGCGCAAGACGATATTCTCCTCCTGCATGACCGTGGCCCCATGAATCTCGACAACATTACCACCCGCATTGGCTGTGGGCGAAAGCGAGTTGACCATAGACAAGGCGTTCATCTGTATACTCTCCTATTGTTAAGGGCTTGGTGATAGCGAGCCGCATTGCGTTGGTGCTGCGCCAGGGTGCGGGCGAAATCATGCCGGCCGCTACCGTCGGGACGCGCACAGAAATAGAGGAAATCAGTATCGGCCGCCTCCAAGACGGCTAAAATCGCACCCTTGGACGGGATGCGGATGGGCCCCGGCGGCAGACCTGCGTATTTATAAGTGTTGTAGGGCGACTCAACTTTCATGTCGGCGAAAGTCACCCTCTTGATGGAGAAATCTCCTATGGCGAATTTCAACGTGGGGCAGGCTTGCAGGGGCATGGCAATCCGCAACCTGTTGAGGTATACGCTGGCAATTGTCTTCTGCTCGTCATGATTGTTGCTCTCCTCTTCGACAATCGAGGCTAAAATCGACACTTGTATTGGCGTCAGACCGAGCGAATCTGCCCTTGCCAATCTCGATGGCGACCAAAAGGCGTCGAACTCGCGGCGCATCCGCACCACAAAGGAACGCGGCGCCTCGTTCCACCACACGCTGTAGGTGTCGGGCAGAAAGATTGCGGGCGCTGTGGCCCGCGTCAGCCCCCACTCCGCCAAGAGCGCACTGTCCGCCATCGCCGAGATGAGCTGCGCTGAGTCCGCCTCGACGTAGCGGGCAACGCAGCCCGCAAGGCTCTCGAGCGTCCTCTGGTTGTTGAACGTGACATTAACCGGCGTCTGCGCCCCGGCCCGGAGCATCTGCACGAGCGAGCGAGCCGTGAGCGACGACGACAACCTGTAGCGTCCCGGCCTTACGGACGAGGGATAGGACATGAGTCCCGACATCAATACGAACGCCTCCTCGTCTGCCAGAAGCGATTTGGATTGGAGCAAGGTCAAAACATCCTCAAAATCGGCTCCCGTGGGGATGTAAAGGTCTGCCGACTTCCCCTCGCCTATTGTCAAAACAGGAGAACTGACATAGCGGCGCGCATACAGGCACACCACGACAAGCAGAGCGGCGAAAACCGCCCCACAAAGCAACAGAGCCCGCATGGGTCTGCGCCTTCTGCTACTTCTCCTTATGGGCATGGCTCAGAAACGCTTCGTGGCACGCTCGATGTCGCGTTTGGCATCTTTCTCCTTGATTGTCTCCCGCTTGTCATACTGCTTCTTACCCCTCGCCAACCCTATCTCCAGTTTCGCCAAGCCGCGATCATTGATGAAAAGAGCCAGGGGGACAATCGTCAAGCCGCTCTCTTTGGTCTTGCGGTCCAACTTACGGAGCTCTTTGCGTTGGAGGAGGAGCTTGCGCTCCCGCTCTGGCGCATGATTGTTGAATGTGCCATAGAAGTATTCCGCCACGCGCATCCCCTTAACCCACAGCTCACCCCTGTTGAAGAAGCAATAGGAGTCTGGCAGCGAGGCGTGACCTCCCCTTATGGACTTTATCTCGGTCCCAAAGAGGACAATCCCGGCGACGTAGCGCTCTAGGATCTCGTAGTCGAAAGTGGCCCTACGGTTCTTTATATATACCTTATCGTTGCTCATCGCAAATCGCAAGCTGGACTCCCCCCACCGCTACGCTCGCACTCCTCCACAAGGTCTTTAAGCCTCTCAATCTGCACTTGCTTGTTGACCTCACGGAGACTTTGCGCCGTCTTTGTGAAATATTGGTGGTTGGATATGAACTTAATCTGAAGCTTGTTCCACTCATTGATTGTCAGCTTCGCTCCGTCCCTCTCAATGAGCTCCTTATAGAGCATATTCGAGACGGGGACAAAATCGCTCCTGCCAAGATAGTCTAGGTCGCTATCCTCAATCACAGCCTCCAAGATGTCGGCAGGCGTATGCGGCACCTTTGTCGCCATGATAATCCTCTTGATTGTGGCAATCTTGTCGGGCGAATAGTTGTAGCGCGGCAGAATCTCGTCGACATATTGGCAACTGACCTCCTCGTGCCCCTTGTTGACCTTGATTTGCCCGCTGTCGTGGAACAACGCAGCCACCTTGAGCAACAAGATGTCGCTCTCCGGAAGCCCTTCCGCCCAACCGATGAGCTCAACCTCGGTCGTGACGTCGATTGTATGCTTGACGTTGTGGTAGTAGAGGTTGTGCGGCAGGTTGCGCTCCAACATGTCGAGCACATACTCTTGAATGTCCATGAACTGGACACGCGAATAGTAGAGGTCGAAAGTGTCGTTGTACGGCCGTTCAGGATTCCCACTGGCCAACTCCGGGCGCAGGTTCAGAAGCTTGAAGACCTGCATCTCCCCACTGTATTTCACGGGCATCTTGAAGAAAGGCTCGACCTCGAAGAAGTCCCTCACAAGCCCGCTGGTCATAGGCGAAACTGCTATGGCCCCGATGTCGGCCGTCAGTGCGAGCCTCGTCGCCGTCAGGACGTTCGCCCCCGAGAGCGTATAGGGCTTCTTGCTCTTGCCCGTGTACCTTGCGATGACGGGGCCGGTATGGACGCCGCACTGAAGCTCCCAAATGATGTCGTGTCCCTTGCGGAACTCCTCCATCCACTGGCTAATCTCTACGGCCGCGCATACGGCGTCGATGGGGTTTGTCTTGTTCTCCTGCACCACCCCCCCGCAGAGGAGCATATTGTCTCCGACAGAAGAGATTTTCACCAAGTTGTGCCTCTCGGCGCAATCGGCGATGCCCAGCGTAATCTCGTCGAGCAGGTCCAACTGCAACTGGGGGTCGCCGACCTGCGACAACTTTTTATGCCCTTTGATGACGACATATATGACGGAGGCCATCTTGAAGTGCCTGACCCCTTGCCTCTCTTTTTTCCCGGCATCGTCCAGGCCGAACTCCCGCAACAACTGCGCATACTGGTCGTCACGCGCAGACATGTCGCTATATTGCGCCAAGAGTTCCTGCAACTGCCTGTCCAAGTCAACATTTCGCTTGACAAGGTCATGAAGTCGCTTCAGCTTCTCCTCCTCATTAATATCGGTCGTCATACGAGAGCGTTTAAATATAACCTACAACACGGCGAGTATACGCAAACAAAAGCATATCGTTGTTAGAGGCTTCACATAGCGAAGATAATAAAAATGCGGTCAGAGACAGGCCTCCAACCGCACGATATTTCTACTCACCCTTGTCGTCGCCGTCGTCAGCTCGTGGGCGCAAAGCGTCTTCGTCGGGGCGACGGATGTAGAGCTTATCGTCGCAATACTCTTGCGTCGCGATGCTGACAGGCTTAGGAAGCCTCTCGTAGAACTTTGAAATCTCAATCTGCTCCCTGTTCTCAAAGACCTCCTCAAGGTTGTCGGTATAAGATGCAAACTCTTGCAGTTTCTTCGAGAGCTCCTCCTTAACATCGACGCTAATCTGGTTGGCCCTCTTAGCGATGACGTTCACCATCTCGTAGACGTTGCCGGTCTTCTCAGACATAAGCACAGTGTCGCGCGTGACGGTGTTGAGAGGGGCGCTGCTCTTCTTGAAATCTACTGCCATGACAAATAGTTAATGAGTTATATTGCTAGTCTTCTTGAAGTTCACTCTGACGCTGAGTCTGCCTCAGCCCATAGTTGCGATAGTAGTCCATGTCGTCGGCCGACGGCGGCAAGAGCTTCTCTGCCTCAGCCAGGCCCCGCTCCGACCGGGCAAGAATGCGGTCTGCGTCAGACCGGTAGCTGCTCACAGGATACTCGTTGACGAATGAGTAGTACTCGTCGATGGCGTCTCGATACCTGTCGGCCTGCTTGGCAAGGACGCTCCTGTCCGCTTGAATATATTTAGCACGAAGAATGAGGAAGCTAAGCTCCTCGCGGTGCACTGTATCCGGGTACTTCTTCAGGCAATTCTGCGCCGTTATGACGGCACTGTTGTAGTTATTGCCCATATAATTACCAAGGTTGAAGTAGAGCTTAGCATTCAAATAGGCCTTATACGCCAACTTGTCCTCCATCTCCTTGATCATCTTCTCGGCCTCCGGGACACGCTCCGCATCGGGGTAGAGGTTTACGAAGAGGCGCAACTCATCAATCGCGCTCTCGCTGTCCTTTTGGTCGAGTTCGGGCTTGGGCGACAACATATAATAGCAGTAACCGGCCATGAACTGGCAATCCTTGCACCGAGGCGACGAGGGGTAGGTCTTGACGTAGTCGCTGAAATAGTGCGCAGCGGAGAAATAGTCGCCGAGCTTGACGAGCGCCGAAGCGTAGGTTGTCACGATAGTGTCGTACATCGACGTGCCGGCGTAGTGGGTCAAGACGCCTCCCAGGAGGTTCGAAGCCTTGTCGTAGTCGCCGCGGGCATAATATTCTAGCCCTTTCTGCCCCCACAAATCGTTATCTTGCGACTTGAGAATCGCCTGATACTCACCACAGGACGAAAAAAGCACGCAAGCGAGCGGAATAAAAAAACGGATGTGCATCGAGGTGCGAAGTTAATAAAAAGTCAGAAGATGATCCGGAAGCCATCGTAGACAGCCGTGGCATCGGCGAAGACCTCCTGCGCCTCAGCCTCGAAGACGTCGGTATTCTCATACCGGCTAGAGAAGTGGCCAAGAATCAGCCTCCCGGCCTTGGCGAGCTTTGCAAACTGAGCCGCCTGACGAGCCGTCGAGTGGAGCGTCTTGGCGGCGAGCCCGGACATATCGGAAAGGAACGTCGCCTCATGGTAGAGCAACGAGACCCCCTCGACCTCTGCCGCCACATTGGGAAGATAGGCGGTGTCGGACATATACGCATAGCTCCGCGGCTCGGGTGGCTCATTGACCAACTCAGCCCTCGAAACCTCATCGCCGTTGACGTCGAAAAATGGGCGTCCATTCTTGATGGACACAATATCGGCGATGGAGAGGCCATATTTATATATCGCCGCTTTTTTAATGCTCGGCGCCTTGACCTGCTCTCGGAACAAGAAACCGCACGTCTTGACCCTGTGCCGCAATGGAATAGACTTGACGAAGACCGACTTTACCTCGTGGAGAATCTCCGGCCTGTCGTAGCGCAAAGGGCGAAACTTGACGGCGAACGAGATGTTGTCACAAAAAATCGGCAACTGCGCCGACAAATAGTCATCGAGTTCGGGCGGTCCGAAAACTGTGAGGGGCGAAGTCCTGTTGAAAAGCGACATGGTGGACAGCAAGCCGATCAGCCCAAAAACATGGTCACCATGCATATGCGAGATGAAGATGGCCTCAATCCGCATGAAACCGACATGTAATCGCCGCAACTGGAACTGCGTCCCCTCGCCACAATCAATCAGAAACATACTGCCACCGACAGCCAAGACCTGAGCCGAGGGGTTGCGGCTGACAGTCGGCACGGCAGAATTGCAACCTAAGATTGTAAGCTCCATGCGGGAAGCCAGCTATCCCTCCTGCGCCAAGAAAGCCGCCATGCGAGCCTCGGCCTCCTCAACATCTTGCACAATGTCAAGTTCGGGGTCGAACCTCTGTATGGATAGAATGCTCCATACGTCGCTGGAGACGCCGGCAAGAATCAGATGGCCGCTCTTGCACAGCCTATGCGCAATCATGATTGCGCTCAACCCATTGGTGTCGCACGCCTTGCAGAGAGACAAGTCGATGATCATGTTGGACACCGAGTTGCCCGAAAGCAAGACGAGCTCCGAGCGCAACTCGGCCGTGGTCTGGCTGTCGAGGCTCGACGCAAACATCCGGATTACGGCATATCCGTCCTTGGGCTCGGTGACAAAGCTTGTCGTCATATATGGTATGTGAGAAAAAAACCTCTATGTGGCAGGTGAAACGCACCGTGCCACATAGAGAGATTGACTATAATCAGATTGAAAATTCTCGACGCATCAGCCAGACTAGCTGTTCTTCTTCTCGGCGGCCTCAAGTCTGCTCTTGAGCGCGGCAAGATTCGTGATGTCGCCAAGAGTCGTGGCCTCGCGCGTCTCAACCTGCTTGCGTGCGGCTGCGCCACTTGCGTTGCCGGCAGACTTCTTGCCACGGGGCTTGCGCTCGCGGTCGTCGTCGCGTCCCTCCTCGAAAGTGCGAGAGTGCGAGACGATGATGCGCTTCTGACCCTTGTTGAACTCAATCACTCTGAAAGGAAGTTTCTCGTCGACCTTGGCCTGAGTGCCGTCTTCCTTACGGAGGTGCTTGGGCGTAGCGAAGCCCTCGACACCATAGGGCAGAGCGACGATAGCGCCTTTCTCGACCATCTCGGTGATGGTGCCCTCGTGGACGGAACCGACAGTGAAAATGGTCTCGAAGACATCCCAGGGGTTCTCCTCCAACTGCTTGTGGCCAAGGCTGAGGCGACGGTTCTCCTTGTCAATGTCGAGGACAACGACATCGATGTTGGCACCAACCTGCGTAAACTCGTTGGGATGCTTAATCTTCTTCGTCCAAGAGAGGTCGGAGATGTGGATGAGGCCATCGATGCCCTCCTCAAGCTCTGCAAAGATGCCGAAGCTCGTAAAGTTGCGCACAATGGCGGTGTGCTTCGAGCCAACAGGATACTTCTGTTCGATGCTCGTCCAAGGATCGGGATGGAGCTGCTTGATGCCAAGCGACATCTTGCGGTTCTCGCGGTCGAGCGTAAGGATCTGAGCCTCGACCTCGTCGCCGACCTTGATGAAGTCCTGAGCGCTGCGCAGATGCTGCGACCACGACATCTCGGAGACGTGAACCAGTCCCTCGACACCCGGCGCAATCTCGACAAACGCACCATAGTCCGCAACGACGACGACACGACCCTTGACCTTGTCGCCCTCCTTGAGGTTGGCATCGAGAGCGTCCCACGGATGCGGAGTCAGCTGCTTCAGGCCGAGAGCGATGCGCTTCTTCTCGTCGTCAAAGTTGAGGATGACGACATTAATCTTCTGGTCGAGCGAGACAATCTCCTCGGGATGGGAGACACGGCCCCAGGAGAGGTCGGTGATATGAATCAGACCATCGACGCCACCGAGGTCGACGAAGACACCGTAGGACGTGATGTTCTTGACAGTTCCCTCGAGGACCTGACCATTCTCGAGCTTGGAGATGATCTCCTTCTTCTGCTGCTCGAGCTCTGCCTCGATAAGAGCCTTGTGCGACACGACGACGTTCTTGAACTCGGCGTTGATTTTGACGACCTTGAACTCCATGGTCTTGCCGACAAAGATGTCGTAGTCGCGGATGGGCTTGACGTCGATTTGCGAGCCGGGGAGGAAAGCCTCGATCCCGAAGACATCGACAATCATGCCGCCCTTGGTGCGGCACTTGATGTAGCCCTTGACGACCTCGTCATTCTCCAAAGCCGCATTGATGCGGTCCCAGGCGCGAATGGCGCGTGCCTTCTTGTGCGAGAGCTCGAGCTGGCCACTGCGGTCTTCCTGGTTCTCGACGTAGACCTCCACGGTGTCGCCGACCTGCAAGTCTGGATTGTAGCGGAACTCGTTGCGGCTCACAATGCCGTCGGACTTGAAGCCGACATTGACGACGACCTCGCGCTTGTTGAGGGATATGACAGTACCCTCGACAACGTCTTTCTCCTTAAGCGAGGAGAGAGTCTTGTCATACTGCTGACGCTCCTGCTCTTTCTCGGCGGCAGACACCTGCGCACCGCCATTCTCAAGGGCATCCCAATCGAAATTCTCGATGCCCTGTTGAAGTTCACTCATTGTAAAACAGTAAAACTAATTAGTGGTTAGACTTTATTTATTGAATAAATATCCGTGTGCGAATTTACGGAAACGTTCGCAGATATGAGGCGTCGGCACGGACTTTTTCATTTTTTTATGCTCCGCCATGAGCAGACGGAGGGGACGCATGCCCCATGCGCCCCCTCCCTTTTGCTTAAATTTGCCGCCATATGGTCGTAAGCAGTCAGACTCCACGCCCACGAAGCCGCAGGACGCAAAACGGCTCAAACCTTGACAACTGCGACCCGCTACTTCTTCACGGCTCTCTGCTGGCGCTCCAGCTCTTTCATCTTCCTCTCGTAATATTCCATGAAGCGGCTCTTCTTTGCCGGCTTCTTTTGGTTGCGCTTGATTTGCTCCAAAATGGCTTTCTCATCAATGAAGAACGCCTTGATGACGACTGTCTGCAAGACGGTTATCAGCGTCGAGAGGAAGTAGTAGTAGCAGAGCCCCGCCGGGTAGTCGTTGAAGAAGAACAGCAACATGACCGGCATGAGATACATCATAAGCCCCATGCCAGGCATGGACGACGAGTTCTGGCTCTGCATGGTGAACCGGGTGTAGACCAGTTGCGTCAGGCACATGAGGAGGCAGAAGAGGCTTACGTGGCTGCCATAGAAAGGTATGGAGAACGGCAAGTCGACAATGGAGTCGTAGGTGGACAAGTCGTCGGCCCATGCGAAGGACTTGCCCCGAAGCTCAATGGCCGCCGGGAAGAAGCGGAAAGCCGCGAAGAGGATGGGCATCTGGAGAAGCATTGGCAGACATCCGCTCATGGGGTTGATGCCGGCGCGCCTGTAGAGCGACATGGTGGCCTGCTGCCTCTCCATGGCCTTTTCGGGTGGATATTTCTTGTTTATCTCGTCAATCTGCGGCTTCAGGACCCTCATCTTAGCTTGCGACTTGAACGACGTGAAAGTGAGCGGGAAAATGACGAGCTTGATGATGAGCGTCAGAACCAAGATGACAAGCCCATAGTTCGTGAACGCCTTCTCGAGGTACTTGAAAAGCGGTATTATGCAATACTCGTTAATCCACCGGAAAATGCCCCAACTCAGCGGCAACAGCTTCGTAAGCTCCATCCCCTCGTAGCTATCCAAAGTGTAGAAGTAGTTGGGCAGGAAGAGGAAACGGAAGTCGGCTTTGTCGGCGGCACGGAAATCGAACTTGACGCCAAGAGTCGACGCCACCCGCTTGATGACGCCCGCCTCGTTCTCGGCCGCGGGCCTCGACACCAAAGAGACCCCGGCGAACCCGGCCGAAGACTGGAATACACTGCTGAAAAACTGGTTCTTATAGGCCACCCAGTCGACGTTCATATTCTCCTCGACCTCGTCGGCACTAGTGGGACTCATCTCCTCCACGTCGCCAGCGGCATAGCGATAGCAGACGTTGCTCCACATGGACTCGGACTTTCGCCCTTTCTCCTGCTCCGGCATGACGACATCCCACCTCAGGTCGATGTTGTGGCGCGGGGTCGCAATCTTGTCGGCCACCCCCTCGGCACTTATGGAGAAACCGACCTCGTAGGCTCCGGGGGCGAGCGTATATGTGTAGGCAACATGCCCATCCGCCAACGGCAGGACGTAGGTTATGGTCTGCACAGAGTCGCTCCCCAACGTGACCCCCTTGGTTCGGAAAAAGAGGTTGTTGGTGTCGTAGGAGCGGTTGGCGTGCACAAAGACGAAACCGAAACGGTTCTCACTCTCGTCGCCATACATCCTAAGCGTGTCGCCATCATAGCCCGTGTAGCCTTTGAGCAACACGTTGGAAATCTTGGCGCCCTGCGACGAGAGACGCACCTTGATAAGGTCGTTCTCCAACGTGGCGACCGCGGCGTCGCCCTCGACGACATCCGCCAAAAGACCATATTTCTGCTCGCGCGCGGCAATCTTGGCAGAGTCGGACAGCCCGACGGTGTCCGCAAGCGCCCCAGCCATGGCCTTGACGCGCTCCAGGCTGTCCTGCCGCATCTGCTCGGCCTGCGCCAACTGGTCGTAGTACTCCTGCCACTGCTTCCTCTGCTCCTCGGAGGGCCTGTTGAACCACCAAAAGCCCGCAAGGATTGCGAAACAGAGAATCAGGGCGATGTTCGTATTCCTATCCATCGGATTATTCAGTTATTGCGGCTTTCACAAAGGCGAGGAACAGCGGATGCGGCGACAAGACCGTACTGCTGTACTCGGGATGGAACTGGCTGCAAACGAACCACTTCAGGGCCGGAATCTCCATAATCTCGACCAACCCAGTGACGGGGTTGACACCCGACGCGACCATCCCTGCCGCCTCGAAGTCCTTCAGATAGTTGGAGTTGAACTCGTAGCGATGGCGATGCCTCTCGTGCACGACAGGCTTGCCATAGGTCTCAAAAGCCTTAGACCCGGGCTTGAGCTGGCACTCGTAGGCTCCGAGCCGCATCGTGCCGCCCTTGTTGGTGACGCTCTTCTGGCCCTCCATGATGTCGATGACCGGATAGGGCGTGGCATGGTCCATCTCGGTGCTGTTGGCTCGCCCCCACTTCAAGACGTCGCGGGCGAACTCCACGACTGCCATCTGCATCCCGAGGCAGATGCCCAAAAACGGGACATTGTTCTCGCGCGCATATCGGACAGCCACGACCTTGCCCTCCGTGCCTCGGTTTCCGAAGCCCGGAGCCACAATTATGCCTTGCAGCCCCTTGAGCCTTTCGCCGACATTCTCCGCCGAGACGCTCTCGGAATGTATAAGCTCAATCTTGGCCTTGCGGCCGTTGTATGTGGCGGCATGGTTGACGGCCTCGATTATGGACTTATAGGCGTCGGGCAACTCGACATACTTGCCGACGAGGCCAATCCTCACGACACCCTCCGCATTGGCCATCTTGTCGAGGAATGCCTTCCAGTCCGTCATGTCACTGTCCTTGTGGCCGTCGAGCTTCAGCTTGCGCATGGCAATCTCGTCGAGACGCTGTTCCTGCATGAGGATTGGAACCTTGTATATTGTATCCACGTCTACGCTCTGGATGACGGCATCGGGGTCGACATTGCAGAACTGCGCCACCTTTTTGCGGATTCCCTCGCTGATGTCTTTCTCGGAGCGCAACACGAGGATGTCGGGCTGGATGCCCTCTTCGAGGAGAGCCTTGACAGAGTGCTGCGTAGGCTTCGTCTTCAGCTCCTTGCTCGCACTGAGGTAGGGGACCAGCGTCAGGTGTATGAACATGGCTTTGTGGCCGAGCTCCCACTTGAGCTGGCGGACGGCCTCGATGAACGGCAGGCTCTCGATGTCGCCCACGGTGCCGCCAATCTCGGTTATCACGACATCATACTTGTGGTGCGTCCCCATGAGCATGATGCGCCTCTTAATCTCGTCCGTGATGTGGGGGATGATCTGCACGGTCTTGCCCAAGTAGTCGCCGCGCCTCTCTTTCTCTATGACGCTCTTGTAGATGCGCCCCGTGGTGACGTTGTTGTCCTGGCTCGTACGGATGTTGAGAAACCTCTCGTAGTGGCCGAGGTCGAGGTCGGTCTCCGCCCCGTCCTCCGTGACGTAGCACTCCCCATGCTCGTAGGGGTTGAGGGTTCCGGGGTCGATGTTCAGATAGGGGTCGAGTTTCTGTATCGTTACGTTGTAGCCGCGGCTCTGCAAGAGCTTGGCCAAAGACGCCGAGATGATTCCTTTTCCGAGGGACGACGCTACGCCGCCCGTCACAAAAACATACCTAGTTTCCGTCACTTTGGGTTCTGATGTTATGTCAACCGCCTCCCGCCACCGGCGGGGGATGCGCGAAGTTAGGGATAAGTCTCCAAAAAAGCGGGGGCGAGACGGGGCGAAAAGAGGCAAAAGGAGGAACGCACCTCGACGGCACAGTCCATCGGAGTCCATATGCGCCCCACACAGAATGTTCAGCGTCCCCGCCAGAACCGCCTCCCCCGACAAGACGTCCCTGACTACGCATTCACACTTTTCGTCCGCGCCTCCCGTACATTTTGGATGGCGCATGATAGACACCATAAAATTTCCTACTTTTGCCACATGATGCGTGTTTTGGCGCGAATGGGGTTACGCAAGTGGGCGGCTACGGCGATTTGCGCAGTGGCAGCCTCTGCGGCGGCGCAGACGCGCATGGGCGCAACGATGGGATTCCTAGACATCCCGCAGGCGACACGGCTCGTCGGGGCGGGCGGGATGCACGTCGCGCCCGGCACGAGCAGCTCCTCGCTCGTGTTCCACAACCCGTCGGCGGTGTCGGACAGCACCGGGGGCGACATATCGCTGAATATCACCCCCGTGACGGAGGGAATCAAGTATGCGTCGGCCTCCTATTCGCACAATGCGGGCGGCATCGGCACATTCTCCGTGGGCGTGGTCTACGCCAGCTACGGAGACTTCGTGCGCACCGACGACACAGGGGCGGAGCTTGGGCAGTTCAGCGCAAACGAAGGAGCCCTCTACGCGGGCTACACCCGCCAGTTGGCCCCTTGGCTCAGACTTGGCGCCTCTTTCAAGCCAGTGTTCAGCAAGATGGCGGACTACACGTCGTTCGCCCTGGCCATGGACATGGGCGCCATGTTCTCGTTCGCCCAAGGCCGCCTCAACACATCGGTGGTGGTCAGAAACGCCGGCGGCATCGTGAAGCGCTACTCGGCAGACGGCTCCGCCAAACCACTGCCCCTTGACGTGAAAGTCGGCCTCTGCTACAAGCCCGAGCATGCGCCGTTCCGCCTGTTCCTCACATTGAAAGACCTCACGCAGTGGGACTTGTCCCCCCGGCGGGACAAAAGCCTCAACGCCGGCGACAACCTCCTGCGCCACACGCTCGTTGGTTTGGAGTTCGTCCCCGTCCGCGCGTTCTACGCCTCGGTGGGCTACGACCACCGGCGGAGGCGCGAGATGGCCGACACGGAGGCGGGCGGCATGGCCGGCATCTCGTGGGGACTAGGCCTCCACGTCGCGAAGATAGACATCCAATATGCCCACAGCCGCTACCACGCCGCGGGTTCGCTCAACAGCATAACCCTGGCCACGAACTGGCGCCGATGGATAGGACGATGAAAAACAAAGAAAACCACAAAATCCACAGATGCCCACTAGCTTAGCCAAAAACATCAAAGCAATAGTCTTCAACCTGTTAGGACTGTTGATTTTTTGGATTGTCTTGTTCCTCTCGCAACGCCTGCTCTTCATAGCCGTCAACTCCGTCAAGGCCATCGACACCGACGGCGGCCTACTGCTTCAGAGCCTGTGCCGCGGCATGATTTTCGACATCAGCATATGGGGCTACTCTGCGGCGATTGCGTGCTTAGCCGTCTCGCTGTTCGCCTTTTTCGCCGACGTCCGGCACATATTGCGCCTGGTGGCGATTTTTGTTGGTGCCGTGGGGGGCATCGTGGCATTCCTCCTGCCCGCCGAAGCCATAACGTACCGCGCGTGGGGGCACCACGTCGACGCAGGGTCGCTCATGATGCTCGCCGAGACCCCCGAGCTAGTCTTCGCCTCGACCGAGACGTGGTTCGAAATCGCCTACGCCATAGTCTGCGGCACGGCGGGCCTCCTGTTCTTCCGCATGGCGCAACGGCTCTGCGGCGCGGCGACGAGGCTTGCGTATGGCCCAGGCGGACAAACGGCAGAGGCCGGGAGCACAGTGGCGACAAGGTTATCGACCTGCCTGCTCGCCCTGGTCCTTGGCGGACTGATGGTAATCCCCATACGCGGCGGCGTCGGCCTAGCCCCGCTCAACACGGGGAAAGCATATTTCTCGCAGAGCGTCTTCGCGAACCATGCGGCAGTGAATCCGGCATGGAACTTCCTCTACTCGCTCAAAAGAGCCCGCGCCGCCGACGCGCGCTATGAGTTCATGAGCCACGACGAGATGGAGAGCCGCTTCGGGAGCCTCATGTCTGGCGAGGGGGCGTTCCCGAAAGTCGTGAGGGGCGAGCGTCCGAACGTTGTCGTCATACTGCTGGAGAGCTTCTCGGCTCACGGCGTGGAGTACCTTGGCGGCGCCAATGCCACCCCAAACATAGACTCGCTCCGCCATACCGGCATCTATTTCAACAACTTCTTCGCCTCCGCCGACCGTTCGGGCAAAGGCCTCCTGGCGGTGATGAACGCCTACCCCGGGCTTCCCACCATACGCGTGATCCAATTCCCCCAAAAGACCCAGAACATCCCCTCGCTGGCCAGGCGGCTGAGAGACCATGGATATGAAAGCCAGGCGTTCGTATACGGAGGCGACATCAACTTCAACAACTTCAACTCGCTTGTCAACCAAAACGGATTTGACATCGTCGTTTCTGAAGACGACTTCGCCCCCGACCAAAAGGGCGACAAATGGGGGGCCCACGACGAATATGCCTTTGACCGGCTCCTCTCCACGATGGACACTCAGCGGCAACCCTTTTTCGACTTCATCTTCACGCTCAGCAGCCACGAGCCCTATACCGTCCCAATGGAACGCCGCATGGACGACGACTACCTCAACTCGATGTATTACACCGATATGTGCCTGGGACGCTTCATGCGACAGGCCCGGGAGCGCGAGTGGTGGGACAACACCGTCTTCGTCTTGACCGCCGACCATGGGCACGCGGGGCCCGACAACGTCGGCGTCACAGACCGGCGAAAATTCAACATCCCGCTCATCATCACGGGCGGCGCGCTGACCGTCCGCGACAGCCTCGTGACAACCTACGGCAGCCAGACAGACATCGCCGCCACAGTGCTGAAACAATTGGGCATAGACGCCGACGGATTCACATTCAGCAAGAACCTGCTAGCCCCCGATGCCAAGAGTTTCGCATTCTTCGACTTCGACGACGGCTTCGGCTATGTGACCCCCGACAACTATCAGGTCTACGACAACCAGATGAAATCGTACTTGCGTATTGACGCTCCGTCCGCCGCCGACACATTGAGCGGCCGAGCCTATCTGCAAAAAGTCGCCGACGACTTCCACACACGATGAAGAGGGACGAACTAGAGATTATGGCCCCCGTGGGCTCGTATGAGTCACTCCGCGCGGCGATCCAGGGCCATGCGGACTCGGTCTATTTCGGCATAGAGAAGCTCAACATGCGCTCTCGTTCAAGCAGCAACTTCTCCTTTGACGACCTGCGCGACATCTCCGCCATTGCCCGGGAGCATGACAAAAAGACGTACCTGACGGTCAACACCGTCATATACGACGACGAGATGCCCCTCATGAGGCGCATTGTCGATGCCGCCAAAGACAACGGGCTGAGCGCCATCATAGCCTCGGACATGGCCGCCATAGCCTACGCCCGCAGCATAGGCGTGGAAGTGCACATCTCGACGCAGTGCAACGTCAGCAACTTCGAGGCCGTCAAGTTCTACAGCCGCTACGCCGACGTGATGGTCTTGGCTCGCGAGTTGGACTTGCGCCAGGTCGGCGAGATTTGCCGCCGCATCGAGGAAGAGGACATCCGCGGCCCCCGCGGCGAGCTTGTCCGCATCGAGATGTTCGCCCACGGCGCGTTGTGCATGGCCGTCTCCGGCAAGTGCTACCTGAGCCTCGACAACATGGGGTCTTCTGCCAACCGCGGGGCCTGCCTCCAGGCTTGCCGACGCAAATATACCGTCCGCGACACCGAGACGGGAATGGAGCTTGACATTGACGGCCAATATATAATGTCGCCCAAAGACCTCAAGACCATAGGCTTTATGGACAAAATGGTCGCCGCCGGCGTACGCGTGTTCAAGATTGAGGGCCGCGCGCGGTCGGCGGACTACGTCCGTACGGTCTGCGAAAGCTACGACAAGGCGGCACGAGCCATTGCGGACGGGACATACGGCACGGCGATTGTCGGCGAATGCGACGCCCGGCTTGCCGAAGTGTTCAACCGCGGTTTTTGGGACGGATATTACCTGGGGCAGCGACTTGGCGAGTGGAACGACACGAACGGCAACAAGGCGACAAAAAAGAAGGTATACCTGGGCAAGGTCACCAACTTCTTCAAGAAGATTGGCGTGGCGGAATTCAAACTAGAGACCGACGGGCTGTCTGTTGGCGACGACATTGTCGTCATGGGTCCGACATCGGGCGTAGCCAGCCAACACGTCGAGACAATGACCGACGACAGCCGCCAAAGCGTGGCCTCGGCCGCCAAAGGTCAGACCGTGGCAGTAGGCATGGGCGACCGCGTGAGGACTGGCGACAAGGTGTATAAAGTTGTCGATTCCGCTCTACTCGACGACTGACAAACAAAAAGTTTCATTACTTTCGCACCCATGGAGACACGTCAAACCCGACCGACAATCTTGGTGGTAGAAGACATTGAGAGCAACTACCTGCTCGTCTCGTACATCTTGCGCGACATGTACGAACTGCTATGGGCGCACGACGGAATTGAGGCGCTAGAGCTTTTTCGGACACACCACGTGGACTTGATTTTGATGGACTTCCGCATGCCGCGCTTGGGCGGTCTCGACACCACGGCCCAAATCCGGCGGACAGACCCCACGACGCCCATCATAGCCCTCACGGCCTTTGCTTTCGACAACAACAGGGAGGAGGCACTCAAAGCAGGATGCACGGACTTCATGGCGAAGCCGATTGACGGCACACTCCTCAAAAACAAGATAGGGGCCCTGCTTTCCGCCCCCGACAAGACATCAAAATCCACAGATTAAGAAGGACAATGGGTAAAGTATTGCAGATTGGCGTCGGCGGCGTCGGCACCGTCGTGGCCCACAAGATGGCCAACCAACCCGACATCTTCAGCGAGGTGACCCTGGCAAGCCGCACGCAGTCGAAATGCGACGCAGTGGCGAAAGCCATAGGCAAAAGCCACGTCAAGACGGCTCAGGTCGACGCCGACAACGTAGAGCAGCTCGTCAGGCTGATTGAGAGCGTCAAACCCGACTTGGTGGTCAACGTCGCCCTGCCCTACCAAGACCTGCCAATCATGGACGCCTGCCTGGCGACCGGTGTCTCCTATCTTGACACGGCCAACTACGAGCCCAAGGACGTCGCCAAGTTTGAATACTCATGGCAGTGGGCGTACAAAGAGCGTTTTGAGAAAGCCGGTCTGACGGCCATATTGGGATGCGGCTTCGACCCCGGCGTGACGTCGGTCTTCACAGCCTACGCCGCGAAGCACCACTTTGACGAGATAAACTACCTCGACATCGTGGACTGCAACGCCGGCAACCACCACAAGGCGTTCGCTACCAACTTCAACCCGGAGATAAACATCCGCGAGATTACGCAAAAAGGGCGCTTCTACGAGGACGGCAAATGGGTAGAGACCGGGGCGCTTGAAATCCACAAGGGTCTCAACTACCCCGAGATTGGCGAGCGCGAGTCCTACCTCATGTTCCACGAGGAGCTTGAGAGCCTCGTCAAGAACTTCCCGACCCTCCGTCGCGCCCGTTTCTGGATGACGTTCGGACAAGAGTACTTGACCCACTTGCGCGTCATCCAGGACATCGGCATGGCCCGCATAGACGAAGTGGACTACAACGGCGTGAAGATTGTGCCGCTCCAGTTCCTCAAGGCCGTGTTGCCCAACCCGGGCGACCTGGGCGCCAACTACGAGGGCTGGACTTCCATAGGTTGCCGGATTCGCGGCAAGAAAGACGGCAAAGAGCGCACCTACTACGTCTACAACAACTGCAGCCACGAGGCGGCCTACCGCGAGACGGGGACACAGGCAGTGAGCTACACGACGGGAGTCCCATGCGCCCTCGGTGCCGAGATGTTCATGAAGGGAATCTGGCGCAAACCCGGCGTGTGGAACGTCGAGGAGTTTGACCCCGACCCGTTCATGGCAAGACTGGGCGAGCAAGGGTTGCCGTGGCACGAGATGTTTGACATAGACCTGGAGCTGTAGTGCGCCGCGGCGCGAAACAGACATCCCCCACCCCTCCACGCCCTCCCATGGGCGTGGAGGGGTGGAGCGTATTTCACCACACAAACACATGAACATCAAGACCATACAGGCATGGGTGTCGGCGTTTCGACTCCGAACGCTACCCCTGTCGTTGTCTGTCGTAGCAACAGGCAGCGCGTTGGCGGCGCAGGAGGGCCGCCTCTCCGTCCCGACCCTCGGACTGTGCCTCACGACGACCCTCTTCCTGCAAATCCTCTCGAACCTAAGCAACGACTACGGCGACTCCGTGCACGGCGCCGACGGCTCTGACAGGCTCGGCCCCATGCGCGCCGTGCAGAGCGGCGCAATAAGCCTGCGTCAGATGCGCCGCGCCATGGTCGTCTTCACCCTGCTGTCCCTGGCATCGGGCGTCGCCCTCCTCGTCGAGGCTAGCGGTACAATAGGCAATGCGACCACGTTCGAGTTCCTCGTCTTAGGGATACTGTGCATTGCCGCCTCCATAGCCTACACAAACGGACGGCATCCTTATGGCTATCACGGACTTGGCGACGCCAGCGTCTTCTTGTTCTTCGGCCTTGTCGGCGTCGGTGGCTGCTACTTTCTCCACACCGGGCATCTCGCTTGGCCTGTCGCCCTGCCCGCCACGGCCGTGGGACTGCTGTCGGTCGGCGTGCTAAACATGAACAACATCCGCGACATGGAGAGCGACCGCGCTGCCGGGAAAAAGACCGTCCCGCTACGCATCGGGCGGCGCGGCGCAAAAGCATACCAGGCAGTGGTCGTCGTGACGGCCGTCGCTCTGCTATCCGCATACATCGCCCTCTTTGGCACCCGCGCGCAATGGATATGCTCACTCGCCGCAGTGCCGCTGATCTCCAACGCCGTCGGGAGCCTGCGTCGCGACGATGCCGCCTATTTCGACTCACAGCTCCGGCTCGTCAGCCTGTCTACGTTCGCATTCTCGCTGCTGTTCTTCGTGGCCTGCGCCGCGGCGCAAAAAGTCGATATAAATATCTAACTTTGCGGAGCATACATTCTGAACACCCGATGAACATCAGCAAACGGCGGTTGGCATATTGGCTCGCGGGCCTCTCTGCCCTACTCACAGTGACATCGTGCATCCCTCAGAAACAGATTGTCTTGGTGCAAGACGTCGTGGCGGAGGAGACAAGGCTTCCGACAACGCCGCAAGTGACGGAACGCTACGTGCTCAAACCCAACGATTACCTTTTCATAAACGTATCCTCGCCCAACAGCGAACTCTCCGCATTCTACAACCCTCAAAACAACCGCGGCGCGACTTCGAGCAACCAACGTCAAGACCTGTTCTATTATGGGCTGGACGACAGTTGCTGCATAGACTTTCCCGTCGTCGGGCGCATCGACCTCAAAGGATGCAACGTCCGCGAGGCGAAGCAAAAAATCTCAGACGCCATCTCTAAGACCCTCACAGGCTTCACGCTGACCGTCCGCCTGGCTACCAACACTTTCTCGGTCGTTGGCGAGGTGGCGCGCCAAGGCCACTACACCATGTCGCGCGACCAGATGACGATTTTCGACGCCATATCGATGTCTGGCGGCTTCACGTCGTACGCCAAGAGGAACGAAGTGAAACTGCTCCGCAAAGACGAGAACGGCGAGATGGTGGCGCACGTCTTGGACTTGACCAAGGGAGACTTCATATCGTCGGACTACTACTACATCTACCCCAACGACGTGATATACGTGCGCCCTATGTGGTTCAAGATGTTCGGCTTCGGAGAGACATTCTCGGTTACTCTCCTCTCCTCGCTCATAACCCTCTATTTGCTCATTCTCCAGTTAACGTAACATGGACAATCGAGAGTATCAACAAGTTGAGAGCGACGACAACCTGCTCTCGTTTCTCGACTTCAGGAAGCTGCTGTCCGACGTCCTCCGCTACTGGTGGCTGTTCGTCGCCTCCGTCACCGTGGTCCTCTTTGGGCTGAAAATATATCATCGCTATAAGACGCCCGTCTACTCGTCGGAGGCCACGCTCATAATCGACAATTCGGGCAAGAACAACCAGTCGTCTGACCTGCTGCAGGGCGTGGTGCTTGGGCAAAACGTACGCAACTTCGACAACCAATTGGCCATCCTCCAGTCGCGTACGCTCACGGCTGAGGTTGTGGACAATATGGGGGTCTTCATATCCTACTTCAAGGAGGGACGCGTGAAGACCGTCGAGCTATATGGCAACATGAGCTTCATGGTGGTCATGGATTCGACCCACGTCCAGCCCCTAAACACGAAGATTACCATCAACCCACAGAACGACAACACCATATCGGTGCGCGTCGAGGCCGAGAACGTGGAGCTGTACAACTACCACGACCGCCAGGTTGTCGGCACCATGGCGAACATCAAATTCGAGGGGACGTACCTCTACGGTCAGCCCATCGTCACCCCCTGGTGCGCATTCTCCGTGGTGAGCCAAACGCCCCTCGACGCCCAGGTCCACGTGGTTTTCAACGACCCGGACAGACTGATAGACCGTTTCTCGAACTCGTTCTCCGTCCGCCACGACAAGAAGTCTGAGTCGTCCGTCGTGACGCTCTCGGTGGTCGGGACAAACAGCAAGCGCAACCGCGACTTTCTGAACACACTCATCCGGTGCTACATCAAAGACAACCTGCACCAGAAGAACGAAATGTCGGAGAACACCATCCGCTTCATCGAGGGACAATTGGCCATGCTCCAAGACACGCTGAGCTACGTCGAGAACGAGCTGAGCCGCTTCCGCACGCAACATGGGATTCAGAGCGACCTATCGAAAAAGGGGACTGAACTCCTGTCGGAAATAAAGGATTATGACGACGAGCTGAAACAGCTGACCCTAGAGAGCATCTACTACGAATATTTGGAGAGCTATTTGAGCAACGACAGCATCATGAGCGGCGACATAGCCCCGGCCACTTTCAAGACCGAACGCCCCATCATTGCCAAACTGCTCAACGAGATATTGGAACTCAACGCCAAGAAACAGGTCTACCGCGACACCTATGGCAAGGAGGGCAACCCCATGTATGACGCCCTCACCGCCGAGCTGAACATAGCCCGCAACACCCTGCTGACCAGCATCAAGAGCCACAAGCAGATGGTTCAAGACAACATCCGCGACGTGCAGGGCAAGTTGGACTTCTTCACCCGCGAAGCCTCGGAACTGCCCGAGACCGAGCGCCGCCTCATAGGCATAGACCGCAAGTTCACGCTCAACAACGACGTTTATAACTTCTTGATGCGCAAGCGTGCCGAGGCTCAAATCCAGAGGGCGTCGAACACGGCCGACCACAAACTGCTCGACCCCGCCATGACCATGGGCATCATCAGCCCCAACGTGAAGCGCAACCAGTCGCTAGGGATCGCCCTGGCGCTCATGATTCCGCTCCTGCTTCTTGTCTTGCGCCAAGTCGTGGACAACAGGGTGCGCACCGACAGTGACGTCAAGAGGCTATCCCCCCTGCCCATAGTTGGCGAGATCCCGAACAGCAAGAAAGACACGCCGTTCGTGGTCCAAGAGTACCCGCGAAGCAACATGGCCGAGGAGTTTCGCCGCATCCGCATCAAGCTCGACTTCATAGGCAAAGGGGCCGCGCCGTCGATAATCACCGTCACCTCGGCGATGCCCGGAGACGGCAAGACTTTTTGCGCGCTCAACATAGCGTCGGTCTTCTCCATCGCAAGCAAGAAGACAGTGCTCTTGGGCCTAGACCTGCGCAAACCGGGTCTGACGAGGATATTGGGCAAACAGAACCAACCGGGCCTGACCGACTGCCTAATAGGCAACGCCAAGCTGGAAGACGTCGTGACGAGGTACAACAACCTCGACATCGTCCTCTCCGGCACAATCCCCCCCAACCCGTCGGAGATTATCATGAGCAAGGAATTTGCCGACCTCATGGAACGCCTGAAAAGGGAATATGACGTCATCGTGATGGACACCCCGCCTGTGGGACTCGTATCGGACGCCTACCAGCTCGCCCAACAGTCTAGCGCCACGGTATTCGTCATCCGACAAGACTTCACGGTGAAAGAGGTGCTGAAAGACACGCTCCGCTCAATCAAGGAGAACGGCATTACCAACACGGCCCTGATCATGAACGACATCAACAACACCAAGACCCGCTACGGATACGGATACGGCTATGGGAACTACGGCCGATATGGCAAATATGCCCGCTACGGGCGATATGGCTACGGCGTTGACAAGCCGTATGGCGGGTATGCGGAAGATTGAGCAGGAGAACGACAATGGGACATCCTATGAAACATAAAATGGCACACCATGCGGCCTGGGCGACTGTCGCCGCGGTACTATTGGCCGGGTGCGGCGCAACGCGCCAGTCGGCCTCCGACGCGGCGTTCGAGGCGGCTAACGACCTCACCTCGCATGGGCAATACGCCGAGGCCTTCGACAAATATCTCTCAAACCAGGGGCGCGCCACGTGGGACAGCGTGGCGTGGCGCAACGCCACCATTGCCGCCAGCCACACGGGTCACGACAGCCTGGCGTGCCTTTGGGGCTTCATGTACCCCTCGACGGGCGACACGGCAAAGCTCGAAGCCCTGGCTCAAAGCCTGGAACGCCAAAAGAGGCAGACGGAACGCACCGACCTGATCTTGAGCAACAAGAGCGTGTTCAACCACATCCTGGGGCGCGACGGCGTGGCCAACATGGAGGCCGAGACATACGCCCGGATTGGCGACGCGCGCATTGTCGATGTATACCCCACCCTCTCGGACGCCAACGTCAAGGCGTCTGTCTTCGACGCATATATGAAAAAAGCGCAGGAGGGGGGCGCAACAACCAAAGAGCTGGAGGAGCGATGCAAAGACATATTGAAGACCGCCCCGGAGCAGAAGACCGCGTTGCGATTCTTGGGCCGAACACGATATGAGAAAGCCGAGGCCCTCTACGCCGACGCCATGAACGACTACAACAAGAAGAAAAGCCAGGCCGCCTACGCCTACCTCATGCGAGACTTGAAAAAATATGTGACGCCCGTCTACAGGGAGAGCCGCGGATATTTCGAGAAGCTGCACAAGGTGTCGCCAGACGACAAGAGCGTGGTCAAATATCTGATAAACATCAACGACCGCCTTAGCAACGAGGCGGAAGTCAAACGGCTACGAAAATTGCTGTGATGCGCCTGTTGTCGTTTCTGCTGCCGCTGAGCCTCTACTTTGTCGGCGAACAACTGTGGGGCGGCGTTGCCGGCCTGCTCGTGGGCTTCGGCGCCACCTTGGCCGTGCAGGTTGTCAATGCGTTCCGTGGCGGCAAAATCGACATAAAGGATGTGGCGTGGGACTTCGCCTCTGTGGCACTCTTCGGGTTGGCCGACATAATTGCGGCGCAGGTGTCGCCACGGGCCTCGACCCTTGCCACGTCCGTCGCACTGACACTCCTGCTCTTTGCCATATTTGCCTACAAGCCACAAAGAATATTGTCGCCCGTGGCCGAAGTGTTGCGCCCAGTTTTTTCCGACAGCCCCTATTTCGCCCACCTCATGCGAGGCTCGCTCCTGCGCATGTCCTTGTGGTCGCTAGCCGCGAGCACGCTCTACCTCGTCGCGTTCCTCGACCACGGCTCGGCTGCGGCGGAGTGGATTGAGGACTATACGCTACTGACTGTCTTGTTGGCATACGTGGCATCGGAGTTCGTGATGTCCATGGTCCGGCGCGCAAGATATAGAGACTCGGAGTGGGTGCCGCTGGTGACCGAGGAGGGCGTGGTGACGGGCGGCGCCCCCCGCCAACTCGTCCACAACGGCAGCCATTGGCTTCACGCCGTCGTCCACCTGCACATAATATCGTCGGACCGTCGCCTGCTGCTCCAGCTCCGCCCCAAAAGCAAAAAAATCCAACCAGGCAGATGGGACACAGCCGTAGGCGGACACATTGTACTAGGGGAGAAACTGGCCGACGCCCTGCGCCGCGAGACTAGAGAGGAGGTGGGGCTGACCGACTTCGAGGCTCGGCTGTCGCGCCACTACGTGTGGCGCTCCGACGTCGAGGACGAATATGTCATAGTCTTCAAGACGAACAGCGACGGCCCCTTTGCCCCAGGCGTCCCCGGCGAGGTGGACGAGCTTCGCTTTTGGACAGCCGAGGAGCTAGGCAAAGCCATAGGCACCGGCATACTTACGCCAAACCTTGAGAACGAGCTGAAAACAGGACTTCTCGACGAGCTACAAACGGAAAACATCATCGCACATGGATAAGAGACGAGTTGCAGACATCAAGACAGCAATAGTGACAGGCGCCACATCGGGCATCGGGCGCGCCACGGCCCTCATGCTGGGCCGCCTGGGCTACAACGTGGTCATAACGGGCCGCCGTCTGCCCCTGCTTCAGGAGCTTTGCAAAGAGATTGAGAAGACATCGGACGTCGAGAGCTACATCCTCTGCTTCGACATCCGCGACAAGCACGATGTCTTCGACTCCTACGACATGCTTCCCGACTCCTGGAAACGCCACCTCAAGGTGTGTGTCAACAATGCGGGTCTGGCCCTCGGCGTCGGCCCGTTCGACACTTGCGACGACAACGACTGGGACACCATGATAGACACCAACATCAAGGGCTTGCTCTACACGTCCCAACTCGTCGCTGAGACAATGCGACAGAATGGGTGCGGCCACATCGTGAACGTCTCCAGCGTCGCCGGTCGGCACGTGTACTACGGCGGCAACGTCTATTGCGCCACCAAGCACGCCGTGGACGCACTGACGCAGGGGATGCGCATAGACCTGCTCGAACACGGCATAAAGGTGTCGTCGGTGGCGCCGGGGATGGTCAACACCGAGTTCTCCACAGTCCGCTACAAGGGCGACAAAGCCAAGGCCGACGACGTGTACAAGGGTGTGGACCCGCTCATGGCGGAAGACATAGCCTCGGCCATTGAGTTCATCATCACCCGCCCCGCCCACGTCTGCATAAACGACATGCTCATAATGCCGAGCCAACAGGCAAACCCCTACTACGTGGACCGCCGCAACGAGGCTTGACTTTTTGTATAAGTCATTTCGAGGATTTTGCAAGGGAGCGAGGGGCTTCTGTCTTTAGCTTTGCGTCGTGTATCGACAGGATTAGACATGGCGCAAGGGACATTCTTGGTTGCAATATCTGCGCTTGGCGCATCTTTGCTGTCGCCCATTGCGGCGCAGGAGATTCGGGGGCGCGTAGACGGAGGGACAGGCGACAGCCGTGAGAGCCTGACTGGCGCGTACCTGATATGGGTTGGCACGTCGCGCGGCACAATAACCGACGCACGTGGCGAGTACGAACTTCAGATGCCCCCTAGTGGCGAGGCACGGCGGTTGGCAATCTCCTACGTGGGCTACGCCAGCGACACCGTGGAGATTGCGGCGGGTGGCGGGACGTACGACTTCAACCTCCGCCCCGTGACTATTGAGAGCGTCGACGTCCGCGCGCGGCGCATCGGCTCGTCGATCGACCGCGTGTCGCCACAGCTCACAGAGAACGTCACGGCCGACGAACTGAGCAAGGCGGCGTGCTGCAACCTGGGCGAGAGTTTCCAAACCAACGCCTCGGTCGACGTGAGCTACGCCGACGCCGCCACGGGGGCCAAGACAATCCAACTGCTTGGTCTGCAAGGGCGATATGTGCAGATGATGAACGAGAACGTCCCCACGCTCCGCGGGATGGCGTCGCCCTACGGCCTGTCTTACGTCCCGGGGCCGTGGATGAACGGAATCCAAATTTCAAAGGGCGTTGGGACCGTGGTCAACGGCTACGAGGCCATAACGGGACAGATAAACATCGACTACAAGAAGCCAGTAGCAACCGACGAAGTAGTGAGCCTCAACGTCTTCGGTTCTAGTTCAGGACGGATTGAGGCCAACGCCACGGCCAACATCAAGGCCGGCTCACGGGTGCGCACCAACATCATGGTGAATATGGCCAACGACGTCATGGACATGGACGAGAACGGCGACGGATTCCGCGACGAGCCCCGCGTGCGCCAACTCAACCTCTTCAACCGCTGGTATCTCCATACAGACCTGTACACGTTCGACCTCGCCGTCAAGACACTCAACGAGCATCGGTTGGGCGGGCAGAAAGAGTTCGACAGCAACACGCCGCGCGACGACGCATATGGCGTACGGCTCAATACCGACCGCCTGGAGGCTTGGATGAAGAACGGATTCGTCTTTTCCGACAGGTTCAGCATAGGTTTTCCACTGGGCTACGCATATCACCACCAAGGCTCGTTTTTTGGCACTAGGACTTACGTCGGCACGCAACACAGCTACAGTTTCAACTCCATTGCCAACTGGAACCCTGGAGGGACGCATGAGTTCCACGCCGGCCTCTCGACACAAGGCGACCTATATGACGAGACCGTCCGCTTCGACCGCGGCGACGGCAACAAGATGAAGCAGCGCGATGTCTCCTTTGGCGCCTATGGGCAATATACGTTCCGCCATGAAGACAAGCTGTCCGTCATGGTCGGCCTCCGCCTAGACCGCCACAACAACTACGGCACGCTCGTCACGCCGCGCCTGCACGTCCGTTGGGCGCTGGCCGAGCATACCACGGTGCGCATTGCGGCTGGCAAAGGCTACCGCGGCGCCTCGATATTGGCGGAAAGCAACTACCTGCTGACGAGCTCCCGCACATGGAGGCTTGACGCAAACTATGGGCAGGAGGAGGGTTGGAACATGGGCGGCAGCGTCACCCACTACGCGACCATAGGCGGGAAGACGCTGACCCTCAGCGCAGAATTCTTCCACACGGAGTTTGAGCGCCAGATGGTCACCGACATGGACGAATCGGCCCGCACGCTCCACGCCTACTACAGCACCCGGCGCGGCTACGCCAACAACCTGCAAATCGAGGCGCGCATGACGCCCATCCGCGGCATGGACGTGACGGCAGCGTGGCGATGGAACGACAACGAGGTGTACCTAGCGGGCGTCATGCGCCGCCGCCCACTGACGAGCCGCTACAAGGCCCTGGTGGCCCTCTCCTACCAGACCCCGCTGAAGACTTGGCAATTCGACGCTAACGCGCAGTTCAATGGCGGCGGGCGAATCCCAACCACGGCTGACAACCCCGAGGGCTTGCGCCGCCCTGGGTCCTTTGGGGCCTACCAAATGTACAACGCCCAAGTCACCAAGTGGTTCAGACGTTGGAGCATATATGCCGGCTGCGAGAACATTGGCAACTTCACTCAAGACAGCCCAATAATCTCCGCCGACGCCCCTCAGAGCCAATATTTTGACTCGTCGCTCGTCTGGGGGCCACTGATGACGCGGCGATACTACATTGGCGTCCGATGGCACTTCGACAAATATTGAAACACCAACAAAACAATTGCATCATGAACAGGATTATAGCGACAGCCCTGGCTCTCCTCATGGGTCTGACACTGCTCACGACGAGCGCTACCGCAGGGGGCAAAGAGGCCGGCAAGACTGCAACCGTGGTCTTCGCCACCAACCTCCATTGCGACAACTGCAAGAAGAAGATTGAGAGCAACATCGCCTACGAGAAAGGCGTCCGCGACCTGAAAGTTGACGTGGCAAACAAGACCGTCAGCGTCACCTACCGCACAGACAAGACAAGCAGCGAGGCACTGCGACAAGCCATCTCTAAGCTAGGCTACACCTGCCTAATCAAGGAGGAGAAGCCTTCCCCTGCCAGAGGGGAGAAGCAATAGCGACACGACGAAACCCGACGCACCGCGCAAAGAGACATTGCGCGGTGCGCTTTTTGTCACAGTGGCTGACAGAATGGCACACACAGTGCTGTGGCACAAAAATTGCCAAGAGCATCGGCAGAAAGTAAAAGATTCACATAAAAATGGCATCAGGAAAAATTGGAGTGTCGACCAAAGACCTCTTCCCCATCATCAAGAAATTCCTCTACTCCGACCACGACATCTTCTTGCGCGAGATAGTCTCGAACGCAGTCGATGCCACTCAGAAGCTGAAAGTCCTGGCCGGCAATGGCGAGTTCAAAGGTGAAATGGGCGACCTCAAGGTGCGCGTGTCTTTGGACAAAGACGCCAAGACCATCACCGTCTCCGACAACGGCATAGGCATGACTTCCGACGAGGTGGAGAAGTATATCAACCAGATAGCGTTCTCTGGCGCGGAGGAGTTCCTGGAGAAGCACAAGAACGACGCCGCCACAATTATTGGGCACTTCGGCCTCGGCTTCTACTCGGCGTTCATGGTCTCGGACAAGGTTGAGATTGTCACCAAGTCGTACAAAGACGGCGCGCAGGCAGTCCGTTGGTCGTGCACGGGCGAGCCAGAATACACCCTGGAGAACGCGGAGCGCGCAGAGCGCGGCACAGACATCATCATGCACATCTCCGACGAGGAGAAAGAGTTCTTGGAGAAAAGCCGCCTGCAAGAGCTTCTGAGCAAGTATTGCAAATTCCTGCCAATCGAGATTGCCTTTGGCAAGAAGACCGAGTGGAAAGACGGCAAGGAGCAAGAGACGGCGGAGGACAACATTGTCAACGACACCACGCCGGCATGGATCAAGAAGCCCGCCGACCTCAAGGAAGAGGACTACATGAAGTTCTACCGCCAGCTATACCCGATGGCGGAAGACCCCCTCTTCTACATCCACCTCAACGTAGACTATCCGTTCACACTGACGGGCATCCTCTACTTCCCCAAGATAAAGAGCAACCTCGACGTCAACCGCAACAAGATTCAGCTCTACTCGAACCAGGTCTTCGTCACCGACTCCGTCGAGGGTATCGTGCCGGACTTCCTCACGCTCCTCCACGGCGTCATCGACTCGCCCGACATTCCCCTCAACGTCTCGCGCTCGTACTTGCAGTCCGACGGCAACGTCAAGAAAATCTCCAGCCACATAACGAAAAAGGTGTCAGACAGATTGGAGGAGATATTCAAGAGCGACCGCCCGACGTTCGAGAAGAAGTGGGACGACTTGAAGATTTTCATCGAGTATGGGATGCTCACCGACGAGAAGTTCTTCGAGCGCGCACAGAAGTTCTCCTTGCTGAAAGACGTGGACGGCAAATATTTCACGTTCGACGAGTACAAGGAGCTAATCAAGGCGAACCAGACCGACAAGAACGACACCCTCGTCTACCTCTACGCCAACGACAAGGCCTCTCAATATAGCTTCATAGACAGCGCACAGAAGCGGGGCTACAACGTCCTCCTGCTCGACGGCCAGCTCGACGCCCCGTTCATGAACCAATTGGAGCAGAAGTGGGAGAAGAGCCGTTTTGCCCGCGTCGACGCCGACACCATCGACAAGCTCATCGCCAAAGAGGACGCCGCCGAGTTGAAGCTCTCGACCAGCGAAAAGTCGGACTTGGAGGAGGTGTTCCGCTCCGAGACCCCGAAAGAGGACACGAGCGTGAACTATACGGTCTCGGTTGAGGCTCTCGGCGAGAACGAGTTGCCGGTCATCATCACCCAAAACGAGTGGATGCGCCGCATGAAAGAGATGAGCGCCGTGCAGGGCGGGCCGATGTCGTTCTATGGCGACATGCCGAGCACGTTCAACCTCGTCGTCAACGCCAGCCACCCGCTCGTTGAGCGCGTCTTGACGACCATGAACGACAAGACCAAGAGCCAGTTGGCACCCATTGCCGACGCCATTGCCAAAGAGGAGAGCCGCAAGACCGAACTCAACAAGGCCAAGGAGGGGAAGAAAGACGAGGAGATTCCGCAAGCCGACAAGGACGAGCTTGAGGCCGTCAACAAGCGCATTGACGAGCAGCGGCAAAAGCGCAACGAGATTCTGGCCCAATTCGCGAAAGACGAGAAGCTCGTGTCGCAACTCATCGACCTGGCTCTGCTCTCCAACAATATGCTGAGGGGAGCGAACTTGACCAACTTCATCAAGCGCAGTGTCTCGATGATGTAAGAGAGACGAAGACGAAATCGAGGCGCGCCGACGGCAGATGGTTGGTGCGCCTCGACTTTTTTTGTCTGCTAAAAAGTCTAGTTTGCAACGCTGGGGATCACAAGCTAGACACAAGCATAGAGAACGGAAGCCAAACGCAAACCCTAGGGAACAAGCCCCCAAAAGACCACAAGCCTAGAGAACGGAAGCCAAAACACAACCCATAGAGCCACCCCAAAAATCGACCACAAACATAGGAGACGTAAGCCCCCCCATAGAAAACACCAACAAAAACGACACAAGCCAAAACACAAGACCCTAGGGCTCACGCCCTAGGCTGACCTATGTCGCCCCTTTGGGGCTAGGAGTCGTGGAGGGGCGAATCGGGGCGCAAGAGGTGATCCTCTATGCGGCGGACAATGTCCATGTCGCTACTGCTGAATTTGCGGGCGAACCAACAGCCGGACGAGACAAGCTCGTCGAAATCCGTAGACCTCCATGTGTAGGGTGAGCCGCGCACCCAGTCAATTTTCCGCATAGCGGGATTGCCCTTGCCGACGGGTCTATAGATGCGGGACTCAAACTCTGTTCCTGCGATGAATGTAGGGACGAACAGCTCGTCGGAGCAAGAGGAGTAGCGGAATGTTTTCAGAATCTGCTCTTTATTGGAGACGAGGAATCGACACAAGTCGTCGGTTATGCTGAGCCACTGCGAAGCCTTGCGAACCTCCCGACCGAGGCTACGGCGGAAGCCCACGAGCCGCTGAACTCTGACGAGGGCATAGGTGGAGCGGCACAGGCACCACGAGAGGAAAGAGTGCGGACGAGGGCGAAGGTGCTCATTGAAAAGGTAGTAGACCGAGGTCTTACTCTTCGCATCCGCCCGGTTGCAGGGGTCGGACACTTGCGTGATATACTCCGCACGGCAATCGGGGTCAATCTCACTGTGAATCTCGTCTTGCGTCTTGATAGGCAAGTCGACACCAGAGAGCAGGTGGTAGTAGTCGTATCTAGCATGCGCGGATGCGGCTCCGAAGAGAGCCAACTCACAGGCAACTTGGCTTACCCCCCCCCAGTTAACCGTTTGACTATCAATGAAATATAAACCACTATGCTTTGTCACGACCGACCGGAACTGCCTAGCGTCCGCCCTCTTGTCGATGTGCACGAAAATGTCGTTGCGGGGGTCGTCGAGCAGACGCACAAGAGTGCGGAACAGCGTCAGCTCGTTGTGCGCAATAATCAGATATGCAAACCTCATATTGGGGCAAACGTACAGAAATATTGCTACAAAACCAACACCTCCATATAGCAAAAAGGGACGCACAAGGTGTGCGTCCCCACACAGCGACAAGCAGAAGCCGCCTCAGTTCCAAAATGCGCCTATGGCACTCTCAGTCTGGCTCTCCGTCTCATCGGGCAAGTTGCAGAAGAAGTCCAGCCCCGTCTCCTCCTCCAGGCGGTCGATGGTCATCTCATAGCGTCGGACATCGGCCACCGTGAAATCCTTTCCGCCGCCTATGGGCGTGATGGTATCGTCATGCGGCACTAGGAAGCCTATCGCCTCATATTGTCCATTTTTCAGAGCCATGACAGCCATGAAATAGTTTGCGGGGCAAGCCAAACCTTTGATTGTCATCCCGTCGGCATCGGTCGTCGGTGTCTGACCGTCGCTCCCTTTCTTCGTTCCTACGAAATTAACGAGCCGGTCGCCAATTGTCCCACCCTTTACGACATAGAGGGTGTCATATTTGCCGGTCTGCGTGGCACGCCCCCATTCGCGAACCTTGTTCTCCATGGCAAGCCAAATGCCCGTGTTGAAGCCGTTGAGCATGGGACTCATGTTGCTGAAATAGAAGGTCTGGAGATTCATCTCCGCAGAGTATAGACGGTCTCCTGACGGACAAATGTGCCCACGGTCGAAGCCGTCGTTGGTGTGGTTGGCGTTCGTCGTGCGCATCGCCTCCGGCAATTCGGGGTCGGGCTGGAAATTGTTCTGGCGCGAGACATTGCTTTGGCTCGTAAGGCGGTCTATGGTGTAGGCGACCCATGCGGCATGCTTCAAGTCGTTGTTCCACTCGTAGCAGTAATTGAGCCGCTTGGCGCGCGCCACCGTGGCATAGTGGGCGACGAAAGTGTTCTCCGCGTTGACGTGCGGCACTTCGAGCCTCCGCGCCACCGAGCCAATATTTCCCGCAGAGTTGACATTGGCGTTGACCGTCTCTGCTTGCGACAAGACAACGGAGACGGAGTTAGTCCCCGACTTTGCGACGAGCGTGGCCTGCCTGCCTCGAAACGCCTCGTTGGGCTCGACAGTCACTCTAAGCGTGGCGTCACCCCAGCCGTAGGCTGGCGTCACCGTCATCCACGAAGGGACACCGGTGAGAACCCACGTGGAGGCGGCCGAGACGTTTATCACAGCCGAGTCGAGCTTGTTGGACAACTGCTCTTTGCTGACCGTCACGCGTATGCTATCGTCGCTGGCCTCGTCGCACGACGAGAGGCATGACGTGCCGAGAAGAAGAGAAGCCGCAAGAAAAAAACAACTATTTCTCATGAGAATGGATATTCAATAGGAACAGAAAGGGAGGCCGGGCGCATGCCCAGCCTCCCCAATAAACGCTTGATTACTCGACCGACTTCATTGAGTCCTCGACATACTCGTATTGACCCTTGCCCGTGATTTGGAACTTTATCGTCCAATCGTGGCGCGAGGAGCTACTGCTAGTATAGTCGATGCCATAGTAGGCCTTGAAGTTGACAATGCAGTAGGTGTCAATCCCTTGCATTGGCGCATTGTCCGGATAGAGCTTCGCGAGGGCAGCCTGGAAGACCTTGGGGACATTGCCCTGCAAGAACGACACGACCTCAGCATCGGACATATTCTCGAAATATTTCGTGAACTGGTTGCGAGCCGAGGCAAAGCGCCAATCGACATTGTTGTTGTATGCCGAGGCTCCCGAATAGTAGTCGTTGTTGCCGTAGGAGGTGACAAAGCCGCCTCCCAGACTCGTCACCTCAGAGGTGTTGTCGACATTCTCCTTGACCCAATCGACGCAAGCCTGGTAGAACGGCGTCGAGACGGCATCGTTGCGCGTCGAGGGGAGGTCGATGGTCACCGTCGGGTCGAGCACCCACGCCCCGTCGTTGCGGACATACTGCTCGCTCGTCGGCGTGAGGTCGTTCTTGACAACCCAAGCCCCGTCCTCGAAGGCCCAATCGTCGGCCTTGATTGTCGTGGCGCTGTTCTCGTAGAAATGGTAGGCCACAGTGACAAGATCTCCCTCTTTGGCGTAGGGCCTCTTGACAGTGAGGAAAGTCGGAATATACTCCCCAGGCTTCAACGAAGAGCTGAAATTGTTGTTCGCAAAGCCCATGGAAGCGTAGTCCGCCGGCGTGACAATGAGCACGTCGTCCGGCACAGTCCACGAGGAGTTGAGCTTGCGGTAGACAGCGTAGAGCGTCTCGGTCGGCGTCGCCGCCTTGAGAGCCTTGTTGCCCTCGACGCTGATGTCGGACCCAGGGGTGTAGTCGGACGAGACGTAGACCTTGAAGAAATCGGCCACAGAGAACCCGCCGGTGTAGAAGTTTGCCGCCCAATCGCACATGACGTAGGGCGCACCCGACGACGGAATCTCGATTTCGGGGGAGATAATCCAACTGTCAGACTCCAAATTCTGCCCGCCGACGTATGCCGTGGCCTTGGCCCCATAGGAGGTGCTTGTCTGCCAAACATATGTAGACCCAGCGGGCAGGACGACATTGCGAATCTCGAAACCGTCGGGCAGGGAAGCCGCAAGGAGCGAATTGGACAGGAGCGTCTTGATGTTGGCCTCGGGGTAGGCGCCGAACGACTTATATTGGATGTCATATTGCAGACGCTTGGTCATGCCGACATTAACCACGTCGACCATCGAGCCGTTCATCTTGAACGTCCAATCATATTTGCCATCGGCGACGGCATTGGCCTCTGTCGAGACGTTGAAGTTGTTGTACGTCCCTTTCATGAAGAGGTACTTGCCGTCCGCATTCTTGATGGTGAAGCCGGCGTCGGTCTTCGCGAGCTCTACGAAGATTGTGTCCGCAACCTCCTTGGCCACCACCCCATTGGTGACCGTGACACCGGGGCCGGTGCTGTAGCCGTAGTTGGCACCGCGGTTCTTAATCTTGCCGAAGAAGTGGTATGTGCCGTTGACATTTGCCAAGATGACATATTTGCCGTTTGCCTCCGGGGCCTTGTCGGTCAGCTTATAGGAGCCGTCGCCCTGCTCGGCATAGAGCTGCGGCGAGACGTGCTGCTGCCCCACGTGCAGATTCTTGAACTCCACCGTGCCGGCCTTGCTCGTCGTGCTGGTGTAGCGGAAACCGAGGCGCACGGTCTGCCCGGCATAGGCGGAAAGGTCTATCGATCCGGAGCTGTTGAAATTCCAATTGTTGCCCGCGGGATAGACCCCACCCGCGAGGGCAGCCCAATTGGACGTCGGCGTGACGCTCCCCGCCCCGCCCGGCTCATTGGCCGAGTACTTGTATGACACAACGGCGAAGCTGCTGTCGGCGGCCGAAGCGAGAGCCGCGCCCAAGATGGAGGGAATCCGTCCGACGGTCGATGGCGTGAGATAGGCCGTCGTGCCGCTCCCCCACGCCGCGGCGTAGTCGTCGGCCTTGAGCTCGTACTCCGTGGCCTCGGCTATTCCCACGACATTCTCAGAGAGTCCGCCGACCAGGTTGTAGGTCGCCATCAGCGAACCGTTGTCATATTGGTAGAACTTCGACGCCAGGAGCGTCGGCAGCCAACGCTGGGCGAACTGTGCCGACGGCATAGCCTTCTTGGAGGCCACGACCTGCGAGTCGGCCTTTGCCACGCCCTCATATTTCGCCACGGTGGCGTAGTCGGCATCGGTGAGCGTATACTCCACCCCCTGCGCCGTGACCTCCTTCTGCTTGTCGACGAGCGCGTCGTAGCCCTCGAAGTCGTCGTTGACATCGGTGCAGGCCGACAGAGCCAACAGCGGAAGCCCGACAAGGAATATCTTACTGTTCATTGCAATAATGTGTAATGTGTTTGCACTAGAAAGTTAGCTTCAAGCGGCAAGAGTATGTTCGTCCAAAGCCATAGAAGCCATAGGATGTCTCCCAATTGTGCGCCTCGCCGTCTTTTGCCGACTGGATGTAGAGGGCATCGAACAAGTTGTCCACGTTGCCGGAGAAAGTTGCCTTGAGCGCCCCCATGTCGAACGTGTAGCTTGCGTTGACGTCGACGGTGCTATAGTTCGGCATCTTCCACGGGTCGCCATAGGTGTACCTGGAGTTGAGCGCAATGGCGTTGCTGGAGATTTCCCAGTCGGCATAGTTTCGGCCGAAGAAGTTCCAATCGCCGCCAATGCGAAGTCCCTCCATGGGCTTGAATGTCACCCCGGCTGCGGCGGTGAGCTGCGCCGAGCCGCCAACCTTGACCTTGTCGAGGACGACCGTCATGCGCGCATGGTCATCGGTCTCGATGCCGCTGGCCACCTCGACGTTGCCCCCACTGATGGACCGAATGGGATACCCCTGGTCGTCGTAGAAGAACGCCGTGGTGTTGGCGTCCCAAATCCAATCGCCGATGGAGAACATGCCCGTGAGGTTGAACCAGGAGGTCGGCTCGTAGTTCATCTCGAACTCCAAGCCCATGTGGCGCGCATCGACCCCACTCATGTTCATTGTCCACAAGCCATTGTTCTCGCGCTTGGACTGAGTCTTGTCCATCCACTTGGTGTAGTAGCCATTGAACTTGGCGTTGAAGACCGACGAGGTGAAGCCATATCCCACCTCGTAGGACAGGCACTTCTCGTTCACAGCCTCGCGGTTGGTCTCGTTGCTCACCGCCGACGAGAGGAAGGCGCCGCCCGAATAGAAAGGCGCTCGGCTGATGTACCCAAGGTTGAAGAAGACGTTGTGGTGGGCGTCGAAGTTGTAGTTTGCACCCCCCTTGACGGTGAAGCCCCAAAAATCTACAGTCTCGGACTTCTCGTGGCTCTTGTCGTAGTAGAAACGATCCACGCGCCAATAGGTGGTGTTGGAGACCGACGCCGAGACGTACGCATTGAGACCCTGCTCGAGAGAATATTCAGCCTGCCCATAGATGCCGCCCTGGACGGTGTAGCCATCGTAGTCGCGGTAGACGACATCGCCCACGTGGAGCTTCTCGTACTTGAAATTGGGGTCGTTGGCCCTGATGTTGTTCTCGGGCTTGACATTGTCGCGGCTGCTGTCGTCGATGAAGTAGTCGCCGTTGTAGAGGTCGATAAGCTCATTGGTATGCGTACCCTTGTACCATCGGAAGTCGATGCCGCCGCTGAGGTCGAGATTCTCAATCTTGTGATTGTCGTAGTTGGAGATGAGGCCGAACCACGTGTGGTCGTTCTTAGAGACCGACATTGCCATGAGCGAGCCCTCAGAACTCTGCTCGTTGAGCTCCTGGATCTCGTCGTAGGCGAAAGTGCCGTCGGCCTTGCGGAAGCGCATATTGAGGTCGCCACTCGAAGCCCCATACCAATCGGTGCGCGACGGCTGATTTGCCATGCCGGCGATTGTCCCGCGAGCCTGTCCGGAATATCCGTTGCCTCGCCCGATGGAGAGGTAGAGCGCCGAGGCGAGAGACTGCTCGTTGTCAATCTGCCACTGGTGGTTGAGCGAAAACTGCGGCTTGTGATACTGGTTGCGGTTGGCGTTCTTGCGCTCCCCGTTCTTACCATAGCCGAACGAAGGGTTATAGCGGTATTCGTCGCCCCCGTTCATATAGTCCTTGACGGCCTGGTATTGCACGAACTTGAGCCCATTGCCGCTGTTGCGCTGGTTGTGCCACTGCGGGGCGCCCGTGCCCGTGAGCGAGAGCTGGTGGCGGTCGTTGAGCCTCTTTGCGATATTGAAGAACCAGTTGTAGCTCTCATACTCGGTGCCCTGGACGTATCCGTCGCCCCACTTCTTGGCAAGGAGGACGGTGAACGCCCACCCCCTCTCGTTCATGCCCGACGACACCGAGGCGAGAATCTTCTGGTCGCCGTCGTTCCCGACCTGGTATGACAACGTGCCGCCGCGCTTGCTCTCGAGGCCTTTGGTTATGTAGGCCACGGTGCCGCCGACCGACGGCGACGAGAGCTTGCTCGCGCCCAGGCCGCGCTGGGTCTGCGTGGTGCGAAGGACGTCGGAGAGGCCCGTCCAATTAGACCAGTAGACGCCGCCCCACTCCATGTCGTTGACCGGCACACCATTGACCATGACGGCAATGTTGGCCTGCGTGAAGCCTCGCATACGCATCTCGGAGTCTCCATAGCCACCGCCCTGGCGAGTGGCGTAGATGCTGGGCGTGGACTTGAGAACCTCCGGCAACTCCTTGCCGCCGAGCTTCTCCTCCAGGACTTCGGGCGATATTGTCGAGAGCGCGACCGGCGTCTTGCGGTCGACAGCGATCGACGCTTTGACAATGACGTCTTCCAGAGCTTTCGCATCGGCGGCGAGCAGGATGCTGCCCACACGCGCAGACGTGGCGTTGAGCGTCTGCTTCTGATAGCCGAGGAACGAGACATCGATGTTTGCCGGCAGCGCGTCGACGCGAATGGAGAAGTTGCCATCGAGGTCGGAGACGGTGCCGGTCGTGGTGCCGCTGACGATGATTGCCGCCCCGACAATGGGTTCTCGGCTGTCCTTGTCCAGCACCGTACCGGTCACCGTCTGCTGCGCCACGGCAGAAAGAGAGGTGAGCAGTAGCAGCGCGGCCCACGCAAGCCGGGTCGCACTTCTAAGTAGATTGATAGTCATGCTAAGCTTTTTAAGGTTCGTCGCAAATGTATAGAAATTGCCCCTGCTTAGAGGATAATAATGCTTAAAAAGATGTGGATTTGTCCCTATTCTTGCATCGTCCCGCATCAATGCCAAAACTAAGCAAATTTAAGGACAACGAGCCTCGCCGATGCACTAGTAGTCGCCCTCTTCCAATGCCTCTCGCTCCTCCGACGTTACCCCCGCCGGCGCGTTGAGGCATTTTGCCGCCTCCATGTGGTGGCGCAAGATGTTGACGAGGGCCTGCGTCTCGCGCAAGAGACCGATATAGACCATAGAGACCTTGAAATACCGGTAGTCGAAGTCGTGCTGCAGCTTGTCCATCCGCTCGTGGCGCTTGGCCTTAAGGGCGCGCTTGAGGCTAGCCGACTTAAGCCTCAGCGCCTCGTAGTTCATGTAGTCTCCGCCGGCAATCATCTCCGCAGCCTTGGCGAAAAGGTCCACCACGTCGCGCCGCAACGGCGCGAACTCGTCGACAATGTCGTGCGTCGCGGGGTTGAAACCGTTGTCGACGTGGTCCAAGATGGGCTCCGACATTCTCCTCAGGGCATGCAGATATTGCCCGCGGCAGTCCGCCCCAAGCTGCAGCCACAGACCGGCCTCCGCCATCTCAGTCCCCGCGCCGCTCCGGCTCATATCGCTGAAATCGCGCATCTCACGCCGCCTTGCGGCCTCGCACTCGCGCCTTTCGCCCTTGATGGTGTCCGCCACGCGGCGCAGCACCCTCACTCGGCGACCGAAAAATCCGTCTACAATGTTGCACAACAGGTCTTTCGACACAAGTATGGCATGGGCGTCGTTGGCCACCACCCTGCCGCGCAGACCGCTCGTCGACACGCCAACCGCCACCTCCTCGGCCTGCGGCTTAGACTTGCCCACAAAGTTGCTACGGACAACGACGAAGACAGCTACGGCCATAAAGACGAACATGGCGACAAAACCGGCGTAGTACATGAGCGCGCAGACCACCGCGGCGGCAACAAAAGCCACGCAAGCCGTGATGAACCACCCGCCAATGACCGACAGCACACCCGTGATTCGGAAGACCGCCGTCTCGCGCCCCCAAGCCTTGTCGGCCAGACTAGACCCCATGGCCACCATGAAAGTGACGTAGGTCGTGGAGAGCGGCAACTTGTAGTTCGTGCCCACGACAATGAGTATTGAGGCAACGACAAGATTCACCGCCGCCCGCACGACATCATATGCCGCGCCGTCGGGCTTCTCGACCACACGGTTGTCGAAACGACGAGCCACGAACACCCTCAGACGACGCGGCACAAAACCGCCCATGCGCATCCGCACGCCCTCGACAGCCCTCACGATGCTCCGCGCCGCACGGCTGGAGCCAAACATCTCGTCGCCCTCCTCTTGCCTACTGAGACCCACCTCGGTGTCGACGACCTTGCGGGCCTTGCGCGAGAGGAAAAGCGACAAGACCATGACCACCCCCGCAACTAAAAGAAAGAACACCGGCGACGCGGCGGAACCCATGAGCGACGACATCATGAAAGAGTCGATGTCGGGGCATCCGGCCGCGCTCCAATCTTGAAACGACGCAAGGCCGGCCAGCGGGACCCCGATGAAATTGACCAGGTCATTGCCCGCAAACGCCATGGCCAAAGCAAACGTGCCGACCAAGACAACGACCTTGAAGACATCTACACGCACGGCGGCAAGCAAGCGCGAGACGACTGCGGCAAAAGCGAAGACACACAGGAGCAACACTCGCGAATTGGCATCGACCCACCCTCGGACATCGGAACTGACGTAGGCAGACTTGCCAAGCCCCTTGATGAAGATGAAATAGACAAGGGCCGTGAACGCCACGCCGCCAAAGAGAGCGACAGCCGCCCCCCCCGCGCTACTGCGCCGGAACGTGAAGACAAGGCGCGAGAGCCACTGCACGGCGAGCCCACAAACGAAAGCTATGCCGACGCTGACAAAAATGGCCACGATGACCGACAGGCACTTATCCGTATTGATGAGGTCGGCGTAGGCGAACGCCCCGCCAGACGACACCTTGACAAACGCGAGGAGCGTGGCCGCGCCAAAGAGCTCGAAAACAAGTGACACAGTGGTCGAAGTGGGCAAGCCCAGGGAGTTGAAGCGGTCCAGGACGATGACATCCGTGACCATCACAGCCAAGAAGACCGTCATGACCTCTCGGAAAGAGAAGTTCGACGGCAGCATGATGCCGTGCCGCGCAAGGTCCATCATGCCCGCCGAGGTCATGGCCCCAAGCAAGACCCCCGCCGAGGCCACAATGAGCAAGACGCGCCATCGCGCCACCCTCGCCCCCACGGCAGAATTGAGAAAGTTTACCGCGTCGTTGCTCACGCCCACGAAGAGGTCGAAGACCGCCAGGAGCAGCAGGAACGACACGACGATGATGAATATTGTTTCCATTACATGCGTTTTTAGACACCGCGATTTTATCCTGTCGATGCTACACGAGCGATAAGCGCAGGTTACAAAGACGTTACATCCGCACGTCGTTTCCCGCAAATGATTTTCTTTGCCCCCAAAAACAATGGGACATACACATGACTGAGACAAGACAACGAATCATGGTCGTGGACGACGAGCAAGACATATGCGAAATTCTCCGTTTCAACCTCGCGAGCGGCGGCTACGAGGTGCATGTGGCGAACTCGGCAGAGGAGGCCTTGGAAGCCCTGCGCACGGCCCCACCACACACTTTTGACCTGTTCCTGCTCGACGTCATGATGAGCGGGATGTCGGGCTTCGACCTGGCGAACATACTGAAGTCGAAAGACTCCACGGCGGACATACCGATAATATTCCTCACCGCCAAAGACACCGCCAACGACGCCATAACAGGCTTGAACATAGGTGCCGACGACTACATCTCGAAGCCATTCTCGCTCCAGGAGGTCTTGCTTCGCATCAAGGCCGTGCTGCGCCGCACGGCACCAGGCGACACACCCCGCCGGCGAGGCGACGTGCTTACTTTCGAGACGATGTCCATAGACCAAGACCGGAAGCGCGTCAGCATAGACGGAGTGGAAGTCCCACTGACGCGGACCGAGTATGAGCTGCTGCGCCTGCTCGTGTCGGAGCGCGGGCGCGTCTTGTCGCGTCAAGAACTCATCGAGCGCGCGTGGCCCGACGACGTCCTCGTGTCAGACCGCACTGTGGACGTCAACATAACGCGCCTGCGCAAAAAGGTCGGCCCCTACGCCGCGCACATCGCCACGCGCATGGGCTTCGGTTATCTTTTCGAGGGGTAGCAGTATGAGAATCGGAGTAGGCAAGAAACTATATCTGAGCGTCTTGACGACGTTCGTCCTCTTCGCCGCGTCTCTCATTGTCTTCCAACAGACCCGCGAGAGGCAATATAAGCGCGAGAGCCTCAACACCCGCCTCCAAGAGCACAACTTCCGCCTCCACGAGGCGCTATGCTCCTCAGGACGCCTATTGAGTCCCGACTCCGCATTGGCCCTGATGCCCGAACCCGACCTGCGGCTGACAATCGTGCGGCGGGACGGCTTCGTGGAGTATGACAGCCGCGAGACTGCCGCATCCGCCATGCCGAACCACAAAGACCGCATCGAGATTCGGCAAGCCATGTCCACGGGCTCAGGCTACGACTATGACCGCATGAGCAAGACGCTTGGCAGAAAGTTCTTCTACTCCGCGACGTTCTTTCCCTCGGACAGTCTGACTTTCCGCACCGCCCTGCCCTATGACGACAGCCTCGCCGCCTCGCTCCGGGCCGACCAGCACTATCTGTGGTTCGCCGTGGCCGTCTTCGCCATCCTTGTCGTCATCTTGTGGCGCTTCATAAGCCGACTGTCGGAAAACATATCGAAGTTGCAACTCTTCGCCCGCGACGCGGACCGCAACGGCGGGCTAGGCGACACAGCGACCCCCAACTTCCCCAACGACGAGCTAGGCGACATAGCCAAACGAATCGTGAAACTATACAAGCGCCTCAGAGAGACGCAGGAACAGCAAGACACCCTCAAAAGGCAACTGACCCAAAACATAGCCCACGAGCTAAAGACCCCCGCGGCAAGCATCCACGGCTACATCGAGACACTGCTCGCCAACCCCGACATGGACGGCGCGACGCGTCTTCAGTTTTTGGAGCGATGCCACGCCCAGACATGCCGACTAGCGTCGCTCCTGCAAGACATCTCGACCCTCAACAAGATGGACGACACCCCGTCCGCCCGCCTGCGCTTTGAGCCGGTGGACATCTCGCAAATTGTAGAAAACATAGGCCGCGATACCGCCCCCCAACTTGCAGAACGCGACATGAGGCTCGACAACGGCCTGCCGCGAGGGATAGTGGCAAACGGCGACCCGTCGCTTCTCTACAGCATCTTCCGCAACCTGACCGACAACGCCATAACCTATGCGGGACGCGGGGTGCGGATTGAGATACGGAGCCGCGAGACACGCTCCTCATGGTATTTCGAGTTCGCCGACAACGGCATGGGCGTGGCCGACGAGCATCTGCCCCGCCTGTTCGAGCGGTTCTACCGCGTGGACCGCGGCCGAAGCCGCACCATGGGCGGCACGGGACTGGGCCTGGCCATAGTGAAAAACGCCGTCTTGCTACACGGAGGCTCAATCAACGTGACAAACCGCAAGGGCGGAGGGCTGATATTCCTCTTCTCGATAAAGAAATGAGAGAGGCATAAAAAAGGCGACCCCTCACGCTTGCGCTGTGAGGGGTCGCCAAATATTAGTCCGCAAACTACTTCACCTCCTCGAAATCGACGTCGGTGACATCGTCGCCTGCCTTGCCTCCGCCCTGCTGACCGGCGGACTGGGCGCCCTGCTGCGAATTTGCCTGCTGATTGGCGTACATGTCTTGCGTCGCGGCCTGGAACGCGGCGTTCAGCTTCTCGGAAGCGGCGTCGATTGCCGCGAGGTCCTGCTTCTGATGCGCCTCTTTCAGCTCCTTGAGAGCCTCCTCGACAGGCGCCCTCTTGGCGGCCTTGATCTTGTCGCCGAAGTCTTTGAGGCTCTTCTCGGTCTGGAAGATGAGGCTGTCCGCATTGTTGAGCTTGTCCGCCCTCTCCTTGGCGGCTTTGTCTGCCGCCTCGTTTGCCTCGGCCTCGGCCTTCATCCGCTTAATCTCCTCGTCGGAGAGACCCGACGACGCCTCGATACGGATGCTCTGCTCCTTGCCTGTCGTCTTGTCTTTAGCCGTGACGTTGAGGATTCCGTTGGCGTCGATGTCGAACGTGACCTCAATCTGCGGCACACCGCGCGGCGCGGGCGGGATGTTGTCGAGGTGGAACTGGCCGATGGTCTTGTTGTCGCGCGCCATGGGCCTCTCGCCCTGCAGGACGTGTATGTCCACCGACGGCTGGTTGTCCGCCGCCGTCGAAAAGACCTGGCTCTTGCGCGTCGGGATTGTGGTGTTGGCGTCGATGAGTTTCGTCATCACGCCACCCATGGTCTCGATGCCGAGCGACAACGGGGTGACATCGAGCAGGAGGACATCCTTGACCTCGCCCGAAAGGACCGCGCCCTGGATGGCGGCGCCGATTGCCACGACCTCGTCGGGGTTGACGCCCTTAGACGGCTCCTTGCCAAAGAAGTTCTTGACCGCCGCCTGGATGGCGGGGATTCGCGTGGAACCACCGACAAGGATGACCTCGTCAATCTCGTTGACCGAGAGCCCGGCATTTGCCAAAGCACTCTTGCACGGCGCGATGGTGCGCTGGATGAGGTCGTCGACGAGCTGCTCGAACTTGGAGCGCGTCAGCGTCTTGACAAGGTGCTTGGGCACTCCGCCTTGGGCGGTGATGTAGGGCAGGTTGATCTCGGTCGACGTCGTGCTGGAGAGCTCAATTTTGGCTTTCTCGGCGGCCTCCTTGAGGCGCTGCAGCGCCATGGGGTCTTGACGCAAGTCGATTCCCTCCTCGTTCTTGAACTCGTCTGCAAGCCAATCGATCACCCTGTGGTCGAAGTCGTCGCCGCCAAGGTGCGTATCGCCGTCGGTGGACTTGACCTCGAAGACACCGTCGCCCAACTCCAAGACGGAGACATCGTGGGTTCCGCCGCCGCAGTCGAAGACGACAATCTTCATGTCTTTGTTCTTCTTGTCCAAACCGTAGGCCAGGGCGGCCGCCGTCGGCTCATTGACAATGCGGCGGACCTTGAGCCCGGCAATCTCGCCAGCCTCCTTAGTCGCCTGGCGCTGCGAGTCGTTGAAATATGCGGGAACCGTGATGACGGCCTCGGTCACCTCCTGCCCAAGGTAGTCCTCGGCCGTCTTCTTCATCTTCTGAAGCGTCATTGCCGAAATCTCTTGCGGGGAGTAGAGCCGGCCGTCGATGTCGACACGCGGCGTGTTGTTGTCTCCACGCTTCACGACATAGGGGACGCGCTCAATCTCCTTGGCGAGACGGTCGTAGGTCTCGCCCATGAAACGCTTGATGGAGTAGACAGTCTTATGCGGATTCGTCACGGCCTGACGCTTGGCGGGGTCGCCCACCTTGCGCTCGCCGCCCTCGACAAAGGCCACGACGGAGGGGGTTGTGCGCTTGCCCTCGCTGTTCGCAATGACAACCGGCTCGTTGCCCTCCATGACTGCGACACACGAGTTTGTCGTGCCAAGGTCGATACCAATAATCTTAGACATTGTAGTAGTATTTTTGTTTTTCCTATTCAGTTCTTACTCTCTGCCGCCTCCATGCGCGGAAGCGACACGTCTGCAAAATGTCAAAGCATATGCCAAAAGCGTCCGATTGATTTTTTGTCAGACAATTCAGTTTTGCAAGACGCCATGCGACATTATGTCACACGCCCGCGGCCTTGCAGGTAGGACAAAATGTCAAAGGGGGGGGGGCCTCAACGAATCTTGCGTATGATGTTAAGCTGATGCACGCTCGCCTCGCTCCTCTCGAACACAAAAATCCGATTGAAGCACGTCCGATAGCGATGCGCCAAGGCGCGGCGCGCCGTCTGAGGGTCGTAGGAGTTGGACATCAGGAAGCTGTTTTGGATTATAATCAGCCACAGCTCGTCGCACGAACGGTCGTAGTGGGCCATCTTCGCATCCTTGTCCATGATTCGTTGCGAGACACTCTCGACGGAAAGCGGCTTGACATGTGTGGACATGCTCGCATACCACAGCGCCTCCTCCTGCCTCCCACAAAGATTTGAGATTGAGATGCTCTCGACATGCTGCGGCAGGTTGAGGTCGCCGTACTTGTAGGAGCGGTCCACGTTGTATCGCTTGCCGGTTGCCTCGGGCAGGTTGTCGATGACAATCCTGGCTATCGTCTCGGCCAGGGCCGTCCGCAACAGCCTGGCCCTCCCGTCGTCTTGCGCAGAGAGGATGAGCGGGGAAATGGAGTCGGAGAAGTGGACATCGACGTTGAGCACCACGTCGCTCTGCCGCTGAAAAAAAGCCTGCGCCTCGTCCATTATCAAGCTAAGGTACTCTTCGTGCGCGCGCATATTGAACTTGTGGTCGTTGCGCTCATACTTAAGCTCCGTGAGCTCGATGCCAATTTTTTTCGGACGTCCCGCCCTTGTCATTGCGGAGACGATGAAGTCGGGACACTCGCTCTTCTGCAGCTCCCCGATGGGGAACTGGCTATAATTCTGCACGAAAAGGCTCATGACCGTCCACTCCCTGCGATCTCTCCTCTGCTGGTTTATGCTGTCAGCTCCTACCATACGTGCTCAACTTTTTGGCACAAAATTAACCTTTTCACAGAAACAGGGGAATGGTGGACACTCCCGCAAGAAGTTGCCTCAATCGCTTGACACCGGGAAGATTGCCGTAGCCTCAATAACGAGCCTACGCCCCTAGCCCACCAAGGACTACCGCCCCAGGCGCCCACAAACAAGGACGGGGGCGCAAAATGCTCCCCCGTCCGTTTGACATTCAATGACGCCCTAGCGCAACTCCGCCCCCAATTGGTGGGCGAAAGCTCCGGCCAGTTGGCTCATAACTTTATCTATCTGCTTGTCGTTAAGCGTCTTCTCGTCGTCGCGCAAGATGAAACTGACGGCGTAGGACTTCTTGCCGGCCGGCAGGTTCTTCCCTTGATAGACATCGAACAGCGTCACACTCCTAAGCAACTTCTTCTCCGTCTTTTGCGCCACTTGGCATATTTGCGCAAAGGAGACGTCGGCATCGACGAGCAACGCCAAGTCGCGCTTCACGGCCGGGTATTTGGGGAGCGGCGAAAAGCGAACTACGTTCTGCCGCGCACTCTTTGCAATAAGCGTGTCAACCTCGAACTCAGCAAAGAAAACCGCATCCGACACGTCGAACTTGGCCAACACCTCCGGGCGTATCGCCCCAAAACGGACTAAAGGCAACGTCCTATCGACGCACCAGGCCAAGCCGTCGGCGAACAAATCGTCTTCAAACGGCTCCTCCGTCATGCTTTGGCGGCTAATGCCCATGCGGGTCACGACATTCTCTACCTCTGTCTTCAAATCGAAGAAAGTCACCTCACCCGGCGCGGCATTCCAACTCGCCTCGCTCTTCTGCCCCGACATCAGCAAAGAAAGACGATACCTCTCGCCATAGGACTTGAAGTCGGCCTTGTCCCCTCCCTGCCGCAATGCCTGGACATTGCCCATCTCGAACAGCCTCAGGTTCGCATTGCGATGGTTGCGGTTGAGCCTCGCCACCTCCAAAGCGCCAAAGACGAGGGACTGCCTCAATGCGTTAAGGTCGGAGCTAAGCGGGTTGGCGAGCATGACGTTGCACTCCGCAGGACACGTTTGGGGCAAAATATCGGAATAGGCTGCCTTGGTGAGCGTGTTGTTCATCATCTCGACAAAACCGCGCGCCGCCAACATGTCGCCAATGATGTTCATGACCTTGGTGCGGTCGGGCTTGTTGGCATAGACGACCGTCGTGTGGTTGACCTCGGGCAACTCGACCTTGTCGTAGCCGTAGATGCGGAGAACATCCTCGACGACATCGGCCTCGCGCGTGACATCGACCCTGTAGCGCGGCACCCGCAACTCCATCTCGTCGCCATCGTCGGCCACGACAGCTATCTCCAACGACTTGAGGATTGACTGCAAGACGTCTTCGGGGACTTCCTTGCCAATCAGCCCAAAACAACGCCTGCGGCTGAACTTGACGGCGAACGGCTCGACGGGCGCCGGATATACGTCGGTCACGTCGGAGACGATGCGCCCGCCCGCCACCTCCTTGATGAGCATGGCCGCACGCTTCAACGCATATATGACTCCATCGGGGTCCGTCCCCCTCTCGTAGCGGAAGCTGGCGTCGGTGCTGAGCTGATGCCTACGCGCCGTCTTACGGATTGAGACGGGGTTGAACCATGCGCTCTCGATGAAGACGCGCGTGGTGCTCTCGCTAATCCCACTGTCTAGCCCGCCAAAGACACCGGCGATGCACAATGGCTTCTCGGCGTCGCAAATCATCAAGTCGTCCGCGCTGAGCTTTCGCTCCACCCCGTCGAGGGTGGTGAAAGGCGTAGCCTCGTCGCAGTTCCTCACGACTATCGTCTGCCCTGCAATCTTGTCGGCGTCGAAAGTGTGCAGAGGCTGCCCGACTCCAAAGAGGATGTAGTTGGAGACATCGACGACATTGTTGATCGGGTTCAGCCCTATGGACTTCAGCGCTTTCTGCAGCCACTCGGGCGACGGGCCGACAGTCACGCCGTCTATCAAGACCCCGCTATAGCGCGGACACGCCTCGGCGTTCCGCAGCTCAATCTTGATTCCGCCAGCCGCCTCGTCGACATGAAAGCCGTCTACGGCGGGGCGAGAGAGCGACGCATTGCCGCCCCTTGCCCTCAAGGCGGCGCAGACATCGCGCGCCACCCCATAGTGCGACGCCGCGTCGGCACGGTTGGGAGTTATGTCGACCTCGAAACAGGTGTCTGTCTCAACGCCATAGAAGTCCTTGGCCAAAGTCCCGACCGGCACACTGTCGGGCAAGACGATTATGCCCGCATGGTCTGTGCCGACACCTATCTCGTCCTCAGCGCAAATCATGCCGTTGGACGGCACGCCACGAAGTTTCGACGGCTTGATTGTGAAGCTCTTGTCGCCGTCGTAGAGGACAGTCCCGACCGTGGCGACAACCACTTTCTGCCCTGCCGCCACGTTGGGGGCGCCACAGACAATGTCGAGGGGCTGCTCAGCCCCGACATCAACTTTCGTGACGTGCAGATGGTCGGAGTTGGGATGCGCCTCGCACGAGATGACCTTGCCGACAACAAGCCCCTCGAGCCCGCCCTTTATGCTCTGCCTCTGCTCCATGGAGTCGACCTCCAGACCTATGGAGGTCAGCAGCGCGGAGAGTTGCGTGGGCTCCATGTCTACATCTATGTAACGCTTCAGCCAGTTGTAGGATACATTCATTGTGCTGTGGAAATATTAACCGTTCAGAAAGGTCTGCAAAGGTAGGTAAAAATTACGGCACGAAAGCCATCTTGCGGGTCATGCCGCCGTCGACCACGATGTTCTCGGCATTGATGAAATCGGCCTCGTCGTCGATGAGAAACCTGACGACCCTAGCCACGTCGTCGGGCCGGCCGACCCTGCCCGACGGGTGCTGGGCATGATACTCATCGCCCACGGCGTCGAAACCCGTCGTGGCAATCATGCCTGGCGAAATGCTGTTTACGGTTATGCCATAGCCAGAGAGGCTTATGGCGAGAGAGTGTGTCAGCGAAAAGACCGCCCCTTTCGCCGCGGCATGAATGTCGTTGCCTGGGAGGCTCTGAGCCTGCCGCGACGAGCATATGTTGACGATGCGCCCATACGCCCTGCCGTCGCCCATCGCCGCCCTCAACCGCGCCAAGACCTGCGCCCCGATCAATATGGGTCGGACATCGACCGCCATGGCCCTGTCGAACTGCTCGACCGTGGCCTCGAGAATCGGCGCCGGCTGCTTGACCGCCACGTTGTTGACAATGACGTCCAACCCGCCCCAGGCAAGGGCAAGCCCCTCGAGGAACGACCGATAGGCATCGGCATCGGCCACATCGACACCCAAAAAGTCCGCACCTGTGCGCAACGCCGTCTCGCGCCCCGCCACGTCGTCGATGTCGCAAAATGCGACCTTGTGCCCGGCGACCCGCAAAGCCCGCACAATGGCGGCCCCAATGCCCTTTGCGCCACCCGTGACGACGGCACGGCGCGCCTTGACCGGCTTCCGTCGGACAAAGACCCTAGCCGAGGAGTTGAGATGCTCCTCGAACTTCTTCTCTAAATAATTGTCTGCCAAAGGGGGAAAAGTATGGAACTGCGTCAGTCCATATCGAGAATCTTGTCTATCTTCATAAGCGAAAGGAGCTTGCGCACGTCGGGCTGCACATTGCGGAGCATAAACCCTCGGCTCTGCTCCCTCGACGACTTGACACCGCTAATCAGCACACTCACGCCCGTGGAGTCCATGTACTTGATGTTGCGCAAATCGAGGACGACATCGCAAATCCCCGACGAGAACTGCAAAGCCAAAGTCTTTTTCAGCTCCCCGGCATTGGCAACAGTGAGCCGGTCGGCGTCGAGCGGCATCACGACAATGGCATCGTTTTCTTTTCTAACTTCAATCATACGAGAATAAATGCTTATGGTCGCCCCCCGTCGGCCAACGGCTCACTGCAACAGACTGTGCAACAACCTGTTCACCTCTTGGACGGCGGAAAGCGACTGCAATTTACAAAATTCTATCAACTCACGGAGAGCCTCGTCGGACAGATTTCTATTCGCCCACTCGTCCAAAGCCGGCGACAAACCCTTGACGGGGACAGAGACACCGCCGCCCATACGCCCGGCCGCCAACCGCTTCGCGACAATTTCAATCTTCTTCAGAGCGTCAGCAGTCTCCGCCATTCCCATGGAGAGCGCCGTGGACTTGAACTTGTGCGCCAGGGCGGCGAGGGCCAAATAGTCTCCCTGCGCCAGGGCTTCCGACATATTGTCTTCAAGGCACGAAGCCTGGTCGACGAATATGTCCAGAAGCTCGCGCATCATGCCGACGTCTCCGCCGCACGCCTCCGAGACGAACCTCAAGTCCACAACGTCCGCCACACTATGCCGCATGCGCATCCAAATATCTGCCAACGACATCGGTTTGCGCCAAAACGCCACGTCGAATCTTCTGCAACGCCACGTGACTACGCCCCAGGGCCGTGTTGACCGAGACACGCTGACTTAGCGCTATGGACTTGAAGTCCACACCTCTCATGCGTGCCCGCACGACCTCGCACTGCAGGACGGGAAGCTCGCCCGTGAGCCTCTCGACAAGGGACAAGACCTCCTCGCGCATCTCCGCGGCCTCGATTGGCACGAAATGCTCCACCAAAGCCCGCTCGGCAAGCCTGCGCACCGGGCTCTCCGCCACGCCCACCTCCTCGTCGAGGCTCATCGCCTTGCGCACAGAGCGACGCCGATAGTAGTCGGTAAAAACATTGCTCGCCACCCTCCAGAGCCACGAGCGGAAACTGCCCGAAGCCACGAAAGCCCCGCTTCGGATGGCACATATTGCTTTGAGGAAAACATCTTGCGCAAGGTCTGCGGCGGCATCGCCGTCGCGCGTGCGCAACTTCAAGAATTGCAAAAGGGCGTCTTGATAACGGTTGGCGAGCGTATCGAACGCCGAGTTGTCGCCCCGCGAGAAGAGCTCGACCAACCTCGCGTCGGTCAGCTCCGCATTTCCTGCACTGTTCATAAAGACGGTCATTTTATATTTGCGACCGCATCGGCGGAAACCTGCGCCCCAACACCAATTGGAGACCACAAGAAGCCTTACGTCGCAAACTGTTGGAGAAACGCCACACGCTCCTGGGGGCGGGTGAACCCCGACGCGCGGCAAAAAAAATTGTCGGCGAAGCCCTAGGCTTCAGACAGGCCACGGTCTCCCGTGCCCAACGACGACATTCCCAAAAACCGTCCTACTTCATTGCAGGACATATAGATACTCATACCAAACAAGTTAAAATCGAGTATCAGTCTTCACATACGCTCTCGCCAATTGATATTTGATATGCAATTTTAAGGATAAGAATCGAAAGGAGCAAGCCGACGCCCGGATTTCTGCCTATCTCCTAGGGTCGATGCGAAAGAGACCATTCTTTACGGCAAAAACCACCAGGCTCGCCGTGTTTCCGCACCCGGTCTTCATCATGATGTTTGCCCTGTGCTTCTCGACCGTCCTCTTGCTTATGAACAGCTTCTCGGCGATCTCCTGGTTCGAACCGCCGTTGCAAATCTCTGTGAGGATGTCGCGCTCGCGTTGCGAGAGGTCGTAGTCGGGCTGCGACGCGGAGCTTTGGAAAATCATCTGCTGCAGCAACTCCTGCGAAAAATAGTAGTCGCCATTGCGCACGGCCTCGATTGCCATCTCGACCTCCTTGAAATCGCAACTCTTGAGCAGGAACCCCCGAATCCCGATGTCGACAAGCCTGGTGTAGTATTCCTTCTCGCCATACATGGACAGGATTATAATCTTAATGTCGGGGTGGGCCGCCAAAGCCTCTTCCGTGGCCTTGATGCCGTCCATGTTCGGCATGGCGATGTCCAAGAAGACGATGTCGGGCTTCGCCACCACAAGGTGGTCGATGAACTCGCGCCCATCGGCGGCCTCGAACACGACGTTGGCATCGCGCAGACGGCACAGAAGCGTGCGGAAGCCCGCCCGGAAGAGATGGTGGTCGTCAACAAGCCAAATGTTCATTGGAGTAGAAAAGCGTTAAGGGTCAACTCTCTTTGGTCGGCACACAGATTTCGACCACCATGCCGTGCTGGTCGGACAGCGCCCCTCCGGCCGGGACATTCTCACCCCCCGTCCGGAAACTGTAGCTCCCCTTGATGGAGGTCACGCGAGAGATGATGTTGTAGAGCCCCAGGCCCCGCCTCTTCTCGTCGCCAAGGAGACGCGGGTCGAAACCCGAGCCGTTGTCCTTGTAGGTAAGCCGGAGGAACTCCCCCTCGTCGTCGATCCGGAAATTTATTGCCGACGCCCCGGAGTGCTTGAGCGTGTTGTTGACCAGCTCGCAGAAGACACGATAGAGGACAATCTCGTTCGTCGCTGGGTAACGCTTGTCTCCAATGGAGACATTGTAGCTCACCGACATCCCCTTGGGGAAAGATATTTTGCTCAGGAAATTGACTATGGCCCGCCGAAGTCCAAGATTAGACAAGATGTGCGGGCTCATGTTGTTGCTCACCTCGCGAACCGCCGTGATTGCCTCGTTTATGGCCTGCTCCAAATTGCTCCGCACCTCCACGTCGCGGATGTCGTCGGCAACGGCCGAGAAACCCATCTTGATTGACGAGAGCAGAGGCCCCAGGCCGTCGTGAATCTCCGAGGCGAAGTGCCGCCGCTCGTTCTCCTCGGTCATGATTGTCGCGTTGAGCAACATCTTCTCATACTCCCTCTGCCTCGTCTCGGCCTGGTTGAGCACCACGAACATCTTCTTAATCAGAAAGACGCCGACGGCAAAGCAGGCCGACACGACAAGGTTGCCGATGGTGTACGGCTCGTGGGTGTCGAATCCGAAACTAGGGACGAAGACATTGACAATCTGTATTATGCTCCTGAGCGACATCACGACGAGCCCCACGCAGATGACAATCCACGACAGATTCGTCTTCGTGAGGCGCGTGAGCTTTATCGCGACGACGGCGGCAAAGACCTGAAGCGCGCAGTTCAGGAACCAAAAGATGTCGAACGGCACTTAGCAGCTTTGAGCGTATTCTGCATGAGCGAGCATATGGTCATGGGCCCCACACCGCCCGGCACCGGGGTGATGTAGGCACACTTCGGCGCCACGGCATCGAAATCGACATCGCCACGCAACCGCCAACCGCGCGGCGACGACGCGTCGGGCACGCGCGTGGTGCCGACATCGATTACCGTGGCCCCCTCCTTGACCATGTCGGCGGTGACGAATCCCGGCTTCCCCAACGCGGCCACGATGATGTCCGCCTCACGGCACAGAGACGCGATGTCGGGCGTGCGGCTGTGGCAGAGCGTGACGGTGCAGTCCACCCCCTTTTGCGAAAGGAGCACGCTCATGGGCCTGCCGACAATGTTGCTCCGGCCAATCACCACAGCCCTCTTGCCGGCCGTCGGGATGGCGTAGCGGCGGATCAGCTCCAAGATGCCCTGCGGCGTGGCGGAGATGAACGCCGGCGCGCCAATCGTCATCAGCCCGACATTCTGCGGGTGAAAACCATCTACATCCTTGCCCGGGTCTATGGCTTGCGTCACCTTCTCCTCGGAGATGTGCGGCGGCAACGGGAGCTGCACGATGAAGCCGTCGACCTCGTCGTCTTCGTTGAGCCCGCGCACCACGTCGAGAAGCTCCTGCTCGGAGATGTCCGCCTCGAAGCGCCTCAGCGACGACTTGAAGCCGCACTCCTCACACGCCTTGATCTTGTTCGCCACATACGTCTCGCTCCCGCCGTCGTGCCCGACGAGCACGGCTGCCAGGTGCGGACGCCTCTTGCCTTGCGCCACCATGGCCTCGACCTCGGCGGCAATCTCGCGACGGATTTGGCTCGCCGTCTGCTTCCCTTCTATCCTTACCACTTGCAGAAAACTTGATGTTAGTAACAGGGGCGGCGGCCTACTTCTGCCCCATCTTGTTGCCAAGCATGCGCGCCAGGTTGCGCCCGGCCCCGGAGTTCATGAGCTTCATGACCTTGCGCGTCTCGTCGAACTGCTTCAAGAGTCTGTTGACCTCTTGAATGGACGTCCCGCTGCCGTCGGCAATACGCTTTCTGCGGCTGCCGTTGAGGATTTGGGGGTTCTTGCGCTCTGCCGGCGTCATGGAGCGTATGATGGCCTCAATGCCCTTGAAGGCATTGTCGTCGATGTCGACATTCTTAATCATCTTGCCGACCCCCGGAATCATCGACGCCAAGTCTTTGAGGTTGCCCATCTTCTTGATTTGCTGGATTTGAGCCAGAAAGTCGTCGAAGTCGAACTTGTTTTGCGCAATCTTCTTCTGCAACTTCTTGGCCTCCTCCTCGTCAATCTGCGCCTTGGCCCTCTCGACGAGCGACCGGATGTCGCCCATGCCGAGAATCCGGTCGGCCATTCGCGACGGATAGAAAGCGTCTACGGCCTCCATCTTCTCGCCCGTGCCTACGAACTTTATCGGCTTGTTGACCACCTGGCGGATGGAGAGCGCGGCGCCGCCGCGGGTGTCGCCGTCGAGCTTGGTCAAGACCACGCCGTCGAAGTCGAGCCTCTCGTTGAACTCCCTCGCCGTGTTGACCGCGTCCTGCCCCGTCATGGAGTCTACGACGAAGAGCGTCTCGGTGGGGGTGACCGCCTTCTTTATGGCCTCAATCTCGTTCATCATCTCCTCGTCGACCGCAAGGCGGCCGGCAGTGTCGATTATGACGACATCGCACCCGTCTCTCTTTGCCTGCTCAATGCCCTTTTTCGCAAGATCGACGGGGTTCATGTTGCCCTCCTCGGTGAAGACGGGGACTCCAATCTGCCCTCCGAGCACCTGCAACTGGTTTATTGCCGCAGGCCGGTAGACGTCGCCCGCCACGAGGAGCGGTTTCTTGCCCCTCTTGGTCTTGAACATATTGGCGAGCTTGCAGGCGAAAGTGGTCTTGCCCGAACCTTGCAACCCGGACATGAGCACCACGGCCGGCGAACCCTTAAGGTTGACATCGACAACCTCGCCGCCCATGGTCTGCGTAAGCTCGTCGTAGACAATGCTGACAAGCATCTGCCCCGGCTTTACGCTCCGCAAGACATCTTGCCCCAAGGCCTTCTGCTTCACATTGTCGGTGAAGGACTTTGCCACCTTGTAGTTGACATCGGCGTCGAGCAACGCGCGGCGGATGTCCTTGAGGGTCTCTGCAACGTTCAGCTCGTTGATTTTGCCCTCGCCCTTGAGGATTTGGAACGACCTCTCCAGGCGTTCTGAAAGGTTCTCAAACATTTTCGATCAGGTGAAATTGAGGGTGACTAATCATTTGTCCATCGACGCGAAGACTCTCCATCCGGTATCGGTGTCGGGGAGCGGGGCCGTGATAGATATGTTGGCGTGGGTCACGGGATGCTCGAACTCGACCATCCGCGAGTGGAGGTTGATGCCCCCGCCGTGATTGCTCCGCCTCGCCCCATATTTGAGGTCCCCCCTTATGGGGCACCCTATCCGCGCCAACTGCGCCCTTATCTGATGGTGGCGACCCGTCTGAATCTCAACCTCCAAGAGGCTGAGCCGCTCGCCGCTGGAGATGAGGCGGTAGGTGGTGACGGCCTCCTTGAAGCCAGTTCGGGGCTTGATTGAGACCAGGGCCCTGTTCTTCTCCTCGTTCTTGCCAATGTAGTGGCGCAACTCGGCCTCCGGAAGCTCCGGGCGCTCCTGCGTTATGGCCCAATAGACCTTACGGACTTTTTTCTGGGCGAACATCTCGTTGAGCCGCGCCAGGGCCTTGCTGGTGCGGGCGAAGAGCACGACGCCACTGACAGGACGGTCAATCCGATGGACCACGCCAACGAAGACGTCGCCCGGCTTGGCGTATTTCTCTTTTATGTATTGCTTCACATCGTCCAACAAAGTCCGGTCTCCCGACTTGTCGGACTGGACAATCTCACCGACCTTCTTGTTGACTGCCAATATGTGGTTGTCCTCGTACAGAATCTCCACGTCTTGATTTTTGTTGGGTATATCAATATTGCTCCTCTTTGGAGGGGAACGAGCCGCTCTTGACGTCGGCCGAATAGTGCCTCACGGCCTCGGCTATGGTGTCGGCAAGATCTAGATAGCGTCGGACGAACTTGGGGCGGAACTGTCCGCCCATGCCGAGCATGTCCTGCCCGACAAGCACCTGCCCGTCGACCTCGCTCCCCGCCCCGATTCCAATTGTCGGAATCTTCGCGCTGCTGGCGACCCTCGACGCCAACACTGCCGGGATTTTCTCCACGACCAACGCGAAGCACCCGGCCTCCTCCAGCACCTTGGCGTCGGCAAGCAGTTTCTCGGCCTCGGCCTCCTCTTTTGCTCTCAGTCCATAGCCGCCAAAGAGGTTCACACTCTGCGGCGTCAGCCCCAGGTGCCCTATGACAGGAATGCCCGCCGCCACGATGGCCCTGATTGTCGGGGCGACCTCCACGCCGCCCTCAATCTTGACGGCATCGGCAAGCGTCTCCTTCATTATGCGCACAGCAGCCTCGACACCCTGGCTCACGCCCGATTGGTAGGAGCCGAACGGCATATCGACGACCACCAGCGCATGCCTCACGGCGCGCACTACCGCCGCGCCATGATATATCATCTGGTCGAGAGTGATGGGCAAGGTGGTGGGCCACCCTGCCATGACATTGGCGGCCGAGTCGCCGACAAGTATGGCGTCGACCCCCGCCTGGTCGAGGATTCCGGCCATGGTATAGTCGTAGGCCGTGAGCATGGCGATTTTCTCGCCCTCCCTCTTCATTCGCGCGAAAGTCTTGACCGAGACCTTCGCCTCCGCTCTCTTTTCCATTGCGTTGTAGTGCCGTTGTGACAGGCAAAGGTAACAAACATTGCGAACTATAGCTCAACAGAGAGCTTGACATTGAGACGGCGCCCCGTCAGATAGTTCGGGACGGCGTAGCTGCGTCCGTCGTCGTCGCGCACCCAGAAGTGCGATATGGTGTTGTCGAAGTCGAACAGGTTGAAGACCTCGACCCCGAACCTCGCCGAGCGCAACCTACCGACCCTCCCGCCATCGGCCCTCAGCGCAAAGTCTTTGTAGACGCCCAAGTCGACGCGCTTGTAGCCGGGCATACGGTTCGTGTACTGCCACCGCTCTCCGCCCGAAGGCCCGAAAGGCAATCCGGAGCCGAAAAAGAGGCTCAGCATCCCCGTGATGCTACGGTTGAGCGGCATATGGTCTTGGAACATCATTGAAAACTGCACCCTCTGGTCGCTTGGCCTAGGAATCCACCCGTGTCCGTCGCCCTCGATGTCCTCCGCGGTCTTCATGATCGACAGCGTCGCCCAGCTCTCCGCCCCCTCGACCAGCTGGCCGTTGAGCTTGAGGTCCAGCCCCGCGGCATATCCGCGCGCGTTGTTGGAGGCCTCGTAGCGTATCCGCACATTGTCAATGCTGTATGGATTGACGTGGCGCAACCACTTGCAATAGGCCTCGACCGTGAACTTCATGGGCCTGACCGACGAGCCGAAATATAAGTCCACTCCCCCGACAACCTGCCAACTCTTCTGCGGCCCCACCTGCCTGTTCAACGTGGCGTCGCTCCTTTTCATCTCGCGCAGACTTGGCAACTGGCAATATCTCCCCCCTGCCAAACGGGCTCTCCAATTGCCCACACGGTACGCGAACGACGCCCTCGGCCCATAGACGACATCGCGCCCGGTATTCTGATATGCCACCCTGGAGCCAAAAACAAACGTGGCGCTCCCCCTCCCCATCTCTATGGCGTAGGTCTTGGTGTTGAAATAGGCCTCGAAACGCGTCTGCCACAACGAATTGTCGGCCTGACGGAACTCGTCCATATGGATGCCGTCCGCGGACGGACTAGAGACATAGCCCGCCGAATCGGTATATGCCCACTCGTCGGTGAGGTCTGAATAGTGCTCGCGAGTGAGCCGGAATTGGACATCGAGCGACCTGCCCGGCAGCCTCAGCCCAGTTTTGGCCGCCACCGAATAGACCTCTCCAAAGAGATTGTTGCGGGCGTGGCGCATATAGCCCCCCACGCCAATGTTCTGGCTTTGGTCTACGGACGCGCCGCTCTGCGACGCCATGGCCTGCTGGAGCCAGTATTCTCCCAAGATGTCATATCTCTCCTCCTCCTCGGTGCGGAACATCGACGCCACAACACCCAGGGTCAAAGTCTCGCTCAACTCGTGGCGCACGTCGGCGGCAACGACGCAGGTGCGATAGCGGTCGCGCTCCCTCCCCTCAAAATATATCCGCAGGGTCTTGGCGTCGGAGATTGTGCCGAACGACGTCGTGCGGTCCGTAGGGCGGAAACGGTAGGTGTTTTGCGCATAATAGGCCAAGACGCCAATGCGGGTGCGTGGCGACGGGGCGAGCGTCCAATAGGTTTGGGCGTCGAAAAAAGACGGCTGGTAGTCGCCCTGCGTGTCGAGGGAGCCAAATAGATATTGGTTTGTCTTATAGCGCACCCCGGAGACATGTGTCAGTTTGCCCGCCAGGCCTACTCCCTCGGCGTGAGCCTGCGCGCCGAGCAGACTCACACGGGCACCGGATCGAAATGCGGCGGGGCGCTTGTAGCTCACGTCGAGAACCGACGACATCTTGTCTCCAAAAGAGGCATCGAAACCTCCCGACGAGAAATTGAGTTCGTCGACCAAGTCGGGATTGACGAAGCTGAGTCCCTCCTGCTCCCCGGCGCGGACCAGGAAAGGACGGTATATCTCCACACCATTGACATAGACGAGGTTCTCGTCGAAATTGCCCCCCCTTACGCGATATTGGCTACTGAGCTCGCTGTTGGCCGCCACCCCCATCTGGCTCTTGAGCAACGCCTCGACGCCAGCCTCGACACTGGCCATCTCCGCCGCCAGCCCTGCGTCGAGGCTCTCAAAGGCCTCGGCTCGCCGCCGCCCGACAACCGACACCTCCTCGCCCTCGACGCTGTGCGCCCGAAGCACGATTTGCAGATTGAGACTCCGTTGCGGGACGCTCAGCGTGTCGGGACTATAGCCCACGCACCTCACCACGACCCGGGCGGGATATGGGCCAGCGAAACGAATGGCAAAGCGCCCCTCGGAGTCGGAGACCGCACCGGTGAGAGTCGAAAGCTCCATGACCGTGGCTCCCACGACCGGCATCGCATCGGCTCCGACGATACGCCCCGCAAAACCTTGCGCCCCGGCCCTCAACGAGACGAGAGCCAGGGCGACAAAGGCCATAAACCTCAAAACGTTCACATCGTCAAAGATAGGGGGAAAAGGGTGGGCGTCAGAAAGTGAGGTCTACACCGACACCGAAAGCCCTGTTCGTGCGCGTGAAAGAGTCGGCCCCGGCCAAGACGCCGCCGCCCACCAAGGCCTCGGCGGCAGAACTGCCGGCTATCCCGCCAATGACGGAAGAGAGGTTCCCATAGTCGCTTGTCACCTTGTCATACGTCTTGTAGTTCGTCTGGAAGTAGGCAAGATTGACCTTCACGTGGTCGCTGACCTTGATCCCCGCCCCGCAACCGATGGTGTAGGAGCTGACATTGAAACTTATGTCGTTCATGAAGTCGTCGGTGAACTGATAGTTGGTGCTTTGCACGCCGCAACTGAGCTGCAGACGCTCGCACACGTCGAAATCCAGCCCGGCCAGATACTCGTTTGTCCCGCCGTCGAGCTTGTCCTGCATATCGCCATAGGACTTGGCCTGGGTGTCGAAGAAGTGGTGGTAGCCGATGGAGAGACGCAGGGGCTTGACAATCTGCCACGCGGCGCCAACCGTCAGCAACGCGGGGTTGTCGTCACGGACCCTCTCGCCGTCGGCATACTTACGGAGCGCCGCCAGATTGTCCGCGCTCTCGCTGTTTGCAGACACGTTCTTCAGATTCATTTTCGTCCGGAAGTCATACTTGACGGCGAAATCGAGATGCCACACCCTGGCGTGCACCCCGATTGTAGGGGCCGCGCCAAAACCCGTCTGGTCGCAATTGAGCGTGACGTCGGTCGTGGCCTTGGCCATGGCACCCGCCGTCCTGGCTGAAGCCGAATACTGCTCGGCCATGGCCAAATATCGCTCGGCCGAAGCCGCATCGCCTGCGGCGTCAAAGCCCGCCGCCGCATCTCGGCACTGGGCGGCGGCCACAAGAGCCTGGTCGTAGAGAGCCGCAAAGTGAGCAGACGCACCAACCATCTGCCCCCCAACCTTTATGCTGATGTCGCGCAGGTAGCCGTGGTAGTTGGCGGAACCGTAGGTAAGCCTCACACCACCGTAGGCCGACAGCCAATCGGTCACCCTGTAGGCCGCGCCCATCTGCAAGCCGAAGTAGTATTGCCGTCCTTTGAGGTAGCTGTCGTAGTCATAGCCGTCGATGTCTAAACCAAAGCTCTTGGAAAGCATCGGCACAAGGCTCACGACGCTCTCGAAAGAGCCAAGCCCCTCGTCGAAGATGCACTTGCCGCCCCCGCCCGTCACGGCGAAACCGGCCTGAAAACTCCACCGGCCACGATTGTAGGCCGCCTGCACCGACGGGACAACAGGGGCGTCGGCCTCACCCTCGAACTTCTTCGTCGTCTTGCCGTCGTTATCAACACCAAAGGCGAAACCACCGAAAGTCGAGGTGACGGTACGCGTCTGATGCGCGCTCTGGATGTTGAACGAGAGGTGCAACCCCTGCGGCAAGAAGAGGACACCCGCCGGGTTGCTATAGACACCGTCTATGCCTATAGCGGCATCGCGGCACGGATTCCTCAAAAAAGCTACGTTCTGATTCGTGTTGGTCAACAGTCCGCCAGCCGTCGCCGTGGTCAAGGCCAAAGACGCAAAGCATGCGGCGGAAAAGAGTCTCTTCATGTACTAAGTTGATAAGTTGATTTCAGTGATTAATCGCGTGACGCACTTATGAATTGGTGCCGCACGGCAGAACTGCACCTACGACCCTAGTCCCCGCGGCTACAGAAGCCGGCGCCAGGAAGAGAGCCAAATAGCTGCCAAGAAAAGGGATGAGCATGGCGACAGCGAACGGCAGACCGACACCGACGACCTCCGCCCGATGCCGACTGGCGAAGTCCACGGCCCGACCGGCACTCAACCCGGCGCGCTCCAGGGCATAGTCGGCGAAAGTGGCGCCATAGAAAAAGGCGTTGACCAGAAGTGCCAAAAACGGGGCCACGAAGCCCACCACCGGCAAGAAACTGACGAACAGGACGACGAGCAACGCCAAAACCTGAAAAAACGCATACTTGACCGCCACGAACGCCCCGCGCACAACGCCGCGAGCCACAGAGGCAACGGTGTCTCGCGGCAGCGGGTTGCCGAGCGACACCCACACCCGGTCGGCGATATGGCTCAACAACGGGCTGAGGACGACCAAGATGACAGCCCCGCCAAGAATCCCGACAAGGAACATCACGACCAGCCAGGAGAGCGCACCCGCCACACCACGGACAAAGGACAAGACCCAACCGGGCACCGCGTCGGGCAGCTCCACACTCCCAAAGAAGCCAGACAGGGCTTCGGACATCATGCCCGAAAAGGCCGCTCCCGCCACCGCGCCGCCAATGAACATGGCCAGACACAAGACGGCAATTATGACATAGACCCTAGCACCAGCCACACGGCGCACAAGGCCAAACGACGACAGGACAGCGCCCACCCCCGACGCGAAGCCGCCCCCAAGCGTGCCGCTCACGGCAACACCTCCTCGCCAATCAGCGTGGCCGGCGTGGAGCGCACGATGCGGACGCGCACCGTCTCGCCCACCCTATGCCCCCCGGCGGGGAACACCACGGCCTTGTTCTGCTCGTTGCGCCCCATGAGGTCTTGCGCGCTCTTGCGCGAACGCCCCTCGACGAGGACGTCGAAGACCTTTCCCTCATCGCGCCTGTTGCTCTCGGCCGACAGCCGTCCTTGCAGGGCGATAATCTCTTGCAGCCGGCGCCCCTTGACATCGGCCGGCACGTCGTCGGGCAGGTTCTTGCTGGCGTAAGTCCCCGGGCGTTCCGAATATTGAAACATGAAAGCACTGTCGAAAGCGGCCCACTCCATGAGCGAGAGCGTCTCCCGGTGGTCGTCCTCCGTCTCGCCGCAAAATCCGCAGAAGACATCCGTGGAGAGACCACAGCCGGGGATTATGCTCCGTATGGCCTCGACGCGGCCCATATACCACTCGCGCGTGTAGCGCCTGTTCATCGTCTTCAAGACCTTGGAGCTTCCGCTCTGCATCGGCAGGTGTATGTGGTTGCATATGTTGGGATGCTCCGCCACGACCCTCAGGGTCTCGTCTGTCATGTCTTTCGGGTGCGACGACGTGAAACGGAAGCGCATCTCCGGATGCGCCTCGGCGCAGAGCGACAGGAGGGCGGGGAACGTCAAGGCGCCGCCGTCTCCATCGAAAGCGTAGGAGTTGACATTCTGCCCCAGCAGGACAGCCTCCTTGAACCCTCGCCTGGCCAAATCGTCGAGCTCGGCCAATATGCTCCGCGGCTCGCGGCTCCTCTCGCGCCCCCGGGTGTAGGGTACGATGCAGTAGGTGCAGAAATTGTTGCAGCCGCGCATGATTGAGACGTAGCCGGAGACCCTGCCCCTCCCGACCCTGAGCGGGACGACGTTGGCGTAGGTCTCCGTGGTGGATAGCTCGACGTCCATGGCCCGTTCGCCCGCCTCGGCCTGCGCCACCAACTGCGGCAAATTGAGGTATGCGTCGGGCCCAGCCACAAGGTCGGCCCCATTGCGGAACAGCTCGTCTCGCGTCCTCTCCGCCATGCACCCGATTACCCCGATAACGACCTTCTTGTCGCGCCGGAGCGCCTGCAGCTCGGCCAGCCGGCCAAGGACCCTCTGCTCGGCGTTGTCTCGCACGGAGCACGTGTTGACTAAGACGCAGTCGGCACTTCCAATGTCGTCGGTGAGTTCATAACCCACCGTGCGCAAGATTGAGGCGACGACCTCGCTGTCCGCCACGTTCATCTGGCATCCGTATGTCTCAATAAAAAGAAGACTGCTTGCCTCTTTTTTCATTATTTTTACCTATCTTTGAAAAGCGGGGGGGGGGTCACTACCCTAACACGCTCCGCAAGAAACATTTTCCGCGAGTGGCGCGTACAATCGTCGGGAAGCCAACAAGATGGAACCCCCGCAAAATTACGCAAACTTTTAAACTCTCTTACCCATGGGCAAGATAATGGTGCCAATCGACTTCTCGGAGAACTCGGTATTGGCTTTGGAGACCGCACTGGTCTTGGCGAACAGGCAGAAGAGCGACCTGCGCATGGTCCACATCATGCCCAAAGGCGGGCACTACGCCCAAGGTATGGGAGAGCGCTCCGAACCCGACTACCATCCACAAGACAAGCTCCAGCAGTTGCTAGACAAATATGCTGGGCAATATGCCGCCGGCGGCAAGTTCGACTTCTACATTGGCGAGGGCAACGTTGCCGAGGAGCTGATAAACAAGGTGAAATATGACCAGGTGGAGATGGTCGTCACGGGTTCGCACGGTGTCTCGGGCTTCACAAAGAACTGGATTGGGGGCAACGCCTTCAAGCTGATATGCAACGTCAAGTGCCCGGTGCTCGTCATTCGCGAGGGGATGGCCTACGACAACAGCTTCGGTCGCATGGCAGTCCCGGTCAACATCAACAAGAGCAGCCGCCGCAAAATCCCCGAGGCCGCCAAGATGGCCAAGGTTTTCGGCTCTCGCGTTGTCCTCATCGGCATACAGACCTCGTCGATGCTCTCGATATACTATCGGATAACGACCGCCGTGAAGCAGGTGGCGAACTACATGAGGGACAACGGCGTGGAGGTTGAGAGCTGCACGATGCTCAAGGGGAGCGACAGCTTCGGGCGCCTCTTCGAGGCCGTGCAGACGCAGAAGTCCGACATTCTCGCCGTCGAGGCGGAGAACACCGGCGCTTTCTTCGCCGACCGTTTCCGCCCCCAACTGACCTCAATAATCAACAACTCGCCGTGCCCCGTGCTGGTGATCCCGCTAGAGTACAGGTAGGGATGACGACGGACGGACAGGCGTCGGAGCCCATCAACTACCTCCACTACTGCCCCCACTGCGGCAGCGGCAAGTTTGAGACCCGCAGTGCCAAGGAGTTCCTGTGCGGCACTTGCGGGTTCAACTTCTTCGTCAACTCCGCGGCGGCCGTCGTGGCCCTGGTGCGCGACCCTTGCGGGCGGCTGTTGCTGACCCGCCGCGCCCGCGACCCATGGGCCGGGGCACTAGACTTGCCCGGCGGCTTCGTAGACCCCGGCGAATCGGCCGAAGACGCCCTGCGGCGCGAGATGGAGGAGGAGCTGGGTGTGGGGGTCTCAAGCATGAGGTATTTCTGCTCCGAGCCGAACGAGTACATTTTCAGCAACTACAAAGTCTACACCACCGATTTGGCATTCGAGTGCGAACTTGACGCCATGCCGTCTGCCGCCTCGGACGACGTGAGCGAGATGCTATGGGCAGCCCCATGCAACATCGACACGAGCCAAATCCCCCTCAAATCGATTCGCCGCATAGCGGAGCGGTACATCAGTCTGAGATGCGCAAAACACTGAGGCGCGTATGCATGACCCTGCTGCCGCTCTTGGCGCAAGCCGCGACGGGGCAGACGCGCGACACCGGACACGCCCTCCAAAGCGAGCAGCCGAAATTCGACCTGGTGGACGCCGGGCTGCCGTCCAGGCAGTGCCGGACGCTGATGCAGGACAGCCAGGGCTACGTGTGGATTGGCACGACCAACGGCGTGACACGCTATGACGGGATAAACGGACACACATTCGGGACGCAGGAGAAAGGCGAGAAAGGCGACTTTGACCGCTCCGTCATGACCATGGCGGAAGACACCGCGAGCCAGTGCATATGGGCGGCGATGGAGAACAGCCGCCGCCTGATGCGCATCGACCTGCGCACGTTCTCCGTCTCGTTCCTCGACTACGACATTCCCTCGGACGCCACCACGCCCGAGAGCGCCAAAATCGTCCACAGCCTGGCGCCACTGACCGACTCTACGCTGATATGCCGCACGATGTCGGGCTACTACACGCTGAACAAGCGCAACGGCCACACCTCGCTCCTTTGGGCCTGCCCCGACGGGAAGAACACCCCCCGGACACGCTTCATGCGGGTCGGCGGAAAGACGTACAACGTCGGCAACGGCCATCTGCACAGCCTTGGCGCAGTGGACACACTTGGGCGCGTGGACATAGATCAAGTGCAGGTTCTCGGGTCGCACGGCTTCCCCCTCCAGGTCAAAGATGCCGAACCGTCGTCGGACACCACCCTCCTGCTCGTCACTTTTGCCCAAGGGACGAAATTCGACCTTGTTGAATATAACATCCGTACGGGACGCACGCGCCGGGAGACCTCCACCGTGGCCCCTCCCCGCGGCTTCTGCCACTCCGACGACGGGCTGTGGACTGCCACGCACCGCGGCCTCAGCTTTTGGAGGAGGCGCGACGGTCGCACATTCACGTTCACCACAGGCAATTCGTCCCTCCACGACAACCGCCTGACGTGCATGCTGAAAGTTCGCAACCAACCCATCTTCTTCATAGGGACGAACGACGGGTTGGTCAAGCTTGACTACTTCGCGAGCAAGTTCCAACGCACCGACATGCGCCGCTACTCACCGTCGCGCAACGCCCAGGTGTGGAGCATCGCCAAAGACTCTCGCGGCAACACATGGGCCGGGTGCGTCGACGGGCTGTTCTTCCGCCCCGCCGACAACATGTATTTCACCCAGGTGGAGATGCCCCAAGCCGACCAGTCGCAACCCACCTGGATCTTGAACATCGAGGAGACGAAAGAGCGCGACGGCATGGTGGTTTGCACGTCGCGCGCCGTCTTCGCCCTCGACCACACTGGGCGGGTGCGGAAAACGCTCGTCGGCAGGTGGCACGACAAAATCCGCTCGATGCAGACCCTGGCGGGCGGACGCGTAGCGCTCACTACCGAGACGGGCGTGTCGATCATCGACGGACGGAGCGGCACCATCCTGACCCGCCACAAAGGCGAAGCCGGCGACCGCATTGACATGGGGCGCACCGACGACGGCAAGACAATGTGGCTGGCGTGCCGCGACGGGCAACTCAAAAGGATGGACTTGCGGAGCGGCAGGATGGAGACCGAGGCCACAATTGACCGCGCACATGGGACAATAAGCACACTGCGCCACAGCAGTCAACGCGGAGTAGACGAGCTGTGGATAGTCACGTCGCTAGGACACCTGCTATATAAGAACCCGGGCTACGACCGGATCCGACTGATGGACGACGGCGAAATACTGAGCGACAGGGTGCGCTCGGTGGAGATTGACTCCCACGGCAACACGTGGGTGGCCACCGACGCCGGCTTGGCTCTAATCAAAGACGGCACAACCCGAGAGTTCAAAGCCCCGCAGTTCGACATCTGCCGGCAGTTCATAATCCGCTCCACAAACCGCGGCGCGAACGGCGAGATACTCTTGGGCGGACGCAGCGACTTCGTAGAGTTTTGGCCCGAATGGTTCGAGACGAACAACTACTACCCCGTCCCGCAACTGTCGTCGTACGTGCTTGCAAACTCCACGGGCAAAGACTACGACATCTTCACCGGACGCGAAAAGCTGTATGGCGGGGGCGTGATAGAGATTCCGGCCGGAATCAGGAGCATATTGCTGAAATTCCGGTCGCTCAACTACAGCCGCCCCGAAGACAACGAGATAGAGTGGAGCATGGACGGCGAGCCGCTGTGGCATCTGACTGAAAACAGCGGCGAACTGGCCCTGACCGGCATAGCCGAGGGCGCCCACAAAATCTCCGCCCGGACACTCGACGCGCGCGGGCTTCCGTCGGGCGGCAAGGTGACGATGATTATAAACAAGGAGGTGTTCTTCTACGAGAAGAGGGTCTTCGCCGCCGTCTCGGCGCTTATCGTCGTCATGGGCATCGCCGCGATGATGGTGTGGAAGAACCAACAGATAAAGATGATAAGCCACCGCATGCAACGCGAAGTCGGCACGATGCAGAGCATGCTGGTGACGGCGAACAACGAGATGCGCCGCAACCAGGCAATCATCAAACGTCAAAACAAGGAGCTGGCCGCCGCCAACGCCAACCTGGAGGACATCGTAGCGGAGCGCACGCGCGAATTGGCGGAAGCCAAGCTCAAAGCCGAAGAGAGCAGCCAACTGAAGTCGGCGTTCCTGGCCAACCTGGGGCACGAGGTTCGGACACCCATGAACGCCATTGTCGGCTTCGCCAAGCTCCTACAGACCGACGACTGCACGGACGAGGAGCGGGCCGAGTTCGCCCACCTCATCTTGGAGAGCAGCCACAGCATGCTGTCCCTGCTGGGGGCACTGCTAGACACGTCGCGCATTGAGAGGGGGCTACTTGAGATTTCGTGGGGCAAGGTGGACGTCTACAGGGAGATAAAAGACACTTGGCGCATCCTCTCGGTCGAAAAGAAGAACAAGAACGTCACGTTCGGGCTGGAACTCGACGAGACTCTCCAAGGCGTCGTCATGGACTGCGACAAAGACCGTCTGCGCCAAATAATCATCAACTTGACATACAATGCGTTCAAGTTCACACCCAAAGGGAGCGTCACGTTGAGCGCACGGCGCGCCACGGTCCAGGAGCTGCAGAGCCACAATGCCCCCGCCGGCATGCGCATCCCCGCCGCAGACGGCGGTCTGCTGCTTGTGAGCGTGGCAGACACTGGCATAGGCATCCCGCCCGACAAGACGGAGGTTATTTTCGAGCCGTTCCGCCGTCTCAACAGTGGCAAGGGAAAAATTGCCGGGCTGGGGCTGGGACTCAACATCGTGCGCAGCCTGACGCAACTGCTCGGCGGGCAGGTGTGGCTCACGTCGCACGTCGAAGTGGGCTCGACGTTCTATTTCTGCCTGCCACTGCAACGACAGTAGGCTACTTTTCGAGATTCGGGGGTCGCACGCCGGCGCATGGCAATCGAAGTCCATTCTCGTTCGCAAACGCCAGAGGCGGCACGCCAAAAATGCGGCAAGAGGCCTATCTTTGCACCATCGTTTGCAGGGAGACATACAGACACGCACAACGGCATGAGCATCAGAAACAAAGTGAACCACCACAGGGGCGCGGCGAGCCACGCCGCCCATGCCGCCCGGATGCGGATTCGGCACTTCTTGCGCGCCCGCTACTGGCGCGGGCACGCCGTCCACAGCCCTTTTGTCTACCACATTGTCCGCCACGTCATAACGGGCCATCACGCCGACGCGCCGCTCCGCCGACGGATGGAGGACTACCGCAAGGGGCTCATCGCCGACGCCACACCGCTCATGGTCGGGAGCATCGGCGCCGTCCCCCGCCCGCCGCGGCTTCGCACCGTGAGCGAGATTGCCGCACAGACATCGACATCCGACAAATATGGGCGTCTGCTGTCGCGGCTGGCCGGCGAACTCAAACCACGCGGGATCTTGGAACTCGGAACGTCGATGGGCGTCAGCGCGGCCTATATGTCGGCAGGCTGCCCGTCGGCAAAAATCGTGAGCATCGAGGGCCTGGCGGCTGTCGCCTCGGTCGCCGAGCGGCATCTTCGCATGGCGGGGATAGGCAACGTGTCCGTCTTGCGCGGCGACATAGACCTCCTCCTGCCACAGGCAATGGACGCCATGCCCGGCGGCGAGGTCGAGATGGCGTTCGTCGATGCCAACCACAGCCGCGAAGCCACCTTGCGCTACTTCGAGGCGCTGGCGGTGCGGCGTGCAAGGCGCAGCCTACTCATCTTCGACGACATCTATTGGTCGTCGGGCATGACTGAAGCGTGGCACGCCATAGTGGCCGACGAGCGCGTCATGACCACCATAGAACTACCGCGCATGGGCCTGGCGTTCTTCCGCCCCGGATGCACTAAAGAGCACTACGTGGTCCGATGGTGACGCCCCCCCCCGCAACCTGTAGCGGATGCGGCGCTCGGTCAGCTCTGTCGCAATGCCGTCGACGTAGGTAGTGCGCCGCGTCCAATTACCGGACGCGTCAGCCTCATGCTCATAGGCCAAAGTGGCCCGCCGGCCGTCGGAAGCCGCATATGCTCCACGGACGGGCAGACCGCTCAGACCCATGGTGAGGCGCAACGTTGACGAAGAGGCTCCGTCGTCACGACGAATCTCGGCAAGACGCCCCTTGTCGTCGAAGACGTAGGTCGTCGTGACTTTCTCGCCGTCTTTGAAAAGCTCTGCCGTCTGCACCCACCTCTCGGCAGTGCCGACCTCGGTGGTGCTAATCGTCACCGCGTCGGCATCGGTGAACCTCATCCGCGCCAGGCATCCGTCGGCGGTGTAGGCGTAGAGCGTCTGCAACGTCCTGTCTCCCGCCGCAGAGTAGGTCGTCGTGACCCGCTTGCGCCCATCGGGTTCATATTGGTAGACAGTCTTGGCATCGGGCAGCCCGTCGGAATCGAATGTTTGGCGCACCATAATAGCCCCCCGCTCGTCGTAAGTGTCTACCGTATGGGCCGTCTGCGCCGCCTTGACCACGGCACGCCGCGAGAAATCGACGCTCCACGTCTCGGCATCCACCTCGGCCACCGCCCCACGGAGCTGCGCTGTGGTGGCATCCGTCCAACCCAAAGGGTTGACGCCCGCCGGTTGCGCCACAGCCGCCACCGAGAGCGCGGCGCACACGGCTCCTAACACCAAGCGGGCGACCGCCGGCATGATTCTATCGCTTAGGGAACGGCACATAGTCCTCTGGGTTGTTCATGAAATCCGCAGGGTCGTCAAAGGAGCCCCGTTGCGACTCATAGAAGTCCACTACGGCATTGTTGAGCTTGTCCACCTCGTCTTGATTCACCACCAGGCCGTGGCTGTCGTAGACTATGTCTCCCTCCAGCCCCCCCGCGTCGGGATAGCGCACGTGCCACCTGCCGGTCGGGACACCACTTCTGTATTGCCCCTCGGAGACCAACTTGCCGTCCGCGCCCCAAACCTTGTAGGCGCCCTCCAACTCGCCGTTACGGTAGGTCGCCTCGACGTTTTTGTCGCCCGACGGGAAGAACTTGACGTAAGGCCCCTCGCGCAGACTGTCCACCCACGTCGTGAGGCTCAGCAACCGCCCGTCGTCATAGAGAACCCGCTGCTGCCCATGGAGGCGGCCGCGGCTGTAGGGGGCGACCTCAAGCAACGTCCCGTCGAGCATATAGAAGCGCCATTCGCCCTCGCGCCTTTGGCCGACATATACGCCCCGGCTCTCAACCTTTCCGTTCTGCTCGTGGAACGTCTCGACCCGGCAGGTGTCTGAATCGCTGTCGTAGACCAGGACCGCCGAGAAGCGCCCATTGGGATAGTATCGCTTCACCGTTCCCACAGGACGCCCATCGCGGAACGTAGCGACGTAGCGATACCTGCCATTCGGGTATTTTTTCCCCCACTCGCCCTGCCTTCGTCCCTGCCCGTCTGTCTTGTTGGGCTTGTCGGGGAGCGACACGGCGGGCTTGGCGGGCTTGGCGGCCCCGACGGCGCGCCTTTCGCCGACTTTCTGCGCCTTGGCCCCCGGCGGAGCGAAACCACCGAGGAAATCTTGCGCCTCGGCGGGCGCCCCCACCAAGGTCACCGCCACTACAAGCGCAGCGAGCGGAAGCCGGCAACCACGGAACGAAACTCGTCTCATGACGGCAAATATAGCAATTGCGGGCGAGAATCTCCCGCCAAACGCGCCATGGGGCACAAGAGACCGCATCTTGCCTATTTTTGTCGTACCTTTGCGCACGTCAAGCTCCAAAGAGATGATGATACCCAACAGACAGACAATGGTCGCCATGGCCACGGCGTTGTGCGGCATCGGCATATCGGCATCGCCAGCCTCCGCCCAGTCGGCGCAAGGTAAAGCCGGGACGCTCACGGTGGAGTTCGCCACATCGTCGCTGGACTCTCTCATGCTCCACAGCTCCCGCAGCAACTACAACCAGACGAGCCTGGAGGGTTTCCGCGTCCAAATATATTCGGGTTCGGGCCTGACGTCGAAAGACGAGGCGTCTGCCACCCAGACGCGCTTCTTGAAGATGTACCCCGGCGAGCGCGCCTACATCATCTACAACGCCCCCTTTTGGCGCGTCCGCGTGGGCGACTTCCGCTCACGCTCCGAGGCCATGCGCATGCTCCAGAGCGTGAAGCCGAGTTTCGCCGGGAGCTACATTGTGCGCGACAACACCATCCGCAAGAAGAACTTTCGCCACTAGTCACGAATATCAACCTCAAAGCACCCCTACAAGCCACAACCGATGAGCGAAGCGATAAAACACGAGTGCGGCATAGCCCTCGTCCGACTACTCAAACCCCTGGAGTACTATCAGCAGAAATACGGCACATGGCAATATGGCCTCCAGCGCCTGTTCCTGCTCATGGAGAAGCAGCACAACCGCGGGCAGGACGGAGCCGGCGCGGTGGGTCTGAAAATTGACCAGCCGTCGGGCAAGCAATATATCGACCGCATCCGCTCCAACGGCGACACGCCCATCCAGGACATCATCAACGGCATCAACCGCCCGCTCTCGACGGCCCAGGAGCGCACGCCTCTCCAGTTCGCCGACGCAGCGTGGGCCAAAGCGAACCTGCCTTTCGCCTGCGAGGTCTACATGGGGCATCTGCGCTACGGCACATTTGGCAACAACAGCATAGAATATTGCCACCCCGTGATGCGCGAGAACAACTGGCGCAGCCGCAACCTGGCCCTGGCCGGCAACTTCAACCTCACCAACGTCGACGAGATATACGCCTCGCTGGTGGAACTAGGGCAGCACCCGCGCGACTTTTCGGACACGGTGACGATTTTGGAGAACGTCGGGCACTTCGTGGACGACGAGGTGCAACTCCTCTTCCGTCAATATAAGAACGAGGGGCTGAGCAACGCCGAGATTTCAGACCGCATAGAGAGCAGCATCGACATACGCAAAATCCTGGAGCGGTCCAGCCGCAAATGGGACGGCGGGTACGTCATAGGCGGCGTCTTTGGACACGGCGACGCCTTCGTGACCCGCGACCCGTGGGGAATCCGCCCTGCCTACTACTATTATGACGACGAGATTGTCGTCGTGGCGTCGGAGCGCCCCGTGATTCAGACCGCCCTCAACGTCCGCTACTGCCAGGTGATGGAGCTCCAGCCCGGACACGCCATCATAGTCCGCAAAGACGGACACGTGAGCGACGAGCTTGTCCGCGTGCCCCAGGAGCACAAGTCGTGCTCTTTTGAGCGCATATATTTCAGCCGCGGCTCGGACCGCGACATATACCGCGAGCGCAAACAGTTGGGCTACCTGCTTGCGCCGACGCTGTTGGAGAAAGTGGACAACGACATCGACAACACCGTCTTCTCCTACATCCCCAACACCGCCGAGACGGCCTACCTTGGCCTAATGGACGGCGTGAGGGAGACCGTCAAGGAGCGCCAGTGTTCGTTGCTTCTCTCGGAGCTGGAGCGCGGCCCGGTGAGCCGCGAGCGCGTCATGGACATCATGCGCCACGAGCCGCGCTTCGAGAAAATCCCCATCAAGGATGTCAAGATGCGGACTTTCATCACCGCCGACATAGGGCGCGACAACATGGTGGGCCACGTCTACGACGTCACCTACGGCATCGTCAAGAACCTGCAAGACACGCTTGTCGTCATCGACGACTCCATAGTCCGCGGGACCACGTTGAAACGCAGCATCCTGCGCATCCTGGACCGTCTGCACCCGAAGAAAGTCATCATTGTCTCCTCGGCCCCACAGATCCGCTACCCCGACTGCTACGGCATCGACATGGCCAAGCTCGGCGACTTCTGCGCCTTTGCCGCCGCCATCGAGCTGCTCCGCGAGACGGGCCGCGAGGAGGTCATAGACAGCGTCTACCGGGCGTGCAAGGAGCAACAGAACTTGCCCAAAGAGGAGATTGTCAACTGCGTGCGCGACATATATAAGCCGTTCAGCGTCGAGGAGATTTCCGCCAAGATTGCCCAAATGCTGACCCCCGACGATATGCGCGCGCAGGTGGAGATTGTCTTCCAGACTGTCGAGAACCTCCACAAGGCATGCCCCAACGACCGTGGCGACTGGTACTTCACCGGCGACTACCCCACCCCGGGTGGCAACAAGGTTGTCAACACAGCGTTCATAAACTACATCGAGGGGCGCAACGAGAGGGCGTATTGAGACACTAGGGTCGGGCGCACCGGACGGGGGGAGACTGAAAGCCAGGCTATACGCCACAGGGGCGGCGTCAGTATCGCGCCGACAGCCCCCCGCACCTCCGCCCGCCACCCCTACTTGACCTCGTCGACCGAGACGAGCTTGTTGCTTATGGCATAGATTGCCAGGGCAATTGAGGAGTGGATATTCAGCTTGCGCGATATGTTTCGCCTGTGCGTCAAGACGGTGTAGACCGAGATGTTCATCTGGTCGGCAATCTCCTTGTTGGCCAACCCGCTGACCACGCCACGGACCACCTGCTTCTCCCTCGCCGAGAGCGTCTCCCCGTCGCCATCGCCCCCCTCGGGCTCCCTGGACGCCTTGCCGCTGAGCTTCTGCACTGAGGCGAGGAGGCAGTCTTCGTCGTCGAAAATGGTCAGACAGGCGTCGAACCCCCTCATGGCGGCCTGAGGCACGACGGCGGACAGCAGAGCCACAAAACGACACCCGCGCGCAAAGAGACCACTCTTGCGCCGTTGGGCGTCGGCATCGAAAACTCCACCGAAAGTGGGCGAGACTATGACCACCGAGGGGACAAACGACGCCATGCGGTTGTCAAAATCGTCGGGGTGCGCCACCTCCAAGAGCGACGCCTCGGAGCCCAGAACCCTTTTCAGCGCCCCGATGACCCCCATGCGTATTATGACCGACGTGTCCGCCACCGCAATCTTTATCATGCTTATTGCCGTCATGCCTCCCCCCTTTTGCCGCTTGCGCCCCGCCTCTCCATCTCCATAAGCGCCGGGATGAGCAGGTTGTCCTCGATGTCGCAGTGCGACCTCAAATCGGCCTCGAAGGCGAAAAGGTCGAAGAGAACCTGATTCACCTCGTGCGGATTGTCTCCCGCAGGGAAATATCGGACCATCACGTTTTTAAGCTCCAGGAGCTTCGTGTCGAGATTCTCGTGTTGACTGATGAAGTTGGTCAAATCGAAGAAGCCAATGCCCCTCTCCCCCGCGGCGAGCCTGTCGGCGTGGGAGAAGAGCTCGCTATTCTCGTAGGCGAAATGCCTCTGCACCCCTGCGGCGTAGGCGTCGAAAAGACGCATGGTGAGGCTGTAGAGCTTCTTGCCGACAAGCCGACCGGCGACCCCCTCGAGCTTCTGCCTCAACTCGGGCATCAGAAAATCGACATAGTAGGTGTGCGCCCTGCGCAAGAATTGCAACATTGTCTGCACATCGACGTTGCGATAGAGCGTGCTGTCGCCCATCGCCATATAGTTGACAACGGCCAGAAACGTTTGGCAATCAACATTATATTCGGCACAAACAGCCTTGACCGTCTTATCGCCGAAGCCTAGCGAAATGCCGAATCTGCCGAGCAGCAGCAAAATCCTGTAGTGCTCGGACAAGATGTCGCCCAGCTTGTTGTTCTCTGTGAACTTCATGGAGCTTGCCTGGTTATGTCGTAATAGCGTTTACCGATTCCAAATTTACGAAAGATTCGGTCAATATCGAAAGAGTTGCCCCAAAAGACAAAATTGCACCTAGCGGCGTTGGCAATCGCATCTTTATTGTATCTTTGGCAGATAAAATGCAGGCGCAACGCCGCTCCCCACAAGGGCATCCGGCGGTGGGCGCCGCAGAAACGAAACTTGCCAAAGCACCCGACCTCCGTCCCCCTTGCCGACGCCCGAAAGGACAACGAGGCGGGATGGCGCTTTCGGTTGCGACAGACCGGCAACAGCAACCGGAATGCCGCGACGCTAGCATCAACACTCTAGCTATCATGGAAGAGAACCAAAACCCCTTGCTCGAAGAACAGCAAGACCCGAAGAACTCGAACAACACCCCCGAAACGGTCGAGACGCCGCCGGACGAGGCTACGGCCACGACCGAGCCCGCCCCGACAGAGGACGAGACCGACCCCACAGTCCCGGACGAAGCGGAAACCCAACCCGAAGAGGTGGAGACCGACAGCGCCACCGAAGGACACAAGGGGAAAACCCCAGAGGAGCTGAAAAACATGTCGGACGCAGAGTTGTTGGCACACCTGGAGGAGACGGTGGTTCTAGGCACGGGCCTTGGCGTCCGTCAGGCGGTGGACGGCATCCGGGCGGAGGTTGACGCGCGTTTCCCCCGCGCCACACCCCCAACCGAAACTGAACCCGCGGCCGCCACACAATCTGACGACGAAGGACAGCCAGGGGCAGACGACAAAGCCGACGAAGAAGCAGTGGCGCCGGCAGAGACGGAGAAAGCCGCGACGCCTGAAGAGGAGGCGATGCGCGACCTCCTGGCGAAATATGACGAGCGCATGGAGGCCGAGAGGCGGGAAGCGCGCAAAAAGATGGAGCAGAACGCCGAGGCCAAAAGCAAGCTGCTAGAGCAGTTGGAGCAGGTCGTGGCGGCGACGCAGACCAGCAACCCATCGAAGCTCCTCAGCACGGTGAAGGACATCATAGCCAAGTGGAAGGAGATTGGGCACATCCCGACAAGCCGCAAGAGCCTCAACAAGAGCTTCCACAGCCTCACGGAGGAGTTCTTCGGCAAGCTGAACATTGACCGCGAGCTTCGCGAGCTCGACATGCGCCGCAACATGGACGCCAAGATAAAGCTGTGCGAGCAAGCCGAGGCCCTGACCACCGTCAGCACGACCCGCAAGGCGTATAGCCAGATGCAGAAGCTCCGCGACTCGTGGAAGGCGATAGGCCCCGTCCCCCGAGCCGAGAGCGACGCCCTCTGGGAGCGCTTCAAGGCGGCAGGCAAAATAATCACGCAGAACTTCCGCAAGTCGAACGAGGAGCTTCGCGAGCAAGAGAAAGAGAACTACAAGGTCAAACAGGGCATTTGCGACGAGATTGAGGCTCTGCTGAACACTGAGATGACGCGCAAAGACCTGGAGAACCTAGTCAAAAAGGCGCAAGACTTCACCGCACGGTGGAAGTCGGTAGGTTTTGCGCCCAAGGATGTCAACGACGAGATATACAGGCGCTTCCGCAAGAGCCTCGACAAGCTCTATGACATGCGCCGCGCCTACGTCAAGGAGCAGAACGAGAGGTTCGACGCCAACTTGCGCCTCAAGGAGGCGCTGTGCGAGAAAGCCGAGGCGGTGATGAACAGCACAGACTGGCGGCAGACCTCCAACTTCCTCATCGGCCTGCAAAAGGAGTGGAAAGAGGTGGGACCCGTCTCCAACCGCCATTCGGAGGCCGTGTGGCGAAGATTCCGCAAGGCATGCGACACGTTCTTCGACAACAAGCAGAGCCAACACGAGGGTGAGCTGAGCGCGCAGGGCGACAACCTTGTCAAGAAGCGCGCCCTGCTCGACGAGCTGAAAGCCTACGCCGCCCCCACCGACGAGGCACAGCACCTGGCCGACCTCAAAGACTTCGTCATGCGGTGGAACGCCATAGGTCTCGTGCCGTCCGCCGACCGCAGCAGCGTGAACAAGGAGTTCGCCGCACTGATTGACAAGCAGTATAGCGCACTGAACATCGACAGGGCCGACGCCGAGATGGAGCAGTATCGCGGCAAAGTTGAGGCCATGGCCGCAGAGGGCGGCGACCGTCTGCGGCGCGAGCGCATCAAGATGCAGGCCCTGGTGCGCCAAGCGGAGCAGGACGTGGAGACCCTGGAGAACAACATTGGCTTCTTCGCCAAGTCTAAGAACTCCGACAAGATTATCTCGGAGTTCAACACCAAGATTGCCAACGCCCGCGCGGAGTTGGAGAAACTCAACAAGAGGATGGGAATCATCAACGAGGTCTCGTCCAAATATTGACCATAGCCAACGCAAACGGCGCTACAGCCCCCGCACGCCCCCCACATGGGGACAGCGTGCGGGGGCTGCGGCGTAAGCGGGCGGCTGACATTTTGCCCCAATTTGCTATCTTTGCCGATATGGTCAAGAGAGTGAGGGTCGTCGTAGGCCTTTCGGGAGGCGTGGACTCCAGCGTCGCCGCCTATGTGTTGCAGAAACAGGGATACGACGTGGTCGGCCTGTTCATGCGCAACTGGACAGACACCACCGGTGTCTTGAAAGGCGACTGCCCCTGGATGGACGACAAGTTCGACGCCGAGGCCGTGGCCCGCAAACTCGGCATCCCATTCCACTTCGTAGACCTCAGCGAGGAGTATCGCAAGCGCGTCGTGGACTATATGTTCGCCGAATATGCCGCCGGGCGGACACCGAACCCCGACGTCTTGTGCAACCGCGAGATAAAGTTCGACAGCTTTTGGCGCGCCGCCCGCGAGCTTGGCGCCGAGCGCGTCGCGACAGGCCACTATTGCCGCAAGGCGGCGACCCGCAACGCCGACGGCACGACAAGCTACAGCCTCCTGGCCGGCGCAGACGGCAACAAAGACCAGAGCTACTTCCTCTGCCAACTGAACCAACAACAGTTGGAGGCGGCCATGTTCCCCATAGGCGAGATGACAAAACCCGAAGTCCGCAAGATTGCCACGGAACTGAACCTCGTGACAGCCCACAAAAAGGACTCGCAGGGCATATGCTTCGTGGGGAAAGTGGACTTGCCCGTCTTCCTCCAGCAACGGCTCAAAGCCTCGGAGGGCAAGGTCTTCCTCCTGCCCCCCGACGCCGCCCCGTTCCACCGCGACTGGTCGGCCGCGCAAGCGGAGCGGCCAGAAGCTGAGGAGCTGGAACGCCTCTCGCTCCCCTACCCACTCCACCCCCAATGGGGTCGCAAAGTCGGGACGCACAATGGGGCCCAATTCTACACCATAGGCCAACGCAAGGGACTGTGCATCGGCGGATTTCCGGAGCCGCTGTTCGTCATCGGGACCGACGTGCCACACAACCAGGTCTTTGTCGGCATGGGGGAGAGCCATCCGGGCCTCTATCGCCACGTCTTGAAAATTCCGTCGGCCGAAGTCCACTGGCTACGCCCCGAAATCGGCATGACGCCGGGGGACGTTCGACGCTACAGTTGCAGAATCCGCTACCGCCAACCCCTCCAGGGCGGGCGCGCAGTGATGACGGACCGCGGCCTCTTCTTCGCATTCGACGAGGCTCAGCGCGGCATCACGCCTGGCCAGTTCGCCGCCCTCTACGACGGAGACGAAGTGGTATGCTCCGGGCCCATAGCGCACTGAGGCGTCGGCCAAACCTGCACACCAATAGACACTCAATGATAAAGGCAAACACGTTTTTGCGCCTCCTCCCGCTGCTGCTCCTCCCGCCGCCCGGCATTGTCATGGCGCAAGACGCGGGCGACATGGTTACGCAAATAGAGAGGGGGCGCATGCCGACTGAATGCGCCCACCCAGGCATCCGCCGCGTCAGGACGTACGACATCTCGTCGGCCGACATCCCCAACGCGTTCGAGGGATTCCGCATCCTCTTCGTGGCGGACACCCACTACCCCAGCCTCTTCACCGACGAGACCCTGCGAAGCCTGCGCGCCATACAAGACGAAGTAGCAGCCGACATGATGTTGCTAGGCGGCGACTATCAGGAGAGCTGCGACTCGGTGGCCCCCCTGTTCTCGACAATGATGCGCACCCCGCCGCCCCATGGCACGTTCGCCGTGTTGGGCAACAACGACTTGGAGCGGTGTACCGACATAATTAAGGACGCGATGCGGGAGCACGGCATAACCCTGGTGGAGGACACAGCAATCCAGATTGTCAAGGGGCACTCACACATCACCATAGCCGGCGTGCACAACGATTTCAGCCGCCACGAAATGGGGACGAGTCCCACCCTGCAACTGCCACCGTCGGAGTTCGTCATCCTCCTCACTCACACGCCCGACTACGCCGAAGACCAGGACATCAGCAACGCCGACATCACCCTGGCGGGACACACGCACGGCGGGCAGGTGACCCTGCTGGGCGCCTTCGCCCCGCAAACCGCCTCGCACTACGGCCAACGCTTCCTCAAGGGCCTGAACTACAACACCGCCGGTCAACCCGTCATCACGACAACGGGCATCGGCACCTCGCGGCGCGCCATACGGCTCTTCGCCCCCAGCGAAGTCATCGTCCTGACGCTCCACAGCTGGAAGAGGGGCGAAAGGCTGCCAGACCCGGAAGTCGGCGACCCGGCGCCTATGCCACTCTCGAAGCCGCTAACATTGGTTCGGCGCGATGTGGAGCAGAGCGCATTGGAACTACCGCACAGACTATGACATCAAGAAAAAACAAATTGTGACGCTCATGCACAACACATTCAATATGACATTGCGCCGGGGCTGCGCCACTGCCCTCTTGGCGACGGCAGTCATGGCCTGCGCCGCCCAAGCGCAACAGGAGATTGGCATTGCCGACCTCTACGAAGATTGGTCGCTATATCCCGAACGGCCAGACGCCCTCAAGTCGACTCCCGACGGAGACAGCTACACCCTCATCTCGTCTGACGGCGAACGCATTGAGCAATATCGATTTGCCACAGGGGCCAAAGAGCGCACCCTGCTGGACCTCGGCACGGTGAAAGGCGAGAAGAAGCCCGACGAGATTTCGGGCTACGAACTGTCGGCCGGCGGCGAGTTCATCCTCGTCTGGAACAACGTCTCCCCCATCTACCGCCGCTCCTACAAGGCCGACCACTACGTTGTCGACGTGGCCCACAACACCATAGAGCCACTCTCTGCTGACGGCGGCGAGCAAGAGGCGGCATTCGCCCCCAACGGCTACATGATAAGCTACGTCTGCGGCAACGACATCCACCTCTTCAAGCTCAAATATCGCAGCACGAGCGACGTCACGACCGACGGCGAAGCCAACCGCATAATAAACGGAATCCCCGACTGGGTCTACGAAGAGGAATTCTCAACCAGCCGGTCTTACGCCTGGAGCCCCGACAGCAAGCAGATTGCCTACATCAGATATGACGAGACCGAGGTGCCGGAGTTCACTCTCCCCGTGTTCGCCGCCAGCCACCCCCGCAACGACGAGGCCGCCCTCTATCCGAAGCAGTACACATATAAATATCCCAAAGCGGGCGAGAAGAACTCCAAAGTATCGGTGCGAATTTTCGACACCGAGAGCCGGACAACCAAAGATGTGGAGCTTGGCAAAGGCGACTTCTACATCCCCCGAATTGTCTGGACAGGCCAGCCCGACCAATTGGCCGTGATGAAACTGAACAGGTTGCAAAACAAGATGGAGCTGATTGGCGTAAACTCCCGCTCGACGGTCAGCAGCGTCATCATGACCGAGGCCGACGAGCGATATGTCGACGAAGACGCCTACAACTCTCTAAAATTCATCCGCGGCGGGACGGAGTTCGTCGTCGTCAGCGAGCGCGACGGCTGGCGCCACCTCTACCTCTACGAGACCAACGGGACAATGAAAAAGAGGCTTACCGAGGGCGAGTTCGACGTGACGCGCTTCTATGGCGTCGACGAGGACGGCGGCACGCTCTTCTACCAGGCTGCCAAACGAACCCCCATGGAGCGCGAAGTCTACTCGACCGACCTGCGCCGCGGCACGACGACGGCCGTTGCCTCACAGACCGGCACGAACGACGCCACGTTCTCCGCCAACCACAAATTCTTCGTCCTAAAGCACTCCTCGACGACCTCGGCTCCGTCATACAGCGTATGCGACGGCAAGGGCAAGACTCTCCGCACCATCTTGGACAACAAGAGCCTCGCGGACAAGCTCAAAACGCGCTTCGTGAGCCAAAAGGAATTCATCACAGTCCCCGGGGCCGACGGGACACCCCTCAACGCATGGATTATCAAGCCACGCGACTTCTCGCCCACGAACCGGTATCCGCTCCTAATGGTGCAATATAGCGGCCCCAACTCCCAGGAGGTCTTGAACCAATGGGAGATTGGCTGGGAGCAGACATTGGCCTCCTGCGGCTACCTCGTGGCGTGCGTAGACCCGCGCGGGACGGGTTGCCGCGGCGCGGAGTTCCGCAAGTGCACCTATATGCAGATGGGCCGCCTGGAGAGCGACGACCAGATTGCCGCGGCCCGCCACTTCGCCACCCTGCCCTACGTCGACGGCTCTCGCATTGGCATATGGGGCTGGAGCTACGGCGGCTTCATGTCTTCTTTGTGCCTGTGCAAGAGCGACGCGTTCAAGGTGGGCATAGCCGTGGCGCCCGTGACGAACTGGCGATTCTACGACAGCGTGTATACCGAGCGCTTCATGCGCACCCCGGCCGAGAACGCCAGCGGATATGACGACAACAGCCCCTTGACCCATGCCGCCAACCTCACCGGCAAATACCTGATCATTGCCGGCACGGCCGACGACAACGTCCACTGCCAGAACCAGATGGAGATGGTCGACGCCCTTGTCCAGGCCGGCAAGCAGTTCCAGATGTTCACCTACCCGAACCGCAACCACAGCATATATGGCGGAAAAGTGCGCTCACATCTATACAACATGAAACTCAACTTCTTGACTGAGAACCTGTAGGACAATGACTCGCCTCGCCGCCCTCCTGGCCCTGCTGACCCTCGCCGCGCAAGAGCAATTGCGCGCGTCAGACAGCTTCTCTTTTCGGCACATATCCATGGAGGATGGGCTGTCGAACAACAAAGTCAACAGCATATGGCGCGACTCCCAAGGGTTCGTATGGTTCTCGACCTCGTGCGGGCTGAACCGCTACGACGGCTACTCGATGTCCGTCTTCCTCCACTCAGAGGACGACACGACGAGCCTCGACGACAACACCGTCCTTTGGGTACGCGACATTGCCGACGACAAGCTGCTGGTGCGCACCAACCGTTCCTACTCGACATTCGACAAGCGCAGCGAGACGTTCCGCCCCGCCGTTGACATGTTCGACGCCGCCCACGTCCGTTGGCGCGACGCCGTGGTCTTCGTAGACAGCCGCGGCGACATATGGATGTCCGACGGCCCCACATGCTCCGTATACTCATCGGCCCTCGGCACCACAACCCACAGGGGCCTGTCGGGAGGCTCCGCCACAAATGTCAGCTCATTGTGCGAGTCGCGCGGCGACGTCTACATAATCCACTATGACGGGACTATAGGGATTTACGCCGCCGACGCCGCGGGCTCGTGGCAACGCAAGTCGGCGGAAACCTCCCCGCTGGACGCCGGCAACCATAGCATCTTCGTGGACAGCGGCGGCGACTATTGGGTCGTGGCGCAAGACAGCTACGGGTTGTGGCACAAATCGGCGCAGACGGGCCAGTGGGCGCACCTGACAAGCGCAAGCCCCGAGCCGCTCCGCGCCCCCGACTTCGTTGTCCGCACGGTTGCGGAAGACGACCACGGCAGGATATGGGTGGCGAGCGACCACGGCGGAATTAACGTGATAGACCGCCGGCGCGGGACGGCGACAAGCATACGCAGCCAAAAAGGCCAGCCCCGAAGCCTGAGGAGCAACGGCATAAGCTGCCTCTACGCCGACCGCCGGGGCGTGGTGTGGGTTGGCGACGTCAGTATGGGCGTATCGTATTTTGCCGAACCCATCTTCAAATTCGACGTTGACAACCTGCAAGTGGACTCCATAGACCCCGGCTTCGTGGCGCAGGTGAACGCCATTGCCGAAGACGAGCATGGCGGGATGTGGTATGGGACAAACGAGAACGGACTGCTCCACGAAGACAGCGCAGGACGCCGGCGGCTGTACCGCGCCTCGGGACGCGAGCCCAACTCGCTGTCGAGCGACATCGTGGTGTCGCTCTGCCCCGACGGCGACGGGGGCATATGGGTCGGCACATTCCTCGGCGGGCTGTGCCACTACGACGGCCGCGGCTTCGCGCGCTACCGCAACCGCCCCGGCATCCCGCCCGCCGCGGCGTCGGACAACATATGGACAATATGCCGCGAGGGAGGCCGGCTGTGGGTGGGCTCTCTCTCGGCCGGAGCCGCCGTCTTGGACGAGCGCAGCGGCGCATGGTCAAAAATAGACCGCGACGACGGGCTGCCCAACGGCACAGTGAGCAAGATTGTGCCCATGCGCGACGGACGCATGGCGGTGGGTACCTCCGAGGGGCTGTGCATTGTGGACACGCGGAACGCGAACCAGGTCGTCCCCATAGACGACGGCGGCGGACGCCTCAAGTGCTACGTCATCGACATGCTCTACGACTCGCGCGACTTGCTGTGGGTGTGCAGCAACAACGGCGTCCACATTGTAGACGGGAAGACCCTGAACTACGTCCGCCACATGGGCCGCGCCGAGGGTTTGCCCACCGACGCCACCCTGGGCATCGTCGAAGACCATCATAGGGGCATATGGATAGCCACGGCCGGGGGCATGACAAGCGTCGAGGTGCGCAAAGACGACCGCAACGGCGTGGTCAACACCGTGACCTACAGCTACAACGACCAGGATGGCTTCTTGACGGGCTCCATCAACGAACGCGCCATAGCCTGCACCTCCGGCGGCGACATTGTCGTTGGCCGCGACAACGGCGTCAACCGCTTCAACCCCTCCTCAATATGCTACAACAAGGAGATTCCGCACGTGCGCTTCACTCGCCTAAGCACTTTCGGCTCGCCGTCTAAGATTGGCCCCGGCGAGGGTTGCAGCCTGCCGATGGCCCTCCCGTTCTGCGACGGCATCGAGTTGCCCTACGACGTCAACATGTTCACCGTCTTCTTCTCGACGATGAGCAACGTGTTGCCGGAAAAGGTGACCTACACATACCGCCTGGAGGGCTTCACCGACAGCTGGATAAGCACCAACAGCAACCACGCCACATACACCAACCTGGCCCCGGGCAGCTACCGCCTCACGGTCCGCGCCGCAAACAGCGACGGCCTGGAGAGCGCCGAGGCCTCGGTCCTCAGCATCCGCATATCTCCACCCTGGTGGCGCACGGGCTGGGCCTATGCCGCCTACGTGTGCGCTGCCGCCGCCTCTTTGTTCTTCTCCGTCAAATGGATTCGCGACCGCGACAAGGCGAAGTTCAAGATGCGGCAGATAATGGACGAAGTGGAGAAGCAGAAGCAGGTGGACGACATGAAGTTGCGCTTTTTCACAAACATATCGCACGAGTTGCGCACTCCGCTGAGCCTCATCGTCTCCCCTTTGGAGAACATCTTGGAGGAGACCCCGGCCGAAGCCCCCCACCGCCGCCAAATGGAGCTGATCTACCGCAACTCTCAGAAATTGCTCAGCATGGTCAACCAGCTTCTGGACTTCCGCAAGGCGGACAAGGGCGGCATGACCCTCAACCTGTCGGAGGGCGACCTCGTGGGCTTCGTGTGCGACCACTGCGACGCCTTTGTCAAGCTCTCGACGAAAGACATCAACTTCGCAATGGACAGCAGCGAGGCGAACATATATCTCAAGTTCGACAAAGACAAGATTGGCAAAGTCGTCGACAACCTGCTCTCCAACGCCTACAAGTTCACCCCCATTGGCGGCAACGTCACGATGGGGGTCGGGCTCTCCCCCGACCACACCCGCGCCATAATCAGCGTAGGCGACAACGGCATAGGCATAGCGGACGAGCACAAAGCGCACATCTTCGAGCGTTTCTACCAAGTGCCACAAAAAGACGCCTCCTTGGCCGGGAGCGGAATAGGCCTCCACATGGCCAAAGAGTTTGTCGCCCTCCACAACGGGACGATACGCGTCGAGGACAACGCCGGAGGCGGCTCAGTCTTCACCGTCGAACTGCCGACATCGCCCGACATGGCGAAAACTGCCGACGGAAAGCCGGAACCGACCGCGGTCTCCTGCGACTTGTCGGCGCAGAAAGCCCCCCGCGACGACAAAAAGCACGCCCGGAAGACAATCGCCATCGTGGACGACAACGAAGACTTCCTGACCCTCCTGCACGACACCCTGCAAAAGGACTACGACATCGTGGAGGCGCACAACGGCGCCGAGGCCTACGAGACGATAACCGCCATGCCCCCCGACCTCATCATAACCGACGTCATGATGCCCGTCATGGACGGCAACGAGCTATGCTCGAAAGTCAAGGGTGACATCCGGACCAGCCACATCCCCCTCATCATGCTGACGGCCAAGAGCGCCGAGGAACACAACATCGAGGGGCTGAACCTTGGCGCCGACGACTATCTGACCAAACCATTCAACCCGCAAATCTTGCGGCTGAAAATCAAGAAGCTGATAGACCTCTGCGAGACGCGGCGACAGGCCTTCAGAAGCCAGATTGACCCCGAGCCGAGCCAAATTGCCGTCACGCCCCTCGACGAGAAGCTGATCCAGAAAGCCATAGCCTATGTGGAGGAGAACATCGTGAGTCCGTCGCTGTCGGTAGAAGATTTGAGCCGCCACCTGGGCATGAGCCGCGTCCACCTCTACAAGAAGCTGATGTCCATCACGGGCCGCCCCCCGATAGAGTTCATCCGCGTCATACGGCTGAAGCGCGCGGCGCAACTGCTCCACGACCCCGCTCAGAATGTGGCCGACGTGGCGTATGCCGTAGGGTTCAACAATCCTAAGTACTTCTCAAAATACTTCAAGGAGGAGTTCGGCGTGCTGCCGTCGAAGTACAATCAGACATTGACGGCGGGGCAAAAGGTCAGCTAAGGCATTAATTTTCAATGAATCAATAAGGGACATCCGACATATGGCAGAACTAGAGTCTTTTCTGAAAGGGCGCAAGCCAATCACGTTTATAGACCTGTTTGCAGGTGCCGGCGGCATCAGCGAGGGATTCCTGCAGGCCGACGCCAACGGCAAATATTTCGACTTTCTACTAGCATCGGACATCAACGAGAATTGCGAAGTCACCCACCGTGCCCGCTACAACAAATCTCTAGGGTTGCCGACCGAGTTCGTGACGGAAGACATCATGTCTCCCGACTTCCTGCCCAAGCTCCAATCCGCATTGGAGGGCAAGGATGTCGACGTCGTCACGGGCGGGCCAAGTTGCCAGTCGTTCAGCCTTGCCGGCAGGCGCAGACGCTTCGACAAGCGCGACAACCTTTTCGACCACTACCTCAAAGTGATCCGCACCCTGCGCCCTAAATATTTCGTCATGGAAAATGTCAAGGGCATCCTGACGAAAGACAACGGGCGGTTCAAGGTGGAAATCATGAAAGAGATGAGGTCGCTCATAGACGACATGGAAATCGGCGGCCTCCTCGCATATCTGGAAGAGATGTTGCCACGGACGACGACGGCTTTCATGTCTGCGGCATTGAGCAGCAAATTCAAGATGGAGCTTGCCACGGACGACGAAACAGCCTCGAAACAGAAAGACCGTTTCTTTGAGAACCTGGAGGCGCAGTTCAGATTGCTCACCAGACACATAGCATACCGCACAAGCAAGTCGGACCGCAACGTCAACACCATAAGGCACGGCCTGGCGTTGCTCCGGCGGAACGAGGAACGCGAGGCCATCATTGCCAACGTGGTGAACCTAAAGACCGCCGCAAACGTCGACAATGACCTTCTCATAGAGCCGATGAACAACTTCATGGCGTCCATCTCAGACGGGGCTATAATCGACGCCATTGGCAAGTCGGTCGAAGAGCTTGGCGAGTTGAAAAACGCCGGGGAAGACGAAGTTGACCTCTTCAGACGCGCCATAGCGATATACACCATGCCGTTGGACGACTGCTTCAACATCGTGCAGAAGCTTGCCGCGGCGGACAAGACTGAAGAGCGCTACGCGGAGATAATGTCGCGGTTGAGGCTCTACAACATCAACCAGATGGTTCTCACATCGTCGCTACGGCGTCCCCCAAAACAGGGAGAGGGTCGTGTATATAGGCTCAAGAAAAGACCAAAAAGAGATTAAGGCAGTGGCCCCGACCGTAGAAGCTGAAGACCGCGTGACTGTCTACGAAGCGATAAACGACTTGAACTTTATCGGCAACGGCCAGACCCTCGAAGACTACCGCAGGGCGAAACAAGACCCCGGTCTTGACCACCTCGTAAAGCCGCGGGACGTGGACGGGAGAGTGAACGAAGCTGGCGGCAAGACATACGCGGAGTGGTCTCGCGAAGGCAGGTTGAGGACGCGGTTCAAATTTGACACTGAGCCGTTCTACGTGAAAGACCAAGAGGAGCTAGAGACCCCACAACTGTGGCGGCACTCCCAACTTTTCAACCATCAGACGAGCGACCAAAACGAGACGGTGCGCGAGCGCCTGAGCATAATTGCACGCCACGGCGAATATTCCGACGAATGCAAGGCGGAACTGAAAGCCAAAGGCCTAGAGTCCGCCAAACGCAACTACTTCGTACTTCGCCCCGACTCTCAGAGCCCGACAGTGTGCACCATGCCCGACGACTTCATCCACTATTCGGCAATGCGCCCCATGACGGTCCGCGAGATGGCCAGACTGCAATCGTTCGACGACTCCTTCGTCTTCCAGGGGAAAAGACAGACTGGCGGCGACAAGAGGAAATCCGAAATTCCGCAATACACGTTGGTGGGCAACGCCGTCCCGCCGCTCATGGCAAGAGCCATAGGGAATGAGATATTGAGAAATATTGAATTGGCATGAACATACGCAACTAAGACGTGACAAAACAGCGACGAGGCCGCCCCGAAACGGAGCGGCCTCGCCTTTTTGCTAAAAATGGGAACTGCCTACTTGCTAGCGTAGACCTTGACCCATTGGACGTCCATGTCGGCATCGGCGATGTCTCCATCACCAACCACGTTGGAGCTGAGGCAGATGTACATCGGCTCCTGCGGAACAGACTGCGTCGTGGAGTAGACCTCGACACCGTTGACCCTCCACGTGATCTTCTTGGCAGTCCACTCAAGGGAGTAGACAAAATAGTCGGAAGAGAACTTGACGTCGTCGACCGAGCCGACGGCGCTGCCGCCACGGCCCGCGACGCCCATAGCCACACTCTTACCCTTGCCGAACGTGGCGACGTTAATCTCCGCCCCACCGTCGGAGCAGAGCCAAATGTTGTCCGTCACGGGGGCCTTGGCTCCACTCACCTTAACCTTGAACTCGAACTTGCCAAACTTCTGCCGAAAAGCGTCGCCAGTGTTGACGAGCGCCGCCGTGGCATCGAAATCGGCCTTGACGAAACCGCCAGCCGCAGGATTCCAGACGTTGCCCTGCGTCTTCGCCGAGCGTGTGGCAATTGTCAGCCCGGCAGAACCCACCGTGGCGGCAGAGTCGACGAAAGCCTGACGCTCGTCGGCGAGGCTGTAGACCAAGCCGGCAGTCTTCATGCCCCAATAGTAGCCTTGAAGCCACTTTTTGGCGTCGAGACGCCCGCCACCGAAGTCGTCGGCGAAAGTCAGCACCCAAGCGTCGGCACTGCCAAACCTCTTGTCGGCCAAAGCGGCGAAATACCACTTAAGATCGGCGGTCTTCTCCAACCGCGCGAGCTCCTGCAAATCGGAGAACTCAGGGCTCTGCTTGAAGCGGTTCTTATTCAACAAGTCCGCCTTCTTGGCAACGAAAGCGTCAGTCTTGACGTAGGCGGAAAGCTCCTCATATCTCTTGAGCCTGTCGGACGACTTCACTTTGCAATAGTTGGCATAGGCGGCCGAAGCCGACATCTTGACAGCCGTCTTCACGTCGGGATTTGCTTTCAGCTCTTTGAGCCTCTTGGCGTTGCCCTCGCCCGAAGCCTTGGAGAGCGAGCAAAACTCCTTGTAGGCCGCCGACTCCAACACCCGCTCAGCCAGCTTGTCCTTGCCTGCGGCGACGAACTTGAGGTATCCCTTAATCTCCGCACTCTTGGCAAGAGACTTCAGCTCCTGCTCCTTGCGGAACTCCTCAGTCTGGTCGAAACGGTCGTTTTTGAGGTGCGACACCCTGTCGACGAAACCAGCGGAAGTCGTCTTGGCTTTCAGCTCGTCAAACTTCTTCAGCTCAGCACCGGCGGCAATGGCCTTAAACCTTGCTAAGTCGGACTTCTCTTGCTCCAACTGCGCCTCATACTTACTCGTGGCAGGATATTTTCCTCCGCCGAACAAAAAACTGAATATACCCATTATGAAACTATGCCGTTGTTCAACTGCGGGCGAAGTTAAGAAAAACCGACATAAAGGATAAGCCTGTCGGCTGGCAATATTTTTAGGTCGCCTCAATTATTCTTGACATATTTTGAAACATGGGGCGCAATTGTTTCAAAGCACTACACATTTCTCTCCCATTCCAAGCGGCGAACCATGCGCTTGCCGACATCGCGCCACGCCTGCATGCGCTTGTAGGTCTGCCGCACGAGGGGCACCTTGTAGAGCATCAGCACCAAGCCGACAGAGAGGCACGCGTAGGCCACCCAACCATATATCTGCTTGACGCTCATAATCATAAGCCCACGCTCAAAAAGCCCCATCTTCTCGCCAAAACCTAGAGTGTCGCGGCTGAGAGCCACATGGTCGAAAAACGACGCATAGCGGCTGAAGTTGTCTGCCATATAGAAGTCGAGCCCATAGGAATAGAGAGCGCACCCAATGGCCCCGCCAATAATCATGTGGAACATATTGAAGACCGACAAGGCCATGAAGAACGTCTGAAACGTCATGATGCACTCCAAGATGTACATGAGCGACGCGCTGAGCACCGCATAGGCAAACGAGCGCAAGACGACCAACGAGCGCAGCGAGCGGAAATCGAACTCGGCGGAAACCGTCAGATAGAACAAGACGAGATAGACGCCCAAGACGACAAAACCAATGGTGGTGAGACGGAACGCATTGAGGTTGAACAACTTCATCCACACCAAAGCGAAAAGGCAACCGACGACGACCCCGACGAAAGCCCAAAAGTCGGTGCCGACGATGGTCATGTTGGAATATCGCATCCCCTCCTCGAAGAAGACCTCCTCCAAGACGTGTTCCGACGCCAAGCAGAACTCGGCGATGGCCACAATGAGCATGGCGGGCGCAAGTCGCCTCACCCTCCAGATCTCGGGCGCTATGTAGGGATGGGGGGCAACGAAAGAGCGCGCCACGGCCAACAGGAAAGTGACGGCGATCCCGACACCGGTGCGCACCATGGCGGGCGAGTGAAACCAATCGAGGGTATGCCCATAGCAGAAGAACCACGCCACCTGAAGCAGCGTGGCGAGCCACAGCCCCCCACCGAGCCAATCGACCCCACTGAGCGGGACGACGGGCATGAGGCGCACCCTGCGCGTGAGCATGACGACAGCCAACGCCACGAGCATGAAAAGCCCCGCCATGAGCCAATGCATATGCTCCCAGCCCCAAACGTAGGCCACCCGCGCCGCAAGGTAGTCGCTCACCTGCATGGCGCCAAGGATGACGATGTGGAGAACGGGGAAGAAAACCCGGAAGTCGCGCTTGGGCGTTATCCAAAGCTGGATGTTGCTCATGCACTCAAAAGTGCCCTGAATCTTGCAGAAGCCGCTAAGCACGCACACCGCCCACAAAACCGGCAGACTAGGCGCGTAGGCCGCGGCAATGGAGCAGAAAGCCAACCCGGAAGCGGCCACGAAGAGCAGAGCCTTATTCGTGTGGCGGAACTTCATCCGGAAGAGAATCGGGAAGTAGACCGCCATGCCGGCGAGATTGCAATAGAGACACATTATGACATCTTCGCGCAGGAGCTGGCGCGAGCTGACAATCTCGTTGAGGGCGCCCATGTAGACGCCTCCCGACAGCTGGAAACAGAAAGCGAAGACCACGTAGACCCACGGGCGGACACCCTTGGGCACAAAGCCGCGGAACATCGGCAACCAATCGAAGTGTGCTGGTGGCATGGGTCGGCTAGAATTTCACCTCGCACTCGACATTTAGGCCGGCCCTGAGCTCATCCCATTTCTCTCCCCTCTCCAAGACAATCTTGACCGGCACCCTCTGCTCAACCTTTACGAAGTTGCCCGTGGCGTTGTCCTGCGGCAAAACGGAGAAAGCGGCCCCCGTGGCCCCGGCAATGGCGCACACCCTCCCGACATATTCCACCCCGGGAATGGCGTCGGCCACAATGGAGACCTCCGCCCCCACACGTATGTTCCGCATCTGCGTCTCCCGGAAGTTTGCCACGACCCACTTGTCCGCATCGTCGACGATGTCCACCACCGTCTGACCGGGCTGGATGAGCTGCCCCGGGACCACGTCCTTGCGCCCCGTCGTCCCGTCGCACGGCGCCGTTATGACTGTGTAGGAGAGGTTGAGCTTCGCCAGCCCGACACGCGCCTCGGCCAACTTGATCATGGCGTCGTTCTGCCCCAGGCGCACCTCCTGCTCCTGCTTGGCCAGTGCCGTGGAGTTGCGTTGCCTCGTCAGTTGGTCGTAGCGCGCCTTGGTCGCCTGAAATTCCGTCTCGACCCTCTCATATTGTTGCTGCGTGGCTGCCCCCCTCTCTCTCAACTCGGAGTAGCGCCTCAGCTCGCTCTCGGCGTTTTTGAGGCGTATTGCCACCTCGTCGATGCCGGCATCGGAGACCGCCATGTCGTTGACCGTCGTAGATATGCTGGTGTTCATCGCCACCTTGCCCGCCGCGGCGTTTTGGAAGTCGGCCTCGGCCTGCGCCAACGCCAGACGGTATTCGGCATCCTCGACGATGAGCAGCGTGTCTCCCTTGCGCACGGGGGCATACTCATCGAAAAAGACGTATCGGACAAAGCCCTGGACGCGCGAATTGACAGGCGTCACCAATTGCCTCACCTGCGCATTGTCGGTGAACTCGACATCGCCCAAATGGACAAAACGCGAGCAGACGACGCACAGTCCCGCAACGAGAGCCAATATGACAACAGCGTTGAACGCCATCCTCATCTTCTTTGAAATTTTCATCATTAAAATGTATTACAGATTCTAGAGAGTACCCGTGGCCGCCTTGAGAGCCAACTGGCGGTAGACAACGTTGATATCGGAGTTGACGAGCTGAAGCTCCGAATTGAGCTGCTGGTTCGACGCGTCGAGCATATCGGTCAGCAACGCCATCCCATTGAGGTAGCGGTAGTGTATTACATCGTAGTTCTCGTGGGCCAACTGCACGCTCTTCTGATGCGTCCGCAAGTCGGTCAAAGCCTCCCGGAAATTCACGAATGCGGCGTGGACGTCGGCCCGGCTTTTGCTACGCCTCTCGTCGAGCCTGGCTTGCGCCGTGGCGGCCGCCAACCTGCTTGCGGCCACCTTTCGTCTCTGCTTGTAGAGCGAGCCGAGACTGTAGCTCACACTGACGCCCGCATACCAGAAATTGACGTTCTTGTCGAGCGTCGGCACCTCATATGTGATGGGGCCCTCCAGCTTGTCCTCAATGCGCAACGCCACCGTTGGCCGCATCCCCGCCCTGGAGGCCTCGTTGGCGCACATGGCGATCTCCACCTCCTTGCCAGCCATCCGCACCTGCGGACTAGCCTCGACAAGACCTTGCCACTCCTCCTCGGCCATCACCTGCCGCCCGCGGCTGGAAACGGCGGTGTCGGGCACGGTAGCGGCGTCGGCGGGCAGACCAAGCGCGGTGTTGAGGTAGCGAGTAGTGACATCGAGCGCATTGGCGACCCTGTCATAGCTCAGATTGAGCCCCTGAAGCTGCAACTCGTAGCGCGTGATGTCGCTCCTGAGGGCCGCCCCGGCCTCATAGTTAGCCTCAATCTCCTCGACGAGCTTTTGCGTCTGAGCGATGTTCTTAAGCAATATAGTCTTCTGATTCAACAGCTTGCACAGGTCGAGATAGTATCCCGCAATCATCAGCCTTATGGATTGGCGCGTGGCGCAATGCCCCAACTCCGCCATGTCCAGGTTGAGCCTCGCCATCTCCACCCCCCTCCGGATTGCCCCACCGGCATAGAGCATTTGCGTTATGGCAACCGAATAGGTATTCCCGAAATGCGGCGTCTCGACGTTCATGCCGTTCGAGAAGTCGCGGTCGCTAATCCACGCGTTTCCCAACACAGACAACGAGACGTTGACATCGACGTCGGGCGCCATGGCCCCCCTGGCCACCTCGAGACCCGCCTGCGCCTCAGCAATGGCACTGGCGGAGACGACAAGGGCAGGATTGTTATGCTCGGCGGCGGCAAACATCTCGTCGAGCGTCATGACGGTCTGCTGCGACAAAGCTGTGGACGAGTGGAAAAGGACTGCCAGCAACGGCAAGGCGCATTGCTGTTTTCGTAAGTATGTCATTTCTTTCATATTGCGCCGCGAAGTTCGCCAAAAGGCGTCGCACCCCTTGCGTCATGACTTTCCCTAAATTGGTTCGCAATGAAACAAAAAGCCTATCTTTGCCCCCGCAATGGACGTCAGGGTAATCTTCATCTCAGACATAGAACGCGCCTACCGCGGCACGTCGATGCACGACGAGCTGTCTGTATATCACGGAACAGGGGCGGCCGACATCTTCGGGCTTAACGACAAAACGGCGTTCTACTTCCGCGCCTACAGCTACATGCTGGTCCTATATGGCAAGGCCAAAATGAACATCGACCAACGCGAATATGTCCTGACGCCGCACACGTTGGTGTCGCAATCGCCCCTGCACCTGGCACAATTTGGAGAAGTGTCGGCGGACTTCGAGTTCAAGGTGGCATCGGTGACACAGGCCATGGTGGACAACCTCAAGCTCATCGACGTCCGCCCTCGGGTAGTTGAGGGGACGCGCACCCACGCCCACCCCGTATCCATCATGACCGCCCGGGAGGCAAGCGTCGTGGAGCAGTGCTTCGACGACCTCGCCCGGTGCGTCGAGCGCGTCGGACACCGCTACCGGCGCGGGATGGTTGAGAACTCGCTGTGCCGTTTCTTCCTGGAATACGACAACATATTCTCAAACCGAAAAGAGGACGACGCACAGACGCAAGGCGGCAGCCCTCGCCAACAACAGATTGTGGACAGGTTCATAGACCTAGTATCGACCGACATGCCCGTCCATACGGACGTCGCCCACTATTGCGACAAGATGAGCCTCACGCCGCAATATCTGACGCGCGTCATGCGAGCCCAGACGGGCATACGCCCCTCGGACTTCATCCGCGAGATGCTCTACGCCGAGGCCCGCAACCTGCTGGCGTCGCACAAACTGACCGTGCAGGAGGTGGCGTTCCGCCTCGGCTTCGCCGACCAGTCGTCGTTCGGGAAATTCTTCAAGCGGTGTTCGGGGATGCCGCCCAGCCATTTTGCCCGCCGTTGAACCGGGCGGCGCGCATGACCTTTCGGGGAGTGGCGACACACAAAAACAGAGGGGCGGGAAAAGCCTGACGCTTTCCCGCCCCATATTTATGCACAAAAGAGGCGACCTAGTTCACGCGGAACTTGTCCACTCCGTCCTTGACGAAAGCGACAATCTGGCGAGCCGCCGCGATTCCGGCGTTGATGTTCGCCTCGGCAGTCTGCGCCCCCATCTTCTTCGGTGTGGCGAAATAGCGCCCGGCGAACTTGGCGGCAAAGTCGGCATCTGCGTCGGGCTTGATATCCGTCACGTAGCGGAGGTCTGGCCGCTCCTCCATGAGCCGCGCCAGCCCGGCCTCGTCGATGACCTCCTTGCGGGCAGTGTTGAGCAGAAGCCCGCCCTTGGGCATCTTGCCGACAAGGTCATAGCCAATGGACCCCTTGGTCTCGGCTGTGGCCGGAATGTGGAGCGACACAAATTGGCAGGTGGAGTAGAGCTCGTCGACCGACGCCACGGGCTTCACGCCTGCCGCCTCGATGACCTCCGCGGGGCAGTAGGCGTCGAAAGCGTAGACCTCCATGCCGAAACCTTTGGCCACGCGCGCCACGTTGCGGCCGACATTGCCAAAAGCGTGGATTCCGAGCTTCTTCCCCAAGAGCTCCGTCCCCGACGTGCCGTTGAAGAAGTTGCGCACAGCGAAGACCATGAGCCCAAGAGCCAACTCGGCCACGGCATTGGCATTCTGCCCCGGAGTGTTCATTGCCACGACGCCGCGGGACGTGGCGGCGGCGAGGTCGATGTTGTCATAGCCGGCACCGGCGCGCACCACGATGCGCAACTTCTTGGCGGCTTCGAGAACCTCGGCGTCGACCTTGTCGGAACGTATGATGAGGGCATCGGCGTCGGCGACAGCCTCAAGGAGCTGCCTCTTCTCCGAATACTTCTCCAGGAGAGCCAGCTCGAAGCCGGCGGCCTCCAACTCGTTGCGTATGCCGTCGACGGCAACCTTGGCAAACGGCTTCTCCGTAGCCACAAGAACCTTTGTCATCTCTACTTCCTCTTCTGTTATTTTGTGATATAGGGGAAAGGCGACACCTCCTCCCGCAGGGCGAACCCTGCGGGAGAGACGATGTTCCAAAACTTTTAAGCCTTAGTGGCTCTTCTCGAAAGACTTCATGACCTCAATCAGAGCATCGACGCTCTCCTCCGGCAACGCATTGTAGGTCGAGGCGCGGAAGCCGCCCACGGAGCGATGGCCCTTGATTCCGACCATCCCCGCCGCGGTGGCGGCGCTCAGGAAGTCAGCCTCGAGCTCCTTATACTCCTCGCTCATGACGAAGCAGATGTTCATGTAGGAGCGGTCGGCAGTGTCGGTCACAGTGCCGCGGAAGAGCTTGTTGCGGTCAATCTCGTCATAGAGCTTGAGAGCCTTGCGCTCGTTGCGCTTCTGCATCTCGCCGACGCCTCCCTGCTCTTTGAGCCAACGGAGCGTCTCCAGCGCGCCATAGACAGCGACCACGGGCGGCGTGTTGAACATCGAGCCCTTGTCGATGTGGGTGCGGTAGTCGAGCATTGTCGGGATATGGCGCTCGACCTTGCCGAGCGCGTCGACCTTGACAATTGCGAAAGTGAGACCGGCGGGGGCCAAGTTCTTCTGCGCGCCGCCATAGATGATGTCATATTTGGAGACATCGACGGGGCGGCTGAAGATGTCGGAGGACATATCGGCCACCATGGGCACGCCGACTACGGGGTCGGCATGCAGCTCCGTCCCATAGATGGTGTTGTTTGTCGTGATATGGAGATACTCGGCGTCGGCCGGCACCTTGCTCTCGAAGCCCTTGGGGATGAACGTGTAGTTCGCCTCTTTCGACGACGCCACCTCCACAACCTCGCCAAAGTCCTTAGCCTCCTTGAGCGCCTTGTTTGCCCAAGTGCCGGTGTTGAGATAGGCGGCCTTCTTGTTCAGCAGGTTGAACGGCACCATGCAGAACTGCAGGCTTGCCCCGCCCCCGACGAAGACAACTTCATAGCCCGCCGGGATGTCGAGCAACTCCTTGAAGAGGGCTTGCGCCTCGTCCATGACGGCCTGGAACTCCTTGCTCCTGTGCGAGATTTCGAGAATCGAGAGTCCCGTCCCAGCGAAATCGAGCACCGCCTCTGCGGTCTTCTTGATGGTGTGCTGAGGCAATATGGATGGCCCGGCGTAGAAATTGTGCTTTTTCATTGTCCGTTTCGTGTTATATACCGTAAGTTTTAAGCGGGGGCTGGGCAATGGTTTGCCACCTGCTCCCCTCTTCGGGTGCAAAAATAAAAATTAATCGGCTGTATATAACACCTGCGGCTGTTTTTGTCAGTCGTTGACAAATTCGCCGGCCACGTCCTTGCGCAGCCCCTCCTTGGCCCTCTCGACATAGAAGGAGCAGGAATTTCGCCCCGCCTCGATGAACTCTGCCGAGAACTCCAGCGGGGTCGCCTCGGGCGCGATGGACTTGCGGGTGTCGCCCAAAGTCTTGATTACCTCCTCCTTGGCCCGGAGCACCCTGCTCCACGACGCTTGCGAGACGTATATCTGCATGGCCACATTGTGCTCGAACTCCATCCGCACCCTGTTGACCATGGCGAGGTAGAGCTCCTTGGCCGTCGCCACCCCCACCTGCTCGCTCACCGCCATCTCGTCGGGGGAGATGCGGTTGAGGTAGAGCGCCAGCCTCTCGTAGGCCTGCAGACGGTTTGGCATGACGTCGCTCATGGCCCTGACCCGATAGTCGGCGGCCCTGCGCCTCTCTCCGTCACGCAAGAAGAGAAACACGACGACGGCCATGGCCACAATGAAAGCCAGGGCGAGGAGAAAAGAATAGACATCCATGGTAGTAACGCTTCTAGAATTATCGCGCCAAAGGTAGCAAAAAAGGAGGGGGCGAAAAGCCTCGCGGCAAAAAGCAAAAGTTTACATTAAATAGAGATTATTGCTATATTTGCCCCTGCCGCGGGGTCAGAAGTCCGAAAAGACCACCGGTTTGTTCATTTAAACATTTATTCTAAAACATATGCAAGCAGCAGGACTCAAGGGCGCACTAGCAAGTGGCGACGCCCTGCGCCACCTCTACGGCGACGACGCTGTCGTCTTGGAGGCACAGAAAGAGAGATACTCCAAGACGATAGACGCTTTCGTCGCCTCCTACGGCGACAAGGAGCTGTCGGTCTTCAGCTCGCCCGGCCGCACCGAGATAGGCGGCAACCACACCGACCACAACCACGGCCGCGTCTTGGCCGGCGCGGTCAACATGGACAACGTGGCCGTCGCCGCCATCAACGACACGGACACTGTCCGCATACTCTCCACAGGCTACCCCCAATTTGAAGTGGACCTGACAAACCTCTCGCCGAACACCAACGAGTATGGCACTTCCGTCTCGCTCGTCCGCGGCGTGTGCTCGCGCATGAAGGAACTGGGCTTCGCCATAGGCGGCTTCGACGCCGTGATTGACAGCGGCGTGCCCAAGGGGTCGGGCCTGAGCTCGTCGGCGTCGTTCGAGGTGCTTGTCGGAGCCGTGGTGAGCCACCTTTTCAACAGCGGGCGTCTCGACGCCGTGCTCAACGCCCAGATTGGCCAATATGCCGAGAACGTGTTCTTCGGCAAGCCCTGCGGCCTGATGGACCAGACGGCCTGCTCCGTGGGCGGCCTCGTGACCATCGACTTCGCCGACCCCGCGGCCCCCGTCGTCAAGAAAGTTGACTTCGACTTCACCAAGACCGGCTACTCTCTCGTCATCACCGACACGGGCGGCAACCACGCCGACCTGACCAACGACTACGCCTCCGTGCCGGCCGACATGAAGGGGGTCGCCTCCAAGCTGGGTAAGAGCGTCCTCCGCGAGCTGACCCTGGAGCAGGTTGTCGAGGCCATCCCGGCGTTGCGCGAGCAGGGCATAAGCGACCGCGCCATACTGCGCGCCATCCACTTCGAGAAAGACAACGCCCGCGTGGCGGAGCAGGTTTCCGACCTGGAGCGCGGCGACTTCCGCGCTTTCCTGGCCAAGGTGTGCGAATCGGGGCGCAGCTCGTTCATGTACAACCAGAACGTCTACACGACGGCCAACGTGGCGGAGCAAGGCGTCTCGCTGGCCCTGGCCCTGAGCGACATCGTCCTCGGCGGCGAGGGCGCATGGAGAGTCCACGGCGGCGGCTTCGCCGGCACAGTGCAGGCTTTCGTCCCCAACACTCTTGTGGACCGGTATGTGCAGACCCTCGAGCACACGTTTGGCGAGGGCAAGTGCCACAAGCTGTTCATACGTCCGCAGGGCGCAATAAAGGTCGAGATATAGCGCGTCGCGCCCTCGAGACGCAAACTTAGTCGAAAACACAACAACATTGGTTCCCCGGCGCCTCCCGCCCGACGTGGCGCGGAGACGCGGGAATCGCGAATAGCAAAAACAATGACACAGAAGAAAAACGGAAACGTGCTGGCCATCGTGACGATGATGTTCATCTACGCCATGATTTCGTTCGTCACGAACCTGGCGGCCCCGACCAGCAACATATGGAAAGCCCAGGACTTCATCAACGGCAGCAACATGCTGGGAATGCTTGGCAACATGATGAACTTCCTGGCCTATCTCTTCATGGGCATCCCCGCCGGCCAGATGCTCTCGCGCATCGGCTACAAGCGGACGGCCCTGGTCGGCATCGGCGTGGGCTTCTTCGGGATGCTCGTCCAATATCTGAGCGGCTACGCCGACGGCATGGCCGGCTTCATTGTCTACCTGCTCGGCGCCCTCATCTCCGGATTCTGCGTCTGCATGCTCAACACCGTCGTCAACCCGATGCTCAACCTGCTCGGCGGCGGCGGCAACCGCGGCAACCAGCTCAATATGCTCGGCGGCACGCTCAACTCGCTCGCCGGCACACTGACACCGATGCTCGTCGGCGCCCTCGTAGGCCAGGTGACCAAAGAGACCAGCATAGGCGACATCGCCCCGGTGATGTTTATCGCCATGGGCGTCTTCGCCGCCGCTTTCGTCATTCTCTCGTTCCTGCCCATCCGCAACCCGGAGCAAGGCAACAGCGACGCCAACACCGTCTTTGAGCATTCCGTGTGGAACTTCCGCCACTTCACCCTCGGCACCGTGGGCATCTTCCTCTACGTCGGCATCGAGATAGGCATCCCGGGGACTCTCAACAACTACCTTGCCGACACCACCGACGCCGGCGCAGGGCTGGTGGCGGACGCCGCCCGCATAGGCGGCTTCGTGGCCGGCACCTACTGGTTCCTCATGCTCGTCGGACGCCTCCTGTCCGTCACTATCGCCGGCGTTGTCTCCAGCCGCGTCCTCATGTCTATAGCCAGCTCGGCGGCGGCTATCCTGATGTTGTGCGCCATGGTGGTGGGCAAAGAGGTCACGACGTCGATGCCCGTCTTCGCCGACGGCGGCTTCAACATGGTGACTGTGCCTCTCAGCGCCTTGCTCCTTGTCTTGTGCGGCCTCTTCACCTCCGTCATGTGGACCAGCATCTTCAACCTCGCCACGGAGGGGCTGGGCAAGTACACAGCCAAGGCTTCGGGCCTGTTCATGATGATGGTTGTCGGTGGCGGCGTGCTGCCTCTGATTCAGAACGGCATAGCCGACAGCGTGGGCTACATCGTCAGCTACATCGTCCCGATTGTGGCCGTCCTCTACCTGCTGTGGTACTCGCTTGTCGGAAGCAAGAACGTCAACACCGACATCAAGATAGACTAACGACGCGGCGGGGCTCATGCCCGCACCGAGCAACAACAAAAATCAACCCCTGCCGCGCACAGACGCGGCAGGGGTTTGTTTTCGCAACAATATGTCATAAATTTGCGCCCGACAAAGCAGAAACCAAATTAGTAACATATGAGCCAGATTTCAGACCGCATACTCTCGATGTCGGAGTCCGCCACGTTGGCAATGTCGCAGAAGAGCCGCGAGCTCCAGGCGCAAGGGCTGGACATCATCAACCTATCGGTAGGCGAGCCGGACTTCAACACCCCCGAGCACATCAAGGCCGCCGCAATAAAGGCCATCGAGGCCAACCAGACGCACTACCCCCCCGTGCCTGGCTACCCGGAGCTTCGCAAGGCCATCGTGGCCCGCATGAAGAGCTGGCTGGGCCTGGACTACGACGTCAACCAGGTCATTGTCTCGGCCGGCGGCAAGCACAGCCTCGTCAACATCGTCTTGTCTGTCATCAATAAGGGCGACGAGGTGATTCTGCCGGCCCCCTACTGGGTCACCTACACCGAGCAGGTGGTCCTGGCCGAGGGCAAGAGCGTGATTGTCCCCACGGACATCGAGCACGACTTCAAGATGCTGCCGGAGCAGCTCGAGGCCGCCATCACGCCCAAGACCCGGATGCTGATTCTCTGCTCGCCCTCGAACCCCACGGGGAGCATGTATACCAAGGAGGAGCTGGAGGCCCTTGCCGCCGTGCTACGCAAGCATCCGCAAGTCCTCGTCTTGAGCGACGAGATATACGACATGATTTCGTATGGCCAGAAGCACTACTCCATGGCTCAAATGGAGGGGATGCAGGAGCGCACAATCGTCGCCAACGGGATGTCCAAGGGCTACGCCATGACGGGTTGGCGCATGGGCTACGTGTGCGCCCCTCTCGACATCGCCAAGGCCGTGAACAAGCTCCAGGGCCAAATGACGTCGGGCATCTGCACCATAACGCAGGCGGCGTCGATAGCCGGCCTGACGGGTGGCGACGAGAGTTCTCGCGCCATGACGGCGGAGTTCAAGCGCCGCCGCGACATTGTCTACGACCTCTTGACGAAAATCCCGGGTCTGAAAGTCAACCTGCCCGCCGGCGCATTCTACTTCTTCCCCAACGTCGAGAGCTATCTCGGCAAGAAGACCGAGGACGGCGCGACGATAGCCACCTCCGGCGACCTCGCCATGTACCTGCTCACGGCGGGCCACGTCGCCACCGTGGCAGGCTCGGCCTTTGGCGCCGAGGGATACATACGCCTCTCCTACGCCACGAGCGAGGAGAAGCTGCGCGAGAGCATCCGCCGCATTGCCGAGGCGTTGGGCAAGCTCAGATAGGATTTTTCGCCCAAAGGGAAAGCGTCCCCAAGTCTGCTTGCAGACTTGGGGACTTCTTGTAGCTCACGAACTGCGTTGCGTTGCCGTCTTTGTCTGTGATATACGAAGTGCGCCCGCCCAAGTGGTCGGAGTGGTAATAGAACACATCACGCTCCAACCGTCGCATGCCGTTGGAGTAGCCATAGTCAGCCCCCTCGTCTTCGGGATCGCTTGGCTTCTCATACATCACGGGCGGCCCGGGCGTTCCACCATATGGGCACTTACACGGCTTGCGTGGCCAGTTTTCAGGAACGTCATAGTTGCCGAGAGGGTTTGCGTAGTCTCCATACGAACCAGAGTTTTCCGCCTCTCCTTAGATGCCCTTCGCCGTTGGCGGTCCGGGGGGGGATGCCGAGCGCGGCGTAGTAGTCGTTCCTTGATTGGGTGATCAAGTTCACGCGCTCGGCATAGTCTTTCTGCCCGGCGGTTACGCACGCCTTGGACGCGTCGTAGAGGTTGTTGAACTCGCCTACGCCAATCTTGCTCGCAACTCTTTGGCCGCCCGCGTAGTAGTGTTTTGTGAAGCGGTCGGCGCTCACCACCATGTAGGGGCTCACGTACATTGTCCAGTTGTCCTTGTCGTGCCAGAGGACGCCTTGCGGCGCGCCGTTCACAAAGGCGACTGTCGTCGGCCCGTGGCTCTTGACAACGCGCTCGCCCGCGTGGTTGTACGTGTATCGGCTCACATACCCGTCATCGCCGAGAGACTGCAGGCGGTTTTCCTCGTCCCACTGCATTACGCGCTGTGCGTTGGACGTAGTATCTTCTTCTGAAATCGGGTTACCGTTGGCATCGTAGCGGAATATCTCGTTGCCGACGCTACCTACTTCCGACTTTCCATCGCCGCCGTCGGGCAGTCTAATGATCAGTTGGTCGAGGAAGTCGCATGTAGCCGTCTCAGGCATCATATGGCTTCGGACGACGCTTATTCAGACAAGCAGTGTAGTAATTCAATAAAAACTCATTTAGCCTACTGGTCTTTACACTTAATGCTGTGATATATTGCTAAAATCTTATCAACCTCCATATCTGATAATTTGCTTCCACATTCGATTTGATCGACAAATTGAAAGCAGAATAATCGTCTCGTGAAGGATATTTGCCCCCTCCCCTTATCATCCTCAATATTAAATGGCACTCTCCCACTTAAGCAATTGCATTTATCTATCGAAATTATACTTAAATTTCAATAAAAGTCTTCTGCTCAACAAGGCGGTTTGCCCTTTCACTGCGAATCCCACCTGAATTGACTTCAACAAGTTCGACACCCCATATTCGCCATATCGCAGTATCCCCAAAATATAGCAATACCCTTACAATTGAGATTACCAGCAACAACGAAAAAACAATGCGGCCATCTCTATAAAAAAAGTATTGGCATCCACATATCGCAACTCAATATTATAGTAATCAACAGATTAACAAATACACCACAAAGCAACAGCCCATCACCCATTCTCATTCCAACCATACGCTCAATCCTACAGCTATCTTCCACCTTGACTCATGTTGTTTAGATACTCCCGAGACACCCACATATTGTTAGGCCTTACTTTATAACAATTGCTTAATACATCAGTATACTTTTCCTTATCACTAGGATTAATTAAGTCGAACTCCAAAATGACATTTTTTATACAAAAATATCGTATAGTCATTTTTATATCAGTGATTGTTCCAGACTTTATCGTGTGATGGCGACGTGAGCACTTTTTATAAATCACAAAACGCTTCCCATCCCTGCCTTTGTCAGTAAAAACAACCTTTTGAATCATGTCATGTGCAAACACACACTTTCTGCAAATAAATCTAGTAGGATACACGACCTCAATCTCTTCGCCATAAAGCAACATTCTTTTCGTCCAAAAGCAAGAGAAACAATAGACCACTAGTAAAAACGTCCCAAATTTAACATTAAACACATCATCATTATCAAGAAGGACTATTCTTGCACCCAAATACACAATCACAGCGTATTGACATAGTTGAAATAAATAGTAATCTAACGATGGATTGCTTATATTGTTATTGCATTGTTTACCACTCGTATCCATAATTTGCTTTTTCTATCTGGTCTACAACTATTGCCAAAGTCGTATTGGTTGCGTCAATTACATTAACAATTTGCCCTTCCTTGACTATACCCCACATATCACAACCAAGACTAATAATTGAAATGCCTGTTTTGGTCATTCCGACGTATTCGCTAATCTCTTCTGAAACTAACTGCTGAGATAGAGATTCTCCTTGAACATTAGTAAAAACATCATCAAGAGAATTCGCCACGCCCAATACCCCTACAATAGTTTGATAACCAACGGTAAAGCCCATAACGCCAAATGACATTACCCCTGCTATTGTTCCCACAACACCACAACCAACCTTTATATCTTGCTGAGTAATATTACCTTGCAAAGCACCATCAGCATGTCCTTCGGGAATATCGATGGCCTCCATAATATTCCATAGCGCATAATGTTGTTCTTGCTTAGTAGGTCTGAAAACTTTAGTAGCGACTGTGAATCCTATATTGTCTCGAAACGTTGACGTAACAGAGGCAAACGTCACGCCATTCTTGTCTTCCCAACGTTGAAATGTTCCGCCATTATCTTCCGCATATTTCCTTGCATTTTTTACATTTCGGTTTTCCCATGGCCAATTACCATTTGGATCGAGGAGTTTTACAGGATTGGCAAAACAATACATATATGGCGACATATTGGGGGCTTTCTCCGTCTGCGCATCCACGCCATACCACACCGCCAGCACCGGCTCATAATACCTCGCCCCATAGTAGTACAGCCCCGTCTCCGCATCAAGTTCCTTTCCATTGAACTTCCAAGGAGACTCAAAAGACGTAGCGTGTTCATCTACAAGTGCCTCACCGTAAGGTTTGTAGCTCACGAACTGCGTTGCGTTGCCGTCTTTGTCTGTGATATACGAAGTGCGCCCGCCCAAGTGGTCGGAGTGGTAATAGAACACATCACGCTCCAACCGTCGCATGCCGTTGGAGTAGCCATAGTCAGCCCCCTCGTCTTCGGGATCGCTTGGCTTCTCATACATCACGGGCGGCCCGGGCGTTCCACCATATGGGCACTTACACGGCTTGCGTGGCCAGTTTTCAGGAACGTCATAGTTGCCGAGAGGGTTTGCGTAGTCTCCATACGAACCAGAGTTTTCCGCCTCTCCTTAGATGCCCTTCGCCGTTGGCGGTCCGGGGGGGGATGCCGAGCGCGGCGTAGTAGTCGTTCCTTGATTGGGTGATCAAGTTCACGCGCTCGGCATAGTCTTTCTGCCCGGCGGTTACGCACGCCTTGGACGCGTCGTAGAGGTTGTTGAACTCGCCTACGCCAATCTTGCTCGCAACTCTTTGGCCGCCCGCGTAGTAGTGTTTTGTGAAGCGGTCGGCGCTCACCACCATGTAGGGGCTCACGTACATTGTCCAGTTGTCCTTGTCGTGCCAGAGGACGCCTTGCGGCGCGCCGTTCACAAAGGCGACTGTCGTCGGCCCGTGGCTCTTGACAACGCGCTCGCCCGCGTGGTTGTACGTGTATCGGCTCACATACCCGTCATCGCCGAGAGACTGCAGGCGGTTTTCCTCGTCCCACTGCATTACGCGCTGTGCGTTGGACGTAGTATCTTCTTCTGAAATCGGGTTACCGTTGGCATCGTAGCGGAATATCTTACTTCCCGCACAGCTTCCCGCATTCGGGTGGTTGGTGGTGTTGTATTCGTAAGTTACAGAGTCTTTTTGCAACGGGTTGCCCATCACGTCGTAGCGCATGAGCAGCTCAAAACTTTTGTCTTTCGCCGTGCCGTTGGCCTTGACAAGGCGGTTCTGCTCGTCGTATTGGTACGAGTGGCTATACGTGCCGCCAATCTCGCCGCATGACACAACTGAGTTGCTTATGCCGAGAATGTTGTCTACGTTGTCATACCTGTAGACGTTCTCCATCATCTTTACGCCATCGCCCATGAGGCTCATGGTGTTCATGTGGAGACGCTTCTCGTCATAGTCATATTTTGTCTCCGTGCCGTTGCCCAACCTGCGATAGGTCAGATTGCCGTATTTGTCGTAGCACTGTTCGGCAATCAGCGTCTGCTTGTCGCCCTTCTTGTCGGTGGTGATGGAGCTGAGGTTCCCGCCCTTGTCATACGTATAGCTGACGACTTCGCCATCGGGGTAGGTCATCGTGTTTATGCGGCCCCAACTGTCGTAGTCAGCCTCCCATATGTATGTGCGAATGTCCGTCTCGGAGAGGATAACCGACTTGACGGTTTTCGTCACCTCGCCGAGTTTTCCGTAATAGTACGCCTCGCCTCCGCTACCGTCCTCAACGAGTTTGAGGCGGCCTGCGCGGTTATATTTTGTTTCCGAGGTGTCGCCGTAGGTGTAGGTCACTCGGTTGTAGATGTTCTTCGGGTAGACAATCTCGCTCAGTCGCTCGTAGTCGTAGGTATACTGAATCTTTCCGTTCGGGTCAACAGCTCGCAGATTGGCAGTTTGCTTGCTCGTCAGGTTTCCGGCAGCGTCGTACTCGAATGTCGTCAGTCCTGCATCGGGGTGGCTTACAGAGAGTTTTCTGCCAAGTCCATCGTATCGGTATGTGGTAACCTCATTATTGGGATGAATGACCGAGAGCAGCTCACCTATCGCGTTGTAGTTGAACTCCGTTGCAATCTCTTGTCCGTCGGCGTGCCGGACGGTCTTGCGGCCTTTGCCACGAACGTCCTTATAAATGTCTGTCGCATGCCCATTGGCATCCGTTTGAACGCTCTTCAAAAGGTTTTCAACTATCGAATATTCAGCCGTCGAGGCCGTGCCGTCGGGCAATATCACTTTCGTCGGGCGATCTTGGCTGTCGTATTCCGTGAGCGTAGGATTGAGGATGTCGCCCGTGTTGAGCGAGACAGTGTTGTCGGTCGTTGGTTGACCTTCTGCAACCTTGCGCCCGAACGCGTCGAACTCTATTACGCCCGAGACTATCATAGTCTCCTTACCGTCAACAACTCCGCTTTTCTTTGTCTGAATGGCACGGCCGAGGTTGTCGGTGAAGACGCAGACCTTTATGGCATTTTTAGTCTTGCTGTCGTAGTTGGTTGTTGTGGTGGAGTATCGCTTGTCATCGTACTCGATACTTATCGTAGCCTGTCCACCCGCCTCAATCTCGTATGGCGCAGACGCGCTCGTCTGCCGCCCGCGGTTGTCGTAGGTGTAGCGCATCTCACATCCGTTGATGTCGGTCTGCTTGGTCGGGACGCACCATTTGAGGTCGTAGTCGGTGCTTAAGCTGTATCCAAAGGCATCCTCGACTCTTGTAACGAGGGCGTGGTGCGTGTTGTCATACGTATAGGCGCAGAAGAAACGCTGTCCGTTGGCGTTCTGCGGATGGGTAAGTTTGGTTACGTTGCCGTACTCGTCACGCTCCATGTCGAATGACGCCGTCACGCCATCAGCATGTTGGCTTATCCGCGTCAGGTCGCCGTTCGCATTCACCTGCGATGTGGCGTGGCGCAACGTCTTGCCGTCGATGCTTACCCGCACGTCACTTGGGCGTGTGTAGATGTTTTTCTCTACGAGTGCGTGATACTTTATCTCGGTGGTGTAGCTGTCTGTTGGCGTGGCGCTGGTGTAGCCAATCAGGTTGCCACGCTCATCATAGGCATAGCTCTCCGATATGCTTATGCTCTCCGTGCCTTCGTATGTGGTTGTTTTCGTTGCGCTTGGAGCTACGAAAAGCGACTTGCCGTCGTGGACGCTCCTCTTGGTGTATGCGTTCTCGGTCTTGCTTAGGAGGTCGCCCTCCGCTGTTGCGGTCGTCGCTTCCGTAACGAGGTTGCGCGTCTCGTAGGTGCGGTTGTCGTAGACTTGCACCGTGGCGCGGTATGGCGCATCACCGTTTTCCGTGTCGAGTTGCGTACTCTTCACCTCACCGAAGCCGAAGAAGTCGCGCTCCCTCCTGTCGTAATATCCGTTCTTATACTCAAAGGCTGTCGCAAAGCGTGTCGCGCCATTGCGCCTGTCGCCGCCGTTGGTAGTGACCTTGCTCATCACCCATCGGCTCTGTGGCTGGTCGTAGGTGTTGCCCGTGCGGTTGTAGTCAATGGTGGTTGTCGCACCGAGAGGTGAGGTGACGTTGCGGAGGAGGTTGGTCTTGCCGACTTTGTTTTTGCGGACAAGAATATTACCACCTTCGCCGGCCTCAACCATGTCTACATACCCATCGCCATCAATGTCAATCAGCTGATGTTCCGTGCGGCTGAAACTCTCTGATTTAGAACCTGTGACACACGGAGTGACATAGACGCTGAAGCCAAACATCGGGCCGATTCGGATGGGGACGGCTGAGTTTGCATACTTATTGCTCGAAACCGACGTGCTGGCGCTCGCCGCTATGCCAAGCTCCACATAATCGTCGAAGCCGCGCCCATTGTTAAATGCGACACGTGAGCCACTAATCTTGTCGGGCAGACCATCACCATCGACATCTTGCAAAACGAAGTTGTCAACGTTGTCACTTGACGTGTTGTTTGTACCGAAACCTACTGACGCATAGCCGACGATTGGAATGCTCACGCCACCGCCCGAAGCCTTGTTGCGAGAAGAGCTTTGACGCAGGGCTTCCTGTCCATAGTTAGTCTTGTCGGTAAACGCAAAACCTTTGCCGAAGCGGACGCTGCCGTCGCTGTAGACGATGTCTGGCAGACCGTCGCCATTGATGTCAATCATGTCACGCGTCGTCTCGTCCTCGCTCGTTGAGTAGCTACCACTGAGGCCTACCGCTCCTTCCGACGCACTAGCCAATCCTACGGAACAATCTTTAAGCCCTGCTGCGCCAGTGCTCTTACTATTTTTTGATGGGGCTTTAGATTTTGAGTCTCCACTTTCGTCTTCGCCATCAATTGTTGACAGAGATGCGCCTTTCGATGTAGACTTGGCTTTACCCTCTGTCGCATTCAACCCATTGGGCATTGCGAATTGCCCTGCGCCAACACGTCCGAGCATATTGGTCACATTGACGGTCATCTCATCACCGGAAGCGTAGAGCCAATCGGGGAAGCGGTCGCCATTGATGTCCATGACGGACACTTGCGTCGTCGTTTTCGATTCGCTACGCGACTGACCACGATTTGCGCCCAATAGACCGACCGACAATTTGCCATTGACCGATTTTCCGTCGCTTATGCTTTTCGTGTATGTGTTGACAGAGGCAAGCGTCCACTCACCACCCGGATGTTCAGCAAGTTCTACCTTTATTTCCTCCTCGCCCATGCGAGACGGCTTCTGCCCATCCGCGCATACATATATGCTGTCGTTCTCACCTCTCCAACGCTGACGTTCAGCGTCGTAAGCCATTGTTTTCAATGGTCGGCCGGCACTAAGGCCACTCACGGCGTCCTTATCTTGCAGCGTCTCTTGATTTAGGCCTTTGTAGTCATCAGCCTTATATTGCAAGTCGGCGGTCGTAATACCGTCTTGCCCTCCATCCCAAGCGAACTGGCCCCAACCTCGGTACATAACTCCCAAATCAGTATGCCCAAATTTCGAGCTGACACCTGCGTCTATGTCGCCAACCTTTGCGATGGAGTGGACTGTCCACTTCACAGTGCGCGTAACCTCTTCGCCCTTGTCGTTTTTCTCTATATATGTATCTTCATGATGCTCGTAGACATCTCTTGCGAAGCTGACCCTTGCCGTCCGTATGCTCTCGACTTCCGAACCGAGATATACGTTGGCCGCAAGCGGCTTGCCTAATTTTGTTGCAGGAATGCTGAAGTTTCCACTCGAAAAATCCTTGTTGCTGACGGTAGAACGCTGCACATAAAACACACTGTCGGCATCGGCGAGAACAATCAACATCGCAGACGATGTGCTGTCGTTTGTGTATTCACCTATTGACAGATTTACCTGAGTGGACAGCTCGTCGGCATATTCTGTAATGGTTGGTAATGATGACGATAGAGTCCAATTCTTGTCTGCCTTGCCGGTCTCGTAAGTAGTATCTACTGCTGTCTTTGCGTCCTCAGATATGCTGACAGGCAGCGTTTGGGCACTCTTTACGGAGATTGGCTTGTTGTACATCTCGACAATATCTGGAGCCGCATATAGTGTCGTTATGTCATTTCCAGTTCGTACTGCGACCGCGGGCTTCCACATCACGCCACTCCAATCAAGTGGCGCGTCGCTCTTAATGCTGAAGACAAACGACAAGGTGTCGCCAGCCGCAATGTCAACCATCTTGGTGTACAGTCCTTTAGTCTCAGCTTCAGTCAACACCTCGTCCGGTCTCAAAGTCTTGCCCCAAAAGCTGCTTAGCGTGCCATCATTTTGCTCTGTGTCTACAGACAGGACAAGACTTCCTCGCAGAGCCTTCTTACTCACAGGCATTGTGAACATTGCGGAGCATGGCCCAGACAGCAGGATTGTTGAGGCTCCCGTATGCAAGAAGTCTTCCTGTGCGTTGAATGTCGTGGTAGACAAACCATTTTCATCAGCACTTGGGCAATCGTCCTTTTTAGATGCGTATGTTACTATCGGACACCAACTTACCGCATCGAGCGCTCCACTATAAATCGACCTCGTTCGGAAGAAAAGGCAATCTCCTTTTTCTATATTGATGCTTTTTCCGTACGAAACCGACTTTGATGGGCGTAACACTTGGTCAGTCCATATTTCATCGTCATTTAGCTGGATGCTGACTTTTACTCCATCGGCTTCGCCATCGTAGTTGTACCAAGTGTCGTTGTCAGTTTCAAGGCGAATTGTGCCAGAGATTTTTATGCGACCGCTGTACGGAGCACGCCACATTCTGACTGCATCTCTGAGCGGATTGTTCTTCTCTTGTTCGGCTCGCAGACTGTCAGCATTCTCCTCATAGTCGGCGAGTAGCGAATTATCCGGCTTTCCGACAATAGGCACATCGGTATCATAGCTGCTGACGCTGAAATACGGCTCGCCATTATCCCCTATGTGGTTGAAATACACGGTGCCATTGCGAGAGATGTCAACAAGCCCATCCCCATTGAAGTCGTGCATATATATGACGTCGCAACTGCGTGTCGTCCCTTCGTCGTAGCTGACCCCACCGCCGACGCCGCCATTTTTCCCTCCTATGTTTATGCCCACTCCGCCATTGACAGACCATGAAAACCCTTCAACTTTGGAGCGCAACAAACTTCCGTCTGGCAAGCCATGTGCCTTGCGGATCTCGCCAAAGCCTAGTTTGCCCCTTGCTGACAGGTTTGGGCGGTAACAGAGAGTGCCTTCGAGCGCAAACACCTTGTCAAGCAACCCGTCACCATCAATGTCTACGAGCGTAATAGTGGCCTCGCTGGTAGAACGATTCCACGCAGCTGAATATCCGGCGTGGACGGAGAGCACGTTTGAGCCAAAACCCGAACCAACATTTATACCGCCACCCCATGACGCACTTTCACAGCCTCCTCCACCAATTGAGCTATAAGCGTTTACGTAGTCTAAGTTTTTGCCGAGTACGCTCGTTTGAAATCTCTCTACTTTGCCGTCCCACATCTCAGCTTCGCCGAACAGCCCATTCATCACTTCGTTGTAGTAGTCGAAGCTGTTCGTACCGACCTCCTTGCCGTCGCCGTCATACTGGGTGATGGAGGTGAGTGTCGTCTTGCGCAATGCTCCGTTCTCGTATGTCGGCACGTAGCGGGCGAATAGTTCGTCCTTGTAATATACTGCTATCTCGCCCAGCTGCTCACCGTCGGCCTGAAGGAAGCCAAGACGGAAACTTGTGGTAACGTCTCGGCGTATGTTTTTCGAGTCCTCGGCAAGCGTAATTTTTACACTGTAATTACCTTGCGTGTCGCCGTGGTTGGTATAGTGTATCTCGGACAGGTAGAGATAGCCGTTAACCTCTTTGTATGAGTATGTTATATTGTCTCCGTGAGGCTCGGTTGCTTTGCTCAATGACCAATGGACTATGTTCCCGTCGTCATTCTTGACCACGTCGTTGTATTCGTAGACAGTGCCGTCTTTGGTCGTTATCTCCCAAGAGTAGCTGCCCGGAGAGTCGCCTTTGCGTACAATCTTAGAATAAATGCTTTCCACTCTTGGGAAGAACTCCCTGTTATCGGCGCGCTCGATGCTTTCGGGCGAGCGGTGCGGTTGGAGTGTTGTCTGCTCACCATTGATGAGATAGATTTCAGTCTCATATTTCTTGTCGAAGCGTGGCACGCCCCAACGCGTGTCGATGTCTATTGACGGTGTTTGCAGCCTCCAACCGTAGCCGCACCAACCACTGCGTCCCTCGCTGCAATAGGTCAGGGCGAGGCTTGGCTGCATTCCGTTACGCCCCTGTGGCGTAACTATTGGGTAGCTTAGCGTCGCCGCGCCGTTCTGCACGGCTTGCGGCGCTTGTACGCTTATGATGCCCGAAGTAGGGTCTGCCGCCTTGATGTCGCTCATGGCGGTCGGCACGAAACCTTGCGTCCCGGGCATCTCCGGCACTTGCATCACGCCTGCTATCATGTCGGTGAAGTGGCCCGTCAGCGCGCAAACCATCTCTCTGCCGAGACTTGCCGTATCTCGTGGCAGAGCTGTCCAACTTTTTCGCTCCTCATCGTAGTAGTAGACGAACACATCCTTGTGCGTGTATCCGTGCGGAATGGCGAGCGTGTCAACCGGCAACGTAATTCGAGCGTCTTTCCCCGAAAAATGCCTGCCGTGTGGCAAGAAGCGGAAACCTGCCGCATTTCTCGTTACGTTGACCATGCCTTGTGGCAACTTGGCAAGGCCAGCGAAGCCTAACGCTGTTATGCTGAGCGTCAGCTCTTGCTCCACAGCGCCCGTCGGCACGACGAGTGTCGCGCCCATTAGGCTTACGCTCGCCGAATCGGTCGGGGTGACTTGTAATGTTATTCTAGGGCGTTTAAGTTCGGTTGCACCTGCTTGCTTATTTGTCGATATTGACACTCCACTTGCAAGCGTAACCGCATCAACTCCGGAAACGGCAAGGCTATCCGATTGGGCGACGCAAACATCTTCCTGCGAGACCTTTGCCGTCTCGTTCGCGCAGACGACGAAGAGTGTCGCTATTGCCATGTGAAAGTATTTGTTTAGCCGCCCCGTCATCCGCTACTTGCAGATTAGTTTGCATGAGTGTCGGCTGTCTCCACTCTCAATCGTGGCTATCCACACGCCAAGACTCGGCAGGGTGATATTGATGCCATAGTAGTCTTCTCCGCTTTGGCTCCGCATGGCATACTGACGACCGTCCAACCCATAGAGACTGACAGTTACCGGGGCGACTTCACGAAGTCTTATCCGCACGTTGACATGCCCGTCAGTTGTCGGGTTGGGAGCGATGTTGACGGCATAGATGTTGTCATCTGCGGTGTGGCCGTCCTCAAGTTCTGGCGCATCGTCTCCCTTTGCGGCTACAATTGTAAAGGTCATGCCGTCATGCACGTACACGCTGTCGAACCTCGCCTCAAACACGCCAAGCCCGGCACTTTTCACATATGCCGTGTCGTCTATTGCGAGCCAATAGTGTTCGTCGGCTTGCAGCGGGGAGGCCTCTTGTATCTGCTCGGCGTTGAAGCTGAGCGATATGCGTTCAGGTGCTTCCCCCGAAATCGCTATTCGCCAACTGCGTCCGAGACGCTTGAGGCCGCCGTCCTCACGTAGGTATTTCATCATGCCGGCGTCATCCCCGCAGATGACGTAGCTTGCCGGCACAATGGTGTCGGCGGAGAGACGAAGGACTTCTGGAGCCTCAGCACTGCTTGCAGAACTTTTGTAGAGCCCCGATACGGTGTCGTTGCAAAGCCCTGCCATGTGGTGGCTGTGCCGCACGTTGCCTATAGCGTCCCATATTATGCGCCCCTGCGGACTGACATACGATGCCGGCGTTGCCTGGTCGAGCGTCACGCCGTACTTCAATGCGAGATAGGTGTCCACTCTTTGACGCTCACTGTGGCTCAGCATCCGCTGGTAGAAGATGCTCTCACAGATGCTGTCGGAGCTTTCGGCCAATGGCAGTTCTTCGAGGGCGACTTTTGCCGTGTCTGTCTCAGACACTCTACGGCGGACAGAGACGATTTGCGGCACGCCCATCTTCGCCCCTGTCACAAAATTGATGTACTGCCCATTGCCCGGCTCTGCCACACGTCTCGATGTCGTGACCGTCCGACCCGATATGAATGTGGCAGTTTCGGTTTCTGCTGTAGGGATTACAACTTGAAAGGCTGTAATGCCAATGGTGTTTGGCCATACTGTTGGAACGAGGGAAGCGTTCTCTGTACGCCATACGTCCGCCGCCCTCACCCCTCCCGGAGCGTGCTGCGCCGCCGCATTTATGCTTAGTAGGCAAGACAGATATGCACAAAACGCCCTCATCGTTGCTACCGTTTTACGAAACCGTCTTTCGCTATCAGCCAACCGATGCCTACGCCGACATACTGGCTGTCGTTGCGCTCTTCGTTGAAACCGAAGTTGTTGACGCTGACTTCTACGAGGTCAGTCAGCCCCTTGGCATAGTATGCCTCTAGGGAAAGTCCCATGGGGAAATCGTAACCGAGAGTGAGGCTCGCCGTTGCAAGCGTCCGTCCTTTGACGCTCTGGTTTAGACGCTCCTTAATCTGCATCCTGGCGGCATTGGTCATGCCCGTGCCGTCGTAATTAACGCATGTCGTGCCGTTGAGGCATGGCCCCACCCCAATCGAGACTTTTGCAAAAGAGCCATTTATGGGATATACTTTTGCCCCTACGTTAAAAATGGCGTAGTGCATCTTCAAATCGTATATCTCCGAATTGCGCATCGTATTTTTCTCTATGCGGTTCCGCGTCTGGCTATATGCAATGCCCGCATCGACGGCGACTTGGCTCATCGGAAACCTGTATTGCACAGTGGCGGCGACAGTGGGCGTGACAAATCTTGTCTCTTTGAGGTCGAATGCCGGCCATTTCTCGTCCGAGCAGAAAGTATGCTTGAGATTGGCCACACTTGCGTAATTGGCACCTACACGGAGTCCGTAGGTGAATAAGCCATGCGAATTGTTCTGAGAAAGGGCCACAATGTCAGACAGACCCAATACCGCCACTGCCACCAAAGCTTTTGCAGAACATTTTTTCATCTGTGCCTATGTTTGTCGAGCGCATCCATCGGAAAGCCCCAACCGACAACAATCCCGAACGCGTTTATTCGATTGTTCGCGTCGCCGAAGTCATGGCGGTTGGCGTGCGTGGCCACCGCGTCGTTCAAGCCACGGCGGTAAAACACCTCGAGGCTCATGCTGTTGGGCAACTCATAGCCGAGCGCCAGAGGCAGGAAGACGCATCCATTGCCCGAAAAGGCCTCCGCGAGTTCCTCAGCCGTCTCCCGGTCGGTGGGGACTTCCTGGCCGCCCCAGTCCATATCTCCAGAATTTGACGAATATGTGAACTTGCCCGGGGTCAAATTCCAACAGTAGCCAATGCCCACCGAGAGGTAGAAACCCTTGTAGGCATAGCCTTTGATGTGCGCAGAGGCGCCTATGGCGTGAAATGTGGCTTCCGTGGTGTAGGTGAAGCCCTCAATGTCGTCATATGTGGCACTTCCCTTGAGTTGGTCATAGTTGAAGCGGGCTTCGAGACCGACCGGGGCGTTGCGGATGGTATAAGAAAAAAATATGCCTGCCGCAGGACAGACACCATAATCTTCGGAAAACGTATATCCGGAATAATAGCCCTCACTAACAAGCATCTTCGGCACTCCCATCATCTTGCATGCCGAGACCCCGCCTCGCACTCCCACCATCGCGTCTGACTTATATTGAGCATTTGCGACGCCGCAAGTCAGAGCCAAAGCGAAATACGCAAGTGCAAATCCCAGAACACCCATGCCCTGCTTGACAAAGTAAAAATACGACCACGAAAGTATTAATTATTTTTGAAATGAGGCTAATTGACGGATTACGCCAAAGGGAAAGCGTCCCCAAGTCTGCTTGCAGACTTGGGGACGCTTTTTGCTTGTTTACGGGCAGCACACCAAAGAGTACGAGCCTCACGTCCCCCTACACGCCCCCCCCCCGCAGATGGGGCAGGGTGCGGAAGAACCGACGCCGACGCGCAAAGTGTCTTCTCCCCTCGCGGCCTATCTCCCCAACGCCTCCAGCAACGACCGGGTTTTGGGGTCGCTAGGCCGCGGGGCGTCGATGTCGTAGAGATTGCCCGATGGGTCGTAGAGCAGGAACCGGGGGATTGAAGCGATGTTGAGGCTGCGCATGAGCTGCCCATCGCTGCTGAGAAGCTGATTGCCGTGCAAGTCGAGCTGGTTGCTCTTGCGCTTCCATGCCTCGGCGCTCGTATCGGCGGAAATGGAGACGAACGTGACTCTCCCCGCCAACTCCTGCTCCAACTGCTTGATGTATGGAATCTCCTTGATGCAAGGCGCGCACCACGACGCCCACACGTCGATGTAGACATATTTGCCATGGAAAGTGTCGAAGCCGACCTCCTTGCCGTTGATGTCCACCAACTTTGCCACTTTGGGGAACGGACGCCCGACAATGGCGTAGCGCTTAGCCTCAAACTCGGCCAGGAAACTTTTGTCGATGCCATACTTGGCCGTGAGGCTGCGCAACCTCTCCAGCCCGGTGTCGAAATTCTTGTTGTAGTCGAAGCCCGACAGCCACTGCTTGAGCAACGACTGCCCGGCCCTCTGCCTCAGCCCCTCGTCTTTGACCAACTTGTCCAGCTCCTCAAACTGCCCCTCCAAGCGTTTTTGCGTCAAAGCCGCCAAGACCACCGACGTAGCCCCATAGAAGAGTTGCGACATGGGGCGGTCCACCGTCGGCAGCAGCTTCGCAGCCTCCGCGCCGCGGTCCAGCCCGACGTCGGCCAGCGAGCGCCCGGAGGCGTAGGTCATGCCGCCCATGGTCTCGTAGACCAACGTGGCGGCCCACAGCCGGATATACTCGCCCGTGGCTTCCGACGGGCGAGTTGCGCCAACAACGCTGTCGGCAAGCTGCACATAGACCCAAGGGAAAGAGCGCAACTGCTCGTCGTTCATCTTCTTGCCCTCCATCCAAAATTCCTTGGCTAGCTCAGCATACCTGCCGTAGAACGTCCCCAAGGCCTTGTCGTCGTCGCTAGGCGCGGCAAGACGCGCCCCGCCGCCGTCAACGACAATGGGCAGGTCGTGGACTGCGGCGCCATCCGCCAACACTATGGGGACCATGTGCTGCCGCTGGTTGTATACCGAGACGATGTTGTAGAACCGGGCCCCCGAAGACGCCCCGCACGTGACAGTGTAGCGTCCGTCGGCGAACACAAGGGAGTCGGGCGCGGCGTTCCTCACCCCGGCCTGCATGATGTATATTTTCATGCCGTCGGGCACGACGCCCTCCACTCGCCCCCCGATTGTGACCGTCTGCGCCACAATGGGGGCCGCGGAGAGCATGGCGGCAAGGTGAGCAAAGAGGAGCTTTCTCATATTTCGCTATTGTACACTAGGTTTATAGAGAATGGAGCTGACGCGCCCCGTGCAGTCGCGCCATGCCTGTCTTGGCGCGACGGAGGCGGAGTTGTCCGTGCGCACATCGGCGCACGAGTAGACGTAGAAACTGCCTCGCCCCCGCGCCTCGCTATATGTGGCGACGAGCAGCTCGTCGGTGGACAGGCGCACCTCCATGCTGGTGACGGCCTCGCCCTCGTCAAACGCTATGGCGGGCTGGTCGAGAGTGGGCAGGGCAAAATCGTTGCCAGGCAGATAGACAAAGACCTTGTTGCCGATGTGGTAGAACATCCGCGACTGGGTCTGCGACATATGCATGCGCGCGCCTTGCGCCGGCAGGGCCACATTGGCGGCACGCGCAATGCTCCGCTTCGTGAAGTCGGTCTTTCTCATGTGGCTGTTCTGCACCGTGTTGGACCACAGGAACACGCTATCGGAGGTCGCCGAGATGACATACGACGGATTGGAGTATCCCGACGTGAGGCCGGCAAAAGCCGTGACGAGGCGGTGATCCGCCCCGAGCATGTCCGTGGTGCTGGGGAAATATGTCCCATAGGATGTCTGGCCATAGGCGTCGAACATTGCCGCACGACGGTTGGTGTAGTCAAGGAAATAGTCAACAACCGCCTCTCGCAGAAAACCGTAGTTGCTATAGGTCTTGCAGGGCACTATTCCCTCGGGCTTGTTGTCGACGAAATATTGATACTCGAAAGGGAACTGGTTCGAGATGTTGAGATGCACGAAACGTTTCGATATGGTGTCGTGAGCGTAGGGCGTCTGTCTTGCGGCATAGAAATTCGTGGCCGAGAACCCTGAGTATACCTCACCATAGTCTGCCGTCGAGATGATGGTGAACTCGTTGGGGTCGAGGAAGTAGCACTGCCTCTTGGTCGAGACGAGCAGCCTCGTGACAGTGACCGGATAGTTGGCTTGCGCAATGACGGCCCCGAGAAGCCCATCCTCCTCGACGTCTTCGTTCATGCGCTCCATGGCGTTCTCCATCACCACGGGCCCGATGCCGGCCTCAACCTCTTCGGCGGTCAGAATCTTGACGAAAGTCAGGTTCCCACTGCCGTCGGCGTTTGTCGCCGAGAGCAGGTAGCCCTCCTCGAACGTACGGTTCATGTTGATTTGATAGTCGGCGGCTCTCCCCACCGCCCCGTCGGTCACCGTCAGGTGCGCATAGTATGACCCTCCGGAACTGAAGTGGTGGCGCAACGTCGGGCCGTCTCCGGCATCTTGGAGCTCGCCCTTAGTCCCATTGGCGTAGGTCCCGACCTGCCACCTGTAGGTCAGCGCGCCACTGCCGGAATATGTCACCGAGGGGCTGATGACGGCCTCGTTACCGAGATAGAAATTGAATTGCGGCATGACGTCGGCCCCGCTTCCCTCGACGGCGAGCGTCGGGAGGACAACGGAGGCGTCGAGGCTGTCGTCGGTGATGCACGACGACAGGGGCAAGAGGGCCGCCACGGCCGCCACGGCATATTGTCTGCTTTTCATCGTCTGTATGTGTTTAAATCAAGGTCTAGTAGTTGACGCGAGGACGCCCGCGAGGCCATGTTACCTGGTCTTGCGTGTCGTCATACATGGGGATGAGGACATAACGCGTGATGAAAGCGTCGTAGCGCGTCAGCGGCCCTTGATTCGATGTGGCGTTGACAAAGTAGTCGCCATAGCGCTCGACAATCTCGCGGAACAGCTCCCTGTTGGCCGCCGGGGCCAGCCGGTAGAAATATTCAAAGAAGAGCTGCGCGTTCTCGAACGTGTAAGTTGGCAACGGCGCCCAACTGAGCCACCAAGATGGCGCCGTGGCAGGCCGGATGTCGTTGTAGGAGATGTCGAAAAACCTCCTCCCGGTGGGTCTCAGGTCGTCATTGGCCACAATCTCTATCCGCAATCGCTTGGTGGCGGTCTGAATCTCCGGGTCTCCGTCGCGCAACAGGGCCACCTTGACGGTGTCCGCAATGGCGTTGGCCGCCAGCTCGTGGCGCTCGATGGCGAAGTTGACGCCCTCCGTCATGGTGGTGGAGTCGGCGACGACCCTCAAGGCGACGACTCGGCTCGCACCGCGCGGCATCCCCATGAGGGCCACGGGGATGTCCACAACGTGGCGTCGCGTGGTCTCGAATCCGAAACTGTAGGTGACGGCCGAGTCGGCCTCCTCGTTGCTGTTGACGTAGTTGAAGAAGACCGAGTCGGCCTGGTCCGTGTCGTAGAGCAGGTAGCCCTCGTCGCACGCCGCAAGAGCCAACAGCGCGGCGACGGGAAGTGTCGTTAGATATGCAGTCCTCATTGCTTTTCGGCTTGATTGTTAGTTGCGATATGTAATCTCGTCTTGTGGGATGGGAATGGTATACACACTCTCGCTGGCGGGGACTGTGCGGTTCTCGTGGTTCGAGACGATGCTCATGTTACGCCGCTTCATGTTATACCACACCTGCCCCTCGCCGAACATCTCCTTGTGATACTCCTCAAAAACTATGTCGTGCGTCAGCCCCTGGTCTTGCGTGCGCGGAGGAAGCCCCCTCGCCGCCGTCTCGGCATTGTAGAGCGTCAGCGCCGCGGCGGGGTCGCTGTCGAGCAGAGCGTCGGCGGCAATGAGGTAGAGCTCGGAGACGTGGAGCAGATTGACCCCCGACAGGCGGTTGCTCCAGCCGGCGGGTACGCTCGTGCCGCCGTCGAGCGTATGGTAGTCGCACACCTTGAGGAAACGCGCATAGCTCGTGCCCTGGCGGAACCATTGCAGTCGAAAGTCTTGCACGGTGGCCTCGACGTTGCGGCTGTAGACGGTCTGATAGGGCTGCGGCGTCGTGGCGCCGGAAGTGCTGGTGTAGGGGTCGTAGCTGTGGAAAGTCTGGTAGGTGTAGAGGTAGGACTGCGCCGTCTCGTTGTATGTCGTGGAATAGAGCCCCCACAGAGTCTCCTTGTCGGAGAGCTTGCCGGCGAATAGGTCGGCGACCTCGCTGGGCTCCGCCAACGGAAATTTGCCGCTGTCGATGACCATGCGGGCGTAGCGCGCGGCCTCGGCCATGTTGCCCATGGTCCAATGGACTTTGGCAAGAATGCCCAATACGGCGTAGTAGTTGGCGTGCGTCTCTTGGTAGCGCTGGAATGCGTAGTATTGCGAATTGTCCCGCGGGTAGACAATGATGTCCGCCGTCTCGCGCAAGAGCCGCTCGGCCTCCCGGAGGTCCGCGAGGATGAGGCGATACGTCTGGCCGACGGTGTTGAAGTCGTTCATGATTGGCTCATAGGCCGTCGGATAGGGAATGCCCTGCCTTGCGGTGTCGGTGGAGCAGAAGAGCCGCAACAGGTCGAAATGGAGATAGGCCCTGACGGCGAGCATCTCGCCGCGATATATGTCGCGCAAAGGCATCCCCCCTCCGCGCCTGTCGAGGTTGGCTAGGATGTTGTTGGCGTAGCCTATGGCCTGGTAGGCGTTGCTCCATATGTAGGCGAAGCGCCTGCGCAGGTCGTTGTTCTCCTCATATCGGAACGAGGCCAATGCATTCATCTCTTGGGTGTTGACCGCCAAGTCCTGCGCCATGACGTCGGTGACGCCCCACAAGAGGTCCCGACCGTAGAGCGCACTGGAGGCCATGATCCCATAGACGCCAAGGATTGCCGCCTCGAAACCGCCGGCACTGCTAAAGAGGTCGCTCTCCACCTTCTCAGACTTGGGGCGTACATCCAGGAAGTCGTCGCACGAAGTGAGCATCGACGGCAGCGAGAGTGTGGCCAGGGCCGCAAAGACAAATATGTTGCTTTTCATTGGTCTTCTTTTTTGTTAGAATGTGACACTTGCCGTGAGGCTGAAGCCGCGGCTGAACGGGTAGCTCGTCCCCCGCTCGTAGTGCGCCGCCGTGACCCGGAACAGCTCCTCGGTGCTGAGCCCGACATAGAACTTCTGCATCCTCAACTTGCGCAACAAGTCGGGCTTGAACTCATACTGCACGTAGGCCGACGACAGAATCAGCTCGTTGTCTTTCTCGACGAAACGGCTACTATACGTGTAGCTGCTGCTGGCCTCGGTCGAGATGTCGATATAGGGGACCACGTCGCCCGGTTGCTTCCATCGGCCCTCGAAAGCCCTGATGTCGGCATTGTAGCGCGGGTTGATCCGCTCCACTTTCTGCACCCGGGTGCTGTTGTACATCTCGCCGCCGAAGCGGTAGGAGAAGCTGACGCTCAGCGAGAGCTGACGCCACCGCAGGAGTGTGGCGAACGAGCCTTGGAGGGCGGGATTGGTGTCTCCACACGGCACCTGGTCTTGGCTGTCGTAGTCGTAGGTGTAGCTTCCGTCGGCCTTGATGAAAATCTCGCGTCCCGATGCCGGGTCTATTCCCGCGGAGCGCACGGCGTAGATGGCCGTGGGGCTCTCGCCCTCTCGATATTGCACAAGTGGCGAGACGGATGTCGTGCTGCTCGCATTGGACTCGTTGCGCCTCCTCAGCGCGTCGGAGATGTTGTTGATTGTCGTCTTGCTATGCAGTCCGTTGGCCGACAAGTTCCACTCCCAGTCTCCTATTTGAATCACTTTTCCCCAGACCGAGAACTCCACCCCGCGGCTTGTCTGCGAGCCGACGTTGGCCTTGACCGACGTGGCCCCCGACGACGGCGGCAGAGAACGGTCGATGAGCATGTCCGTAGTGTTCTCGACATAGTAGTCGAAATTGACGTTCAGCCTGTTGCGCAAGAATGTCGAGACCAGCCCGACGTTGAATTTCTTTGTTGTCTGCCACTTGAGGTCGGGGTTTGCCATGGAGCGCGGCACCGCCCCCACCCCCGTGACGCCAGCCAGGTTGCCGTCATACTGATAGGTCGTCACGGCCTGAAAGGAGTCGAACTTGACGCTACCGGTGTAGCCGTAGCTGCCGCGGACCCGCAAGACATCCGCCACCCCGAGAGCCTTGACAAACTCCTCGTTGTGCAGGTTCCACCCCAACCCTGCCGACCAAAACGGGGCCCACCTCTGGTCGGCGCCGAACTTCGAGCTTCCCGAGAGACGGTAGCTGCCGTCGACCACATAGCGGTTGCGCCACATGAAGTTAGCGGCCACGAAAGTGCCGACGCTCGTCGAGAGGCTCTCCGTGCCAGACGGCTGGCCGTTCTGCGGGTAGGCCGTGGCGTAGGCGATGTCGCTCTGATTGTCGTTGAGGAAGCCCGTGCCCGTGAGGCTGCTCGAAACAGCGTCCTGCTTCTTGATCTCGCCACCGAGGTTGAGCGTGGCCATTGTCGCCTCGTCGTCGTCGAAGCTGTGGATGTAGTTGCCGACGAACTTCCCGCCCCACTGGTTGCTCTCGGAATTGCCGACGGTGTAGCTTCCGCGTTGCGAGATGACGGTGGTGGAGGTGTACAGGTTAGACTCGGGCGATATGTATCTGTCGGTCTTGCCCCGGCTCGTGACGTAGCTGCCTTGCGCCGTGACGTAGAGGTTTGGCATGAAGTTATATCGGATGTCGAGCGAGACGGTCTGACTGCGCGAGTCGGAGCGGTCGAAGCTCGACAGCGACGCCTCGTAGAGAGGGTTGTTTCGCGACCAACTGAGTTGCCGACGCAGGTTGCCCCGCTCGTCATAGGGCGAGTCGTAGGGGTTGCAGAGCAGGTATTCCGAGAACGTGCCGTACTTTGAGTTCCTCTGGTTGAGCTGCTCGTGCTGCGCCCGTAGGGTCAGGACCAACTTGTCCACGGCCGTGTAGCTGAGGTAGACATTCATGCCATAGCGCTCCCGCTGGTCGTCTTTCATGACGCCCTGGACGTTGGAGTAGTTGCCCGTGATGTTGTAGTCCAGGCCCGAGCCTCGCCCGGAGATGGATAGCGAGTGCTGATGCGAGAAGCTGTTGCGGATGGGCTTTGTCTTCCAGTCGGTGTCCACACCGCTGGAGACCAGGGCGAGGCGCTCATAGTACACGTTGTCGAGGCTTCCGTCGATGGTGGTGTAGAGACCCGCCAGCCGCTCGAGCTCCAGCTTCTGCCTGGCGTTCATGAGGTTGTAGCTACTGAGGTCGGCAAAGCTGAAGCTTGGCGTCACCGTGTAGCGGATTCGGAGCGCCGACTGGCTGACCCTCTTTCGCTGAATCACTATGACCCCATTTGCGGCATTCTCGCCATAGAGAGCCGTTGCCGACGCGTCTTTGAGGATGTCGACGCGCTCGATGTCGTTGATGTCGATGTCGTAGAGGGCCTGCAGGTCTTGCTCCACTCCGTCGATGACGATGAGCGGCGCGTTGAGGCCCACCTCGTTGTTGGTGGCGAGGCTCGTCGTAGAGCGGATGACCAGGTCGGGGACGCGGTTGGGGTTGCTCCCCGCCGCGTTGTCGGGCGGCGTGCTGAGCGAGGGGTCGAGCTGCGCCAGGCTCTGAAGAATGTTTGTCGGCGAGATGCTCAGCAGCTCGTCGCCGGTGACGGTCGTGGCCACACCGGTGAAAGTCTGCCTGTTGCGCGAGAAAAAGCCGTTGACCACGACCTCGCTAATCTGCGAATCGTCGGACGACATCTCGATGAGCATATTTCCCGGCGCAGCCTTGACGGTCTTCGTCGCCATCCCGACGAAGCTGACCTGAATCTCGCGCCCGTCGGGGGCGGTGTTGTAGACAGCGAACTGCCCATAGATGTCGGTGACGGCTACGGTCTGCCCTCCTATGGCAATGTAGGCGCCGGCCAGCGGCTCCCCCTTGTCGTCGACAACGGTGCCCGTTATGGAGTTCTGCTGTTGCCGTTGCTGCGTCTGCCGGATGGGGTCTCCCCATACACTGGCCGTCGGTGCAAGAATCGACAGCGCTACTGCGCTAATCAAGATGTTTTTTGGGTGCATTTGGTTCAATGTCCTTGGTTTGGTGCAAAACAGTCTGTTCGCCGTGTGTGTGTGTTTGATTGGACACGATGTGCGAAAGCGAGGCCGACATATACCCATTTATGGCAAGACGGCGTGGTGAGAGGCAGGGTTTGATTTTCAAATGTACACAAAACAGATAGAAAAAGCAAGAGAAACGCCCAACATCGAAAACACATCAAACAATAGAGACGAAAAGAGCCAAAACCAATAGCAATCTAGAAGAGCGGACGCCCCGGAACTCAACGCCCGCACGCTCAACGCCACACACAAAAAAAGGGGACGCGCAAAATCGCGCATCCCCACATGGCCCAAATCCACTACAGACACGGGTCAGTCGGCCCCGATGTCCATACGTATCGGCGTCCCACTAGAGGCGTCGGGCTGCGCCACCCCTATGAAAGAGCATATCGTCGGCGCCACGTCTGTCATGCTGTGCCGCTCATATATGGTGGAGCGCTGAACTTTCCATCCATAGAAGACAAGCGGGACGAACTCCCCGCCCCACAGCTGGGCCTGCCGCGAACCGTCGTCGAGTTCCTCTGCCCAGCCGGGCTCAAGGTGCACCAAGATGTCGCCCGACCGCTTGGGGTGGTAGTTGCGCCTCATGGCCTCGACCACCGGCGACGCCGCGGCAATCGACGACAGGCTCCTTGCCGGATAGGCCCCGCCAATCCCCTTGACCTGCAAGAGGAACTGCGCCGACTGCTCCAAGAGGGTGTCGAAATTGACCTTGCGCTTGGCGGCGAGCTCGGCATCGAGATATATCGCCCCCGGCGCATGATTCTTGACCCACCGGGCCTGGCCGTGGATTGCCATGAGGTAGAGGTTGAGCAACGCCGACGCCTTGGCGAGGCTGACACACCCCCTGTGGGACCAGGTCGGCGAGCTTGTCGCCGCCACGTCGAGCGAGCCGCTGGCGGCGGTGAAGACCACGAGCGTATTGTTCATCCCGACAGTGCTGTCGATGAACTGCAGGAGCGACGCCACGTTGTCGTCGAGCCCCAACAGCATGTCCTCCGTCTCGGGGTCGAGAGGTTGGCGCTTGCTGCCAAGCGCGGGCATGGCGGTGAACTGGACGGCGAGGACGTCGGGGACGTCGTCCTGCCCCAGCCCCTCGTAGGCTATGGCCGCCGCGGCGATGTCGCGGACAAGGTCGTTGCCATAGGGCGAGCCGCAGACGGCGGAGAAGCGCAACGCCGGGTCGGAAGGCCTGTCGAGCTGGTGGAAGAACGGCGAGGACGCGGCCTGGGGGAAGAAGCGCGACTGGTGGTATTCCGTTATGTCCTTGCGCGGCGCCCAGGTCTTGGAGCGGTAGAGTGCCGGAATCTTCTTGTCGTTGAAGTCGTCCACCCATCGCCGCGTAGCGGTGTCGGCCACATTGGCCATCCGCACCATCCCGCTCCGCCCGTCGAGCCACACGAACGGCTCTCCCAAAGAGCCTCCGCCCGACGTCCAGATGAGCATCTGCGGGTCGAAGCCCACTGAGAAGACCTTGGCCTTGTCGTTGTATATCTTGCGGACCTGGTTGGCGATGGTCCCACAGAGCAGGGCGCCTGTCTGCGGGACCGCCAGGGTGTCGAAACGCCCCGACGGCGGCACCTCGCCATAGATGGCGTCGACCTTCCGCCCCGTGAAGCTGTCGATCCAGCGTCGGCCGACAATGCCGTGGGAAGCCGCCGGCGCGCCGGTGAAGAGCGTAGCCAGGTTCTTGCCCGCAAAGCCGCCCCCGGCGTCATAGTAGGCGTCGGTGAGCCGCGCCCCCTGCCCATAGATGCGGTTGAAGCCCTTGGGCCCGCACTGGTTCCGGACAATCTCCATCTGCTGCTCGTTGAGATTGTCCACAACGACAAACAGCACCAGGCGCGGATGCTCCGGGCAGAGGCTCGCGTTCTGCTGCGCCGACAAAGGCGCAAGGCGCATCGCCAAGAGAGCCGCCACGAAGACGGCGCGAGTGAATAGTCTCATCTCCTTAAGAAAGCTGACGTCGGGAAGCCGCGCAACCAAGAACCTGCTCCGCATGCGCCACCAATTCGGGCGACGGCTGAGGGACGTCCCCCAACGTGTATGGGATTCCCAACTTCTCATATTTGAACCTGGCCATGGAGTGGTAGGGCAGGACCTCAATCTTGCGCAGATGGGCGAGCGAGTCCGCAAGCCGCCTTATGGAGAGGAGGTTCTCGTCGGAGTCCGTCCACCCCGGCACTAGGACGTGGCGAATCCATATATCCACCCCCAGCGCGTCGATTTGCCTGGCGCACTCAATTATGTTCCTGTTGTCCTTGCCGGTCAGACGGCGGTGCAACTCGCCGTCGGCGTGCTTGATGTCGAGCATAACCGTGTCGGTCACCGCCATGAGACGCGCGAACTTCTCCGCGAACCCACCCTCGGCCACATAGGGCTGGCCCGACGTGTCGAGGCATGTCGAGATGCCCCGCCGCCAGGCCTCGGCGAAGAGCTCCTGGAGGAAATCGATTTGCAAGAGCGGCTCGCCGCCGCTTACCGTTATCCCGCCGAGGGTGCGCCCCCCGCGGCCTGCCTCGCCCCAATAAGAGCGGAAACGCTCAGCCCTGTCGAGAATCTCGCCGACCTCCATCTCCTTGGCCGTCTCCGCGGCGTGCGCCCACGTGTCGGGGTTGTGGCAATATCGGCACCGCATATCGCACCCCTGCGTGAAAATGATATACCTGATGCCCGGCCCGTCGACCGAACCGAAAGTCTCTGTGGAGTGAATAAGCCCTTTCATGCCGCTAATATAGTAAAAGGCTGGCAGAGGCCGATTCGCCTCTAGCCAGCCTATTGAAAGACATCCGCCTAAAGCCCAGCGCGGAGCATCAGAGCTGCTCGTGAGCCTGGCGCGCGATGACGTCGAGCTGCTGCTCGCGCGTCAAATCGATGAACTTGACGGCATAGCCCGACACGCGGATTGTGAAGTTGGCGTACTCCTCCTTTTCGGGGTGCTCCATGGCGTCTTTGAGCTTCTCGACACCGAAGACGTTAACATTGAGGTGGTGCGCCCCGCGGTTGAAATATCCGTCCATGACACCGACGAGCGTCTCAGCCCGCTCGTCGTCGTTGTGTCCAAGGGCCCCGGGGCATATGGTCTGCGTGTTGGAGATGCCGTCGAGGGCATACTCGTAGGGCAGCTTGGCGACAGAGTTGAGCGACGCGAGCAGTCCGTTCTTCTCGGCCCCATATGACGGGTTGGCCCCGGGGGAGAGCGGCGTGCCAGCGCGGCGTCCGTCGGGCAAGTTGTTGGTATACTTGCCGTAGACGACGTTGGACGTGATGGTGAGGATGGACGTGGTAGGCTCGCTGTTGCGGTAGGTGCGATATTTCTTGACCTTTCCGAGGAACGTCTTGAGCAGCCAGACGGCAATATCGTCGGCGCGGTCGTCGTCGTTGCCGTAGCGCGGGAAGTCGCCCTCGGTCTTGAAGTCGACGGGGAATCCGGTCTCGTCGCGGATTATGGTGACCTTGGCGTACTTCATGGCGCTGATGGAGTCCACGACATGGCTGAAGCCGGCAATGCCCGTAGCGAAAGTGCGGCGCACGTCGGTATCGATGAGGGCCATCTCGGCGGCCTCATAGAAATACTTGTCGTGCATGTAGTGTATGAGGTTGAGCGTCTTGACGTAGATTCCCGCAAGCCAGTCCATCATGACGTCGAAGCGCGGCATGAACTCCTCATATGTTAGCGTGTCGCCCACGATGGGCCGCATCTCCGGCCCGCACTGCTCGCGGCTCTTGGCGTCCTCTCCGCCGTTGATGGCATAGAGGAGGCACTTGGCCAGGTTGGCCCGCGCGCCGAAGAACTGCATCTCCTTGCCGGTCTGAGTGGCCGAGACGCAGCAGCAGATGCTGTAGTCGTCGCCCCAGACGGGCCTCATGACGTCGTCGTTCTCATATTGGATGCTGCTCGTCTTGACCGAAATCATGGCGGCGAACCTCTTGAAGTTCTTCGGCAGGCGGCTGCTGTAGAGCACCGTGAGGTTCGGCTCTGGCGACGGCCCCATGTTGATCAGCGTATGCAAGAAACGGAAGTCGTTCTTTGTCACCATCGAGCGCCCGTCTTGGCCAATGCCGGCCACCTCGAGCGTGGCCCACACGGGGTCTCCGCTGAAGAGTTGGTTGTAGCTCGGGATGCGCGCGAACTTGACCATGCGGAACTTCATGACCATGTGGTCTACAAGCTCTTGCGCCTGCTCCTCTGTGAGAGTGCCGTCGGCCAGGTCTCGCGAGATGTAGATGTCGAGGAACGTCGAGACGCGGCCCACCGACATGGCGGCGCCGTTCTGCGTCTTGACGGCGGCGAGGTATCCGAAGTAGAGCCATTGGAAAGCCTCGCGCGCGTTCTTGGCGGGGGCCGAGATGTCGTAGCCGTAGATTGCCGCCATCTCCTTCATCCCCTTGAGAGCCTTGATCTGCATGGCGACCTCCTCACGGAGGCGTATGACCTCGTCGGTCATGCCGTCGTCGCCGATATAGGCCATGTCGTGCTGCTTCTGTGCGATGAGGAAGTCGATGCCGTAGAGCGCCACGCGGCGATAGTCGCCCACAATCCGTCCGCGCCCGTAGGTGTCAGGCAGGCCCGTGAGGATATGGTTGTGGCGGACCGTCTTCATCTCCGGCGTGTAGGCGTCGAAGACTCCGTCGTTGTGCGTCTTGCAATATTTGGTGAAAATCTCGTGGAGCTTGTCGGAGGGCTTGTAGCCGTAGGTGGTGCAGGCCTGCTCCGCCATCTTGATTCCGCCATATGGCATGAACGCCCTCTTGAGGGGCTTGTCGGTCTGCAGGCCGACGACTTTCTCCAAGTCCTTAGTTCCCTCGCCTATGTAGCCGGGGCCATATGCTGTGAGCCCGGAGACTACCTCCGTCTCCATGTCGAGCACTCCGCCCTTGGCCCTCTCCTCCCTCTGGAGGCCCTGGAGCGTCGCCCACAGCTTGTCGGTGGCCTCTGTGGGCCCGGCCAGGAACGAGCCGTCGCCGTCGTAGGGCGTGTAGTTGTTTTGAATGAAGTCGCGGAGGTTGACCTCGTCGCGCCACCTCCTGCCTTTGAAGCCTTTCCAAGCCTCCAGATTGACATCTGCCATTATCTTGACCTATGATTATTGTTGAACTGAGTTTCGCGGCGTCGGCAATAGGAAGCGTCCGTCACCAGGGGAAGAGCGACGCATCGCTATTCACAAAGTTTTGGAGACGTTTACCGATTTTCTATTTAGACACCGTAAAAACAGGACAAAGGTAAGTATTTCCCCTACAAGGAAAAATTTAAGGGGGCAATTTTTCATAGCGGCGCACAAACCAATAGATGTCAGCCTGTTACCCCCGACCAATAACACTCATGGCAAGCAGAGGGGCAGGGCGATAGCAAAAACAGTGCCACTTCGGGCATTTAACATTTGGGCAAGGAGTATACATTGTGGACGTCCGCCACAATCAGCCCATCGTCGACCATGACGCGCACCACCTCGCCCACCTCGCCGGGGTCGAAGCCCTCGACGCACCGCAAGACCTCGTAGGGCAGCGGCCCTCCCGCCAGTCGCCCCAGGACAGACGCCTCGATGGCGCCGCGCACGCGCATGGCGTCGCGCCGCGTACGCCTCTTTTGCAGACAGACGTCACACACGCCGCAGTCGTCGCCCGACATGTCGCCAAAATACTCCAACAGCAGCCGACTGCGGCACTTGTCCGTCCGCGAGCAGTATGCGACAATCGCCTCCACCCGCCCGGTTGCATCGTCGCGCCGCTCGCCATACACAGCCTTTGGGAAGACCATGCGGCTCTCGTCCTCACGGTCTTGCAGCCACGAGACGAACTCTGTGTGTTTCTGCGGGTTGTAGCTCACAATCCCCATGCGGTCGAGTTCCTGCAGGCGCTCGTAGACCTCCTGTCGCCCCAGGCCGCACATCTTCCCCACCCTCTCCTCGTCGATGGTGGCATATTCGAGGAAAAGGCCGGTGTAGGAGCGCAAGAGCGCCTTGATGAGCGGCGCCAGGCGCGGGTAGGCCTCCTCGACCCCATAGAGGCGCCTCCTCTCGATGTTGAACATGAGCCTCGACGCCAGGTCGACGTTGGGAGTGTATTGCAAGTAGCCCGCCCTCTCCAAAATCGACAGGGCGCCTACCGTCTGCGCCACTTGCCTCCCCGTCTCGCGGCAAAAGCTCTCGACGTTGAACTGCTCGGAGTGCCCCCCGCCGGAGCCGACGCCAATCTCCCGACTGTTGCAGATGCTGCTATATACCCCTGTGACGAAATCGAGTGACGGGAAACGGCACGTGACACCCCGGCGGAGCCGGGCCGCGTCGGCATCGGACCACAGCAACACGGCATAGGACTTCTGCCCGTCGCGGCCCGCCCTGCCAGCCTCCTGGAAATAGGCCTCCAGGGACTCCGGCGGGTCGATGTGGACCACGACGCGGACGTCGGGCTTGTCGATGCCCATCCCGAAAGCGTTGGTGCAGACAATGACGCGCGTGCGCCCCCTGGTCCACTCGTCTTGCCTCTTGTCTTTCTCCGCCGGGGCGAGGCCGGCGTGGAAGAAATCGGCGGAGAAGCCCAAAGCCCTCAGCATCTCGGCATACTCTTTGGTCCTGCGCCGGCTTCTGACGTAGACAATCGCCGAGCCCGGCACGGCGCGCAAGATGTCCACCATCTGCCTCTCCTTGGCCTCCGTGGCGCGGACGACATAGGCGATGTTCGGCCGCCCGAAACCCATCTTGAAGATGTTCGGCGACTTGAAGCGGAGCTTCTCCATGATGTCGTCGGCCACTTTCGGCGTCGCGGTGGCGGTGAGGGCTAGCACCGGCGCATCGGGCAAGACGTCGCGGAGCGCGGCTATTCCGAGGTAGGAGGGACGGAAATCATATCCCCACTGCGATATGCAATGCGCCTCGTCGACGACAATCATCGAGACGCGCATATTGCAGAGCCTGCGCAGAAAGAGGTCGGACGAGAGCCTCTCCGGCGAGACGTAGAGAAACCGGCAGGCCCCAAGGGCGCAGTTGTCGTAGGCGGCGAGAACCTGCTCGCGGCTCATTGTCGAGTTGACGCTGTGGGCCAAAATCCCCTTGCGCCGCAGGGCCGAGACCTGGTCTTTCATGAGCGCCAGGAGCGGGGTCACGACGAGGCACACGCCCTGCGCCGCCAGGGCCGGCACCTGGAACGTGACCGACTTGCCGCCACCAGTGGGCATGAGGCCCAACGTGTCGCGCCCCGCGCCGATGGAGCGGATTATGTCGAGCTGGATGGAGCGGAAAGACTCGTAGCCCCAATGGCGCCGCAAGATGGCGAGATAGTCCGCGTCGGTCGGCATGGCGCAGGGGCTATAGTCCGCAACGCCTCGCCACCATCTCGGCGCAGAGCTCGCCGTCGATGGCCGACGAGACAATCCCACCGGCATAGCCAGCCCCCTCGCCGCAGGGGTAGAGCCCCTCTAACGAGACGCTCTCCAACGTCGCGGCGTCGCGCACGACGCGCACAGGCGACGACGTGCGGCTCTCGACGCCAACCACGACAGCCTCGTTGGAGACAAAACCCCGGGCGTGGCGGTCGAACTCCTCGAAACCTTTGCGCAGCCGCGCCCCGATGTTGTCGGGCAACCAGAAGTGGAGCGGCGACGAGACGACACCGGGGACGTAGGAGCATTCGGGCAAATCGAACGAGAGCCTCCCGTCGACGAAGTCGGCGAGAGCCTGGGCGGGGGCCACCACGCCGTGGCCGCCATTGACGAAAGCGAGCCTCTCAAGCTCCTCTTGGTAGCGAAGCCCCCCCATGACGCCCTCGTTGGCAAAAGCGCCAATGTCGTCGGGGCGAACCTCGACGACTATGCCGCTGTTGGCAAAGGGCGAACCCCTGTGCGACGGCGACATCCCATTGACGACCTGCAACCCGTCGGCTGTCGTGGCCGGCACGATGAAGCCGCCCGGACACATGCAGAAAGAGTATACGCCGCGCCCCTCGACCTGCGCCACAAGGGAGTAGGAGGCAGGGGGCAGGAATTCTCCCCGCCCATCGGGCGAGTGGTATTGGATTTGGTCGATGAGGTCTTGCGGGTGCTCGACGCGGACGCCCATGGCCCACGTCTTCGCCTCCAGGGCCACACCCTGGCGCGAGAGCATGCCGTAGACGTCGCGGGCCGAATGACCCGTTGCCAATATTACGGCCCGCCCCTCGACGGTCGTGCCGTCGGCAAGGCGCACGCCCCGCACGGCATTGCCACAGGTCAGAAGCTCGGACACCCTGGCCCCGAAGCGGACTTCGCCACCGCACCCGACGATGGTCTCTCGCATGGCCCGTATGACATAGGGCAGCTTGTCGGTCCCGATGTGGGGATGGGCGTCGATGAGGATTTCACGTTGCGCCCCATGGTGGCAGAAGACCTCCAAAATCTTCCGCACGGAGCCGCGCTTCGTACTCCTCGTGAAGAGCTTACCGTCGGAGAACGTCCCCGCCCCCCCCTCGCCAAAGGCGTAGTTCGACTCGGGATTGAGCGAGACGTTGCGATTGAGCAGCGCCAAGTCTTTTTTCCGCTCGCTCACATCCTTTCCCCTCTCGACGACAATGGGGCGCAGCCCCAGCTCAATGAGCCGCAACGCGGCGAAAAGCCCACCAGGGCCTGCGCCGACCACGACAACAGGGTCGGCGGCGCGCACCTCGCCATAGCCCGGCAAGTCCAGACGCTCGACGCCCGGCTCCTCGCCTATGAAGACATCGAAAGTGAGAGTGACGCTCACGGCCCTGTGGCGGGCATCGATGGAGCGGCGCACAAGCCGCAAGGCCGCGACATCGGCCTCCGACACTTGAGCGGCCTCCGCCGCCTTGCGGCGACACAACGCCTCGTCCGCCGCCTCGGCGGGGGCAAGGTTCAAGTTTATCTGCTTTACCAACTTGGCTATTTGTTTACATTGCCGGCAAGGAAAGCCTCGAGCTCGCCGATGCGGTCGAAACGCTCCTGCGAATAGGTGTCGGAAGCCTCCACCACCCTTTTGTATAGTGAGAGAGAACGCACGGCGACGTCCTGGCGCAAACCCTGCTGGAGGTTTGACACCTTGAAATCGGCATAGAGGAGCGCGGCCAAAAGTTCCAGCCGGCGCACCATCTCGTCCGCCGGCACCTGCTCCGGGGCGAGGCCTCCGTGGGAATCGGCCGCCACACGCGCCACAGCCGCAATCATCTCGCCGTCGGAGGCCTGACGGAAGAAGTCGCGGTCGCCGCCAAACAAGGTGTAGAGAGCCTCGACCTGGCGCCGCCTCTCCACCTCGTCGCCGTCGCGCTGCAACAGCGCGGCAATCGACGCGAAGACGTCTTGAATGAGCTTGAGCAAATAGTCCCGACGCAACATGACCAACGAAGTTTAGATTCTGTCACCTCCCTCGCGCACGGTCAGCCTCCGCGACAGACCGTGGACGACCCTGTACTTGTCTACGGCGGCAACCCGGTATACGTAGCGCTGCCGCTTCCCGGGGGTTATTGCTAGATCGACATAGGGTCTGTCGACAATGCAGTGGACGCTCTCGCCGCTCCCCATCTTGTCGGCCTCAGCCCTTAGAGTCCGATAGACAACAAAGAAACGCGCCAACGCCGTGTCGCCCTCTAGCTCCCAACTGATTCTGCGACCGTCGCGCTCAAGGTGCGAAATCTCCAGGTCTACGCCCGAGCCCGAACCCACCTGCCGGACGAGTGCGGGGTGGCGGTAGAAGTCGTTGACGAGATAGTCCTCGAAGCCCAAGATGTCGCGGTTGAACTGCCGGTAGCTGAAGAAGACGCTTCCGCCCAACCTCTTGTTGCCCCTCACCTTCTGCAACTGGCTAGGCATCTCGCCGCCCGAATTCCACCCCACGCCGGGCACCTTGCCGTCGTTAATCTTGAAGACGGCGTGACCTATGTAGACCTGCGTGGAGTCGGTGCTCCTCTCGCCCCACCAGCGCTGGAGGACGTCGAAGTCGCAGAACTTGTTGCCGTGCTCCCAATAGACTTGCGGCACGACATAGTCGATTATCCCCTCGTCGATCCAATTGAGGATGTCGGCATAGAGGACGTCGTAGTCCGTCACCCCGGCACGCGTGTCAGACCCCCTGGCGTCGTCCCTCTTGTTCCTCCACACGCCAAACGGGCTAATCCCGAACTGGACCCAAGGCTTAGACCGCCGAATGGCATCGGCCACGGAGCTTATGACCGCCGTGACGTTGGAGCGCCTCCAGTCGTTGAGCGTCAGCCCCCCCGCATTGTTCCGGGCAAAAGAGCCGCCGTCGGCGAAAGCCTCACCGTTGACGGGATAGGGGTAGAAATAGTCGTCGAAGTGCATTCCGTCAATGTCGTAGCGCGAGACAATGTCCATGACGACCTCCCGCACGTAGTCCCTCGCCTCCGGAATCCCGGGGTCGAGATAGAGCTTGCCGGCATATCTGATTGTCCACTCGGGATGCATCGTCGAGACGTGCCCCCACCCCACATGGAAATCGGCCTTTGGCGTGACCCGGAACGGATTTATCCACGCATGGAGCTCCATGCCCCTGGCGTGTGCGCCATCTATCCAATAGGTCAGAGGGTCGAACGACGGCGCGGCCCCCTGGTTGTCGCCCACGAGGTAGAAAGACCAGGGCTCCATCTTGGAGCGGTAGAGGGCGTCGCTCGATGGCCGTACTTGCAGGAAGACGACATTGAGCCCCATCCGCCTCGCACGGTCGAGAATGGCATCGGCCTCGGCCTTGAGCTGCGCGTCTGTAAGCCCCGGGGCCGACGGCCAGTCGATGTTGGCGACCGACGCCACCCACAGCCCGCGCATCTCGCGGCTCATCTGGTCCTCGGGCAGGGACTGCGCCGACAGGCACGGCGACAAAAGGAGCGCCAGCAACGCAAGAAAGGTGCGGGTCATCTCCGGGTCTCGCTATTTTCGATGAGACTCCCGATATAGTCCAAAAGGAGTTCGCGCCCCATGCGCTTTGACGACGACGTGACGAACATCGGCGGGACGGACTGCCACGTCTTGAGCATCTCCTGCCTGTAGGCGGCAATGTTGTCCTCGGCCTGCTTCTCCCGAACCTTGTCCGCCTTGGTGAAGACGATGGAGAACGGCACCCCCCGGACGCCGAGGAACTCCATGAACGCCCTGTCGACATTCTGCATAGGGTGCCGGATGTCGACGAGGACAAAGAACGAGACAAGCTGGCGCCTCTTCAGCGCATAGTCCGTTATGATGGTCTGGAACTTTGCCTTTTCGCCCAACGGCACCTTGGCGTAGCCGTAGCCCGGCAGGTCGACCAGGTACCACTGCCCGCGGTTTATGTCGAAGTGGTTGACGAGCTGCGTCTTGCCCGGCGTGGCGGAGACCTTGGCGAGCCCCTTGTGGTTGCACAGCATATTTATGAGCGACGACTTCCCGACATTTGAGCGCCCGATGAAAGCGAACTCCGGCTGGCTGGAGTCGGGGCACTGGCTCACCTTGGCGCTGCTTGTCAGGAATTGCGCGGAAGTGATATTCATTTCAATATTGTGATATGTTGTTTGCTTTACTTGCCCGATATTGTCAGGCGCACAATGTCCCTCTCCACCTCGGTCGAGACGGCTACGGCGGTTGACGCCATCGTGGCGTCGCTGACGTTGAACCATGCCGGCAAGCACAGCACGACGCTCTCCACCGCCACCCCGAAGTGCGCAAAGGCCTCGCCGGTCTGAATCTCCGCCACGACAAACCGCGGAGCCACGCTGTCGGACGGCGTGACGCGCACCACGCCGTCGACGCTCTCGAGGAAACAGTCGCCGAAGAGCGCGACAAGGCCGTCCAACCTTAGCGCCCTCCCACACTCGGCGAACTTGGCGACGAGGTCGTCGACAAGCCCCTGCACCTGCCGCCGGACCTCGACGGGAGGCTCCTCGCCCGCACCGTCCTTGCGCACATTGAAGTAGGACATGGCGTTGAACCGCTCGAATCGGGACGACTTCATGTCTCCCATCCTCAGACCTACGACCAGGACGTCGTCGGTCTGTGGGTTGTCTCCCTTCCAGTCGTCGAACCGGCGGCGTATGGCGTCGCTCTGGACAAACATCCGGTGGGTGTGGAGCTCTTGAATCATTTGTCGGAAACGCCGACGCATGAACTTCTGATTCCTCAGCCCCCCGAACTGGTCGGGGAATCCGTCGGTGGTCATATAGACACAGTCTCCACGGCTCAGCTCCAGCTCCACCGCCACAAAGGGCCTGCCCTTGCCATCGGGCGGCGTCTCGCCGACACTGCGCTTGACACCCTGGACCACGTAGCTCTCTCCCGACGCCCGGACGACATAGACCGTGTGGCGCGCCAGGCATATCGACGCCCTCCCGTTGACCCTGTCGAGGCAGAAGAGCGACAAGTCCACGCCGTCGCGGTTTGCGATGTTGCGCAAGACCGTCCCCATCTCGTCGCTGAGCTTCTCGACCAACTGCGCTGGCTCGCGCATGGCAGGGTTGACAACAATCCCGCCGAGGAGCGTGACGGCCATCATGGCAATCATGGCGCCGTGCATTCCGTGCCCCGTGGCGTCGCCCACGCAGACGAAGAGCTTGTCTCCGGAGTCGAAGACCCAATAGAAATCGCCAGAGACGAGGTCGTAGGGCGCGAAGACAATGAAATGGTCGTCGATTCCCCGGACGTCGAGCATGTCCTCTCCAGGCAAGATGTTCGACTGCACGTGGTTTGCGAACATCAGCTCTGAGCGTATGGCGTCGTTCTGCTCCTTGAGCTGCTCCTTCTGCTCCTGCAGCATTGCCTTTTGGCGGCCGACCTCCTCTTCCAGGGTCGCACGCACGTCTTTCCATTCGTCGGCACTGCCCCGACGGCGGCGCACCGCGGCGGCGATATAGGCCCCCAACAAGATTGCTGCGAGCAGGAACGCCACCAGGACCCACCACGAGCGCACAATCTCCAGTTGGCGGTCGCGATGGCTCATCTTGTCAATGAGCCTCCTCTGCGCGTCAATCTCCGCCTCGCGCCTTTGTCCGATGTACTTGTAGACGAAGTTGTTCACAGCCGAGGCGGCCTTGAGGGAGTCAAGGAGCGACGTCTTCTGCCTCTGCATGGCATAGGCACCCCTCTCGTTGCCGGCGAGAGCGTAGTAGCCTGTCATGATGTCGGCGTAATAGGAGAATATGGCCACGTTGTTTTGCCGCAAGTCGTTGGCGTCGATGGCATCCAAGATGGCTTTGGCCTTGGCCCTCTTGCCGCCCTTGAGCATGGCGTCGGCCTCCATGATGTCGAGAAAGACGCCCGACGGCATATATCCACCCTCGTGCCACGTCCGCCTCAGCTTGGCGACGAGCGCGAGAGCCGTGTCAACCCTCTCCTCCGCGAGAAAGAGGAAAGCGTGGAACGCATCGTAGACCGGCTCGAAACGGTTGCGTATGAGTTCGTTGCGCCGCATGGCGCTTGCCATCTCGACCAGCGAGCGCCTAAAGGCCACCGTGTCGTTCTCGCTGGCCTCGACGAAAGCCGACGCGAAGAGGTAGAGACACCTCTCGACAGACGCGCTGTCGGGCGAGGAGGACATCTTGTCGAGGTATACCCTGGCAGTGGAAATCTCGCCCATGGAGCGGAAAGTGAGCACCATGCGGAACAAGACCCCAGCCTCGGCGTCGCGCATTGCCGCCTTGCGCACGTAGTCGAGAAGCTGCAGGTATCCGTTGACGGCCTCGGCGTAGCGCCCGCTCCTCTCGGCCCTCCTCAGAGCCTCGATGCGGAGCCTGACGTAGGCCCCCTTGTCGTCAATCTGATAGGCCAGGGCGGCGGCCCAAGACAACATCTCCACGGCCTCTTCGACCCGCCCAGCGTCGAAGAGAGCCGCGGCGTAGCGCTCCTTGATCCTCATCCGTATTTGGCCGTCGACGAGCTCGTATGCCGCCACGCTGTCCAACGACAGCAACATGTCCCTTATGTCGTCGATGCGCGCGTCGGGGTCGAGCAGCACCTCGTAGGCGGCCACTTCCCGCCGGCTCCGCGGGTCGGCCGAATATGCCGCCACGCTGTCGAGAGCCCGCATGGCAGAAATGGTGTCATAGCGATCGAGGGCGGAGTTGAGGAGGCCGACATGGCGCACAAAGGCGTCGGCGGGGTCGGCGCCAGCCCCGCGCCGGCAGGCGGCCGACAGGCAGACGGCGAGCGCGAAGAGGACACATCTCGCCAAGCTCATCGCACGCGGGGTCATGGCATCGAGACAGATAGGAGCAGGAAGTCGTCGGATAGGGGACGCCCCGACTTCCACAACAACAACTCATTGAGCACCGCCTCGCGCCGCAGGCCCGGCGGCAGGAGCGTCACCCTCTTGATTATCTTGCGGACCCCCTCGACGCCCAGGGCCGCGCCGTCGCCACCACCGGTGAGCCTCAGCAGGCTCGGCGAGAAGAAGTAGAGCGAGTCGCACGAGACGAGCTTAAACTCCTCGTCGGCCAACCGGCGCGGCTCGACCCCTGCGCCGACCTTACGCTCAGCCCCTCGGACGACGATGGCGTCTCCCCCCGTCCGGACAATGGCGTCGACACCCGCCGCCGCCAGGCGCACACGGAGCGAGGATAGGTCTACGACGGCCACGACCATCGACATGTCGCACCTCCACCTCCTGTCGGGCAGACGGCGGACATAATCATGCTCAATGTCGGCAAGGAGGTCGGCCGCGCCCGCCTTGCCGTCGTAGTGCGCCGCCACCTCGTCGGCCAGCGTGATGCCGACCATGGAGAGCATGGCCCCGGGGACTCCGTCCCAGTCAGCCTCGGCGCAACAGATTAGCAGATTGCCGCCTACTTTTCGGAACCAGTAGAAGCATCCGGACGTGACGTTGGAAGAACCCCGGATTATGAAGGCGTTCGAGACTCCCATGTCGAGAAGCTCCTCCTCCCTGGGCAAGACCCCGCGTTGCAGTTGCCTCCCATAGGTCTGGCTCGCCGCGAGTTCGGCATTGCGGCGCATGATGTCGTTGTTGACTTTCTTGTGCGCCCGGACTTGCCTCTCAATCTCTCCATTGAGCCTATAGCGGAGGAGGGCCATGCTCCGCCTCTTGCGCGCGGCCCCCGTGCGCAGCCTGTAGAGCCACACCAGCCCGCCGAGAAGCAGCGCCGCCACGACGGCTGTGGAAATTGTCAAGACCTGCCTCTCCATGCCCACGACACGCGCCTCGCCGTCGAAAATGTTGAGGCGCTGACGAAGAATCGTGGTGTCTTCGCGGAACGCAATCTCCATGTCCTTGGCCCTGGCCTTTGCCACCGACGACCACGCCGCCAACTTGGAGTCGTTGGCTACGGCCAGTGTCCTCCTCGCCGCGGCAAAATTGCCCAGAGCCAAGTGGGCGTCTTCGAGAATCCCGTAATATTTTTGCGCAAAACTGTTGCGCGTCAGCATGATGGGTGGAACCCTCCCATCGGTCAGCATCCGTATCGCCTCGGCGGGCCTGCTCAGAGCCAGGGCCATCTGCGCTTCGACAAGGACGATGCAGTGACGCGCATAGTGCGGGTCGGCGACCTGCTCCGGCACTATGTGGGCATGTTTGCGGAGAAAGGCCAAAACCTCCCGGGCCTGGGCGAAGCGCCCCACCCCGACGAGAGCCTCGGCGTGGACAATCTCAATGCGCCAAACCTCCGTCAGCGCCGTATGCGTCTCGGAGGAGAGCGCCAGCGCCCTCTCGATGCTCGACAACGCCTCCCCCGGCTCGCCCCTCTCAAGGCTCACCACGGCAAGCGTGCGCAGGTAATATTGCTCCAAAGCCTTTCGGCCGACATAGTATCCCTCGCGGTCGATCTGCTCGGCGCAATCGGTCACTGCCGCATCGACCTGCAAGGCCTGATAGTTGCGCATGAGGAGCAGACGCCCCCAGAAACGGAGTTCGGGCATGACCCCGGCGGGGCTGCGGGCCAAAAGCGTCCGCGCGCAGTGCCCCGCCTCGACATGGCGACTGGCGCGGATATATATTTGCGCCCTATACATGAGCGCCAGCATCTCCACCGGGATGTTGCCCACGGAGCGCGCCAGTCTCTCAGCCCTCTTGTTGTACGCGTCGGTAGGGTTGGCCGCCGTCTCGAACTCCAAGAATCCTTTGGCCAGGTATACAAGCGAGAGCAGCGAGACCCTCTTTGGGTCTTTTGCCGCCGCCCAATGCCCGACGGCCTCGTCGAGCACCCTCCCGGCGTCGTCGTATCGCCCCTCGGCAATGTCAATGCACGCATTGAGGCATCGCGCCGCCACCTGCGCGTCGGTGTCGCTCTTCATTGCCGAGAGCATGACTGCCCACTTGTAGGCATCCCTCATCCGGCTCTCAATCATTGCCATGGTGGCCGAGTCGGCAACCTCGGAGACGCCCAATCCCCTAGCCCCGAAGATAGGCGCCGCCACGCCCAACAGCGCGGCGACAAGCGAGAGCCTTACTATGGTCGCAAGGGCAGACATTGGTCGGAGTTCGGGTTATGCGTTGTGCGTCAGACGTCCACTGGGCCGGCCCAATAGCCCCGGACTCCGGGGAACTCACTCCTCGGAGGCAGAGCCTCGACCGAGCTGAAGAGGCCGAAAACGGCTGAGCCACTGCCCGACATCTGGGCATAGAGCGCGCCGGCATCGTAGAGCCTCTCCTTGAGCCGCGGCACATCGGGAAGCCTGGCGGAGACATAGGGCTCGAAATCGTTGCGCACGACCTCGCGCCACTCGCCGACAGGCCGGGCCACGGCATCGGCAAGACGGACATCGGGGACGCGGCAACCGATGGCCCCATAGGCCTCGGCTGTCGAGACAGCGCCATGCGGGACAACGACCACGACGCCCATCCCCCTCAGTGACGAGAGGTCGACAGGGCTGAAGACATCGCCCACGCCAGAGGCGAAGACCGGACGCCCCCCGACGAAAAAGGGGCAGTCGGCGCCAAGCCCGCCGGCGACGCGGCGCAGCGCGTCGTCGGAAAGCCCAAGGCGCAGGAGGTCGTTGAGGGCGCGGAGGACGAAAGCGGCATCGGACGAGCCGCCCCCAAGCCCGGCGCCGTCGGGGATGGACTTGCGGAGCACCATCCCGACAGTCGGCACGTCGGCCACGCCCCGCAACGCCCGGAGAGCCCTGACGCAAAGGTTCTTCTCGGCCGGGACACCGAGGGAGCCGCCCACCTCGTCCCACACGAGCCCCCCCTCCACCTGCCGCTCGGGCAGGTAGACCTCCAGGGTGTCGGCGTATCCGATGGGGACAAAGACGGTCTCAATATCGTGGTAGCCGTCGGGACGCTCTGCCACGATATTGAGACCCAGGTTGAGTTTGGCGTGGGGGAAGACAATCATCGGCTATATGCGCATTGGCATAATGACGATGAGCATGTCGCCGACGCCGCCGTCGCCCACGGGGCTGATGAGGCCGGGCCGCGACGGGTCGGAGAGCTTAATCTCCACATCTTGCGACGCAATGTTGGCGAGAGCCTCGCCAAGGTGCTGGCCGCCGAAGCCTACGGTCATCTCGCGCCCCTCGTACTCGCAGGGGAGCGACTCGTTGGCAGAGCAGGAGAAATCGAGGTCTTGCGTGCTGATGTTCATGGAGTTGGAGAACAGCTCGCACTTGATGAGCCTCGACGCGTCGACATATACCGACACGCGGTTCATGGCCTTGATGAGGTCAGTCCTGTTTACGACGATGCGGCAATCGTTGTTGGCCGGGATCACACTGCGGTATTGCGGGAACTGCCCCTCCGTGAGACGGCAGGTGTATCGATAGACGAGTGTCTCGAAGGTGACGTTGCGCGCGCCGAACGAGATTGTCACGGGGTCCACCCCCTTGTCGAGAATGCCGCGGAGGACGTTGGCCGGCTTCTTGTTGAGCACGAAGCTCGCCGCCTGGTCTCCTGTCTCGATGTCGGAGCGGATGTAGCGGGCCATCTTGTGCGTGTCGGTGGCGACGAACGAGACCTTGCCCGGCTCGATGTCGAAGAAGATGCCGTTCATGACGGGGTGCAGGTCGTCGTTGGCCGTGGCGAAAATCGTCGAGCTGATGCCGGCGAGGAGCGCCTCTTCCGACATTTTGATTGTGCGCACCTCCTGCTCGTCAATCTTCTCCTCGGGATAGTCGTCTGCCGCGATGCAGACCTGATCGGACTTGCCCGACAACGACGAAATCTCCAGCGAGAGAGACCCCTGCGGGATTGTGAACGTGACGGGCTGGTCGGGCAGGTACTTGATGTAGTCGGTGAGCTTGATGCCCGGGATGCACACCCTGCCGTCTTGCCCCTCGATGTTCGAGATGTCTATTGCCGACGTCATCCTCATCTCGGCGTTTGCGGCCGTCAAGACGAGTTGCTCCCCCTGGACGGTGAAGAGGAAGTTTGCCAGGACCGGCAGCGTGGACTTTTCGTCGATGACCTTGCCCATTGTCTGCAAACGAGCAAGGAGTTCGCCCGATTGAACGCTGAATTTCATGCTGTGTATGGTGATTACTTTGTTTCTACGCAATTGTCGCCCATATGTTATGGCACGACGACACGGTAGGCCACCCTGGCCTTTCCTTTGGCAATGTTGGTGAGCTTCGATTTGATGAGCCGCTTGCGCAGCGCGCCGATATGGTCGATGAAGAGCTTGCCGTCTATGTGGTCATACTCGTGCTGCACGACGACGGCGGCGTATCCGCTGATGACCTCACGGTGGGGCTTGAACTCCTCGTCGAGATATTCAATCTCAATCTCCTTGCTCCGCTTGACATATTCGTTGACCCCCGGGAGGCTCAAGCACCCCTCGGAGGTCTCCATCAGCTCCTCGGACATCCGCAGGATGTGGGCGTTGACGAAGACCCTCTTGAAGCCGCGGACCTCGGGGTAGTCGGCCTCCAATGGCGACGCGTCGATGACGAAGAGGCGTATGGCCCTGCCGACCTGCGGGGCGGCGAGTCCTATGCCGTCGGACTTGTACATCGTCTCGAACATATTGGCGATGAGGTCTTTCAGCCCCTCATATTCGTTGGAGATGTCTTCAGACATCTTTCGGAGGACTGGGTGTCCGTAGAGGTATATTGGGAGTTGCATATGTCCGTTCGTTTTTGCAGTCGGCAGCGGCGGCTAGAGCCCCGGGGCCGCCGCCCTCTGCCTCTCCATATATGTTTCTAGAATAAGTGTCGCCGAGACCCTGTCGACAAGACCGCTCTTGTTGTTGCGGTCTTTCTTCGAGACGCCGCCGTCAATCATGGCCCGTTGGGCAATTTTTGTCGTGAAGCGCTCGTCGACCATCTCGACGCGCATGGCCGGCATCGCCTTGCGCAACGCCTTTACGAAAGGGCGGACGTAGGCCATCGTCTCGGAGTCCGTCCCGTCGAGCCTGTGCGGCTCGCCGACGACCACGACGCCGACCTCCTCTTGGGCGACATAGGCCTTGACGAAGTCGAGCAGGTCGGCCGCCCGCACCGTGGCGAGCGGCCCGGCAATGATGCGCATGGGGTCGCTCACCGCCAGCCCGCACCGCTTCTTGCCGTAGTCGATTGCCAGAATCCGGCTCATGCGTCTCTCCCCACTAGCAGGCCTTGAGGCTCATGTCGAGGCTTCCGACGTGGTGGGTCAGCGCCCCGACGGAGATGAAGTCCACCCCGCACTCGGCGTAGTCTCGCAGCGTCTCCATGGTGATTCCGCCCGACGACTCGGTCTCGTAGCGGCGGTTGATGAGCTTGACGGCCTTGCGCGTCATGTCGGGCGTGAAGTTGTCGAGCATGATGCGGTGTACTCCCCCAATCTCCAAGACCTGCTGCAGCTCGTCCATGTTGCGCACCTCAATCTCTATGCGCAGGTTCTTGCCCTTTTCCTTGAGGTATTCCTTGACCCTCGCAATGGCGTTGGGGATGCCGCCCGCGAAGTCTATGTGGTTGTCTTTGAGCAGAATCATGTCGAAGAGGCCTATGCGGTGGTTTCCGCCCCCGCCAATCTTGACCGCCATCTTGTCCAGGAGCCTCATGCCGGGCGTCGTCTTGCGGGTGTCGATGACCTGCGTGTGGAGACCGTGGAGCTTCTCGACATACTTGGCCGTCGTGGTGGCGATTCCGCTCATGTGCTGCATGACGTTGAGGACGAGCCTCTCGGCCATGAGCAGCGAGAGCGTCCTCCCCTCGACGCGGAAAGCCACGTCGGACGGCCTCACCCTCTCCCCATCGTTGAGGAACTGCTCGAACTTAGAGTTCGGGTCGATGCGCCTGAGAATCTTCCGTGCGACCTCGACACCCGCCAAGACGCCCTCCTCCTTAATTATGAGTTGCGCCTTGCCCATGGCGTCGGCGGGGATGCATGCGAGCGAGGTGTGGTCTCCGTCGCCCACGTCCTCACGCAGGCACCGTTCGATGAAATCGACGAGGTACGCGTCAAAATCTGTCATTTTTGCTCCTCTATTCTAAGTTGTTTAATCAGGCGGCTGCCTCCCGCCGGGTGCAGGATTATGTATACACTAAAGGTGGCGTCTCCCCCGACCAGCTTGCCGATGGTCAGCGTGGCCTCCCCGAGCGCCTCCTCATGGTCTACGGAATAGACCATCTTGCGGTGCAGGGAGAGGAACTTGGAGAGAATCATCTCGCCCTGCTTCTTGCTGAAGATTCCGGAGTAGTCGGGCAGCTGCAACTCGACAGAGCCGCCCAAATGACCCGCCAGGAGCGAGACATTGCCGGAGTCGAGGGCCGACTTGACCGCCATTGGGACCAGATGCGGCCATTGGGACTCGCCGACCTGCGCCTCCCGCCCCCAAAAGGCTCGAACATCGTGCGAAGAGAGAAAGATGAGGGCGGACAGGACTAGAGATATGTGGACGAGACGAGTCATCGCTTTGTTAACTGTGGTTACAGCGGGAAAACGATTCCGCTGACAAAGGTAATACAATAATCGAACCAAAAAGAAAAAAAACTACATTCGCGCAACGTCTGGATGGCGCGCCGGGAGCGGCTTGCGGCATCTGCGACACGAAGCAAAAACCCCGATGAAAAAAGACGCCATCATAGACCTGTTGGAGAACGACCTGCGGGAGATACACACGCTCGTGGAGACCTTTCGGGAGCCGGAGCGCATAGCCTCGGCATTCCTCGACCTGCTGAGGCAGAAGCACGACAGCCTGGGCAAAGAGATTGCCCTGCTGGACTATTGGGCAACAGAGACAATTGACAATTCACAATTTACAATTGACAATTCTCAATTGACAATTGACAATTACGCGGAGAGGCATACAGCTTATGGGAGACCTGGCGCGGCTCACGCCGAGGGCGAGGCTTTGGGCGGGGATGACGCTACGAAGGCCGAGCCGAAACCAAAGGCAATTGACAATTCGCAATTGACAATTGACAATTACGAGGGGCGGCCCGCGGCTTATGGGAGACCTGGCGCGGCTCACGCCGAGGGCGCGGCCTTGGGCGGGGATGACACCGAGGAGACAGGGGCGAAACCCTCGCGGGTCATGAGCGTCCTGGACGAGATTGCCATGCTGCCCGACGAGATGCCACTGCCCATCCCCGAGCACGAGAAGAGCCACACAGCGCAGGAACGGGCAGAGCTGGTCTCCCCGACCGAAAAAACGGACGGGCAGCCCGTCGAGAAGCAGACGCGGCCCACCCCCACGCCTCCCGCACCCACCGAAACACGACGCCCCGCCCCAACGGCGCCAACGACGGCCAACGCCCCGAAAGCCGCCGACATCGTGAACTACGGCACGCCGGTGGACGACATCAGGAAAGCATTGAGCATAAACGACCGCATATTGTTCCAACGCGAGCTCTTCGGCGGAAACAAGATGGCCTATGACGCGGCAGTCGAGACTGTGAACGCGGCGGCATCTTACGCGCAGGCCTACGAATATTTCCGGCAAACGTACCATTGGGACGAGAACGACCCCGCCACGGAGGCGTTCCTCAAAGCCGTCCACCGCCGGTTCCTATGAGCAGACTGACAATCGTCCCGACGCCCGTCGGCAACATGGAGGACATCACGGCGCGCGCCCTCCGCACTTTGCGCGAGGCGTCGTTCGTCTTGGCGGAGGACACGCGGACCACGAGCATCCTCTTCAAGCATTTCGGCATAACGACGCCGCTCTTGAGCTACCATAAGTTCAACGAGCACGATGTCGCCAGACGCTACGCCGAGCGCATCATGGCGGGCGAAGACGCCGCCCTGGTCAGCGACGCCGGCACCCCCGCCATATCAGACCCTGGCTATCTCATTGTGGCACAATGCGTGAGCCTCGGCGTAGAGGTGACCTGCCTACCGGGGCCCACGGCGTTCGTCCCCGCCCTGGTGGACAGCGGCCTGCCGGCCGACAAGTTCTGCTTCGAGGGCTTCCTGCCCAACAAGAAAGGGCGCCAGACAATCTTGGAACGGCTGGCCGAAGAGCCCCGCACCATGATTTTCTACGAAAGCCCATTCCGGCTGAGCAAAACGTTGGCACAAATGGCGGAGGCGATGGGGCCGGAACGCCGGGCGTCGGTATCGCGCGAGATTAGCAAGATGTTCGAGGAGACCGTACGCGGCACCTTGGACGAGCTCCGTAGACATTTCGAGGAGACGCCGCCCAAGGGCGAGATTGTCATAGTGGTAGAGGGGAAAGGATGGCGCAAGAGGGAAGACGGCGACGACGACGAACACCCTGCCGACTTGCGCCAACTGCGACGGAGCAAGAGGCATAGGACAGACGAAAACAAAACATTGAACATAAACACTGAGACAGAATGAAGAAAACTTCCTTATTGTGCGGCGCGCTGGTGGCGTTGACCCTGGCCGGCTGCAACCAAGAGCAACTGAACCGCCAACAACAGACAATCGACTCGCTGAACGTCCAAATGGCACTAAAAGACAGCAGCATGTCCCTCATTGCCACGACGCTCGCCGACATCAACTCCAACATCCAGTATATCAAGGAGAAGGAGGGCATAATAGCGGTACAGGCCAACGACAAGAACAACCGCGACCAGCTCACGAACGACATCCAGGCCATATACGCCCGACTTGTGGACAACAAGACCAAGCTGAAAGACCTGCACGACAAGCTCAACGCGGCACTGGGCAAGAACAGCGAGTACAAGAAGATTATCGACGTCCTCGAAGCCCAGATTGAGCAGCAGAACGCCGAGATAGCGAAGCTCAACAGCATCTTGGAGGGGAAAGACGTCGAGATAGGCTTCTTGAACAACGCCGTGATGCGCCTCTCCTACTCTGTGGACTCTCTCGCCACGGTGAGCTCCGACACTCAGAAGAAACTCGACAGCACGACAGAGGAGCTCAACACGGGCTACTACATCGTGGCCGAGCGCGGCACCCTGCGCGACAAGGGCCTGCTCGAGGGCGGGCTGTTCAACAAGCGCGTGCTGAAAGGCTCGGTGGACAACAGCCTCTTCACGCGCATAGACGTGACGACGACGGAGCAAATCCCCCTGGCGGGACGTCGCTTCAAAGTCCTGACAAGCCACCCGGAGAGCAGCTACAGCATAGACGAAGAGAAGAAACTGCTCGTCATCAAGGACAAAAAGGCGTTTTGGAACTCATCGCGCTACCTTATTGTCAGCGCCAGGTCGATAGACTGAAGAGACTGAGGGATAAGCGCAAAGCGGCAGGCAATCGCAGGATTGCCTGTCGCTTGCTTTTTTTGAGGGGGCTAACGAAAATGATGCCTACGAGAGGGAGACTATATGACTTGGCGACAACGACAGGACATGGGGACGACGGCAGGACATGGGGACGACGGCAGGACATGGGGACGACGGCAGGACATGGGGACGACGGCAAAACCTAGGGCTTACGCCCTAGGCTGACATATGTCGCCCCTTTGGGGCTATGAGTGGCGGGGAGAGACACCGGGGCGCAAGAGATGCTCCTCGATGCGGCGCACAAGAGGGAGGTCGCTACTAGAGAATTTGCGGGCGAACCAACAGCCGGAAGAGATAAGCTCGTCGAAGTCGGCGGACTTCCACGTGTAGGGCGCCCCTCTCTGCCAATCTATTTTGCGCATGCAGGGACTGACATCGCCGACGGGCTTGAAGATGCGGGACCCGAACTCCGTGCCGGCAATGAACGTCGGGATAAAGAGCTCGTCGGGACACAGGGTGTGGCGGAACGTCGCCATAATCCGCTCCTTGTTGGAAACGAGGAAACGACACAACCCGTCGGTTATGCTGACCCAATTCGCTCCCTTGCGAATCTCAAAACCGAAACGGCGACGCAGACCCACAAGCCGCTGAATCTTGGCGAGGGCATAGGAGGAGCGGAACAGGCACCACGAGAGGAAAGAGCCAGGGCCAGGACGCAAATGACCCTCGAAGAGGTAGTAGACACTTGTCTTCCTCTCGATGTCCGCCCTGTTGGCCGCGTCGGACACCAACGTGATGTACTCAGTCCTGCAATCTCGGTCAATCTCGCAGTGAATCTCCTCTTGAGTCTTCAGCGGCAAGTCAACGCCGGAGAGCAGGTGGTAGTAGTCATATCGGGCATTGGCGGACGCCGCCTCGAAGAGCGCAAGCTCACAGGCGACTTGGCTCACCCCCCCCCAAATTAACTATTTGACTATCAATATAATATACCCTACTAAAATTCGCAGTGACCGATTGGAACAGGCTAGCGTCCGCCCTCCTGTCGACATGAACGAAGATGTCGTTGCGGGGGTCGTCGAGGAGGCGCACAAGAGTGTGGAAAATCTGCGGCTCGTTGTGCGCCACGACAAGGTATGCAAACCTCATGATGGCGGCTGCGTCATTTGACAAAGCGCAAGACGTGGCCCATGCGCTCCTTCTTTGTGCGCATATAATATTCGTTGTACTTGTTGGGCTGAATCTCTATTGGGACAATCTCTGCAATCTCCAAACCATAGGACTCCAGCCCGACACGCTTGACCGGGTTGTTTGTCATGAGCCTCATGCGCCGCACTCCGAGTTCCTTCAGAATCGAGGCGCCCACGCCGTAGTCGCGCTCGTCGGGGTCGAAGCCCAAGTGGATGTTGGCATCGACGGTGTCGTAGCCCTCCTCTTGAAGCTTATAGGCCTCGATTTTTGCCATCAGGCCAATCCCGCGCCCCTCCTGGTTGAGGTAGACGACGACACCTTTGCCCTCGCCCTCGATGGCCATCATGGCCTTGTGGAGCTGCTCCCCGCACTCGCACCTCTTCGAGCCGAAGATGTCTCCCGTCATGCACGACGAGTGGACCCGGACCAAGATTGGCTCGTCTGCTTTCCACTCTCCCTTGATGAGGGCGACATGCTCCTTGCCGTTGCTCGTCTGCCGGAACGGGATAAGCCGGAAGTCGCCATAGGCCGTGGGCAGCAAGACCTCGCTCCCGCGACTCACTAGCGTCTCGGTCCGCAGACGGTAGGCTATGAGGTCCTTGATTGAGATGAGCCTCATGCCGTGCTCCTTGGCAATTTGCCTCAGCTGCGGCAGACGCGCCATTGTCCCATCCTCGTTCATAATCTCGATGAGGGCCGCCACGGGCTGCATCCCGGCCATCTTGGCCAAATCTACAGCCGCCTCGGTGTGGCCAGAGCGCCGGATCACCCCCCTGCTTTGCGCATAGAGCGGGTTGATGTGCCCCGGTCGGCCGAAGTCGGTGGGCTTGCTGTCGGGGTCGGCCAGGGCGCGGATTGTCGCCGCGCGGTCGTGGCTCGAGACGCCGGTGGTGCACCCTTTCAAGAGGTCCACCGTGACGGTGAACGGCGTCCCGAGGATTGACGTGTTGTCCGCCACCATGTGTGGCAACTCCAACTGCTCGCACCGCTCAATGGAGAGCGGCGCACAGAGCACCCCCCTGCCGTTCTTTAGCATGAAGTTGACCTTTTCGGGCGTTATGAGTTCGGCCGCGGTTATGAAATCCCCCTCGTTTTCGCGGTCCTCGTCGTCGACGACAATGACGAACTCGCCCCTCTTGAAAGCCTCGACGGCGTCCTCAATCTTGTCGAGAGGCTCCAACGCCTCGCTGTTGTTCTCTGTATTCATAAATGTTGTTCTTATCTTGATGTCGATTCGTGGAGGCAAACGTCAGAACGCCATAGGGTCTCCCTGCTCCCGCCTGCGCTTGAGCTTGAGCTGCCTCCGCTTGCGGATAAGCAGACGAATCCTGTCTGCCACGCGCGCATAGGCCTCGGAGCGGAAGAGCGCCGAGTCGGTGGCCGACTTATATGTCAAGAAACCACCGATGAGAGCCAAAACCGACGTCGAGAGCCACATCCCGCACCACACGTGCCACACGCCCTCGCGCGCCATTTTAGCGCCGAAAGTGTCTATGACATAGTAGAAGATGAAGAAGAGCACCGAGATGACGATGGGCGTCCCCAACCCTCCCTTTCGGATTATGGCCCCCAGCGGGGCGCCAATGAAGAAAAAGAGCAGGCAGGCCACGGGCAGCGAGAACTTGCGGTGCATCTCCATCTGGTGACGGTTGATTTTCAACTGCTCGTTGTCGAAGTTCATCTTCCTCTCGTCGACCGTCTGCTTGTTGGCCCTGGCCATCCTCAGGGCGTTCTGCATTGCCGTCTGCAACTTGCGCGCCTTGAGCGAGCGCGAGAGGCTGTCGACGCCTATGACGCCCGCGGTGTCGATTGCCGCCACAAGGAGCGTGTCGTTCTTGTATCGGTTCGCCACCCTTTTGAGCGTGTGCGTCCTGGCGTCGGCGAGCAACAACCGCGTGAGCGAGTCGCGCCGCACCAGGAGCGAGTCGCGGTCACGGCGGAGCAGGGCCAAGTCTTTCATGCGGTCGTTGCTCTTGAAAGCGTCCTCGCTGGTCCGCGAGAAGTCCAGGCCGTCGACCTTGATTTGGAAGACCTCGCGCGCGAACTCGTCGCGGCGGTACATCTGCCTGTCGCGGTCGGTCAGCCTCTTGTTCCCCGTCGCCACTTTCTCGTCATATGTGATGCCGCTGAAGAGCGTCAGACGGATCATGCCCGCCTTGTTGTCCACGTCCATGAGTCCAGAGTCGGCCATCGTGACGTTTATGTTGCGGTTGACGCGGTCGCGGTGGTCGTGGATTATGAGGTCGTAGAGCATCCCCGTCTGGCGGTCTTTGTGTCCCACCTTGATTCGGAAGCCGTCGACACCGTCGTAGTAGACCCTCTCTTTGAGCTCCAGCTCGGGTCTCTGCTGCCTGACGCTGTAGAGCAACGAGTAGAACTTCAAGTTGGCGACCGGCAGGACATTGTTGGAGAACCAAAAAGCCATGGCCGCCACAATCCCCGTGACGATAATCATGGGCCTCATTATTCGGAAGAGCGAAATCCCGCTGGCCTTCATTGCCGTCAGCTCATAATTCTCGCCAAGATTGCCAAAGGTCATGAGCGACGCTAGGAGTATGGCCAACGGCAAGGCCATGGGGACGACCTGCAACGAGACGTAGAAAAGCAGCTCGGCCATTACGCTCAGGTCCAACCCCTTGCCCACAATGTCGTCGACATACCGCCACAGCCCTTGCATCACGAGGATGAAGAGCGAGATGAAAAACGTCATGGCCAGGGGGCCGGAGTAGTTGAGCAGGACGAACTTGTGCAGCTTCTTCATCGGCCTAGGGAGCGCGTCAGGAATTCGGCGTATGCGGCAATATCCTCGTCGTAGGAGCGGCTGGGCGACAACGCGTTGCCTTCGGCATCGACCACGACGTAGAACGGCTGGGTGTTGGCCCCGAACTTATGCCGCTGGAAGTAGCTCCACTTGTCGCCCACAGTGCGAAGACGGACGCTCTTGCCCCCGTCGTCGACCACGAGCGGCTCTGGGAGCGGCGTCTTGTCGTCTACATAGAGCGAGACGAGGATGAAATCGTCCTCGATGAGAGACGCCACCCCGGGGTCTGTCCACACCGCCGCCTCCATCTTGCGGCAGTTGACGCACCCGAAGCCCGTGAAGTCGACCAAGACGGGCTTCCCCTCGGCCCTCGCGGCCTCCAGGGCCTGGTCGAAATCTTTGAACTTGGCCTCGACCGCCGTCTGCCCGAGCTTGTAGTCTTGTGTCGCCATTGGCGGCGCGAAAGCGCTTATGGCCTTGAGCGGCGCGCCCCACAGCCCCGGGACCATGTAGAGCGCGAACGAGAGCGAGAGCATCCCCATGAAGAAACGGCTCACTCCCACGGAACGCTCCGGGGAGTCGTGCTTGAACTTGAGCCAACCGAGCATGTAGGCGCCGAGCAGGGCGAATATGACAATCCACAACGACAGGAAGACCTCGCGGTCAAGAATCCGCCAGCCATAGGCCATGTCGGCGACGGACAAGAACTTGAGCGCGAAAGCCAGCTCCACGAAACCGAGTGTCACCTTGATGACGTTCATCCAGCCTCCCGAGCGCGGCGCGCTTTTGAGCAGACTGGGGAAAAGGGCGAAGAGCGTGAACGGAATGGCGAGCGCCAGGGCGAAGCCGAACATCCCCACCGCCGGAGCCAGGATGCTCCCCTCGGACGAGACGGCCACGAGGAGAAACCCGATGATGGGCCCGGTGCACGAGAACGAGACAAGCGCCAAAGTGAACGCCATCAAGAAGATGGCCAAAAGACCCGTGGCATTGCCCTTTCGGCTCTCAACCTTGTCGGTCCACGACGAGGGGAGCGTGATGTCGAACGCCCCGAAGAACGAAGCGGCGAAGACCACGAGCAGGAGGCAGAAGAAGATGTTGAAGACGGCGTTGGTGGACAAAGCGTTGAGCTGGCTCGCCCCCCAGACGGCCGTCACGAGAAGCCCCAAGGCCACATATATGACGACGATGGCGGCGCCATAGGCCACAGCCTCGCCGACGGCCTTGCGCCTGTCCTTGTTCCGCTTGAGGAAGAAACTGACAGTGAGCGGGATTATGGGCCACACGCACGGCGTGAAGATGGCGAGCAGGCCACCGAGAAGCCCCTGGAGGAGAATCTGCCAAAGTGGCATCGCCTCGCTTATGACAGCCTCTCCCCGCTCCCTCATCTGCTCGACGACGGGCGCCCAGGTGTCGCGGACGCGCAGGGTGTCGGGCGCGGCCTCGACCTCGGCGACGGCCGCGGGGCGCACCTCCGGCTCAACGACCCGGCCGGAGGCCACAGGCTTCACGCCATGGGCTTGCGCCGTGCCGGAGGCAAGGAAATCAACCCTGGTGGGCGGCAGGCAGCTCTTGTCGTCGCAAGCGCCATATTCCAAAGAGACGTCGATGGCGTAGTCGCCGCCGGTGAACTTGACACGCTGAACGAAAGTGACACTGCCCTCGAAGTAGCGAAGCACCATCCCGAACAGCTTGTCCATCTTGTTTATCTCGCTCCCCCTCGCGGCCAGCTCGCCATCGAGCTCCGCCCCGCTCAGCGCGTTGACGAAGAGCTGGGCGCTGATTGGGCCGTCGTCTCCCAGGCCCGTCGAATAGACGTGCCACCCGGGGTCTATGCCCGCCTCGAATATGATGTCCGCCACCGCCGGGTCTGACGTCTTCTCCATGCGCGTGGTGAAATGGACGGGCTCGACCATCTGCGCCACAACGCCCGTCAGGGCCAGTGCCGACAGTGCCATGAGGCAGAAAAAGCGTTTCATGTCTTTGCGAATAAGGATAGTGACTAGTCAAAATTACTCAATTCGTCATCAATAAACGCCCACCTCGGCCGCACTTATCCATTATTAACACATTTTGCGACATCGGGCGTGCTAAAGGGTGTAACTTAGTGCCGAATATAAGCACAAACAGACAGACAAACAGATATGGTACAGAATCTTCTAGAGGGCAAGCGCGGCATAATCTTCGGGGCACTCAACGACAAGTCGATGGCCTGGAAAGTGGCGGAGAAAGCCAAGGAGCAGGGCGCGACGTTCACCCTCTCGAACACGTTGGCGGCCTGCCGCATGGGCGAGGTGATAGACCTCAGCAAGGCCACCGGCTCGGAGCTCATTGCCGCCGACGCCACTAGCGTCAACGACCTGCGCAACGTCTTCGCCCGCTCGCAGGAGGTGCTTGGCGGCAAGATAGACTTCGTGCTCCACTCGATAGGCATGTCTTTGAACGTCCGCAAGAAACGCGACTATACCAACCTGGACTACAACTTCCTGGGCAAGACGCTCGACATCTCGGCCATATCGTTCCACAAGATGCTCCAGGTGGCCTACCAGATGGACGCCATCAGCGAGTGGGGCAGCGTCGTGGCCCTGAGCTACGTGGCGGCCCAGCGCACATTCGACGGCTACAACGACATGGCCGACGCCAAAGCCCTGCTGGAGAGCATAGCCCGCAGCTTCGGCTACATCTACGGCCGCGAGAGGCACATCCGCATCAACACCATCTCGCAGTCGCCCACGGCGACGACGGCCGGCTCGGGAATCCACGGCTTCGGCGGCCTGCTCGACTTCTCCGACCGCATGAGCCCGCTCGGCAACGCCACGGCCGAGGAGTGCGCCAACTTCTGCGTCGCGATGTTCTCCGACCTCACCCGCAAGATAACCATGCAGAACATATTCCATGACGGCGGCTTCTCGTCGATGGGCATGAGCGCCAGCGCCATGACCCAATATAACAAGAGCTTCGAGGCGGAGTAGGCCCGACGGCAGACAAAACGGCAGGGGGACGCCACCAGGGTTCGGTGGCGTCCCCTCCGCTTGTCCCGCCACAAGGAGAAGCCAAAGGCCACCGCGGCGGCAGGACACGCGGCAAAAAAAACGTTAAGGCGACGACGCTCCGCGTGCTAGGGGCACCATGCCGCCCCCTCTGCCGTGCGCCCCTCTTGTCCATGCGACAAAAAATTTGTTTTTTTGTTGAGCCGTTGCCCGCCCCGCGCCAGAGCATCATCAGCAATATGCCCCAATAGCCGGCAAAGAGGACGGCTTAAAACCTCAAAACCTGACACACGAACAAATGGCAACCACGCTCAATGTAGGCGACACGGTGGAATGTGTCGTCAAGAAAGTCGAGACGAAAGGCGTCACAGTGTCGCTTCCCGACGGGCGCATGGGCTACGTCCCCAAATATTGCGCCCAGAGCCTGTGCGACTCCGACGGATTCTTCAGCGTCAAGATTGGCGACGCCCTGACGCTGGAGGTCAAAGAGGTTGGACAACCCATCCGTCTTGGCGACAACGAAGTGCCGACGCCCGCCCCCCCTCCCCCGCCGACGGGGCCCAAGATTTTGGGCAAAATAGACCTCCCGGCAGCGCCGCAACGCCAAAGGCAGCAACGCGGACGCCGCGACGCCGCCGCGGACTACAAGGTCGGCGACATAGAGGACGGCACCGTGGGACGGGTGCAGACCAACGGAGTCTACGTCAGCCTGCGCCGCGGCGGCATGGGCTTCCTGCCCGCCTACGTCATGGACATGCGCGACGGCACGCCGCCCGAATATCGCAAAGGAGACAAAATAAGGGTCGGCATCTTGGCAATAAAGGACTACATAAGGCTATGCGGCGAGGAGCGCATGCGCCGCAAGCAGCAGAAAAGCGTGGGGCAGCCGGCGGCCCAAACCTGCCGGCGCTACGTCCCGATGGTGGTCTTCGACACCGAGCACACCGCGGGCGACACCGTCCAGGCCAAGGTGGTGTCGGTGGACGACCGGCGCGCCATCATCTCGGTGGCCCAAGGCGTGGTGTGGAAAGACGAAATGAGCTGGACGCCCTTTGAGAGTCCGCTCGACATCTTGCGCTCCGGCGACAGCGTGGACGCGGTCTACATGGGCCGCGACGACCGCCACAACAGACTGCTGTTCAGCATCAAAAGAAGCCAGGCTGAGCCTCCAGGCTCTTGGAGCATGCCCCAAGAGGAGATTGACGCCCTGCACAAAGACGACCCCGACCCACTATCGGCCACGGCTCAATATGCCGTTGGCGACACCGTGAGTGCGCGCGTCTCGCGCATGGATGGCGACACGCTCCACTTCGACCTCGGCAATGGCGACGCCAACGGCTACGCATTCAAGGAGATGTTCCCCAACCTGGCGGACGAGGCAGACGGCGTGGAAGCCATAGTGGCCTACGTTGGCGGGCGCGTGGGGCTGTGCGACAAAACCGTATGGACAGAGAGGAGGCAGGAGGTCGAGACACTCTTTGCGGCCGACTTCGCCCAGCACCCGCAGATACGCTCGCTGGCATCGAGGATATACAGTCCGGGCGACGTGGTCGAGGCCACCGTTGCCGACATCGACGAAGACCGCATAGCCATGCTGCTGCCCCGCGGCGGCCTCGGCTTTCTGCCCAAAGAGCAGAAATTCGACCTTGCCGACGAAAACCGCACACTGAACGTCGGCGGGCGCCAAACGGTTGTCGTGGAGCGTGTGACGAAGCAGGGCGTGACGCTCTGCGACAAGGCCCTGTGGGACTTGCAGACGCTCCACATAGGGACCTCGCTCCGAAACCTGTATAAGGTCGGCGAGCCCATAGCCGGCGAAGTCGTCGAACACCGCGACGGCAACGCCATAATCCCCCTGCCCAAGGGCGGGAACGGCATCTTGCGTGCATGCCACGCATCGACATTCGACGACGAGACCCCGCAGCTCCCGCCCGTCGGGACCCCGGTGGAGGCCGTGGTGTTCCAGGTCGGCGTCCACGGCATCCTGCTGTGCGACAAGCGGCGGTGGGACGAGATCCAGGAGCGCCAGCGGCGGCGTCCGTCGGACTTCTTCTCCCCGGGCGACAGCTTGACGACGCGGGTCATATATTCCACAAAGTCGGGCATCTACGTAGCCCTGCCGACATCGGGGAAAGGTTTTTGGCCCGTGTATAACATCACGGGCTACACCGAGGGCTCGAAATTGCCACACCGCGGCGAGACCATCTCGGGGATTGTGCAAAAGGTAACAGACAAGGGCGTCATCTTGTGCGACAAAGCCAAATGGGACGCACAGAAAGAGCAAGAGAATAGCTAAAAACAGGTATCGGCGGGCAATGGCACAGAAAACCATTGCCCGCCGTTTTCTTTTGTCTGTCAACGCCTTGAAGGGCGACGGCCTTGGAGATTACAATCTATTAAATTACCTATTTTGTTCTATTGCCCAAAGACGTGGCAACCATTAACTTCGCCAACGATTTTTTCAATCCTAACCTAATTGAACAGAAAAACATCATGAGCAAAGTGATAGTTGTCTACGGCTCGACGATGGGCACGACAAAAGACATCGCCAACAGGATAGCCAAGGCCGTGGGTGCCGAGACCATCGGCGTGTCGGACATGACAGACGACACCCTAGCGTCCTCCGACGTCTTGATTCTCGGCTCGTCGACGTGGGGCAATGGCGAACTTCAAGACGACTGGTATGACGGCGTTGAGAAGCTGAAAGGCAGCGACCTCAAGGGCAAGCGCGTGGCCGTCTTCGGCTGCGGCGACTCGTCGTCCTACCCCGACACGTTCTGCGACGCCATGTCCATCATAGCCTCCGCCGCGGCCGACGGCGGCGCGACGCTGATAGGCCGGGTCTCGACGGACGGATACACGTTCGACAGCTCGGCATCGGCCCAAGACGGGCAGTTCGTGGGCCTGGCCATCGACGAGGTGAACGAGAGCGACAAGACCGACGAGCGCATAAGCGCATGGGTCTCCAGCCTCGGGCTGTAGCGCGGACGTCGGGAGGAGGCGCGGCAATGAACCTGTCGGCAACGAGCGAGAGCGCCGCATATATGGTCTTGAGCAACCATATATACGAGTATCAGAAAGGCGTCCGCCACCTTGTGCTGTTCACCCTGCGCAAGGAGTTGGCCCGCGGGGCCGTGGACCGCCTCAACCACCTTGGCATAGACAACCTCGTCCAGGAGGCCGGCGGGAGCAACGTCAACATATATTTCGGCCGCCCGCAGTGCATCCGCGCCATCAGCACGTTCGTCTCGCGCCCCCTCTACGCTCTGACGCCCGAAGAGGACTTCATCCTCGGCTCGCTGCTGGGCTACGACCTATGCATGCAGTGCGAGAGATATTGCGACCGCAAGACCCGCCCGAGCTGAACAGCGCCCGCGCCGACGAAAAGAAAAATGAACCGACCCGCCACCCCGCCGAGACACAGGGTGGCGGGTTCTTTGCACCGCGCACAAAGAAAATCAGCCGAAAAACATTATCTTCGCCAACAAAGAGGAACGTGATGGAGAAGAACTTCAAAGAGCTTCTGCCCGGCGTCCGGGGCTTCGGATTTGACGTGGACGGCGTCCTGTCGTCGCAAACAGTGCCGATGTCGGCAGAGGGAGTCCCGATGCGCACCGCCAACATCAAAGACGGCTACGCCCTGCAGCTGGCGGTCAAGCTCGGCTTCCACATTGCCATAATCACGGGCGGCGACAGCCCCGCCGTCCGCCGCCGGTATGAGGGCCTTGGGATTGGCGACATATACATGGGCCAGGCCACAAAAATCGGGGCATATGAGGAGTGGCGCGACAAGCACGGACTGCGCGACGGCCAAATCCTCTACATGGGTGACGACATCCCCGACCTGCCAGTCCTGAATGCGGTCGGCGTCCCGGTATGCCCGCTCGACGCCTGCCCCGAAGTCAAAGCCGCGTGCCGCTACGTCTCGCCCATAAGGGGGGGCGACGCCTGCGTGCGCGACGTGGTTGAGCAGGTGCTGCGCTCGCAAGGGCTGTGGGGCGACGACCACTCGTGGTGAGCCCGCCCCCGGCAACATGACACAAGGGAGGAAAAGACAGCGATGAACTTGAGAGACATTGCGCGCCTGGTCCGGCTTCCGAACCTGCTCGCCGTGGCGGCGTTCCAGTCGCTGCTGCAGTATGGCCTCATCCTGCCCAAGTTCGAGGCGTGGGGCATGGCCGACGCGTTGGGGACGCCGTTGTTCGTCCTGCTTGTCGTGTCGACAGTGTGCCTGGCGGCTGGCGGCAACGCCATCAACGACTATTTCGACGTGGCCGCCGACCGCGTGAACCGCCCCGACCGCATGGTTGTGGGCAAGGTCGTGGACCGCCGCCACGCCCTGCTGGCCCACGTCGTGCTGAACCTCGTCGGCGTCTTCGCCGGCCTGTATGTCTCGTTCGTCCTCCGCCGCGCCTCCTTCATGCTGCTGTTTGTCGGCGTCCCGACCCTCCTGTGGTTCTACTCGACCCACTTCAAGCGCATGGTGCTGGTCGGCAACATTGTGGTCTCGTCGCTCGTCGCGCTGACGGGCTACATCGTAATCTCGGCCGACTATGCCGCCCTAGACCGCACGGCCGGCGGGCCGGACACCGGCGCGGACCCGCTGTCGTCCCTGTGGTACATTGTCTGCGCCTATTGCATCTTCGCATTCATAAGCAACCTAAGCCGCGAGATAATCAAGGACATGGAGGATGTCGACGGCGACATAGCCAGCGGGGGCCGCACCCTGGCCATAGAGCTTGGCAACACATACTGCAAGAGCGTGGTGGTCTTGCTGGAGGCCTTCACGGCCATAATGCTATGCGCGGCAGCCCATGAAATAGCCACGGCCACCGTCGGCGCATACATAGCCGCCGTCCTCATAGCCCCCCGGTTGGCACTGTGCGTCATGGTGTGGCGCGCCAAGACGAAAGACGGATTCCACCGCGCCTCGACGCTGAGCAAGCTAATCATGATGGCGGGAGTGGCCTCAATCGTGCTTCTATAAGAAATCATCAACTCTCGATATGTCAATAAATTCCCTTTCTACACATCGGAGCATCCGGAAATATTCAAACCGCCCCATATCCGCCGACACGGTGCAGGGCATTGTCGACGCCGGCATCCGCGGCTCGAACACCGGCAACATGCAGCTCTACAGCATAGTGCTGACGCAAGACGCCGCGACCAAGGCAGCCCTGGCCCCGGCGCACTTCAACCAGCCCATGGTAACGGAAGCCCCGCTGGTCGTGACCGTCTGCGCCGACGTCAACCGCATGACAAAATGGTGCGAAGCGCGGGACGCCGCCGCCGGATTCCACAATATGGAGACATTCCTCACGGCCGCCATCGACGCCACCATCGTGGCTCAGAACATGGCCCTCGCCGCCGAGGAGGCCGGCCTTGGCGTGTGCTACCTGGGCACGACGACATACAACCCCGAAATGATTATCGACACCCTGCGGCTGCCCAAGGGAGTGTTCCCCATAACGACACTCACCATTGGGCATCCCGCCGAAGCCCCTGGCCTGACGGAGCGCCTGCCGCGCGAGGCGGTGACGCACACCGACACATACAACGACTACACAAGGGGGGACATAGACCGCCTGCACGCCGACAAAGAGGCGAACCCCGCCAACGTGGAGTTCGTCAAGGCGAACGGCAAGGAGAACCTGGCCCAGGTGTTTGCCGAAGTGCGCTACCCCGGCCCCGGCAACGAGGCGTTCTCCGCCAAGCTGATGGACGCGCTCCGCTCGCAAGGGTTCACCAAATAGGCCCGCCGCAATGAGCGAAACCATGGACATAGAGATTGCCGCCCCCCGCCCACTGAAAACAGCCGGGACCGGCTTCGCGCACCTTGACGACCTGTTCAACTCGGCGACCCTGGGCAGGTGGCTAAAAGACGGTGCGACGACCTACGTGGGCGTGTCGCCAGTGGCGTCGCATTTCGAGATGTCGGCAGAGAGCCTGGCGTTCATGATTGAGTGCCTGGAGGGGCAAAACGCCGCAATGGTATACGCCGACTACGTTGCCGTGCGAGGCACGACAAAGACCCTCCACCAGCTCAACGACGCCGAGCGCCACGTCTGCCGCGACACATTCGACTTCGGGCCGTTGCTCGTCATGCGCCGCGCCGACGCCCTGCGCGCCCTGGAGGGAGTAGAGTGCCAACGGTCGGCTGTGTACGCGCTGACCCTGGGCCTGCAACGAATCGGGACCCTATACCACACGGGAGTCCCCATAGGCACCGTGGAGGACGAAGACGGACGCGACTCCGGCGTCAAGCAGTTCGACTACCTGCGCCCCGACGACGCGGAGACGCAGCGGGAACGCGAGCGCATCTTCACAGACCACCTGCGCGCAATAGGCGCGGCAGTGTCGCCCGACAAGAGGATTGACGCCAAACCGCGGTCGGAGTTCGAGCGCAGGGCGTCCGTAATCATCCCCGTGCGCAACAGGGTCAGAACCATAGCCGACGCCATCGGCTCAGCCCTGGAACAGCGCACGTCGTTCGACTTCAACGTCATGGTGGTGGACAACCACAGCGACGACGGCACGACGCAACTGCTGACGGAGCTCGCCGCGGCCGACGAGCGCATAGTCCACATCGTCCCCCGCCAGACCACGCTGGGCATTGGCGGATGCTGGAACGAGGCCGCGGCCTCGCCCGCATGCGGCAAGTATGCCGTGCAGTTGGACAGCGACGACCTGTATGCGCACCCCGGCGCCCTGCAGACCATCGTCGACAAATTTTCCGAACGCCCCTACGCCCTCGTTGTCGGCTCCTACAGGCTGGTGGACTTCGCCCTAGAGGAGCTTCCGCCGGGCGTGGTGGACCACCGCGAATGGACGGACGCCAACGGCGCCAACAACATCTTGCGCATCAACGGCATGGGCGCCCCCCGCGCCTTTGCCACCGACTGGCTGCGCAAACACCCGATGCCCAACGTGAGCTACGGCGAAGACTACGCCGCCGTGTTGGCCGCGACGCGCCGCTACCACGTGGGGCGCATCTTCGACGTCTTATACCTGTGCCGACGTTGGGACGGCAACTCCGACGCCGGGCTGCCAATTGAGGCTCAGGCCGCCCACGACGCGTATAAGGACAAGCTCCGCAGCGACGAGATAGAGGCACGGATGGCAATGAACAAAAAGAGATAGGCCGATGGAGCCCCTCCATCCGGAAAGACTCTTCCGCGACCTGGGCGACTGGCCTGAGGCCATGCACAACTACGCGGCCCTGGACGCAACCGAAACACGAACCGTTGGCGCAGGAGGACACGTGCGGGCCACGCTGATGTTCAACCCCGCCCGCGTGCGCTCGACGGCGGCCAAAGTCGACGCGGCATCCGTGAGCCACAGGCCGTGCTTCTTGTGCCGCTCCAACCGGCCCAAAGGGCAGCAGTCCATGGCCTGGCGGACATATGAGTTGCTGGTGAACCCCTACCCCATCTTCCGCCGGCACCTGACCATAGCGTCGAAAAGCCACGAGCCTCAGACCCTGGCCAATCGCATGGGCGACATGGCGGACTTGGCCATGTCCCTACCGGGCTACGCCGTGTTCTACAACGGCGGCAAGTGCGGTGCCTCGGCCCCGGACCATCTCCATTTTCAGGCCGCAGACGAGTTGGCCCATTCCACCGTCCTCGACGCCATCTTGTCGGAGAGGGACAAACGAATAGCCCCCGCGGAAGAGCTTGGCGCAATATACGCCTCGGAGGAGACCGGGCGGCTGGCATACCACTTCTCGGCCTCGGACGGCACGACTGCGCAAAAGGCAATCGAGAGGCTGACGTCCTTGCGCCGCATGGACTACGACATGATGAACGTAGCGGCACGCCGGCGCGACGACGCAGAGCGGGTGGACATCGTGGTCGTCCCCCGCCGCGCATTCCGCCCATGGCAATATGACGCCGACGGCGACCGGCGAATCTTGGTCAGCCCCGCCACCGTAGAAGTCTTGGGCGTCTTCGTCCTGCCGCGGCGCGAAGACTACGAGAAAATGGGCGAGGCCGACGTAGACGACATCGTGGGGCAAGTGTGCTACGCGACAGACAACGAACTAATCGCCCCCGACACAAAATGAAAGCCATGGAATCGGAACCGACAGTAAGCGTCGGCATCGTGCGCGCCAAGAGCATCACCGTGGACCTTGCCGGCAGCTTCGAGAGCAAGACGCCGCGGCGCACATTCCGCCACAGCATCGTGGCAAGCATCGCAGATGGGCGCATATCGATTGACGGCACACCGGCCGACGATTTGGTCTTGACGCCTAGCGGCGACTCGTGCCGCTTCGTCGTCCACGACGTGGAAATAGGCATAGGCTTCCATTGGGACAAACACGAGAACCAATCTTTCGGCGGCGCCCTGCGCTTCGTTGCCGACGGCGACATGCTGTGGGCAGTCAACGTCGTCGGCGTCGAGCGATACCTGGAGAGCGTCATATCGTCGGAGATGAGCGCCACGTCGGACGAGGAACTGCTCAAAGCCCACGCCGTGACGTCGCGCAGCTGGCTCATGGCGCAGATTTTGGGCAAGGGGAAATTCCAGGGCGAGCAGAAGAACGAGACAGCCACAGAGATAACCACGTGGCGCGACCGCGAAGACCATGCGCTCTTCGACGTTTGCGCCGACGACCATTGCCAGCGCTACCAAGGGCTAGGCAGGGTGACCAACCCCAAAGTGGCGAAAGCCGTCGAGGCGACGAGGGGCATGGTCCTGACCTACGACGGCGAAGTGTGCGACGCGCGCTTCTCAAAATGTTGCGGCGGCATGACGGAACGTTTTGAGAGCTGCTGGGCGGACGACCCGCACCCCTACCTGCGCCCCGTGACCGACGCCATGATGCCGCCTCGCGGCCTCCCGACAGACCTGACGACGGAGGACGCCGCCCGGGAGTGGATTGAGGCCTCGCCCGAAGCGTTCTGCAACACATCCGACGCCACGACATTGCGCCAGGTGCTCAACGACTACGACCAGCCGACGTCAGACTTCTTCCGATGGGAGACAACCATCTCGCGCCGCGAGCTTGGCCGCCTTGTCCGCACAAAAAGCGGACGCGACCTGGGCGACATCAAAACACTTGAGCCATTGCGCCGCGGGGCGTCGGGGCGCGTCACTCGCCTCAGGATTGTGGGCGAAAAGGGCGAACTGACTGTCGGCAAGGAATTGGAGATAAGGCGTTTGCTCAGCCCCACCCACCTCTACAGCTCCGCTTTCGTGTCCCGCCCCTCAGACGACGGCGACGCTCTCACCCTGCGCGGCGCCGGGTGGGGGCATGGCGTCGGCCTGTGCCAAATAGGCGCGGCGGTCATGTCGAGACGCGGCTTCGGCTACCGCAGCATCCTCTACCACTACTTCCGCCGCGCGCAGATAGAGCGGCTGTGGGAATAAGATATGGAATATTATGCATAGATTTGTTCTGATGAAAAAAATCAAGACGCTACTATCGCTCGTTGCCGCCATGGCTCTATGCTCCTGCCAAGCCGACAAGTCGTATTCAATCGAGGGCGCCATATACGGCGGCCGCAATTTCGACGACCAGACAATATACCTCGTTCCGTTCTCGGGTTCCACGGCGGGGCGCATAGACTCAGCGAAGGTCCGCGACGGGCGCTTCCGCTTCGACGGCACAGCGGAGACGGGCGGAATCTTCATTGTCCGTATGCGCCCCATGATGCGCCTCTTCATCGAAGAGCTGATATTGATCCGCGAACCCGGCAACATCCGCGCCATGCTGAGCGAGCACAGCTCCGCCTCCGGCACCCCCCTCAACGACTCACTCCAAAACTGGCGCGAGTATAAGCAGACAATAGACACACAGCTGGAGGAGATACGCAAGATGCTCCGGCGCGCCGCCCCCCGCGAGACGGCGCGCCTAAAAGCCTCGCAGGACTCCCTGCGAACCCTCTTCGACAAGCACAACAGGGCCTCCGCCCTCGCCAACAGCGACAACACCTTTGGCGAATTTCTAGACAGCTGGGTGATTCGATGACAGATACGACACTAAAAATGTCCGACCTGCGCGGCCTATGCGGCGCCGAACTGGTCGGCAATCCCGACTTGCCCTTTTCGGACATATTGACCGACAGCCGCCGCCTTTTCGTGGCCAGGCGCACGCTCTTCGTGGCCCTGCGCGGCATGCGGCACGACGGCGAGCGGTATGTCGGCGACCTATACTCCCGCGGCGTCCGCGCCTTCGTGTGCCACCGCGGGCTCGACACGTCCCCCTACCCCGATGCGACTTTCGCACTGGTGGACGACACGCTGGACGCCCTACAGTCGGTTGCCGCGGCGCACAGGCGTGAGAGCCAGGCCCGGGTCGTGGCGGTGTGCGGCAGCAACGGCAAGACAATAGTCAAAGAGTGGCTGAGCCAACTTGTCGCGGGCGACATCCCCACAATCCGCTCGCCGCGCAGCTACAACAGCCAAGTGGGCGTCCCGCTGTCGTTGCTCAAGATCGAGCCGGAGACCCGCCTGGCCATCATCGAGGCGGGCATATCGGAGCCTGGCGAGATGAGCCGCCTGGAGAAGATGGTCCGCCCCGACGACGTGATATTCACCAACATAGGGTCGGCCCATCAGGAGTCGTTCGCCTCCGTCGGCGCGAAGCTGGAGGAGAAACTCAAGATGGCGGCAAGCGCCAAGCGAATCTTCTTCCGCGCCGACCAACAGGATGTGGCGCGCGCAGCGCGCTCACTCTATCCCAAGACGCGCCTGGTCTGCTGGGGGAGCGGCGCCGACTGCGACTACAACGTCGAGACGACAGCGGACGGAGACGGGATGCGCATTGGCGTGAAGCATGGCGACGACGCATATACGTTCGTCTCGAAACAGACCGACGCCATCTCGGGCGAGAACCTGACGCACGCCATCGTCTACGCCCTCGCCATAGGCATAGAAGCCGGCAAGATTGCCGAGCGGGTGGCGACGTTGGAGAGCGTAGGGATGCGGATGGAGCAAAAAGAGGGCCACAACGGATGCTCCATAATCGACGACGCGTATAACGCCGACGTGACATCGCTGGAAGTGGCCCTCGACATGCTCCACGTCATGGGCGAGCGCCGCAAGCAGACGCGCACCATAATCCTCTCCGACCTGCAGCAGACGGGACTTCCCGACGCCCAACTATACGCCCGCGTCGGCAGACTACTGGACGAAAAAGGCGTGGACCGCCTCGTCGGCATAGGGCCGCGCATCTCGGCAAACATGGCGGGACGCGCCGGCGCCGCGTTCTTCGAGTCGACGGACGAGTTCCTGCGGCGGATGTCCACGGCGGACTTCCGCAACGAGGCCATACTGCTGAAAGGTCAGCGCAGGTTCCGCTTTGAGCGGATTGTGACCATGCTGGAATGCCTCCGCAACCGCACCGTGATGGAGATAAACATGACGGCCCTGGCTCACAACATAGCCTACTTCCGCCATTTCCTGCGCCCGGAGACGAAGCTCCTGGCCATGGTCAAGGCCTACTCCTATGGCACCGGCTCATTCGAGATTGCCAAACTGATGCAGCAGCAGGGCGTGGACTACCTGGGCGTGGCTTTCGCCGACGAGGGCTATGAACTGCGCGAGGCCGGCATCACACTGCCCATAGTGGTCATGAACCCCGAGGAGCACGGCTTCGACCTCATGCTCAAAAACGACCTTGAGCCCCAGATATACAGCTCGGACGTCCTCGACGCCTATTCCGACGCCGTGTCGAAAGCCGGCCAGGAGAGCGCCGGCATCCACATAAAGTTCAACACCGGCATGACCCGCTCCGGCTTCGAGCCGTACGACGCCGCCGACGTGGCCCGGCGCATAGCCAGGCTCGGCAACGTGCGCGTGGTCTCGGCGTTCTCGCATCTGGTGGAGAGCGAAGACCCGACGAAAGACGAGGGGACCCTGGCGCAGATTGACGCGTTCCGCCGCGCCTGCGCCACGTTGCGCGACGGGCTTGGCTACGCGTTCACGCGCCACATCCTCAACTCGGCGGGCATAGAGCGCTTCGCCGACCACCAGATGGAGATGGTCCGCCTCGGCATCGGCCTCTACGGCGTCTCGGCCGTGGACAACGGCCTGCTGAAGAACGTGGCGACGCTGAAAAGCTACGTCTCGATGGTGCGCGAGGTGCGCAAGGGCACGACGGTGGGCTACAACCGCCGCACGACGCTGACGCGCGACTCTCGCATAGCCGTCGTCCCCATAGGCTACGCCGACGGCGTGGACCGGCGCCTGAGCAACGGCGCGGGCGAGGTTCTGATAAGGGGGCGCCGGGCCCCGATTGCGGGCAACGTCTGCATGGACATATGCATGGTGGACGTCACCGACATCCCCGAGGCCCGCGCGGGCGACACCGTGGAGCTTTTTGGCGACTCGGCCCCCGTGTGGGACATGTCGTCCCGCATCGGCACAATCCCCTACGAGGTGCTGACGGGCATTGGCCGTCGGGTGAAGCGCGTATATTTCGTGGAATGAAACCGAGCGGGGTCGGGGAATATTGCTCCACTATGCGGCAAAACACGGTTTAAACGGCTATTCATAAGCATATTGACGCACGTTTAACAGCACATTCCCAAGTACGTTCGGGTAAATCGCAGAGTGGGATTTTTGTTACTTTTGTTACCGTAACGTTACCCAAGTATCACCCCAAAAGACAAGACCAGCGATGCCACGCAAGCAACAGGACGGCCCGGTGACCTTGCGGCGTAAAAGCCTAGTTGACGGGCGCGCGTCGCTCTACCTGGACATATACCTTGACGGCCGCAGGAGCTACGAGTTCCTAAAGCTCCACCTTGTCCGCGAGAAGACCCGTGCAGACAAGGAGCAGAACCGCCAGACCCTGCAATTGGCGAACGCCATAAGGGCGCGGCGCATTGTGGAGATTCAGAGCGGCAGGTTCGGCTTCCGCGCCCCCCGGCACATCGGCGTGGCGGACTTCTTCGACGAGTGCGCCGAGGAGGCCGAGCGCAAGGTGACCGAAGCCACGGCGGGCCTGTGGCGCGCGTGCCGCCGCCACGTGGCGGACTACTGCGGCGGCAAGAGCGTCCCCCTCTCGTCGGTCTCGTCGGGGTGGGTTGACGGCTTCGCCGACTTCCTGCGGGGTCGCGGTCTGAGCGGCGGCAGCGTGCAGCAGTATGTGGCCAAACTGCGCTGCTGCCTCAACAAGGCCGTGGCGCGCGAGCTGATTTCGCCCGCGGTCTTGGCCGGCACGGCGCATATCCGCAAAGAGGACGCGGAACGGATGTACCTCACCGTCGACGAGCTTCGGCGGCTGACCGCCACGCCTTGCGGGCGCGCCGACGTTCGCGCGGCGTTCCTCTTCTCGTGCCTCACGGGTCTTCGGCATTCCGACATTGAGGCCATGCGGTGGGGCGACGTGACGCGGCACGGCGGGATGACGCGCGTCGTCTTCCGCCAACGCAAGACGCACAACCTGGAGTACCTGGACATATCGCCCGAGGCGGAGCGCTACATGGGCGAGAGGCGCGCCGACGACGAGCGCGTGTTCCCCCTGGGCGTCTGCCACGCGGGGGTCAACAGGTGCATTGGCAAATGGACCGAGGCGGCGGGGATAGCGAAGCACATAACGTTCCACTGCGCCCGCCACACGTTCGCCACGCTGATGCTGGAACTCGACGTGGACATCTACACGGTCTCCAAGCTCCTGGGGCACGCCGACATATCGACGACGCAGATATACGCCAAGGTCGTGGACAAGAAGAAGCAGCGCGCCGTGGGGCTGATACCGAGCATCGAGGCGGGCGACGGCCGGAAGAGAGGCGGGAAATAGCGATTCGCGACGCCGTGTGAGAGGCTCAACACGAAAAAAGGGCTTCGGGCTTGCCCGCGCGCGGTATCAGCGCGGGTCGCGGGCGGCATTGGGCGGGGAATGGGCAGACGCGGGGCGGAGACGGCCGCCCGCGCCGCCGGGTCATGCGCGTCAGCAGCCCCGAAAATCCGAATCTAGCACTTGTACATCTCGTGGTAGGGGTCGTAGAGGAGAGGGTAAATGACCCCGCGGTAGCCCAACAGGCAGAAGACGCGCGGCGCTTTCACGCCGCTCTCCCGACCTGCCCTCTCGTTCTTGTCCGTATAGAGGCCAAATTGAAAACACGGGGCGTCGCCTATCCTCTTCCCGCCCGACACCTTTTGCAGAGCCGCCCGCAGGCTGCGGTTGATTTCGGAAAAATGGAAGTTCCTCAACTCCCCGGAGCTTGCGTCGACGGCCTCATCCATTGTCATTCCGCACAACTTCTTCAAGACGGCGAAGAACCGCGCGGCATCATGCCCATCGAAACTATCAGCAAAGCTGTAGCCCCCGGTCAGCGACATAAACTTAAAGCTTACCGTTATCGGCATAGACATAGACAGACGAACTGCTATGTCGCTCATGTTCGTCCCTAGGTCAAACCGCTCCTTTCTTACCGTGTCCAACAGGTACTCGTCATTCTCGTCGAAGTCATCTCTTAGTAGCCGCATCTCGCCGTGCTGATTTGTTAAGCCTCCTTTTGTTGTCGCGAATCTTCCGGTAGTACGCATAGACCTCCTCTAGGTCTATCTTGCGGTCGCAATACTCGAAAGGCTCGGCGTCGCCCCGCGCATCAACCCAAGGGTCTTCGCAGTGGCTCAAGATGACCAATTTCGCGTCGCTCTGCGAACCGTAGATTGAAATCACGCCGTCCACAAGCTCCACGTCGTCGGGCGTCAGCCCCATCCGCGCACGAAGCCGCTTCATCTCCGCCTGTAGGCGCGCGGCCGTCGTAGCTTCGGGACACAGGTCGACGGGCGACATGGTGCTTGTCGAGAACTTCGCCTTACCCTTGAACTCCTCGTAGAGGCTACGATACACAGGGCCGCCAATCCACGCCTCGGGAGCTTCGCGGAACAGCAACGTTTTCTTGAAATAGACCATATACCACGCCTGGCAGTAGTATACCAGCTTCTGCAACTTAGTGTGCGTAAGCTCCTTGCCACTAGCTATGACATAGAGCCCCACGAACCTCGCGAAGTCCACAATGTCAATATCCTTGCTTTTCATGCCCTTACTGTGCTTATGACGCAAATATAGCATAAATGCGTATCAGCATTTCCCCAGCGTCTGCGCCAAGACGCCGCGCAGCCACTTCACCTCGTCGGCCAGGCGGTCGCGCTCGGCACGGAGCGCCTCAACGTCGGCCGACGGGGCGGCGGCGGCCGTGGCTGTGGCCCCGCCGCCCACGGCGACGGCGTTCCCCACCCCGCTGGCGTCCACGTCGCCCACCTGCGCCACGCCGCCCCCCGACTTCAGCATTGGGCCCTCGCCCCTCATCAGCCACTCGGCGGAGAGGTCGGGGAGCTTCTCCAGGATGGAAATGACAATAGCCACGTTGGGCGTTCGCTTGGCGTTGACGTAGTTGCAGAGCGTCACCTGCGCAATGCCCGAATGGCGTGCGAACGCATTGACATTCTTATAGATAGAGTTCTGAATAGCAATCTTTATGCGCTCGTTAATCCCTTGCTCCATTTGTCGAATGAGTATAAATAGCACCCTAAATAGGGTGCAAAGTGCGAGTATTATATCAAACGTATTATATTTGCAGTATGAAAGTCAGCACGAATGACATGAAACCTAATCTAGAGGCAATGACAACGGCGGCGCGCGCCAAAGACGGCGGGCGGTCACAGCCCCCCTCCCCCGCGGCGCGCCACCGCGCTGGCGAGCATCTCGCGAAGCCATCGCACCTCGTCCTCCAGACGGGCTATGCGGGCGGCGGTCGCGGCGTCGGGCGGCGCGGCGGCGCGGGACAAGAGCATCGGCCCCTCGCCCCTCATGAGCCACTCGGCCGAGAGGTCGGGCAGACCGCGGAGCACGGCGACGACGAGAGAGGAGTGGGGGTCGGACTTGCTGTTAACGCAGTAGCTCAAAGTCTGTTGCAACACTTTTATGTGCTTGGCAAAGGCGGTGACGTTCGGGAAGTCGGACTCCTCAATCGCTGTTCTGATGCGCTCGTTTATTATCGTCTGATTCTCCATATATGTTGGCTATGCGTGATTTCGGGCTTCGTGCGGCCATTCATGCATAAAAACAAATATGTTTGTACGCATGAAACGCGCCACGGACGGCATGGGCGCACTCAGTCCAATCTAGAGCATCAAATGTAACAAAAATGCGCCACGAAACGGCGAACGGCGGCGGCCGCACAGCCGCCCCCAAAAAGACAAGAGCAAAGGTAAACCACAAAAACAGACCGAAGACAATGAAGACGAAACGAACCACAAGCGCGGCGTAATGGACGACGAGACGCAGACGCCGACCGCCGCAGACGCCCCGACGGCGGAACAGGAGGAGAGGGGCGAGGCCGTATGGGTCCGCGGCGAGGGGGGCGAAGAGTTCCTGTATTCGCGGCCCGCCCGGCAAGCCGAAAGGACATAACACAAAAAAAACCACAGACATGACAACGAGCAAAACGACAGGCGCGGCGCAGCCGAGCCAGGCGAAAACAATCCTCATGAGCCTCACGCCCCGCCAACGCCGCTTCCTGGCAATGGCGCAAGTGGTCTTGCAGCTCTACAACCGAATCTCGCTACAGATAGGCGACGAGAAGACCGCAATAAACGCGACGTGGCGCATCTTGCTTGACAGCGGGGAGTACGCGTGGTTCCGCCACGAATATCCCGAATACCCGCGGTCGCGGGAGCAGGTGATACGCATAGTGCGCCGGAAGAACGCGGTCCAGAGGAGAGTCGAATCGTACGGCTATTTCGGAAGTCATGAAGCGGGAAACGCGTAGCGGACTGGCTTCCGCGGCCGCCCTGGCATGCGCCGGGCTGGGCCTGGCCCTGATGGTGTGCGAGCCGTCGGGCCACGACGAGATAGGCGGATGGGTGGCGACGATGCTTGCCACGAAAGCCGCGGGAATATTGGCATTCACCTTGGCGCTTGCTCTCATGGCGCCGAAAAAAGAGAAGAGATGACACAAAGCAACACATTGGGCACGCTGGGACGATTGGCGGACGCCATCGAGAAGCTCAGCATATCGCAGAAAACAATCTTGACCACCGAGGAGGCGGCAATCTACCTGGGCTACAAGCCCAGCACGATACGCGTGTACGCCGGCAACGGCGAAATCCCCTACAGCGTGCGCGGGCACCAGATGTGGTTCCGCCGCGAGGCTTTGGACGAGTGGGTCTGCGCCGACCGCGGGAAGAGGCAGTCCGAACTGGACCGCCGCGCCGAGGAGTACATGAGGACGCTGGAGGCTTGCTCCAAACGCAAAAAGGCTTAACGCGG
>CAZHOT010000003.1:195612-197169 GCA_964534235.1 uncultured Marinilabiliaceae bacterium
CGGCAAAGAAAAAAGTAACCAAAAAAGAAATTCTTCTTCTTCCTCTTCCTCCTCTTCCCCGCGGGTGTGCGCGCGTGCGAGGGCAAAGCCCGGGCCCGAGCCGCCGCCGATTGGGTGCGCCGAGGTGGCGCGGTGCCTGGACGCCCTCCTAAGCGACGACAGCTACCTGCCGCTTGTCTACTGCCGGGCCCAAATGGACGAGGCGGCGGCGCGGCAGCACGTGGCGGAGTTCTGCGCCCAGGCCACGATGCGCCAGGCGAGCTACCCGAACTTGCGGGGACTTGGCGAGCACTTCGTCAATTGGCTAGCCAAAAAGAAAAAATACGAAGATGAACGAAATAGAACGAAATACACCGACACCAGGGAAGCTCTTGCCGAAGAGCGTGAGCGCGAGCGACATAGTGCAGTACTACAGGGCGCCTACGCCCTTATTGCCGGCAGCCGCCGCGACGATTGAGCGCTACGGGGCCGACGCCACGGGCCTGGCGCGCGCCTTCGCCCCTCACCTCCAGGGCGACTTCGCCCGCAACCCCGACCTGTGCATGACCGACAAGCGCGTGCCGCAACTGTCGGTGGCGGCCAACGCCTACGGGCGGAACGCCGTGGTGGGGTGGCTGATTGGGCAGCTTGAAGACCTGTTCCGCATGGCCGGGGCCCGCACGGCGAGCGACCTGGGGGCGATACAGGCGGCGGCCGAGGCCGTCTTGACCGCCTACCCGTCGCTACGCCTCACGGACATCATGCTGTTCCTCACGCGTTTCAAGGCGGGCGTCTACGGGCGGTTCTACGGGCAGACGGACCCGCTTGTCGTGACCGAGGCGCTAGGGAAGTACTGGGACGAGCGCGCGGCCGCCCTGCGCCGCATCGACGCCGCCGCCGAGAAAGTGCGGGGCCTGATGAGCCGCCTGGACACGTTCGGCGAGGTGTGGATGGACATCGACCAGCTCCGCGCCTCCCCCCTCTGGGCGATTTACGGCGACGCGGAGCGGCGGCTCATCGAGGCCGTCGCCCTGCGGCGCGACCACCCGGGCGGGAGCTTCGTGCGCTACACGTTCCGCGTCCGCAAAGTCGGGCTTCGCGCCGACGGCAAAACGCCGATATACGGCATCGACTGGCCCCACAGCGCCGAGGACATACCCGAAGACGTCTGGGAGCAGAACGGCGCCGCAGAGCTCTTCAGACGCAAGAGCCGGGGGCAAGGCGGCGAGGGCGAAAATTGCCGAGGGCGGCCGATTTAGGGGCGAAACCGCCCAAGGGCAAGCAACTGCACCCGCAAGAGGCGAAAGGCGAAGCAAAGCCCCTCAAACGCGAGAATCGGGGCATCCCGGGCGGAAAGGGCGAAGACGCGGAGCGGGAGGGCGAAGCGGGCCGGCGGCGAGAGCGGCGGCGAGAGCGGCGGCGAAAACGGCGGCGAAAACGGAAAAACGCCGAGGGCGGCCGTTTTCGGGGCGAAACAGCCCAAGGGCAAGCAACCGCACCCGCAAGAGGCGAGAGGCGAAGCAAAGCCCCTCAAACGCGAAAAATCGGGGCATCCCGGGCGGAAAGGGCGAAGACGCG
>CAZHOT010000003.1:197269-199098 GCA_964534235.1 uncultured Marinilabiliaceae bacterium
GAGATGCGGACGGACCGCGAGGACTATTTCGGGCGGGCAATCTACGAGGGCGACATCATGATTCAACGCCACACGGCGGCCTATGGTGGCGTCGTTCGATGGAGCGACGAGGCGGACGACTGGGTCCTGCGCCGCTACGGCATGGACATCCCCCTGGAGGAGATGACGGAGGACTACGGAGTCCTGGAAAGCGTCTACGACGTCGAACCCTGCAACAGGAGGCTCTATGACTGACGCGCCACTATCGGGGCTAAGGGCCAGGAGCGTCGGTCTGATTCGCAAGGCGGCCGCCCTCTCGGAGCGGATTGGGGGCGGCCCGCTGATAGAAAAACGTTGCGGAGTTCTTGGCCTCACGGCTGCCTTTGGGCGACATCGAGGCGGCGGTGGACTTGTCAATAGCCAAACAACGATTTGGCTAAATGACGACAAGTCGCTAACTTTAGGAGTTACAACACGCTTTGAGTATGTTATTCCCTAACACTATGGACACAGGCGACAAGATGCCACAGATATTGGCCCTGCGCATGGCGTTGCGCCGACTGCCCCTATGCGGCGACCTCACGGCCGACGAATATGACGCCCGGTGGGACCGCCGCATACGTCTGACAAACCGCATCGTCGCCCTGCTCCACGAGGAGGAGGGCGACGGCGGGCAATAGCGCGCCGTGGCAATGGAGGAGCAAGAGGAGACGTTGCCGAAGCGGTGCTACACGAAAGGCGAGATAGCCGCCGCCGTGGGACTGAACATCCGCTACCTGTGGCGCGAGATTCACGCCAACAAGGGGCTGATGGAGACCCTGCGGCGGGCGGGCTACACCAACAAGCGTGCGCGCATCCTCACCGTGCGCCAGAGCATGATTGTATTGAACCACTACGGCTGTTGCGACATCGACGGCCTAACCGGAGAGAAATGACGCGAGACGACAACAGGGACCCGTTCGCCGACTGCACCACCGCAGACGAGGCCAAACGGCGCTACCGCAATCTGAGCAAGACCCTGCACCCCGACCGTGGCGGCGACGGCCAGGCTTTCGCCCGCCTGGGCGACCAATATGGCGAGAGGCTTCGCGCCCTGGAGCGCGCGGCGCGGCGGCGCGGCGACCTTGCGGCGGCAATGGAGGCGGCGCGCGCCGTGGCGCAAGCCGTGGGGCGCATGGCCCCGACATCGGCCACGACACTGCGCGGCGTGGCCGAGGCCGTGGAGACCGTGGCGGGGGGGCTGGCAAAGATGCTGGGGGGACAAGCTTAGACGAAACGACACAGACGAATGACATAGTGCAGGAAACAAGAAGAACGAAAGACATGGGAATAAAGAGACTTTTCCGCCGACTGACGCGCGCCGAGGCCGCCCTGCGCGTCGAGGCCAACGGCGTCGACATTGAGAGCGGGGGGAGGTTCGCCGGGGCGGCGTTCGTCGTCGGCGGCATCATGGACCGCGTCGCCGTGCGCCTCCTTGACGGCCGGCCGTATATCGCGCTGTGCGTCAACAATGACGAGACGATTGTCCGTGCGGAGGCCTACGTCCGCCTGGGACTCCGGAAGATGCTGTCCCCCGACGAGAGGGGCTTCGTGAGGGAAAAACTCCGTCTCGTGGCGGGGTGCGTCGTGTGCGCCGTGGCGCTGTGGCGCGAGTTCAAGGGCGGCCCCATACCCGCCAGGGGGGACGGCAGGGCGGCCGAGATTGTGGAGGACTGCACGCGCAACAGCTACCCCCCCCTGGCCCGCGTCGCCATCGCCGTCTATGAGGACGAGCGGGTCCGCGACCTCATCCGCACGACCGTCCTCCTCGCGGGCGGCAGCCTGTGCGCATGGTGCGAGGGCTTCGGGCG
>CAZHOT010000004.1:0-178351 GCA_964534235.1 uncultured Marinilabiliaceae bacterium
TCAAAGCCCCAAAGGGGCGATATGAGACAGCCTAGGGCGTGAGCCCTAGGGATGAGGGCGGGGGGGGGGGGATGAGGGCGGGGATGAGGGATTGGAGGAACGAGGGAATCGGCGAATGAGTGGAAAATCCCCCCCTAAGGATTAGCCGAACGTCGCCACCCCACAAGCGGCAGCAGCGCCCACGGCGCAAAACGGCGCAAGAAGAAATAGCCGCCAACGCATATGGCGACAACGACGACGACCTCGACGAGCCACAGGAGCAGGTGGAGGGGCTGAGGCGACGCGTCGAGGAGCGGGGCGAAACCCGCCTTGCCGACAACCCTGAGGACGTAGACGTGCGTGAGATAGACAAAATAGGACGCCGCGCCGAGGCTCGACAGCCACCGCCCCAAGCGTCCCGACGAGGCGACACGTCCGGCGGCGACAAAAGCCAGGGAGACGGTGGCGAGGATGAAGAGACCGTAGCCCACTGTGGACCACCACGTCCCGGCGCGCTTGCCGTCGAACGGCGTCAGAAGAATCAGCAGGGCGACCGAGAGAGCCAGGGCCGGCCACACGAAACCGCGAAACCGCGCCACGAAATCGATCCGCAAGATGCTGAACAGCGCACCAAAAGAGAACCAAAAGAGGGAGCTGACAGAGAGACCCGGCGGCAAGTCGAAGCCCCCGCACACGTAGAGGACACCCAAAAGCAAGACCGCCCACCCGCGGCCGCGCGAGACAAGCCACCAGACCACCGGGGCGAGAAGACAGCAGACCATGAGGTCGCGCAGATACCAGAGGACAAGGCTGACAGGGCCCGACAGGGGGACATGCTGCCCCAAGACGTTGACATAATCCTCGCCAAACTTGGAGTAGTCCCAAAAGAGGTGGGCCGCACAGGCCGCCGTCCCGTCAAACGGCGAGACGTCCTGTAAGACGACGAACCCGACATGGAAGAGATTCCAAAAGAGATAGGGGACAAGCAGGGTGAAGAAGCGGCTATGCGTCTTGCGCCAATAGTCGGCCGCGGTGAAGCCGGAGGAAGAGCGGCGGAGGAAATAGAGGTAGCCGGAGATGAAAAGGAAAGCCGGGACGGCTATGTGCGCCAAGAGGTGCGCCAGGCCCACCTCAGCGCCCCAGGAGACGGACGCTACCCAAGAGACGCCCTCGGGGGGGGGGATTTGGACTAAATCAACATAGTGCAGAGGCAAGAGCACAGAGTGGATCATGACGACAAGGGTCGCCAAGGGGAGGCGCAGGGCGGATATGGCCGACGATGCGCCTCCGGGGTCAAAACTCCTCATATCTATATAGCAACAAAAAGGTTTCCAGGGGGACACCCCGCCCCACCCCTCTGCCCGCGACGAAGCCCGCGCCGCCCTACGCCTTGCGCAAGATGGTGCATATCGTCATGAAGAACGTGAAGCCCGGCAACTCGCCGGCCAGGTCGAGGAATCGGTAGTCAATCTTCTGCCCGCTCTTCTTGGCGACGTCGAGGAATCCGAGCCCCGCCCCGCCGGCCTCGGAGATATGCCCCTCTGTTATCTGCTTCTTGTAGGCGGCCATGAGCTGCGGGCGGTCCATGGTGTTGATGTTGTCGAGCCTCGCCTTTAGCGCATCGACCTTATCACTGCGGACCAGGTTGCCCGTCACGATGCTGTAGGCCTTGTCGGAGTGCGAGATTATGACTACACCGCGCCGCATCTCGTCGGGGTCGTCGGAGACGAGGTCGGCGTGGCGCGAGATGTTCTGCATGGTCTCGACCATGACGTTGAAGACCTTTCGCTGGATGGGCGGCGCCTCGTCGTGGCGCAGGAGGTTCTCCTCGGTCATGATGGTGAAATTGCGCGTCACCTCGTTGGTTATCGCGCCGACGTAGAGCAGGTTGACCTCGTTTGTGGGTAAGTCCTGATAGAGGTCGTAGGCATATTCGATGAACTTGTTGTTCAAGAAACAATCTCCCATGGCGGCAACGTCAATCCATTATAGTTCAACCCCTATGAGCAGCACGTCGTCCACCTGCTTGTCCCCGCCTCTCCACTCACGGAAAGTCTTCTGGAGGTCCGACGACGTCTTGTTCATGTCATTCTCGACATTGCGCGCCAACCACTCCTTGACCCTGCGCGTGAAGAACTTCTTGTGCTCGGGGCCACCGAGCTGGTCGGGCAGACCGTCGGAGAAGACGAAGAAGCGGTCTCCGGGCTGGTAGTCGATGACATTGTTGGCAAACGGCTTCTCGGGCCTGCCGTTGGGCAGCGGCTTGCCGCCAATCCCCTTGCGCGTCCCCTCGAACTCCTGGAAACGGCAGTCGTCCCCGCTGTCGAAGGCACCGGCGCGGCCCTGATGGAGGTAGTAGAGCGGGCGGTGCGCCCCGGCGAACTGCAACTGGCGCGCCGCGGGGTCCACCCGGACCAGGCCCAGGTCCATGCCGTCGCCGGCGTTGGCCTCGCTGGTCTTCTGCTTAAGGGCGTCGCGCACGGCCTCGTGGAGACGGTCGAGGACCTCGGCGGGCGTGAGGCCCGGGTTGTTGCCGACGATGTTGGAGAGCAGCAGGTAGCCGATGATGGAGAGCAGGGCGCCGGGGACACCGTGGCCCGTGCAGTCCACGACGGCCATCCACGTGATGCCGCCATTGTCGAGAATCCAGGGGAAGTCTCCACTGACGATGTTCTTGGGCCTGTAGAACATGAACGAGTTCTGGAAGCGGGCCTTGATGTCGCTCTCCTCGGGGAGGAGCGCGAACTGGATTCGCTTGGCGTAGTTGATGGACGCCATGACGTCCTCCCTGGCCTTTTGCGCCTCCTGCTCCAGTTGCTTAATCTCCGTTATGTCGTGGATGGTGAAGAGGGCCGAGTCGACCTTGCCGTCGTCGTCGAGCTCGGGGATGGCCTTGACCTCCATATAGGTCTTGGCCTTGTCGCCAAACTCCAGCTCGGCGCTCTCCTGCCTCTTCGAGCGGCCAATCCCTTTCAAGACGCTCTCCACGAAAGAGCGCAGGCTCTCCTCGGTCACGAGGTCGAGCAGCATCCGCTCCTTGGACTCGCCGTCTTCCGCGCCGCCGAGGAACTTGGCGGCCGCCGGGTTGGAATATTGAATCTTGCCCTTGAGCGAGGTGCGGATGATGATGTCGGGCGAGTTCTCGGAGAGCGACTTCATGCGCCCGGTCTTCTTCTCCTCCAGCTCGCGCAGATGGCGCTCGGTGACGTCGCGCGTGTTGAAGATAAGCCCGCGGATGGCGGCGTCGTGGAGCAGGTTCTTGCCCCGCGTCTCGAGGTGGATCTGCCTGTTTTTCTTCTTGTTGAAGAACGTGTACTCAATCTTCTGCTCGCCGCCTGGCGTCGCCATGAGGTAGTCGAACATCGCCTGCACCCTGCGGAAGCTCCGCGGCGACATCAGGTCCTCGTCCATGCCGTGGACGTCGTCGTCGGGGTCGTAGCCCAAGATTCGCTTCATCGAGGGGCTCTCATATACCACCTGGCCGCGGTCGTCATATATCGAGATGAACTCCGACGCGTTGCGGAGCATGGCGTCTTGCCTCCGTTGCGCCTCCTCAATCTCCTTGACCTTGCGCTCCAGCTCCGAGTTCGACCTCTCTAGGCTCTCCTGGGCGTCGCGCATATCGCGGGCGTTCTCGTTGAGAAGCTCCTCGTTCTTGCGCAGGGTGGCGGTGAGCTGCTGCGAGTCGCGGAGCAGGGCCTCGGTCCGCTCGCTCGTCTTGAGGTTGTAGAGCGTGGCGCCGACCATGGAGCCTATCTCGTCGGCCAGGAGCAGGTAATGGTGCGGCAGAGCCGTCTGCAAGAAAGCCACCTCGATGACGCCCTGCACCTCGTCCTCCTGCTTGAGGGGGATGACGAGCAGCGACTTGGGGCGGCTCGTGCCGATGAGGCCCGACGTGATGGTGAAATAGTCGTCGGGAATCTCCGTCCGGTATATGGTCTGACCCTCATAGGCCGCCGCCCCGATGAGCCCCCTGCCGACCTTGAGCTCCTCGCGCTCGAAGCGCTTGCGGTCGTAGGCATATTGCGCCACGGTGCGGAGCGTGTCCCCGTCGAGGGCGTAGAAAGCGGCCTGGACGGCATTGCAATAGGAGATTATTGCCTCGATGGTGGCCTCGGCGAGGTCGTCGACGCGCGTATGGGCGCGGAGGATGTCGGAGACCATCTCCTTGCCCTTTGCCACCCAGTTGAGGCTCGCCTCCTTCTGCCTCGTGTCTTGCAGGCTGACGCCTAGGTTGAGGAGCGTCTGCCCCAGGGCCGAGGTGCCGACCCGGGTGCGGTCTATGTCGTGGCCCGAGCTGATGTCGTCGGCAATGGCTATGCTGTCGGCAATGACGCCCTGCAGGCCCTCGACCTCGCCCCTAAGCTTGGCCAGGCTCATGCGCTTGAAGTTGGCGACGTAGAGGACGGCGCCCAAGACCGCCACGACGAGCAGGTCGAAGAGCCAGGCGAAGAGATGGCGGTGGAGGTAGACAATGTTGTCGAACGAGACATTGAAGCCCAACAGGCCCATCATGCTGGTCCAGCCTATGAGCAGCACCGACACGACGACGACGAGAGCCGCATACCACTGCAACTCCGTGAACCCCCTGGGCGAGAAGCTCCCCCAGTCTATCTTCCTCTTTTTGTGTCTCTTCATGAGGCCTAGATGTAGTCTCTGAGCTGTTGCTCAATCTCCTGCCACTCGGCGACGACCGGCAGCTTGGCGAAGCTCGCCACCTCGACCACCGCCGCCACGCCGTCGCCCCCGCGGCCGACAAGAGGCAGCGCATAGACGTTGAGCGAGCGGCTCCGGCCCAGGCCGGAGACGGCTGTGAGGTATTCGGTCGGCACGTCGCGCACGGCGACAGGCTTGCCCGTGGCCGCGGCCTGACCCACGATGCCGTCGGCCGCGGTCTCCGGCGGGTCGGCCGCCAGGGCGAAACGCCCGGCGACGGAGAAGCCGCCGCCCTCGCCCCGGGCGAAAGCCACAGCCCCGCTGATGTCGAACGTCTTGACCAGGGCGTCGACGACATATTGCAGGGGCTCGTCGGCCGGGGCGGCCTCGCCCCGCAACTTCTTGACGGCCTCGACGAGCCTCCGCGCGCTCTTCTGGGCCATGGCGCCGCGGCGCCCCTTGTTGCGCAACTCGAAGAGGTCCGCCTTGAGCTTCGACAGCTCGACGTCGCGCCGCTCAAGGTCGGCGCCGACCTTGGCTAGCTCGCTCTTCGACCTCAGCATGTCGGCCCGCATCAAGATGGAGACGCGCAAGACCGTCACGGCCAAGAAGAGGGCCAGCAGGAGGTTCACCACGACGAAAGTGGTCTGCTCCACGGCGTAGGCGAAGAACTGCCACACGATGAAGAAAGCGAAGAAGGTCAGCAGAGCGACGTAGAGCTTGCTGAGCGTCGGGACAGCCACAACCTTGCCGGCGAACGCCACAAAGCGCTCCAACAGGGCGACGCAGACCCCGGCAAGCCACCGCCCCGCGGCGCACGCCGCCGACAGAGCCTTGCGGTAGGCCGCGGCCGCCGCGCCATGAAGCCCCGGCGAAAGAGCCCGGAGCGACGACGATATGTCCCTTACGACCTTATCGAACATCCTGCTATGCTCTTCAGAAAATCAATAATGCCCTGCGGGGACAAGACCGCGTCGGGCTTGACGAGGCTCAGCGCCGCCCGCGGCATGGTCGGGACGTCGGCCGTCAGCGGGTCCTGCACGATGGTCTTGCCGCCGCGGTCGGCTATGGCCTTGAGGCCCTCGGCCCCGTCTTTGTTGGCCCCGGTCAAGATTATGCCCACGCACCGGTTGCGCCACGTCCGGGCGGCGGACTCCAGGGTGTAGTCTATGGCGGGGCGGCAGAAGAGGTGCTCGTCCTCGACGGAGAGCGACAGCGTGCCGTCGAACTCCACGAAGAGGTGGTAGTTGGCCGGGGCCACGTAGACGAAGCCCCTCTCGACGGCCTGCTTGTCCCTGGGCTCGACGACGCGCAGCGGAGACCTCTCGTCGAGCGTCTCGACGAAGCCCGCGCGGACATGCTTCTGCCTGTGCATGCAGATGATGATGGGCAGGGCGAAGTCGGCGGGCAGTGCCGAGAGCATCCGCGAGACCACGGCGTAGCTGCCGGCCGAGCCGCCAATCACGATTGCCTTATAGTCCGTCTGTGTCTGCATGGGCCTAACCTCTTAGTGTGTATATCCCCTCGGCGGCATGGTCGGCGCACAGCTCGTCCTCGCACCCCAGCGGGGTCTCGACGGGGCCCAGGCACAAGGCCGCCCCGGGGCGCGACAGGGACCCGACGAGGCGCGCCACAGACTTGACGTGGAGCGCGCGGCCATATTCAATCAGGGTGTCGCGGAAGATTATCAAGTCGTGGCTCTCGCCCTCGAAGTTCATGAACCAGCCGCTGCGGAACTCCACGCCGTCTATCATCCCCTGCCGCAGGGACAGGGAGCCGTCGGGGGCCGCCACGACGTAGTCGTCATAGGCCGCGCGCGTCTCGAGCCTCTCGAAGTTGAGGCGGTTCTGCCTGTCCTCGCTCTTGCTGACGGCGAGGGTCCGGACGGAGGCCGTCACGCGGTCGCAGACGGAGCAGGCCAAGACGCGGCAGTCGGCCCTGCCGGCCATGTCGAGCGTCACCAGGAGGCTGAAGAGCTCGTGGTAGCTGCTCAGGCCCGGCAGCCATATGCTGCGGATTGAGGCGTCGGCGGCGAGCATCTTGCGGAGCTGGCGCCAGAACGAGGGAAAGCGGAACAGCTCCGTCTGCGGCACGGAGAGGAAGAACGCCATCTCGTCGAACTTGAGCGGCGAGGCCAGGGCCGCCTGCAGGTCCTGGATGCGGCGGAGCCTCATCTTCTCGAACATATATGCCACCCTGCGGCGCAGGAAGCTGTCGCAGAAGTGCGGGTAGTCGACCTTGATCCGCTCGGAGAGCATCGTCGCCACGTCGTGCAGCTCGTTTGTCGTCAGCATCATGGGCCTACCTCACTTTCTTGTAGAAACAGCCTTGGCTGACGAAGTGGCACCTGTGGGACGCCGGCAGCTCCTCCTGCCGCCCCATGAGGAGCATCGCCCCGTCGTGCATATGCTCCATGACGCCCTGCAAGACGCGCGCCTGGAGCGGCTCGTTGAAATATATCATGACGTTGCGCAAGAAGACCACGTCGGCGCGGTAGGCGAAAGGCACACGGTCGCGGACAAGGTCCTGCTTCAAGAAACGCGCCCGGCCGCGCAGCTCCGCCCGGACCGTCATGGTGTCTTGGCACTCGTCGATGTCGAAATATTTGCAGAAGTCGGCGCGCAGGCCCAGCCCCTGCATGACGGCGTTGAAATTGTCGACGTAGTGGCGGTTGAAACGGTAGGGGTAGACGCCGCGGGCGGCATGGTCGATGACGCTCTGGTTGATGTCAGTCCCGATGACGCGCACGCGCGGGGCCAGGCCCAGCTCCTCCAAGAGGATGAGGTCGGAGTATACCTCCAGCCCCGTCGAGCACCCGACGTGCCACAGGGTGGACATGGCCTGCCTGGCCAGGTGGCGCGGCAGGACCTTGCCGTAGGCGACCCACACCTGCGGGTCGCGGAAGAGCTCGGTGGTGTTGACCGTTATGTCTTCGACGACGGCGTTGACAAGCTCCTTGTCCGCCGCCACGCGGTCGAGAATCTGCTCGAACGTCAGCCCCATCTCGTCGCTGACCTTGCAGAGGCGGCGCGAGATGGAACCCGCGGCATAGTCGCAGAAGTCATATCCGCTTCGGTTCTGGAACTCTCGGAGGAAGTCTCGAATCTCCATCGCTTGGTGGGTGGTGGGGAGTTACTTTTAGTGGTATGGGGGCGGGGCTAGAAAAGCTCCACCTCAATCTGCTGAATGAACGCCGTGAACGAGTGCTCGCCGTCGACCTCGGCCCCGGAGAGCAGGACCAGGACCTGCACGGCCTCGCCGAACTTGTCGCGGATGGGGACCTCCTTGCGCTCGCCGACGCTCTTGGGCATGTCGGGCGTGACGAAGGCCTTGATGAAGTCGTTCTCCTCGATGTCGTCGGGAGCGAAGAGCATCGACACGTTGCGCCCCAAGACCTCTTCGCGCTTATATCCCCACATCTTCTCGGCGGCGACGTTGAAGAAGCTGACGACGCCGTCCTGGTCGGTCGTCACGATGGCGTCGAGCATGCCGTCGAGCGTCTTCTCGTTGCGCACCTTGACGGCCTCGATCTCCTTGAACTTGGCCTCGACCTCGGCCCTCGTCTCGCGGAGGCGGATGTCGAGCTCCCTCTGGTTGTCCTGCATCTCGCGCTCGAGCTTGACCTGGTCCGCAATGTCGATCTCGAGGCTGATGACTTTCTCGATGTCGAGGAAGTTGTTGCGCACGGGGGTGTAGGTCGAGAGGAGCCACACCTCCTCGCCCCTCTTGGAGCGCCGGCGCACTCGGCCGTTGAACGTCTCCCCCCTCTCAAGGGTGGCGAGCAGCTCGTCGAGCTTGTCCTGCTCGTCTTTGAAGAAGAATATCGACAGGTTCTGCCCCGCCACCTCGTCGGCCTGGTATCCGAAGGCCCTAAGGAAGTTGTCGTTGACCTTGAGAATCGTCCCGTCGGTGGCGAACTCCATGCTTATCGACGCATGGTCTATGGCGGCCACGAAGCCCTTCATCTCTGCCTCGCGGCGCTCGCTGTCCTCCTGCGTGGCCCGCATCTCCTCGATGTTCTGGCGGAGCGAGTCCTCCTGCTCGCGCATCTTGGCGGCCTGCTGGCGCGTCTCCTCCAGCAGGGCCGAGGTCTGCATGTTGGTGCGCACCGTCGAGATTGTCATCGCTATGCTCTCGGCGGTCTTCTCCAGGAACTCTATCTCGTGGCGCAAGAGCGGCTGGAGGGCCGCCATCTCGATGACGCCATAGACGGTCTCGTTGGCGCGGAGCGGGACGAGGATTAGCGCCCCGGGCTGGCCCTCGCCCAGGCCCGAGGTGACGGTGAAGTAGCCGGCGGGCAGCTCGGTCATGTATATCGTCTTCTGCTCCAGGGCGCAACGCCCCACCAGGCCCTCGCCCCACTCTATGGTCTTGTCGGCATACTTGCGCCGGTCGTAGGCCACGAAGGCCGACAGCTCGAAGAACCTCTTGCCGTTGTCTCCCTTGTCTTTCCCGTCGTGGAGCAGGAAGAAGCCGGCCTGGGTGAGGTGGACGTAGTCGACCAGGTAGCGGATAATCTCATAGGAGAGCTCTCCCATGTTGTCGTTGTTGCGCCGCAAGACCTCGCCGAACTGCGCCACGCCGTTGGTGACCCACGTGCGCTGCTGCTCCTCCTCGCGGCGCTTCATGTCCTCCATCTGGTTCTGCTTGAGGTTCTTCTGCAGCTTGGCGAGCGACGAGAGGAGGTCGTCCTCCTTGTCTCCGGAGCCAATCTTGACGTCGAGCTTGCCCGCCGAGAGGCTCTCGACGACCTGCAAGACGGCGCCGGACCGCCGCGCCTCGGCCTTGAGCGCCTGGTTCATCGAGCGGACGATGCGCGCCATGCGCCAAGCCAGGGCGCCCCCCGCCGCGGCGCATAGCAGGGGCAGGACGAGCATGACCCAAAAGGCTGGGAAGGCGCGCACGAAGTCGGACAGGGTCCTCTCGCTGTTGTGGTAGGCGTCGGAGTCGGCGACGAGCAGGAAGACCACGAGCGAGACCACGACGCCAAAGAGGAGGCCTCTCAGCGCGTAGAGCCACGTCATCCGCTTCAGTTTCTTGTTTTTCATTATCGGGGAGAAGAGTTGTCGTTCTTTGATATGCGCGGGCCGCCGGGGCCTAGGGCATGGCCCCGCCGCCCGTCATGCGGACGAGATGGGCGGCAATGTCGCCCAGGGGCATCACGTCGTCGACGCCGCCGGCCTTGACGGCCTCCTTGGGCATCCCGTAGACCACGCACGACTGCTCGTCTTGCGCAATGGTCCGCGCCCCGGCGTCGTGCATCTCCTTCATGCCGCGCGCCCCGTCGTTGCCCATCCCTGTGAGGATGACGCCGATGGCGTTGCTGCCGGCATAGCGCGCGGCGGATCGGAAGAGGACGTCGACCGACGGTCGGTGGCGGTTGACCAGGGGGCCCTCCTTGGTCTCGACGAAATATTCCCGCCCCACCCTCTTGAGGAGCATGTGCATGTTGCCCGGGGCTATGAGGACCCGGCCCCGGTAGAGCTTGTCCCCGTTCTCTGCCTCCTTGACCTCCAGGCGGGCGATCTGGTTGAGGCTGTTCGAGAACGAGCGCGTGAAGCCCTCCGGCATGTGCTGGACGACGGCTATGCCGGGCATGTCGCCGGGCAGGGCCCGGAGGAGCGTCCGTATGGCCTCCGTGCCGCCCGTCGAGGCCCCGAGGACTATGATGCCCTCGGTCGGGACCACGACGTCGGTGGGCGCGCTGCGCTCCAGGATGACGTCGGCGGTGTTCTTGGGCTGTATGTGCGAGAGCATGGCCGTCGGGATTGTCGCCGTCCGCACCGCGGGCATGGGCTTGGGCCTGGGCGCCGGCTGGGGCTTGACAAGCTCGTGGATCTCCCCGGCCTTGACCCGCCTGATTTTCGACATCGCCGCGGCCTTGACGGCGTCGCACAGCATGATGTGGCTCTCCTGGAAGAAGATGTCGGGGTTCATCGACGGCTTGCCGATGACCTCGCTGGCGCCATACTCCAAGGCCTTCATGGCCGCCTCGGTGCCCCGGGTGGTGAGCGACGAGATGACGACGACGGGGATGGGCCTCTGCGCCATGATCTTGCGCAAGAAGGTCAGCCCGTCCATCCTCGGCATCTCGATGTCGAGGGTCATGACGTCGGGCACCTCGCGCTGGATTTTCTTGACGGCAATAATCGGGTCGGCGGCCGTCCCCATGACCTCAATCTCGGGGTCGGCCTCCAGGATTGCCGAGAGCGACTGGCGTACGACCGCCGAGTCGTCGACGACCAAAACTCGTATCTTGTGTTCCATGCTGCTCTGTCTCAATACTGCCTTTTCTCAAGGAACTTGTGGCGCACCTCGCCGGTGTCGGTGAAGAAGAGAATCTTGCGCCCCCTCCGCCCCCCGACGCTCTGCGCCACGATGGGGATGTGGAACTCCTCAAGCATCATCTGCGCCATCTGGATGTTCCGCTCGCCGATTTGCGTCGACGACGGGCCGCCGTCGATGCCCTGCAGCAGCTCCCCGCCCCCGAAGACCTTGGCCTGCAGGTCGGCGACGTTGGAGCCCATGAGGCGCATCTTCTCGACAAGCTTCTCTATGGCGATGTTGCCATACTTGGGCGAGGCGAGGTCGTTGCCGGTCCAGGTGGGGAGCATATAGTGGTTGATGCCCCCGAAGCGCAAGACCCTGTCCCACAGGCATACCGCCACGCACGACCCCAGGACAGTCTTGACGACAAAGGGGTCGCGGCTGGCAAAGAACGACGACGGGTAGAGGAAGTGCTGCGAATACTCCATCGGGCTAGAAGAGGTCAACGTCGTCGTCGGAGTCGCTGTCGAAGAACATCCCGCCGTCGTCGCCGCCAAAGGGGTCGGTGTTGACCACCTTGAGCCGCGGGATGGAGATGGTGAAGGTGCTGCCCTCGCCCTTGACGCTCTTGATGTCTATCTTGCCCTCCAGGACGTCGAGCAGGGTCTTGGCAATCGACAGGCCCAGGCCGTGCCCCTGGTTGATGGAGTTGATGCCGGTGTCGAGGCGCTTGAACCGCTCGAAGATGATGTTCTGGTTCTTCTCGGAGATGCCGGTGCCGAAGTCCTGGACGGAGACATAGAGCAGGTCGTCGTCGATCCAGCACTTGACGATGACCTTGCTGTCCTTGTAGCTGTATTTGACGGCGTTGTTGAGGATGTTGCTGATTATCTGCTTGAGCTTCTCGGCGTCGGTGTTGAAGTAGTAGTCCTTCTCGCCGAATCCGAGCTGGATCTGGTAGTCGAAGACGATGCTTATCCCCATCTTGCGCGTCACGATGGAGAACGAGTCGATGACGCTCTGGATGAGCTGGCGGATGTGCACCTTCTGGACGTTGGGCAGAACCTCGCCGGCCTCGATCTTTGCCGCGGCGAAGATGTTCTTGAGCTGGAAGTCGAGGTTGAAGGCCTCGTTGTGGATCATGGCCACCATCGAGACAATCTTCTTCCAGTCCTGCTTGTCGACGGAGAGGATGGCCTTTGAGAGGCCTATGATCGAGGTGAACGGGTTGACAATCTCGTTCGTGACATTGGATATGAAGTGGCTCTTGAGCGCCTCCGAGTCTTTGAGCCTCTTGCTCATGGCCTGGTGCTCGGCCAGCAGGTCGGCATATTTCTTCTCGGTCTCTGTCTTTTGCTTGAGCCTGACCGACAGCTCGCGGAGCAACTGGCGGTCTGAGATGTTGTTGTTCATATCCTGGACGCTTTTTAGTTTCGTTTGAAGATTGTTGGTTTAATGTTAGTGAGAGGCACATCCATGTTCGAGAGCGACTCGGAGTGGCCGATAAAGAGGTAGCCGCCCTGCCGGAGCTTGCCGCAGAGCTTCTGCACGACCCTCTCCTGCGTCTCCCGGTCAAAATATATGAGCACGTTCCGGCAGAAGATGACATCGAACTCTTCACTTATATCGTAAACGCTATCCATTAGGTTTAGGTATTTTAGTGAAAAGTTCCTCTGCAAGAGCGGCGCCACGCGGACCGTCGGGTTCTCGCGGTCTTTGCTCCGCAGGAAGTATTTCCTCTTCAGCGCCATGGGGATCACGGCGGCCGTCTTCTCGGGGTAGACGCCCCTGGCGGCCTTCTCCAGGACGTTCTGCGAGATGTCGGTCCCGAGGATTGAGAACGTCACCCCCGGGTGGTCGGCGGCATACTCGTTCATGACCATGGCGATGGTGTATGGCTCCTCGCCGCTGGAGCACGCCGCGCTCCATATGCCGACGCGCCGCCGCCCCTCGGCCTCGAACTCCGGCACGGCCACGTTGCGCAGGAAGTCGAAGTGGACGGGCTCGCGCAGGAAGTCGGTCTTGTTCGTCGTCACGACGCTCAAGAAGTCATACAGCTCGTTGCGCTGCCCCTCGGGGCTGAAGAAATACCTCTTGTAGTCCGAGTAGGAGGTCATCTTGAGCTGGCGGATCCGTCTCAGCAGCCGCCCTTGGAGCATGACGCGCTTGATGTCGGGCATCTTGATCCCGAACTGGTCGTAGATGTAGTTGCTGAAGTCGCGGAAGTCCTCCGCCGACAGCTCGGCGTGGAAGACGTCGAGCCCGGTCCCCGCCGCCCCTTGAATCTTGTCGTCGCTCCTTGCCATCTTTCCGTCTCGATGTTCTCTCGCCCCCCAGCGCGGCCCTACTGCCTGTTGGCCTCGGCGGCTATGGCCGCCAGCGAGACGATATCCGTGTCGGAGAAGACCTTGTCGGGGTCGAGGACCATGACGAGCTTGCCGCTCTCGACGGGCGCGGCGAAGCGTACGTAGCCGGGCTTGTAGGCCGTGTCTATCTTCATGCGCCGCTCCTCGGCTACGTCTATCACGCCGCGCACCTCGTCGACGACCAGGGCCACGTCGAGCTGCTCGTCACCATTCTTGGCGGCGATGATCACGACGTAGGTCTGCGCCCCGACCTCGACGGGCGGCAGGCCGAACTTGACCCCGCTGTCGATGAGCGGCAAGACGCGCCCGCGGTGGCGCACAAGGCCCAGCAGGTAGGGCAGCCCCCCCGGGCGAGCCTCAGGACTCGCGTATGGCACAATCTCCACCACCCGCGAGACGTGGACGCCATAGAGCCCATCCCCGATGGTGAATGTGAGGAACGAGTTTATTACTTCTTCTTCCATAAGTCTACCCGAAAAACATGGGAAAAACTAGAGCAGGGCCTCGGCGAGGTCGGCCACGCGGAGCAGGTAGACGAACTTGTCGCCATGCTTGATTGTCCCTGCCACGGCGCGCTGGACATCCGGCACGACGTCGATGACGGCATCGGAGACGAAGCCGGACGCGTCATACTCGAAGACGTCGTCCATCTCGTCGACGCGGAAGCCGACAAGCTCCTCCTTCCCCTCGCCCTCGACCCCGACGACGACGATGCACCGCTCCAACAGGGAGTCGTCGGCGTCGAGCCCGAGCAGGGTGCGAAAGTCGACCTCCGGGATCATCGTGCCGTGGTTGTTGATGATGCCCTTGACGAAAGGCTTGGTGAGCGGGACCCGCGTCGGGGCCTCGTCCTCCAGGATGTGGCGGACGCTGTAGGTGGCGACGCAGAAAAACTCGCCGCCGACCTTGAAAGACGTGACCGACTTAATATCTTCCATTGTCTACTTCTTCTTGTTTTGGCGGCGGCGGAGGTAGTAGTTTATGAGCCGCCCGGCATCGACGATGAGCGACAGCGAGCCGTCGCCCATGACCGAGGCGCCCGAAATCATGTCGACGCCCCGCAGGTAGCGCCCCAGGGGCTTGACGACAATCTGGAACTCGCCCAGGACGGCATCGACGACCACGCCCACCCTCTTGCCGCCCTGCGAGACGATGAGGACCTTGCCGGCCTCGAAGTCGAGGGGCCGCCCGCAGAAGACCTCGCCGAGGTCCATGCAGAGCATCTGCTCGCCGTTGTAGACGAAGAAGCCGCCCATACCGCTGTCGCTCCGCTGCACCTCGGAGGGGTGCAGGACGCGCTCGATGTTGGTGAACGGGAAGACATACTGCTCGCCGCAGATGCTCGTCAGCAGGCCGTCGATGATGGAGAGCGTCAGCGGCAGCTCCATGGAGATGGTGGTCCCGAAGCCATATTTGGAGTCGAGCGAGACCTCGCCCCGGATCTCCTGAATCTTGCTCCTGACGACATCCATCCCGACGCCGCGCCCCGACACGTCGCTGACTTTCTCCGACGTCGAGAAGCCGCTGGCGAAGATGAGGTTCAGCACCTCCTTTTCGCTTAGCACGGCGTCGGGGTCTATCATGCCCTTGTCTATGGCCTTTTGCCGAATCTTGGCGGGGTCCATGCCCTTGCCGTCGTCGGAGACCTGCACGACGACGTTCGAGCCGGAGTAGAACGCCTTGAGCAGGATGACGCCCGTGGGGTTCTTGCCGGCCGCTATGCGCTCGTCGGGCGACTCGATGCCGTGGTCGCCCGAGTTGCGGATTATGTGGAGCAGGGGGTCCTTGAGGTGGTCTATGATGTTCTTGTCGAGCTCTATCTCGCCCCCCTCGACGACGAACTCAATCTGCTTCCCGAGCTTGATGCACAGGTCGCGCACGAGCCTCTGGAACTGGACGAGCTCGCCCTGGAGGGGGATGAGCGATATGGAGAACGAATTGTCGCGCAACTGGCGCGTAATCTTCTCCATCTGCTCCGCCACGGAGAGCAACGCCGCGTCGTTGTGCCTGACGGCCAGGAGGTTGAGCTGCGCCTGCATCGTGACGAGTTCCGAGACGGCGTTGACCAGGTCGTCAATCTTGTCCGACGAGACGCGGATGCTCGACACCTTGCTCTCCTGCTCCTTGCCGGCCTTTTCGGCGCTCTTGTGCGCCTTGGGCTGGGCGGCGGCCTTGAAGACGGCGAAGTCTTCGGCCTTGAGCTCCGTCTGGCCCCCCAGGGCCTTGGAGACGATGGGGTCGAGCTTGGCGGCGTCTCCGAGGATGTCGCCGTCGGGCAGAGCCGCGATGTCCATGCGGCACTCGTCCTCGACGAAGATGAAGACGTCCTTAATCTCGTTGACGTCCTGCTCGGTGCTGAGGATGACCTGCCAACGGACGTAGAGCTTCAAGGGGTCGAAGCCGTCGAGTGCCGGGACGTTGCCGGAGAAGGCCAGGGTCCGATATTTGCCCAACGCCGTGAGGTCGTCGAGCATGAAGAGGGGGTTCGTGCCGTTGTCGAGCAGCGAGTCGAAAGGCGCGAAGGTTACGAGGTAGTTGCGCGCGCCGGCCGGTTTGGGCTGTTCGGCGGGCTGAGAGGCCGAGGCCTTGCCCGCGGCCAGAGCCGCCTTTTCGGCGCTGCTGAGCGTGAGCTGCTGCCCCTCGGGGAAATATTTCTTGATTTTGGCTATATAGTCCTGCTGCCGGCGGACGTCGTCGGGGTTCGAGAGCGTCCCCTCGCCCAGGTCGAGGAGCTGGCGGATGTAGTCGAGGCTCTCGAACGTCAGCGAAATGATGTCCTTGTTGACTTTCAGCTTGTCGTTGCGGACGAGGTCGTAGAGCGTCTCGAGGTTGTGCGTGAAGTGGCTCAGGTCGTTGAAGCCGAACATGGCACCGCTCCCCTTGATGGTGTGCATCGAGCGGAAGAGCCTTTCGATGATTTCAAGGTCGTCGGGGCTCTTCTCGAGCTCGAAGAGCGCCTCCTCGATGGCCGCCACATTGTCTTGCGCCTCCTCTACGAACTTTTGCTGGAATTTGTCAAGCATGGGACTATATCTGAATTATGCGCCGACAGGCGCCGCTAGCACAGCCGGCGGCGCAGTCCGCAAGATGTTTCCGTGAAGCGCGCGGAGCGCATGCCCCGCGCACGAGACGGGGTGACGGACGCCATTAGCGCAAGACGCGCGAGATGGCGCTCAGCAACTTGGCCGGGACGAAAGGCTTGATGATCCAACCCGTGGCGCCGGCCTCCTTGGCCTCCATCTTCTTCTCGGTCTGGCTCTCGGTCGTCAGGAAGAGGATGGGGATGTGCTTGTACGCCTCTGTGGCGCGAATCTTGCGAATCAGCCCCAAGCCGTCGAGGTTGGGCATATGCAAGTCGGTTATGACGATGTCTATGGGGCGGCCGTCCAAAAACTTGAGGGCGTCCTCGCCATCGACTCCCACGAGGACGTCGTAGCCCTCGCCCGACAAGGTGAAGTTCACGACCTCGCGGATGCTCTCAGAGTCATCCACAATAAGAACTGTCTTTGCCATATTGTTCTGTGCTGATTAGAGATTTCTGTTTTCCTATGTTGATAAATGCGCTTCGGAAGATTTCTCGCGCCCTCCCTCAGAGGCCCAGCTCCTTGTCCAGCCCCGCCTTGGAGACAAGCTCGCGGAGGTCGTCCTTGAGGGACGCGCTGACGCTGAAAGTCTTGCCCGCCGCGGCGCACGAGTGGCGCAACGCCACGACGAGCTGGAGGAACGTCATGTCGATGTTCGCGGGGTTGTCCACGACGACCGAGACGTCGGCGGGCTCGGCAAGGGCGCCGCGAACCTCGGCCGCCATCTTGTCGATGTGGTTGATGACGAGGTCGCCGCCGAAAGTGAAAGTCTTCTTCCCCCCGTCGGATGCCACGGCCAAACTGTAGACGCTGCTCATCTCGCCCTAGAACTTCTCGTAGTTGTCGAGGTCGAACTCCTTGGTGTCTCCCAAGTTTATCTTGACGCCCGGCGTGCGCTGCGCCTCGGAACTCTCCTTGCGCCTCGCCTCGCGAGGCTTGGCGGGCTGGGCCTCCTCCTTGCGCCAGGGGGCATCGTCGGCGGCCGTCTTCTCGTGGACTTCCTTGACCTTGTCGTCGAGCTTGAACTTGCCGATGAGCTGCTTGAGGTTCGTCGCCAGCTGGCTCAGGAGCACGGAGTTGTTTGTCAGCTCGTCGGAGCTGGAGGCGTTCTCCTGCGTGATGACGTTGAGGTTCTGCATAGCTAGGTTTATCTGCTCGGCGCCTGTCTTCTGCTCGAGGCTCGCCGCCGAGATCTCCTTGATGAGGACCGTGGTCTTCTCGATGTCGGGGACGAGGTTCTTTGCCTTCTCGCCGGCCATCTGCGTCACCTTGAGGCCCTTGTTGACCAGGGCGACAATCTCGTTGGCGGCCTGCTTGCTCCTCTCGGCCAGCTTGCGCACCTCGGCGGCGACGACGGAGAAGCCCCTGCCCTGCTCGCCGGCGCGCACAGCCTCGACGGCGGCGTTGAGGGCCAGGATGTTGGTCTGGAACGCGATGTCGGATATGATGGATATTTTCTCGGCAATGGTCTTCATGGCCTCGGCGGCCTCGGCGCTATATTGGCTGGAGAGCGTCACGTTGCTGACCGACGAGCTTGTGAGCTTCTCCGTGGCCACGGCGTTCTCGGTGTTCTGGTCGATGTTGGCCACCATCTCCTCGATTGCCGTCGAGACCTCCTCGGCCGACGCGGCCTGCTCCGACGCTCCCTTAGAGAGCTTCTGCGACGAGTCGCGGAGCTGTCCGCCAGAGGCCACAAGCTCGTTGGCGTTGCGCTCGATGGTGAGGACCGTGTTCTTGAGGCTCTCGGCCATGGCCTGGAGGGCCACCGCGAGCTGGCCTATCTCGTCTTTCTGCTCGACGCTGATGGAGGCCGTGAGGTCTCCCCGCCCGATGGCCTCGGCGAACTCGACGCCTTTCTTGAGCGGCGCCACAATGCCGCGGTAGAGGGCCACGCCCACGACGAGGGCGACACCGAGGACGAGGAACGAGAGGGTGAAGACGAAGACGAGCTGGAGCGTGGAGGAGCTGTCGATGCGGTCGCGGATGTCGGCGCACTTGACGTCGCATATCCCGTCGAGGGTGCCAAGCACGGCCTGCAGCTCTTTCTCAGCCACCTCTATGTCTCCGTCGCTCTGGACGAGCATCTCGCTCTCCATGAGCAGGATGGGGTCGTCGTAGGAGTCGAACGTCGAGAGGTTGTTCATGACGGTGCGCTCCATGTCGAAAAAGGCGTGCGCCTTCTCGTCGAGGACCGCCAGGGTGTCGAGGAACGACTGCTCCCAGCCCAGGGTCTTGTCCTTGACCTGCTTGAAGACGGCCTCGTACTCGGTGTTGACGATGGCGGCGAGCTTGACCTTGTCGGGGGTGTTGGGCTGATGGTCCACGAAGACCCAGTTGACCGCGAGCCTCCGGCTCTCGTTGATTTTGCTCATCAGCAGCTCCAGGTTCGCCTTGACGGGCAGGAACTCCTCGCTCTCTGTCTCTTGGAGGCTCCGCGAGAAGAAGTGCGTCGAGACGGTGACGATGGCGTTGACCAATATGACGACGCATATGACGCCGAAGCCCCCGACGAGCTTCCGCGCAATGGTCATTTGGGAAATACGCTCCTTAAGGGATAGATTTTTCATATCTAGATGTTAATTGCTGCCGTCATGTCGGTGAGCTTCTGCCCGAACTGGATGTTGCCGACCTGCGCGTTCTTCTTGCAGAGCTCGAAGCGCAACCTGTTGTCGCGGACCACGAAGTTTATCATCGAGCCGCTCTCGGTGGCGCCCTCCTCCTCTGTCATGACGAGCGTGTCCTTGCCGACCTTGGCGAGGAGCGCCTGGGCGTTGCGCGAGAAGCTGATGGAGCTTGAGACGTAGAGCACCTGGCAGTCCGTCACCTCGTCGACGGACTTGAAGCTCTTGACCACGACGTTCTGGAAGCCGAACTTCTTGCCCTGCGACTGCGACGTGAGCCACGACGCCAGCTCGCGGTTGCGGACGACACCTATGACGAAGTCGCCCTGCCTCGCGGCGTCGCTCCACCCCAGGTAGCGGATGAAGCTGAGAGTGAGCAGGGCCTTTGGCTTTGCGAGTTGGTCCTGGGCCACGGCCGCGTGCGAGGGGAGCAACAGGGCCAGGGTCAGAGCCAAAATGAGAGTTACGTTTTTCATGAACGCTACTTTATCTAGACAATCAAACTGAGTCGCGGGACACGACGCGCGAAAACGCCGGCGCAGAGACGGCAGGGTACAGCCCGCACAACAAAGATAAACAATTGTCAACTATTTCCAACCCCCTCGCCCCACGCAAACAGATGGACGGAAGTCCGCGCACGAGTGGACAGCTCAGAGAGCCGCCCGCGCCGCCGCAATGTCGGACGCAATCTGCCCGGCCAGGGCCGCGGTGCCGCCGAAGCGCATCTCGCCGCGGAGCCTGGCGCGGAACGCTACCGTCACTTCCCGGCCGTAGACGTCGGCGTCGAAGTCAAGGACGTGCGCCTCGATGCGCCTCTCCCGGCCGCCCACCGTGGGTCGCGACCCGACGTTGACCACGGCCCTGTGCGGCTCGCCGCCAAAGGCCACCCAGCAGGCGTAGACACCGTCGGCGGGGACGAGCCGGCATTCGTCATGCGGCAGCACATTGGCGGTGCGGACCCCGAACGTCCGCCCCAGGGCGTCGCCGTGGACGACGACGCCGCTAAGCTCGTAGTCGCGGCCCAAGAGCCGCGCAGCGGCGGCCACGTCTCCCCCGGCCAGGGCCTCGCGGGCCGCCGTCGAGCTGACCTTGCCCCCGTCGGCGAGGGTGAAGACCCCCGCCCGGACGGCCTCCAGGCCCACCGAGGCGGCGAGACCGACGTAGCACTCCGGCGGGACGTCGTCGCCGCCGAAGCGGTGGTTGTAGCCCAGGAGCAGGAAGCGCGCGCAGAGCCTGTCGCGGAGCCAAGTGGCGAGGAACTCGCGCGCCGAGACGTCGGAGAACTCGCGCGTGAAAGGGATCACGGCGAGACGCTCCACGCCCGCCGCCTCGAAGAGGGCCTCGCGCTCGCCGGGGCCTGAGAGCAGGCCCACGCGGTCGTTGCCCTTAGACAGCACTATACGAGGGTGCGGCTCGAATGTTACGGCGAGCGAGACCAGCCCGCGCGCACGCGCCTCGTCGACGAGACGCCCCAACAGGGCGCGGTGGCCCAGGTGCATCCCGTCGAAAACACCGACGCACACCGCCGAGGGGCGGCCGTCATAGGCGCCTATGTCTCTGAAAACCTCCATCAATTGCGGGGGAAGACCGTCCACGAAGTTAGTGAAAAATCACAGATAGAACTCGGCCGTGAGGTCGGCATATTCGCGCGTCATGCTCCCGTCGGCGGCGAGCAGCGTCAGCTCGTCGCAGTGCGCCGCCGCCCCCGCCGCGTCGCCGGCGAACTGGCACACGGCCCTCCGGGGCGGCTTGCGGCGGACGCTGTAGACCGTGGTCTGGCGCACCGGGCGCAATCCATGCTCCGCTGCGGCGGCGGCCAGGCGCGGGGCGGCGTCGAACGGGACGACGACGGCGAGCCGCCCGCCGGGGGCGAGCATGGAGGCCGCGACGCGCGCCACGTCGGCAAAGGTCAGCCCGACAGCGTGGCGCGCCATGTTGCGCCGCCCGTCGGGGCACTGGAGCTGCTCTGCGAAGTACGGCGGGTTGCAGACCACGAGGTCATAGGCGGCGGGCGGCAGCAGGTTGGCGTCGGCCTCGACGACCTCCACCCGGCCGGCAAAGGGAGACGCCGCGCAGTTGTCGCGGGCCTGGGCCGCCGCCCCGGGGTCGATCTCGACGGCCGTCACCCGGGCCCCGGGAAAGCGCTGGGCAACCATCAGGGCCACGAGGCCCGTCCCCGTCCCGATGTCGAGGGCCCTGGGCTCGGGGCCGACGCCGGGGGGCATCTCCGCCAATGCGCCGAGCAAGACGCCGTCCGTCCCGACTTTCATCGCCGCCCGCTCCTGGTGGACGACGAACTGCCGGAAGCGGAAGAAAGTGTTCGCCGAGCTCACCTGTTGAGCCGCGCGATGTCCGCCGCCGAGACGCGCTTCTCGTAGATGGCCTTGCCGACGATGACCGCCGGCACCCCCGCCTCAGCCAGGGCCTCGATGTCGGCCGCCGAGCCCACGCCGCCGCTGGCGATGAGGCGCACCCCCTCGACCTGCTCCATCAGGTCGCGGTAGAGGTCTATGGCGGGGCCCTGGAGCATCCCGTCGCGGCCGATGTCGGTGCATATGGTCTGCGTCACGCCCTTGTCCCGATAGGCCTTGACAAAGGGGATCAGCTCCTGCGCCGACGTCTCGGTCCATCCCGACACGGCAATCTTGCCCTCTTTGGCGTCGGCGCCGAGGATAATCCTCTCCGGGCCGTAGCGCAGCAGCCACGCCTCGAACTCCGCCGGGTCCTTGACGGCTATGCTACCCCCCGTCACCATGGCGGCCCCGCACTCAAAGGCCACCCGGAGGTCGTCCGCCGTCTTGAGCCCCCCGCCGAAGTCCACGGTGAGGGACGAACGGCCGCATATGCGCTCCAGCGTCCGGTGGTTCACGACATGCCCGGCCTTGGCCCCGTCGAGGTCCACGACGTGGAGGCGCCCGACGCCCCAGTCCTCAAACTGCCTGGCGACCTCCAGCGGGTCCTCGTTGTAGACCCGCCGCGTGTCGTAGTCGCCCTTGCTGAGGCGGACGCACTTGCCGTCGATGATGTCTATTGCGGGAATAATCTCCATCGTTTTTTGTGGTATATCAGTTTAGGTGTTCGAGAAGCACAGCGACTCGTGGAAGATCCGGCGCAGCGTGGGGGCGCCGTCGGCATCAATCGTGTAGAAAACCACGTGGTTCCCACACCGACACCCTCTAAGTTCTACTGGCGTTTTGGGGAAGTGCCGCCCCGCAGAGGAGGGACTCGCCACTATTCGCTCGATGCACTTTTGAATATTCTCATAGTAGAGGTCGGCTTCAGCCACAGACTGGACACTTGCGGTGAAGGCCCACACTCTGCCGAGGTCAAGGCGCGCCGTCACCGCGATTCTATATCTCTCCATTCCGCCACCTTTCGTTCAAATCACGGGCAAACGCCTCATGGTCAAAATCCTCGATCACATCGTCGTCCAGGCTCTCCTCCAGTGCCGTCCGAAGCATGGCGACGCGCTTCTCGTCGATGTCGAACTGCATGGTGCCGACGACCATGGGCTCGAAATCTCCGAAGTCGTCGGGGCCAGCCACCGCCGCCCAGGCGGCAAGGTCGGCCTGGACTTCAAACGGGACGAAGCCCAGCGGCGGGCGGAAGCCGCCCCGCTCATCCTCTTCTTCGTGTGTTTTCATTGGTAGATGTGTATTAAAAGTTTCAGAGACTGAGAAAGTTTCGCAAGATTCTCTCGCCGACGTCGCCGCTCTTCTCGGGGTGGAACTGCGTGGCGAAGAAGTTGTCGCGGCGCAAGGCGTTGCTATATTCCACGGTGTGGACGGAGCGCGCCACGGTGTAGGGGCACGGCGGGGCGTAGAAGCTGTGGATGCAGTAGACGTAGGCACCCTCCATGTCGGGCGAGAAGAGCGGCCCGCGGACGTCGCGGAGGCTGTTCCACCCCATCTGCGGCACCTTGAGGTTGTCGGGGTTGGGGTCGGGGACGGGGAAGCGGCGTACCGGGACGTCGAACACCCCGAGGCACTCCACTCCCCCACCCTCCTCGGAGCTGGCGCACAGGAGCTGCATCCCGACGCATATGCCGAGCACTGGCTGGCGGAGCCCGACAATGACCCTGTCGAGGCCCGCCTGGCGCAGGAAGCCCATTGTCGACGAGGCCTCTCCCTGCCCGGGGAAGACTACCTTGTCGGCCCTCCGGAGCTCGTCGGGGTCGTCGGTCAGCACGGCCTCCGCGCCAAGCCTCCCCAGGGCGTTGAGGACGGAGCGTATGTTCCCGCCGTTATATTTGACCACAGCAATGCTCATAGTTCCCTTTTTTCGCGAAGATATACATTTTTACGTATGCCGGCGACACAAGAAGAGCCGCCCGGCGCGTCGCCGGGCGGCTCCCCCGTCTCTTAGTTTCCGTCTTGCGGGCCCTCGCGGCTACTCTGCGGCCGGAGCCTCGGGAGCTGCCTCGGCGGCCTCTTGCGCGGCCTTGGCGGCGGCCTCAGCGGCCTTGGCGGCCTCTGCCTCAGCCTTCTTCTTGGCTATGGCCTCTGCGCGCTCGGCGTTGATCCGGATCTCCTGCTCGCGGAGCTCCTTGGCCTTTGCGATCTTCGAGCCGTCTTCCTTGGCGGCCTTTGCGGCGAGCCTCTGGGCCTTCTGCTCCTTCCACTCGGCGAGCTTCTTCTCCGCCGTCTCCATGTCGAAAGCGCCTTTCTTGACGCCCTGGAGGAGGTGCTTCTTGAGCAGGACGCCCTCGCGGGCCAGGAGGCTGCGCGCCGTGTCGGTGGGCTGGGCGCCGTTGGCGAGCCAACGCAGGGCGGCGTCGGCGTCGACATCGACCGTCGCGGGGTTGGTGTTAGGGTTGTAGGAACCGATTCGCTCGATGAACTTGCCATCTCGTGGCGATCTTACGTCGGCTACCACGATGTGGTAGAAAGCGTAGCCTTTGCGGCCATGACGAGCCAGGCGGATTTTAACTGCCATCTCTGTAGTGATTAAAATTTGATTTGTTTCCTAACTTGTGCCAACGCGTGGCACGGCGCGAATGTACTCATTTCCGCCCACTTGGCAAAGACGGCCCGCGCCCCCGGAAATTTAACGTCCGCCGCCGCCCATTTTTTTTTCGCCCGCAAGCCCTAGGACGCCGCGGCTTCGGCACTTTAGGGGAAAAGAGTGGGGCGGGAGGGTTGAAATTTTCACTCTCGCCACGCAACAGACTGGCAATCAGCTCACGACCGCACGGCGCACCGGGAGCTAAGTCGCCATCTTGGCGAGACGGGGACGCCCCAGAGCCAATTTTTTCTTTGCCCCGACTTGGCTATATTCGCAGTCGCAATTCAGATAAGCGCACAGACCATGATTTTGAGCATTGACACGTCCACCGAGGTTTGCTCGGTGGCCCTGAGCGACGAGGGGAAGACACTGAAGAGCCTCGAATATTGCGGGGCTCCGAACCACGCCTCGCGCCTCGCCCCGATGATTGCGGAGCTTATGGACCAGGCCTGCCTCAGCTACCGCGAGCTGGAGGCCGTCGCCGTCAGCTCTGGCCCGGGGTCGTATACGGGCTTGCGCATCGGCGTCTCGACGGCCAAGGGCATAGCCTACGCCGCGGGGCTGAAGCTCATTGCCGTCCCGACGCTCAGCATCATGGCCCGCGCCATCTTCGACGCCGACCCTGAGTGCCGCATGGCGTGCCCGATGATTGACGCCCGGCGCATGGAGGTCTACACCACGATAATAGGGCGCGACGGGCAGATAATCTTGCCGACGGCGGCCATGGTCATCGACGAGGAGAGCTTTGGCACAGAACTTGCCCACAACGAGATAACATTTGGCGGCAACGGCTCGGACAAGTGCCGGGGCGTCCTGACCTCGCCCAACGCCCGCTTCGCCCCCGGCATCCGCCCCCTGGCGGCGGACATGGCCAAGCTGGCGCACGACAGGCTGGCGGCGGGGCAGGTGGAGAGCGTGGCATATTTCGAGCCTCTCTACCTGAAGGAGTTCGTCGCCACGACGCCCAAGAACAAGGTCCTCAACTACTAGCCCCGCCCCGCGGGCGGCGGCGGGAGGAGAGGCCCCGGGCGGAACCGTAAAGAAAGGAGCTACGCCATGAAAAGACTTCTCCACCTGGCCGCGGCCATCGCCCTGGGGGCGGCGGCGGCGCAAACGGGCCTCGAGGCCCAGACGACCCACAAGCCGCAATATCGCGAAGCTGGGCGGCCGGCTTTCGCCCCGGGCGAGGACCTTACCTACACCGTCCGCTACGGGTTCATCAGAGGCGGCGAGGGGCGCTTCACAGTGCGCGACACCACCATCGGCGGGCGCCGGGCCAACCACATCGTGTGCGGCGGCAGGACCACGGGCGTCGCCGACCTCGTCTTCCGAGTCCGCGACAGCTACGAGAGCTACATGGACCCCGAGACGCACCTGCCCATCATCTCCAAACGCAACATAAGCGAGGGGCGCTACAAATATCGCGACGAGGTGCTCTACGACCGCGCCAGCGGCACCATGGAGAAGAGCGTCGCGTCTCGCGGGGCGGCGCCGGTCTGCTCCACCGACACCATGCCCGCCGGGCTTGTCGACATGGTCGGCGCGTTCTACCACGCCCGCAGCAACATCTTCGACGAGCGCCTCGTGCCCGGCGACACCATCTTCTACGAGACATTCTTCTCGGACGAGATTTTCCCCCTCCACATCCGCTACGACGGGCCGGAGACCATCAAGACCATCTTCGGGCGCAAACGCTGCATGAAGTTCACGCCCGTCACCGAAGTGGGGCGCGCGTTCAAGAGCAAAGACGACATGCACCTGTGGGTCACGGCCGACTCCAACCGCCTGCCGGTCAAAATCTCGTTCGACGTGCCCGTCGGCTCGTTCGTCTGCGAGCTGACCAAGGCGTCGGGACTGCTCCACTAGCCCCACCCGCGGCGGTCGGCGAAAGCCGCCCGGAGAGCCACGACGGCCGTCATGACGGGGTAGAGGGCCTCCAGGGGGAGCCCCACCCACAGCCCCGCGCCAGACGGCCACAGCCGGCGCCCCGCCGCAAATGCAGCGACATCGACAGCGAGCTTGACGAGGAAAGCGCCCGCGGCAAGCCACCAGCCGGCCACGCCGCAAGCGGCAAGGACAACGGCAAGGGGAAACGCCAAGACGGCCGCCAAGACGCACCAGGCCAAAGCGACGGTCGCCGCCGCCCCCCGCGCGGCGGAGTAGCCACCGGCCTTGGAGAGCCAGCGGACGCGTTGGCGCAGATAGTCCGAGACGGTGGCGGGCGCGGCAGTCCGCACAAGGGCGCGCCGGTCGGAGACGAACCGCACGGGCAGACGCCGGCGGCACGCCTCGGCGAGGAGGAACATGTCGTCGCCCGAAGCGTAGTCGGCGCGCGCGTCGTGGGACATATAGAGACCTCGGCAGAACGCCATGCCGGCGCCATTGGCCATGGTGGGACGGCCCAACAGGGCGCTGCCCGCCGTGACCACCTGCAAGCAGACGAACTCCATCTCAACCATCCGCCCAAACAGCCCCCCCCCGCCGACCATGAAGACCGGCAGGAGGAGCATGAAGCCGCCCTCGGCCGGCACACGTCGCCGCACGGCGTCCAACGCCCCCGTCCCGACGACGCAGTCGGCATCGACCGACAAGACCGCGCGCGTCGGGGCCGACGCCACGCCCAGCCTCTGGGCGCTCTTCTTGCCCCTCGGGCCGCCGTTGGCGATGACGCGGAAACCAGGACGCCGCCCCCACTCGTCGGCAAGCCAAAGGGCGACGGCCGAGTCGCAATGGTCTGCAACGACAACGACGGCGTCGCCGGCGCGCATGGCCCGGGCGAGGCTCCCCAGGCACCGGCGCAACGTCGGCACCTCCTCGCGGCTCACGCAGACCACGACAGAGAGGGCCGGGCCGCCGGCGCCGCCCCCGCCCCCGGCGGCATCAGGCCCGCACAGGGCGCGGCGCACCGCCGCGGCGCAAGCGCAGACGACGACCGCGTAGGGGAGGAGCAGGAGAGAGACGAGGAGCGCGGCGCACATCAGAAAACAGCCCGCTCGCCAAGCTGCTGGGTGGACAGCAACGTCTTGACCCTGTCATATTTCGCAATGTCGGACATGATGGCGTCGAGTTCTTCGTCGGAGGCCGTCGCCGCCGCCGACTTCTCCGCCAGCTCCCTCCGCAGCTCGTCACCCTTGCGCACGACCTCGGGGAACATCAGCTCGAAGAGGGCCCTCTGCACAAAGGCGTCGAGGCTCTCCTCCTCGCTCTTGACCACGGCGTAGCGGCTGTGGATGCGGCTCTCGCGCGGTCGCCCCAGGGCCTCGGCCACGAAGCGGTTCACGTCGGCGTCGGGCATGTTCAGGAAGTGGCGCGTGTCTACGGCGGCGGGGTCGGGCGCGTTGCGGAACTCGTCCAAGATTTTGCCGAAGACGGGTTTTGCCGGCGCAATGTTGTCGTCGGCGAGCGTCTCGGCGATGAACTGCGCCACGGTAGGCGCCCCCTCCAGTTGCTCTATGCGCACCTGCGGATAGGTGACGAAGAGGCGCATGACCTCGGCCATGGCCACGTCTTGCGACGAGAGCGGCACGGCCTCGACGGGCGGCACGGGGGCCGCCGCGCCTTGCATGGGCGACGCCGGCCAAGCCGGGGCCTGCGGTTGCGCCTGGGCCGCCCTGGCCTCCTCGTAGGCCCTGCGGCGCTGCTCGGAGACGTCCTGGTCGCGCTGCCGGGCGGCGTTGTCCACTAGCCTCTTCTGGAGCGCCGCGTAGACCGTCTCCTCGGTCAGCCGCATGGTCTTGGCGCACTCGCGCACATAGAGCTCGCGCGCCACGCGGTCTTGCACCTCGGCGATGGAGCCGACGATGGTGTGCGTGGCCTCGGCTTTCTTTATCGGGTCGTCGCCCGCCGACGCCATAAGGACTTGCGCCTCGTAGGCCAGGAAGTCCTTCTCGTGGCTCTCGACGTAGGCCAGGAAGTCGTCAGCCGAGTGCTTGCGGGCGAACGAGTCGGGGTCGTCGTCGTCGGGGAGGAGCAGCACCCTAACGTTGAGCCCCTCGCGAAGGATCATGTCTATGCCGCGGAGCGAGGCGTGAATCCCGGCCTTGTCGCCGTCGAAGAGAATCGTGACGTTGCTCGTGAACCTCTTCAGGAGGCGCACCTGGCTGGCAGTGAGCGACGTGCCCGACGAGGCCACGACGTTGGCCACGCCGCTCTGGTGCATCGAGATGACGTCGGTGTAGCCTTCGACGAGGTAGCACTTGTCCAAGCGGCTAATCTCGGCTCGGGCCTGGTAGATGCCATAGAGGGTGTCGCGCTTGTTGTAGAACTCCGTCTCGGGGGTGTTGAGATACTTGATGTTGACCCCCTTGGTGGCGGCGTCGAGCACCCGCCCGCCGAAGCCTATCACCTTTCCGGTGGTGTTCTGGATGGGGAACATGACCCTGCCGCGGAAGTAGTCGCGGTGGGGGTCGGCAATCTCCTTGCCGGAGACGAGGCCCGCCTTGACGAGCGCCTCCATCTTATATCCGTCGGCCAGGGCCTTGCCCATCAGCGCGTCGGGGCGCGACAGGGCGTAGCCGAGGCGGAACTTGGCAATGGTGTCGTCGCGGAAGCCGCGGCTTCGCCAATAGGTCATGCCAAGCCCCTGCCCCTCGTCGGAAGTGCGCAGGTTCTGCTCGAAGGCCCGCGCCGCATACTCCAGCACGGCGAAGACGGCGTCGCGCTCGCGGGCCTCGCGCTCCTCCTCCGGCGACGCCACCTCCTCGGGGACGTCGATGCCGAGCCGCTTGCCAAGCAGACGCAATGCGTCGGGGTAGCCCACGCGCTCCATCTCCATGACAAAGGTGACGGCGCTGCCGCTCTTGCCACAGCCGAAGCAGTGGAAGAAGCCCTTGGCCGGCGAGACGCTGAACGACGGCGTCTTCTCGTTGTGGAACGGGCAGCAGCCGACAAAGCCGCCGCCTCGGCGGCGGAGCTTGACGTAGTCGCCCACGATGCTGACAATGTTGTCGTTGGCGGTCTCGGCCACTTGCGTGGCGACAAGTCGTGGAATCATCGCGTGTGTCGTGACGTGAAAAGACGAAGCCGCCCACCGTGGCCGCGGCGGGAGGCTTCGACTGCGCTGTTCTCTTGATGCCGGGCGGCGGCTACCCGCCTACTCTCCGGAGTTCGTGATCCAGCTCTCGATGTGGTGCGGCCCGTCGACAGCCCTCTCCTGCGCCCTTTCGGCCTCGGAAATGCTGGAGAAGTCGGCCAAGACCGCCACGAAATGGTTCTTGCGAATCCCGACAAAGGCGTCGCCGAAGCCCTTGGCACGCAAGTCGTCGACGCGGCGGATGGCCTCCTGCTCGTCCTTGTAGCTCCCGACGATGATGTTGTAGCGCTTCTTGAGCGGCCGCGCCACGGCGGGCTTCGTCTCTGGCGCGGGGGCGGGGGCGGCGGGCTCGACAACGGTGTCTTGCACGGCCACGGGCGCAGGCGGCGCGGGGGCGGGCTGGACGACCTCCTCCGCCGGGCCGTAGAAGTACCGATAGGCGGCGTTGTCTTTGAAGACGACAAAGAGCAAGAGCCACGAGAGCAGGAGCAGAAGCAGGAGCACGAGCACGACCCACAGGCCCTTGCGGCTCTTCTTGCCCCGCCCCTCAGCCTCGGCCGCGGGGGCGTCGCCACCCTCGCCCTCCTCGGGGCTGGAGACCGGCTCGTCGCCGCCGGCCTCGTCGGCGAAAGGCGGCTCGCCAAAGGGTTCGCCGGGGCGCGGCGTCACGCCCGCCCCGTCGGCCGCGCCGTCGTCGCCGTCGTCGGCCTGCGTGAACTCCACCCTGCCGTCTTCGTCGCGGCGGAACGAGCCTATGCCCCGCAAGACCACCGTCCCGCCGTCCTGGAGGGTGTTGTTGTAGCCGTCGACGGCGGCGCTGACCCTCTTGCGCGCCTCGTCTTCGTCCACCCCCTCGGCTTGCGCCAGGGCGGCGGCGAGCTTGCCGTCGTCGAAGTTGAGGTAGGGGTTGAACGAGATGGAGACCTTGTCCTCCACGAGGGCCTGCAGGCTCCCGAATTGCGGGATTATGACCCTCGATTCGGCCGAGAGCAGTTGCTTGATATATCTGTCCATTCGATTCTAGAGTGCGTTTTTGCCACACCTTGCGCCCGACGCGACGCGGGGCGTGTCAAAATGTGTATACATACGCCCGCAAATATAAGCTAATTATCTCAAACCTCTTTTTTTCTTCCACTCCCACGCATCCTCGCCGGCAAAAAACTGCGCCTCCAGCCCCCCGGCGCGCCGCGGCCAAAGGTAGCAAAACTTTTATGGCAAAAAATGCCGCGCCGCCATACGTGTTCCGCCCCACAAGGTTGTCTTATGTATGTCGGGCAGGGACGAGAGCCCGCCGGCACGACGTAAGCACACACATCGAAGCAAGAAACAAAGGCAACGAACCATGAGAGCAATGTCATTCGACCAGCTGAAGACCGACACCATGGCCCTGGCGGCCATGCCGGCAATGAATGTCATGTCCGCCCTCGCCGCAGACGGCAGCTTTATGGACAAGTTTTTCCTGTCGGGCTACGAGGGCCTTTGCCTGGCCCTGAACCACGCCGACCTGACACGCTCGGTAATCTCGTCGGCGGTGCCGATGGAGGGCGAGCTCCTCGTGGTGGGCGGCGACGAGCTGTGCTCCCTGTGGCGCGGCGTATGTTCGGGGCTGCGCATCCGGCTGTCGGCCATCGACGCCTCGTCGTCGGACATCCTCGCGGCCACCGAGACGCTGCTCAAGGTCAACGCCCGCATCAGCCACATCCTCTGCTCGACGCACCTCGACGCGCAGACCGTCAAGGCCCTGGGCGCGCTGGCCCACCGCCGCGGCCGCAGCCTCATCGTGGACAACTCTGACGACGACATGGACATGGCCGCCATCGAGGCCTCCGGCGCCGACTTCGCCATTGCCGCCACCGACGGCGAGAACCCCATGAGCGTCGTCGTGGCGCGCCGCAGCCGCCTGGTCATGACCGAGGGCAACGCGCGCAACGCCACGCACGACCTCTACGCGGCATGGCAGGGACTGCTGACGTCGCGCACCCCGACGATGCGCCCCATGGCATAGCTACCACTACGAAGACTTCCCATATTTCCAAGCGACCCGCCCAGGGACTCCCCGGGCGGGTCGCTTTTTTCTCTTGCGAGCCCCTCAGAACTGGAAATAGATGAACTTCTGCAAGTCGGCTGTGACGAACTGGTAGACCACCAGGACGATGGCCACGACGGCGACGGCCATGAGGGGCAGGGGCATCGACGCGAACCAGACCCTGTAGCGCCGCTTGAACCTGTCGGGCAACCAGTGGACGAGCATCCCCAGCGCGAAGAGGACGAAGACGGGGGCGTAGGCGGCGAGGATGTCGGGAATCTGCCCGACATTCCACGGCGAGCCAATCTTGGCCACCATCTGCGTGGCCGTCTCCCAAGCCACCTGGTTGGCCTCGGCGGGATTGAGATTGGACCCCGCCCGGAAGAAGAGCCGCGTGAACGAGATGTAGACAAAGGTCTGCGCTATGGCCCACCCGCGCTCGAGCCACGCCATCTTCCACGGCCCGCCGACGGCGTTGTAGAGGCTCCGGACGGCACTGCACGCCGCTATGACGCCCAGCCACACCGCCGCCATCCGCGCCAACGGCCACCCGCCCCAGGCGGCGCCCCAAGCGCACAAGGCGGCGGCACACACGGCGAGGAGCGCGCGCAGGTGGACGCCGACCCCGCTCCACCACCTCCAGACGAGAATCCCGACGCCATTGAGGCCGCCCCAAATCATGAAGTTCCAACTGGCGCCGTGCCACAGGCCGCCGAGGAGCATGGTGTTCATGCGGTTGACGTTGCTCGTGATCCCCTTGCGCTTGCCGGGGCGCAAGATGGCCTCGACGACGCACCACGCCGCGACGGCCAGCACACCGACGGCGACCCACACCGAGCCCGACAAGATTGTGCCGACGACGGCCACCGTGGCAATGACGATATAGGTGCCGGCCGAGGCTCGCCGGTTGCCGCCCAGGGGGATGTAGAGATAGTCCTGCAGCCACTTGGAGAGCGAGATGTGCCACCGCTTCCAGAAACCGCCGCAGTTCGTGGCCTTATAGGGCGAGTTGAAGTTGACCGGCAGATAGAAACCCATGGCGAGGGCCACGCCGATGGCGATGTCGGTGTAGCCGGAGAAGTCGGCGTAGACCTGCAAGGAGTAGACGAAGAGCGCCGAGAAGTTCTCGAAGCCGCCATACATCGACGGATTGGAGAAGACGCGGTCGGCGAAGTTGACCGCCAGGTAGTCCGCCAAGATAATCTTCTTGGCCAGACCGTTGACAACCCAGAAGACGGCCATGCCGAACCATCGGCGCGAGAGGACGTAGGGCCTGGATATTTGGTGGACAAACTCGTTGGCGCGGACGATGGGCCCGGCCACGAGCTGGGGGAAGAAGCTGACGTAGAAGCCGTAGTTGAGAAAGTTGCGCAGGGGGGCTATGCGGCCGCGGAAGATGTCCATCAGGTAGCTGATGCACTGGAACGTGTAGAAAGAGATGCCGACCGGAAGCCATATGACATCGACGCAGAAGCGCCCCTCGCCAAAGACGGCGTTGCCGGCCTCGGCCAGGTAGTCGCGCACCACGATGTCGGTCCCCAACACCTGGTTGAGCATGTCGGCCATGAGGTAGGCGTACTTGAAGTAGCACAAGACCAGGAGGTTGACAGCCACCCCGACGCCGACCCACACCCTAGCCGACAAGGGGCGCGGGGCCCCGGTGGCTACGCCACGGAGCGACCTCCCGACGCGCAGCCCGACGAGATAGGAGAGCGCCGTGGCGAAGACGAGCAGGAGGGTGAAGTCGCCCGAAGTCTTGTAGTAGAAGAAGATGGAGGCCAGGAAGAGGAACGCGTTGCGGAGCAGGATGCGACTCCGGCCAATGAGCGCCAGGGCGAGCATGACGAAAGCGAGGAAGGCCCAGAAATAGAACTGGGTGAAGAGCAGGGGGCTCTTGTCGTCGAAAGCGAAGACGTTGCGCAAGAAGGCGGCCGCCACTTCGGCCACGCCGTCGCACGCCGTGGCGGAAGCGGCGGCGGCCGCCGCGCCGATTGTTTGTGGCACTGTGTCAGAGCAGGTTATCATCTGTGGCTTCTTGGTCGAGATAGAAATGCATGAAAGCGTCGTAGAAGAGGGCGCCGACAACTTTGTAGCCGGCCCGGGTGAAGTGGACATTGTCCCTCCGCGCCAGCCCCGCCTCCTGCCACCGGCCCATGCTGCCCAGCCCCCCCATGACCTCGAAGAGGTCCCACAGGCCGCCCTGCCACTTCTCGGCCATGGCCTCGAAAGCGTCGCGCGCCACGGGGCCGTTGGCGTTGACCACCCTCCGCCGTCGGCCCTGGCGCCTCTTGGTGTCGTTGTTCGAGACGAAGAGGAGGGCGCAACCGGGGCTGGCGCGGCGGAAAGACTCGATGAGCCGGTCGTAGCTCTCGCAAAAGGCCTCTGGCGAGAAGCCGGGGCCCGAGGCGTCGTTGACCCCTATGGCGAAGATGACCAGGTCGGGGCGCAAGAGGGCCATCTGCCTCTCGAAGAGCGCGCACCGCAGGTAGCTGCGGACCGTAGCACCATTGACCCCTATGGAGTGGAAGACAATGCCGTCGTCGCCGCCCATGGGGACGATGCCGTCGACAAAGAACGTGTCGGCACCGCACCGTCCCCCCGAGACGAGGCGAAGCTCGAAACGCGAGACGGGGCGCGGCAAGACGAACTCGTAGCCGAGGCTGTCGGCGACGGCGGGAGGCACCAGGGTGTCGCCCAGGCTCACCACCGGCGAGAGACAACCGCGCGCCGAGCGCCCTACAACCCTCAGCCGGTCGTGGAGCCACCGGCCCGTGGTGTCGGGGTCGGTGTCGAACCCGATCCACGCGTCGGCATCGGACGTGAAGACGGTGATGCCGCCCATGCCGAGCGGGGGGCTGTGGCGCGTCCGCCTGGCAGAGCACCGCGACGAGCCCCAGGAGCCGCCGTGGCGCACCCTGTAGCCGGGCGGGTTGTTGGTCCGCGCCACGGCATAGGGGAAGAGGAAGCCGCGGGGCGGGCGCAGCCCCCCGTTGAGCGAGTCTAGGCGCTGGCGGAAGACCTCGGTGTGGAGGTCGGCCTGGACGTGCGACCCCCCGATTTGCACAATGCTGACGCGCCCCTTGCCGAGCAGGAGGACGGAGTCCATCCTCGCGACGAAACGTCGCACCTGCGGGGCCTCGCCGCCAGGCAGGGAGACGACATTGGAGTCGGGCCTGGCGCACGGCGGGAGGACGGAGCGCAACAGGGCGGCCGGCGAGGCGTAGAGGCTGTCGGCCACGAGCTGGGCCGAGGCGGAGCCGGGCGACAAAGGCAAAAACGACGCGGCAAGAAGCCACAGCGAGACGGCGGCCCTCATGCCCCCGCCTCCTCGGCGTCGAGCCGCTGGCGCATAATCATATAGTCGTAGCTCGCCCTTATGGCCCTCCACAAGACGCCCGCAATCTTGTTGGCGCCGCGCATGGTGAAGTGGATGTAGTCTGGCCCGGCAAGTGGCGGCGAGTGGCTCACCCAGGCCATCATGGAGTTCCACCCGCCCATGACGGCAAACATGTCCCAAAAGGCCACCCCGTGCTCGTCGCACGTCGAGGCCAGGGCCTGAGCCAGGGCCGGCAGGAGCGGGTGGGTCTGCAACGTCCCATTGACCTTGACGGACATGTCGGCCGGGCCGACAAAGATTATCCGCGCGTCGGGACACAGGCTCTTGACCCTCTCTATCTGCCCCCCGACGGCGGCGGCGTAGCGGAAGACGCCCGCCGAGTCGTCCAGCATGGGGAGGGCGTTGCCCCCGAACTCCATTATTATGAGCCTGGTGTTCATCTCTCTCGCCATTCGGCTGAAGAGAGCCTGGTTCATGCGGCTGAAGAAGAGTCCGTCGGAGCCTCGCAACGGCACATTGGTGACGCTGACGCCACCCGCCCCGCCGACTCCGACGCCATAGACGTCGCCCGCCCCCGCGAGCGTCACGGAGACCTTGCGGCACGCCGCCACGTCCCACCGCAGGGCGCGCAGGCTCACGGACGGCGGCACGGCCCTGCACAAGCCGTCGACCGTGACGCGCAGTGTGTCGGCCGACGTGCCTACATAGGCCGTGACGCGTCGGAAACGCCGCGCCCGGGCCTGGCGCGCTGCGACGGTGAGCAGCACCTCGCCGCCCCTCAGCTCCGAGAGCTGCGCCGTGGCCCCATAGCGGTCGTGCGGGGCCCTCTGCCCCATGATCCCGGCGGCATAGAACGTCGCCACGCTGTCGGAGAGCGTCTGCTCGACGGTGCGCGTGGGGATGGGCTGCCACAGGGGGACGACCCCCGGGCCGGCGCCGCCGAAGAGGGCCTGGAGGCTGTCGCGGACGACGTGGGTGATGCGGTCGCCCTCAATCTGCGAGTCGCCGAAGTGGATGACGCCGACCTCGTCGTCAGCCGCCGAGCGCATGGCCTCGAAGACGGGAAACAGGTAGGCCAGGTCGCCGCCCGGGAAGCGCAACGAAGCCGCGCCGGCGGTGAGGGCGCGCTCCAGGGCCGCCACGCTGTCGGCGAGGGCGGAAGACGCCGAGTCGACGCCGACGTCGAGAGACGTGGAGACCTCCGCCATGCGGTCGTCCACCGAGAGAGACGCCCCCGCGGACGTCTCGACGACGGAGCCCGCACTGGGGAAATGGACCTTGACGCCCCCCACCTCGACAGGCCCGTCGGGGGTGAGCAGCGCCACGCACCACAAGAGGCACAAGACCCCGAAGACAAACGCCACGCCGCGCCACAGGCCGACGCCACCACCACCGCGCCGCCTCATCGCTCGTTGACCGACATGACCACCGCGCCCTCGGTGGAGTCAACCATCTTGACGACCTCCGCCCCGAGCTCGACGCTATGGTTCTGCGACGAGAGGCTGACGTCGATGCGCCGCGAGCGGTCCACGATGTGGAACCTGACGGGCGCCGTGGGCTTGGCGGCAGGGTGGACCGGCCCCATCATGGCGGGCTTGTTGGGCAGGAGGACGTCGGCGAACATCTCGACGAGCGGCGGCGTGAGCCTCTCGAGGTCGAGAGTGAACGTGACGTTGCGGACCGTGCCGTGCTTGAGGACGTCGGCGAGGAAGTCGACCTTGACAATCTTCATGAAGACCCTGTCGTTGTACTGGCCTTTCTCAATCTTGCCCGTGACGTAGACGAACGAGTTGGGCGTGGCGAAGTAGGGCGAGTAGTTGACGTAGTCCTCGCCGAAGAGCGCCAGCTCACCGACGCCGTCCATGTCCTCGATGGTGGCGATGAGGTAGGGCTTGTTCGTCGTCCGCGTCAGGCCCGACTTGATGCCCGTGACGATTCCGGCGCAGGTGAAGGTCTTGCCCACCATCTGCGGGAAGTTGTCCCGCTTGAGCTCGGCAATGGGCATATTGACGAGATATCGCATGACGATGCTGTAGGAGGCCAGGGGGTGGGAGGAGATGTACATCCCGACGACCTCCTTCTCCTGGTTGAGCCTCTCCAGGTCGCTCCAGGGGTTGACGACCTCCGGCAGCTCGGGCTTGGCAATGGCGGCGTCGAGCATCCCCCCGAAGAGCGAGTTCTGCCCCGCCGCCTTGTCGTCTTGATAGCTGGACCCATATTTGGCCAGGATCTCGCAGCCCGAGAGGCCGTCCTTGTTCATGGCGAAGAACTGCTCGCGGCGCGTGTCTCCCAGGCTGTCGAAGGCGCCGGCCAGGGCGAGGCTCTCCATGGCCTTGCGGTTGCAGGCCCTCATGTCGACCCGCTCGACGAAATCGAAGACGGAGCGGAACGGCCCGCGAGCCTTCCTCTCGCCCACGATGGCCTCGACAGCGCCGGCGCCGACGCCCTTGACGCCCCCCAGGCCGAAGACGACGGACCCGTCTTGCGCCACGCCGAAGTCGAGCACCGAGTTGTTGACGTCGGGGCCGTGGACGTTGAGGCCCATGCTCCGGCACTCGTCCATATATTTGGTGACGGACTTAATCTCGCCCTTGCAGCTCGTCAGCAGGGCCGCCATATATTCGGCGGGGTAGTGGGTCTTGAGCCACGCCGTCTGATATGAGACCCAGGAGTAGCACGTGGCGTGCGACTTGTTGAAAGCGTAGGATGCGAACTTCTCCCAGTCGGCCCAAATCTTCTCGAGCTTGTCCGCCGGGTGTCCGTTGCGCTCCCCCTGGCTGATGAACTTGGGCCTCAGCTCGTTCAGCACTGCAATCTGCTTCTTGCCCATGGCCTTGCGGAGCTTGTCGCTCTCGCCGCGCGTGAAGCCCGCCAGGAGGCGGCTCAGGAGCATCACCTGCTCCTGGTAGACCGTGACGCCGTAGGTGTCCTTGAGGTACTTCTCCATGCACGGCAGGTCGTAGGTGATGGGCTCGCGCCCCTGCTTGCGGTTGATGAACTGCGGGATGTAGTCCATGGGGCCGGGGCGGTAGAGCGCGTTCATGGCTATGAGGTCCTCGAAGACCGTGGGCTGGAGCTCCTTGAGGTACTTCTGCATTCCGGGGCTCTCGAACTGGAAGATTCCCATGGTCCGCCCCTCGGCGTAGAGGCGGTAGACGTCGGGGTCGTCGATGGGGATGTGGGCGAGGTCCACGTCCTCCCCCGTGCGCGCCTTGATGTTGCGCACGGCGTCTTTCATGATACGGAGGTTGATGAGGCCCAGGAAGTCCATCTTGATCAGCCCGACGCTCTCGACGTAGTGGCCGTCATATTGCGTGGCCTGCATCTTGAAGCCCGACTCCTTGTCCTCGACGACGGTTATGGGGGCGTAGTTCTTGAGGTCGTCGGCGCCAATGATGATGCCGCAGGCGTGGACGCCGGTCTGCCTCACCGTCCCCTCCAGCTCCGAGGCGTGGCGCAAGACCGTCGCCACCTCGGGGTCGGGGCCGTTGAGCGCCTGGCGCAGCTCGGAGACGAACCGGCAGCAGTTGGCCAGGTTGACCTTGGGAGCCTTGCCTGTCTTGGGGTCTACGACGCCGTCGGGGAAGCGGTCGGGGACGAGGCCTACGAGCTTGTAGACCGTCTGCAGGGGCATGCTCTGCGTCCGCGCCACGTCTTTTATGGCCGACTTGGTGGCCATGCCTCCATATGTGATGATGTGCGCCACGGCCGAGTCGCCATACTTGCGCGTCACCCACTCTATGACCCTCTGGCGCCCGTCGTCGGCGAAGTCGGTGTCGATATCGGGGAGCGAGATGCGGTCGGGGTTGAGGAAGCGCTCGAAGAGCAGGTCGTACTTGAGGGGGTCTATGTCGGTGATGCCCAGGCAGTAGGCCACCACCGAGCCCGCCGCGGAGCCGCGGCCGGGGCCGACCCAGACGTCGAGTTCCTCGCGGGCGGCGCGGATGAAGTCCATGACGATGAGGAAGTAGCCTGGGAAGCCCATGGTCTTCATGATGTGCAGCTCAAAGGCTATCTGCTCCTCCTGGGCCTCGGTCAGCTTCTCCCCATATCGCCTGTGCGCCCCCTCCCAGGCCAGCTTGGCGAGGTAGTCTGCCTCCAGCTTGATGCGGTAGAGCTTGTCGTAGCCGCCGAGCTTCTTAATCTTGCGCTCGGCGTCGTCGGCGCTCAGCACGACGTTGCCCTTCTCGTCGCGCGTGAACTCGTCGAAGAGGTCTTTCTCTGAGAGCCGGGCCCGATATTCCTCCTCGGTGCCGAACTCCTCCGGGATTGGGAACTTTGGCATGATGGGGTCGGAGTCGAGGCATATGGGCTCGACCTTGCCGGCCACCTCCATGGTGTTGTCCAGGGCCTCCGGGATGTCGGCGAAGAGGGCCTCCATCTCGTCGGGCGTCTTGAGCCACTCCTGGCGCGTGTAGAAGAGGCGGTCTTTGTCGAAAATCGTCCTGCCCGTCGAGAGGCACACGAGGCGGTCGTGGGCGTCGGCCATGTCCTTGTCCAGGAAGTGGCTGTCGTTGGTGCATATGAGCTTGACCCCGACGCGCCGCGCCAGGTCTATGAGGAACGGGTTGACCTCCTGCTGCCGCTCCCAGACGTCGCGCGCCGGGTTGTCGCCCAGGCAGGGGTGGCGCTGGAGCTCGAGGTAGTAGTCGTCGCCGAAGACGCCCTTGAACCATCGGACGGAGGCCTCGGCCTCGTCGAGGCGGCGCGACATGATGAGCTGCGGGATCTCGCCGCCCAGACAGGCCGACGTGCAGATGACGCCCTCGTGGAACTTCTCCAGCAGGGCCTTGTCCACTCGCGGCTTGCCATAGAACCCGTCAATCCACGAGACGGAGACCATCTTGCACAGGTTGCGGTAGCCCGTCTTGTTCTTGGCCAGGAGGACCAGATGCCACCCTCCGCGGTCGAGCTGGCTCTCGCGCCCCGTCTCGGGGTCGCGGGCCTTGAGGCTCTTGTCCTTGTCGGCCAGGCCCCGCCTGGCGCAGTAGGCCTCGACGCCGAAGATGGGCTTGAAGATGCGCCCCCTCAGCCCCTCGGCCTTGACGCGTGCCGCCTCGCGCTCCGCCTCGGGCAGCGACGCGTCGGCCGCCAGGGCCTCCTGCTCGCGGATGGCGGCGCGGGTCTTGCCGTTGACCTTGGCGGCGTAGTCGTGGAACTCCTTGATGCCGTACATGACGCCGTGGTCGGTCAGGGCCACGGAGAACATCCCGTTGGCCATGCACTTGTCCACAATCTCCGGGACTTTGCTCATGCCGTCGAGGACGGAGTAGTGGGAGTGGACGTGCAGATGGGTGAAGGGTCGCATGGGCGCAAGTTATGGTTGTCTTGACACAGGTTTATCTTCACAAAGATAAACCTATTTTGCCCCCCTCCCTCATTTTTTGTTCGCCGCCCCCGCCGCCTAGCGGTAGCGGAACCAGAGGATGTCGTGCATGGGGTCGAGCCTGTCGTCGCAGTCCGTCGCCCCGTCATAGAAAAAGTCCGGCACGGAGTTGGCGGAGTCGGCCACGAGCGTCCTCCCCGCCACGGCGTAGGCCCCGACGAAGCCGTAGCCGCCGCTGACGTTTTGCCGGACGTCGAGCGGATATTCATAGCCCTCGTCGTCGACGCTGTCGCTGTAGTCGTCGACGCTCCGCAGGAAGTCCGCCGTGCGCTCGGAGAGCGACAGCACCTGTACGGCCACAGAGTCGAGCAGGCGGGGATAGGAGAACCGGTCCACGGATATGACGGACTGCCCGGCGAAGGGCGGCGCGACAACCTCGTCGGAGTAGAAGAAAATCGACGCATGGGCCAGGCCGCAACGGTAGCCGACCTGCACGGGGTAGACGCGGCGCACGGAGCCTCGCACGGCATAGGCGGCATGGTAGCCGCTGAAGCGCCCGCTATAATATGTGTCGGCCCATACGGAGTCGATCGCCACGGGTGGCGGCACGACATCGGGGGCCGACTCCGCCTCGCCATATGTCGGACTCGTGGCGCGCAGGGCGTAGCTCCGCCCGACCTCTATGGGGAAGTCGGAGGGCAGGAGATAGTATCCGTAGCGCGTCTGGAAGTCGGCGGAGTGCCTCCGGCGGCCGTTGCGGCGGAGCGTCGCCACGGGCTCGCCGTCGCGGAGCAGGACGACGGTGGCGTCGGAGACGCTGTCGGAAGCCTCGGGGGCCTCGGGGCGCACGCTGTGGCGCACCTCGGCGAAGACACCGTGGCCGGAGGAGACGTAGCCGTTGAGGACAAGGCGGTCGCCGGCGTAGTCCGACGAATAGTCCTTATATGATATGAACTCGTAGCGGCCAGGGTCGAAATAGCCGCAAGAGGTGGCGGCGAGAGCCGCGCACAGAAGGGCGGCAAGCAGAAGACTCTTCATGACGACGAAAGACTATATATACGTGTGTAAGGGGCTCAGAACCATATGGAGTAGCTGAGCGACGGGAGGATGGTGTAGTCGGAGAGCATCTCGGCGGTGCTGCCCCCGTTGTAGTTTATGTAGCTCGGGTTCTTGCGCGCGTAGACGTTGAAGACGTTGAGCGCCCACTGCATGCGGACGCCGCGGCGCGTCCCGGTGTGCAAGTGGGAGACGTTGACGTCGAGACGGTGGTAGGCCGGCGCACGGCGGTTGTTGATGTCGGTGTAGGAGTAGTAGCTCACGGGCTGCGCGAAGTCGCCTCGCACGAAAGCCGCCGGCATGGTGAACGGCCGGCCGGAGGCCAGGTTGAACGTCAGAGCCGTGTGCCAGAGCGGCGTGACGTCCCACAGGCCGACGAGCGTCAGCTGGTGGCGGCGGTCGAAGAGCGACGGGAACCATCGGCCGCCGTTGAGCGCGGCGAAGCGCCTCTCGCTGACGGCCCACGTGTAGGCGGCGTTGACACTCACCCCGTGGGCGAAATCTTTGCTGCCCATCAGCTCCAGGCCATAGGCGCGGCCGTCGCCCCCGGGCGTGACGGAGCGGTCGATGTCGGCGGCTCCGTTGTCGAGGACTTTGAGGCTGCGGGTGTGGATGAGGCTCCGCATCCACTTGTAGTAGCCCTCGACGGACAGGTTGACGCTCCGGGCGTCGTCGGCGAAGAAGAGGCCCAGGGCCACCTGGTCGGACTGCTGCGGCGGGAGCCGGCGCGTGGCGGCCATCCACGCCTCGCTCTGCATCCCCCCGACGAGGCCGACGACGGAGTGGTTGAACTGGTTGGCGCGGGCGTATCCGGCCTTGACCGACAGGCGCGGGCCGAAAAGGAACCGTGACGAGAGGCGCGGCTCCAGGCGCGACCACCTGTCCGGCCCCTGCCAATAGAGAGTGGCGCGGAGCCCGGCCTCGACGCTGAGCCGGCCGCCGAGGCGGAGCTCGTCGGAGGCGAAGAGGGTGGCCTCGGTGGCGCGCAAGTCCGCCGCCCCTCCCAGCGCGCTGTCGCGCCGCGCTCCGCGGGCGTCCTCCTCGAAGAGCGACGTCGACGACGGGCTGAAGACGTAGCGGCTCAGCTCCACGCCGGCCTTGACGGCGTGGACCCCGGCGCCGACCTCGACGCGGCTGCTTGCCGAGAAGTCGCGCAGGTCGCCACGCTGCCGCTGCCCCGAGCGCGCCACGCCCTCGACGCCCGGGGTGCGCGTCTCGACATCGCCGCGGGCCGAGGTGCGGTGGTTGGTGAGCGAGACGGCGGTGCGCCAAAAGACAGTGCTGAAGCTCTTGGCGAACGTGAGCGACGCGGCGTCGTTGCGCACCGCAATCCGCCCCACCTCGCGCTGCCGGGGCCCGCGGAAGTTGCCTATGGCGTCGCCCCACCGGCACAGGTCGCTGCCGGCAAGGAACGACAGAGCCAACGACGCCGACGGCGAGACGCGCCACCGCAAGCGGCCGTTGACGTCGTAGAACGAGTTGGAGACGAAGTTAGACGTCAGGGCCCCATAGGTGTCGGGGTCGTCGAGGTCGAGCGAGAAGAAGCGTCGGCGGGCAGGGATGTTGAACAGGTCGTCGTAGCCCGCCCTGGCCGCCACGCTGTAGGTGAGCCTCCCGTCGCCAATGGGGCCCTCGGACGAGACGGAGCTGGAGAGCATCCCGACGCTGACGCGCCAGTTGCGGGCGTCGGCGTTGCCGTCGCGGCTCAGCACGTTGATGACCGACGCCAGGCGGCCGCCATAGTCGGCGGGGAAGACGCCCTTGTAGACATCGACGTTGCGAACGATGTCGGAGTTGAAGAGCGAGACGAGGCCGAACATGTGGCTGGAGTTGTAGATCTTCATGCCGTCGAGCAAGATGAGGTTCTGCCCCCTGTCGCCGCCGCGGACGAAGACCTCGGACATCCCGTCGCGCCCCGCGGCGACGCCGGGCAGGAACGTTATGGCCTTCAAGACGTCGGGCTCGCCCGTGAACGACGGCATGGCCCGGACCATGGCCACCGGCACCGTGTTCTTGCTCATCTGCGCCTGCTCCACCTGCGGAAGCGCGGCGCGGACCGTCACCTCGCGCAAGGCGCGCTCGGCGGGGACGAGCCTCACCACGAGCGACGTGTCCGCCCGCCCGACGGCAAGGGAGGCCGCCTCGTAGCCCATGCACGAGACGGTCAGCGTCGCCCCCGGGGCCGCCTGGAGGCTGAAATATCCGTAGCTGTTCGTCGTCGTGCCGCGCCCGGAGCGGGGGTCGGCGCAACTGGCGAAAGCGACGCTCTCGCCAGTCCGTGCGTCGACAACGTGACCGCTAACGGTGGCGGTCTGCCCCGGCGCCCCGACACAAACGGCGCCCAAAGCCAGGGCAAAGCCGAGGCTCACGTTCAAGTTCATGATTGTCTTCTACTTGTGTGTGTGAGTCAGAAAATGCGGAAGCCGAGCCGGGCGGAGACCAGGCGGGCCTTCCAACTGCAGTGGAAATAGTGGGGGTCCTCCCAAAAGGGCGCAAGGTCGCGGCGGACGGCAAGGCCGAGAATCACGCGGCGGTACTCCAGGTTGACGCCGAAGAGGAGCGAGGGGGTGGCCGTGCGATAGTGGAACTTGGCGTAGTTGGAATACCTCCTTTCCAAATAGTTGTCGCGCCCGCCAAGCAGGAACGCCGCGCCGATGCCGCCATAGGGGCGGACGATGTCGCGCAAGAAGCGGTATTCGGCAAGCAGGGGGACGGTAAGGAAGTGGAACTCCAGGGGCATGCTGAACGCAAGGCTGCTCACATTGCCCTCCCAAGGGCGCCCATAACTTCGGAAGAAGTCGTAACCGGCACCCGAATAGAGGCCGAAACCGAGAGGCAGCTCATATCCGAGACGGACATCCCCTCCGACCGACAACTTGCCATCGTAGACATACAGACCGTGCGAGGGGACTCCGAGTTCCCTCCCAAACTTGACACTGCTACGCCCAAGGCGGGCGCTGACATCGAGGCGCAACTGGGCGCTGGCCGCAGACGCCGCAAAGAATGCGGCTATTAGCGCGATTACGACACCCCTCATTTCTTCTTCTCCTCATTGAACAAGTCCTCCGCCCTCACACTGCGCATCTGACGCTTGTCGCCCGTAGCCGTGGCGCCTCCACCCACGTAGATAAAATAGGGTTGCACGTCCGCAATCTCTATGTTCTGCCCCCTATATCTCCCCCGGTAGAGTTCCTTGACGACCTGCGAACTATAATGATTCACGCGGTTGGGTCCCCACAGCTGTGAGGCGTGGCACTCTTCGGTCAGCCCTGCGTACCTATTCGTGAGGTATGGATGGCTCACGGTGGCCGACAGACTGATAAAGTTGATGTCGCAATGGTGTTGCCGCCAACACCCAAAGCGCCTCTTCCAACTTTTAGCCTTCTGGTCGATGACAATTACCGCTTGCTGAATGGGTGTCTTTCCGTCCGTGTTCATATATACCTCAACGGAGTAGTCCAGGCGACGTTTTCCCTTGTAGTCGCTACCGGAAAGCTTCTTAATTCGCATCTCTCCCCCGACGGACTTCAGGCCGCCACTCGCGCGGAGCGGGCGAACCGAACCGACAGCCCCCTCCGGCACAGCCCCGCTCCGCAGGGCGGCTTCCGCTTGCGCCTTGTCTCCGCCCTCGACCCGCGCCATCCCGCTGTTGCCCACCTTGCAGATGGCGTCGCCAATGTAGAAGTAGCCCTCCTTGTCGGCGAGGACGGCCAGCGTGAGCGGCACCTCGAGGTCCACGGCGCTGTCCGCCGCCACGCTGAAGATGTCGGGCCGGCCCAGGGCCTCGCCGAGGCGCAACTCGTAGTCGTCCATGACGTCCTCGGCGTAGGAGAGCATCGAGGTGAAGCCGTGCGAGGCCTCCCACCGCCGACGCTCGTCGGGGTCGCGGTTGACCATCTCGCGGCCGAAGTCGAAATAGGCCTCGGACGTGGCGAAGTGGAGCGTGCCGTCCACTACGCGGACGGAGGGGGCGGCAGTGTCGGCGGCGGCGACGCCATCCGCCAAGTCGGGCGAGATGTTGTCGGCGGAACATGCGGCGAGAGCCAAGGGGACGAATAGCGATAAACGTCTCATTGTTTTACGGTTTAGGTGTTAAAATCGGACTTACTGTTCTATATAAGAATAAAGATATACAATTATAACCAACACGTCACTCCCGACGAAAAAAAACAGCCCCATAGAGTCAGAAAATGCGGAAGCCAAGCCGGGCCGTGACCTGCCGGGCCTTCCACGTCATGTTGTAATAGCCCCTCTCCTCCCAAAAGGGCTCAAGGTCGCGGCGGACGGCAAGACCGACGATGAAACGGCGGTACTCCAGGTTGAGGCCGAAGAGGAGCGAGGGGGTGACCGTGCGGTAGTCAAACTTGGCCGACGTCCTCCCATACGCCCGGTCCAAATAGTTGTCGGGCTCCACAAGCAGGAATGCGGCGCCAATTCCGCCGTAAGGACGGACGACATTGCGCAGGAAGCGGTATTCCGCAAGCAACGGGACTGTCAGAAAATGAAAAGAGTGGACCCAACTCTGCGACGCGTCTTGCACGCCCGTCATGACATTCGTCATGACAGGCTTGACACCATTCGTACGGAGAAGGTCATAGGACAGCCCCGAGGAGAGACCGAAACCCAAAGGCAGCTCGAAACCGGCGCGGACATCAACCCCGGCGGAAAACAGCCCCTCGAAATGCCTCACTTCAAAAGCCAGGCTGGAGGAGAGGCCGGTCCAACTTTTCACGTTGCTACGGCCCATTCGCACCCCCGCATCGAGGCGGAACTGAGCGGTGGCGGACGCAAAAGAGGCCAGAAAGAGCCCAAGAATCAAAAAACTCCTCATATCTTGCCGAACCGCTCTTCAAGGTCGATGGAGACATTCCCAGGGCCAAACACAACACCCCTCATCTTCAGGAAGCAGGGTTGGTCTCCAATGTGAACGTAGCCCGGCGGCGGATTGACGGTGAAATATCCCGAAGCGTAGTGACTGACAGTCTCTCCTCCGCCGTAATCGGGGACATAGAATTCGACCGTATTGTTCCCATAATTGCCAAAGACACCGATAGAGGAATGCTGAACCGTAACCACGACAGACTTAAAACCGTTGAAGTCGTGGTGTTGCCGCCACCTCCAAAATTTCCTCTTAAAATTCTTCGACCGTTGCTCGATGACAATACGGGCCTCGCGGACCGGAGACTTCCCGTCATACAAAAAAAGCGTGTTAATTGAATAGTCAACTTTCAGACGGCCGGACTGTGCCGAAGCAGAAAACCGATCTATGCACTTGGCAGAGCCTAAGGACTTCTCGCGGAAAGCGACGCCCCCTCCCGACGACACACCTGGCGCAGCCCCGCTCCGCAGGGCGGCTTCCGCTTGCGCCTTGTCTCCGCCATCGACCCGCGCCATCCCGCTGTTGCCCACCTTGCAGATGGCGTCGCCAATGTAGAAGTAGCCCTCCTTGTCGGCGAGGACGGCCAGCGTGAGCGGCACCTCGAGGTCCACGGCGCTGTCCGCCGCCACGCTGAAGATGTCGGGCCGGCCCAGGGCCTCGCCGAGGCGCAACTCGTAGTCGTCCATGACGTCCTCGGCGTAGGAGAGCATCGAGGTGAAGCCGTGCGAGGCCTCCCACCGCCGACGCTCGTCGGGGTCGCGGTTGACCATCTCGCGGCCGAAGTCGAAATAGGCCTCGGACGTGGCGAAGTGGAGCGTGCCGTCCACGACGCGGACGGAGGGGGCGGCAGTGTCGGCGGCGGCGCCATCCGCCAGGTCGGGCGAGATGTTGTCGGCGGCGCATGCGGCGAGGGCCAGGGGGACGAATAGCGATAAACGTCTCATTGTTTTACGGTTTAGATGTTTAAATTGGATTTGCTGTTCTATATAAGAACAAAGATATACAATTACAACCAACACGTCACTCCCGACGAAAAAAAAACAGCCCCATAGAGTCAGAAAATGCGGAAGCCGAGCCGTGACCTGCCGGGCCTTCCACGTCATGTTGTAATAGCCCCTCTCCTCCCAAAAGGGCGCGAGGTCGCGGCGGACGGCAAGGCCGAGAATCATGCGGCGGTACTCCAGGTTGACGCCGAAGAGGAGCTAGGGGGTGACAGTGCGGTAGTTTCTTGAATCGGAAGCAAGCACAAAAATTGCCAAGCACACGTCGAACTCTATGCGCACGGCGGCGCGGAAACATCCCCCGCGCCCCGCTTTGCCCAAGACGCGCATGTTGAGTAACTTTGTCATGCGCCGGGGAGGCCGGCGCAGAAACACACCCGATGTCCGAACACAGCGCAAACAACAGCCGCATCGCCAAGAACGCCGCGATGATCTACGTCCGAATGTTCTTCACAATGGCGGTGTCGCTCTACACGTCGCGCGTAGTCCTCCAGACGCTGGGCGTGGCGGACTACGGCACGTATAACGTCGTGGGGGGCTTCGTCTCCCTGTTCTCGATCATAAGCGGCAGCCTCTCGTCGTCGATAAGCCGCTACATCACCTTTGAGCTCGGACGGGGCGAGGCGGACAGGCTCAGCCGCGTCTTCTCGACGGGGATGAACATCCAGATGTGCCTCTCGGCCCTGATCCTCGTCGTGGCCGAGACCGTAGGCCTGTGGTTCGTGAACACCCAGATGAACCTCCCCGCCGGCCGCGTCGAGGCGGCGAACTGGGTCTTCCAGTGCTCGGTGGCCACGTCCATCCTGGGCCTCCTGGGGCTGCCCTACGATGCCGCCATCGTGGCCCACGAGAAGATGGGCGTCTTCGCCCTGCTGAGCATAGGGCGGTCGGCTCTCAACCTCGCCGCCGCACTGTCGCTGCCCCACATTGCCGGCGACAGCCTCACGACCTACGCCGCGCTGATGCTCGCCATAGCCGCCTTGTTCCGCATCGTCTATGGCGTCTACGGGCGGCGCCACTTCGCCGAGTGCCGCTACCGCGCCGTGCGCGACATGAAGCTGCTCCGCGAGATGGGGGGCTTCGCAGGATGGAACTTCCTGGGCAACGGGGCCTTCCTGCTCAACACGCAGGGGGTGAATATGCTGATGAACATATATTTCGACGTGACGGTGAACGCCGCGCGGGCCGTGGCGTCGCAGGTGGACTCGGCGGTGAAACAGTTCGTGACGAGCTTCACCACGGCCGTCAACCCGCAGATAACCAAATCCTACGCCCAGGGCGACCTGCCCTACATGCACAGCCTCGTCTGCCGAAGCTCCAAGTTCTCGGCTTTCCTTGTGCTCTTCGCCGCCGCGCCCATCCTCGTCGAGGCGGACACCATCTTGCGCCTGTGGCTGGGCGAGGTCCCGCAATATGCCGCCGAGTTCACCCGTTGGGTCATCATGGCGACGTTCGTCGACGGCGTCCTGGCCAACTCGCTCGTCACCTCCATGTTCGCCACGGGGCGCATCAGGCGCTACCAGGTTGTCGTCTCGCTCGTCGGCGGTGCCGTCTTCCCCCTGACGTGGGCGGTCTTCAGCCTCGGCGCGGAGCCCTGGTGGGGCTACGCCGTCTATTTCGGCGTCTACTCCGTCCTGCTCTTCGTCCGCCTCCGTCTCCTCCGCGGCATGATAGGGATGCCGGTCATGCGCTACGTGCGCGACGTCCTCCGGCGCGTCGTGCCGGTCTTCGCCCTCAGCGTCGGTGGCGCATGGGCCGTGGCGCTGTGCATGCCGGCCGGCGTGGCGAGGCTCGCGGCGGTGTGCGCGGCGGGGGCCGCAGTCACGGCGGTGGCGGCCTACGCCCTTGGGCTGACAAAAGGCGAGAGGGCCTTCGTCCGCACGAAAGCCCTCGAATTGGTCAAGAGGAAAAGATAGCGGCTACCTCAGCAGACGCTTGGCGGCACTGACGCCGGCGTCGCCCAAGACGCCGCGCGCGAGGCCTCTCACCCTGCTCTTGAGAAGAGCCGCAGGGTCGCAGACGGCGTTGCGGACCAGGCGCAGGGCCTCGCTCTCGTCGCGAGAGTCGGTGAAGACCTCCAGGAGCATGGGCCGCTCGGACTGCCCGCCCGCAAGGAAACGGGACGCCACGGCCTCAAACTCCTCCTTGCCTCCTGCCGACATATATTCGTAGCCGAGGCTCTCGGCGTAGGAGCGGACGAGCCTCGCGGACTTGTCTCCAAAGTGCCCCGCCGCGGCCACGTAGCGGTCGGCCTCGTCGCCGAGGAAGCTGCAAGGGTGGCGGTGGTTGCGGAACTCCGTGCCGCGGCCGTTGTTGACGAGCATGATGCGCACGTTGGGGCCGACGTGGCGGTTGCCGACGACGTTCATGTCGTAGAAGAAAGCCAGGTCGCCAAAGACGCCGAAGAAGAGCTTGCCCGGGGCGGCGAGCGACGCCCCGACCATCGCCGAGACTCCGCCGTCGATGCCATAGCCGCCGACGTTGCACTTGCCCAAGACCCCGGCGGGGAGCGTGAAATAGTCCCACGAGCGCAGGCTGTGGTTGATGCCGAGATGCAGCTCGGAGCCCCGCGGCAGCAACCCATGAACGCGCCGCGCAATCCATATGTTGGAGAACGGCAGCTCCGGAATCCTCGCCTCGACCTGCGCCACCTGGGCCCGGATGGCGTCGCGGTAGGCGGTGCGCGCCTCCCCCTCGCCGGCATAGAACTCGAAGAACCGCTCCTCGGGCATCATGAAGACGCGGCGCAGGTTGCCGAAAGTGTCGCGCACCTCGCCGTCGGGCGAGACCCTCCACGTGTGGGCCGAGCGCATCCGGGGAGTGTCGCCGCTCACCTCGCCAATGTGTACGCACAGGTCGACGGCGCACAGCTCCGACCGCCACATCTCCTGACTGGCAAGCAGCTGGGGGTGGACTTCGTAGTCGCCGCGGTAGCCGCTCGTGTGGCCACAGAAGACCACGGCGTCGCGGGTGGCGCAGAAGCGGTCCACGGCCGCCGTCAGACGCTCCGAGAAATTGGCGTGCGAGCCGACAAAGATGCCTACGCGTCCAGGCGGAAGTGGCGGCAGATTGCCGTCGACCCCGGTGTGGCGGCAGATTGCGCGGACGGGCGGAATCTGGCGGAATCCGAAGTCCTGACTGTATGCCGTGTAGAGGTTGACGTGCACCGGCCCCGAGCGGAGCGCCAACATGGCGCGGTTGGCCTCGATTTGGCAAAACTGCTCGTCGTCGGCGTCTTTGACGGTGGGGAGCGTGACGCTGAGCGTCGCCACGTCGTTGGGGATTCGCCTCCGGTCGACCTGCTGGTCAATGAGGTGGCCGAGGCGGTGGTTGCCGCGGGTAGAGGTCAGCGCCAGGACGGGCAGCTTGCGGTAGAAAGCCTCGGTCATGCCCGGCATGTAGTTGCGCGAAGCCGTAGCCCCGGTGCAGCTGATGACGACGGGCTCGCCCGTCTCGGCGGCCATGCCGCAGGCCATGTAGGCGGCGCTGCGCTCGTCGACCGACGACCAGACTTGAAACCAAGGGTCGTTCTCGACACTGACGACGAACGTCATGTTGGTCGTCCCCGGCGAGGCTATGACCCTCCGGACGTTGTTGGCTTTGAGCAGCGCAATGACAATCTGCACGTTGCGCTCGGCGGTATAGTGTAGGGAGTCTGCCATGTCAGAGCTTCTTCGTTCTATTTCCAACGGGCGTTTATCGTCTTGCCCTCGTTGCACACCAAGATTTGCCCATTGAGGCAGTTCGACGCCTCGGACATCAGGAAGCACGCCACCTCCGCCACCTCGTCGGGCAGGTAGTAGCGCCCGGTCATGTTGTAGGGGCACGCGAGGTCGCCGTCGGGGCTGGCGCCCGTCATGTCGGACGTCGTGACGCCCGGCGCCACGGCGTTGATCCGGAATCCGCCCGCCGCATAGCGATAGGCGAGGCCGCGGACGAGGCTGTTCAGAGCCGCCTTGGTGAGGCCGTAGGGCCGCTCGTCGGCCGTCTCGCCCGTCTCCGACGAGACGAAGAGGACTTTCTTCGTCCCACCGGAGTCGCCGCAGTGCCTCACGAAGGCCTGCGTCAGGAAAAAGGCCCCGCGCAGGTTGGTGTCGAACTGGTCGTCGAACTGCCGCGGGCCGACATCGAGGAACCCTCTCTCGTGGAGCGAAATCCCGGCGTTGTTGACCAAGGCGTCCAGCCCTCCCAGCATCTCGGCGGCGCGGGCAACAAAAGCGTCCAGCGCCGACACGTCGCGCACGTCCAAAGGCAGGTAGTCGCACCCCACCACCTCCGCCGCGGCGCGGAGCCGCCCCTCGTCGCGCCCGGCAATGAGGACGCGCGCCCCCTCGCGGGCGAAGCGGGCGGCCATGGCGCGCCCCAGGCCGCGACTGCCGCCGGTGATGACGACCCGCATGCCGGCGAGCCTGGCGTCCGGAGACATGCAACAGACCCTGGCGTAGACAGGGCGGCGCGGGAGGAGCCGCGCTAGGAGACGCCTCATTCCCATACCCTCCGCGCCGAGCTAAAACGCCCGATTTCTTGCGCAACAGGGAGATTATTCCAAACTTTGCCAATCGGACACCCGCTTAGCGCCATCCCTAGCCGTTGGCCTTAGGAGTGTTTTGAAATCAATTGATTAGAATATCGGTTAATGTTTTCCTCGAACGGTTTAAAGACGCAGGGCGAAGCCCCAGCCCCTGCGCAAGAAAACCGGCATAAAAATGCGGCACAGCGGACAAGGCAGACGCACAAGTCGGCGGACAACAGGCGGATTGCCAAAAACGCTGTGGCGCTCTACCTGCGGATGTTCGTCACCATGGGCGTGGCGCTCTACGCGTCGAGGGTCGTCCTCCAGACGCTGGGCGAGACCGACTACGGGATATACAGCGTCGTCGGGGGCGTCGTGGCCATGTTCGGGTTTCTCAACGGGGCGATGACAAGCGCGACGCAACGATACCTGAATGTCGGGATTGCCCAGGGCGACGCCGCGCGCCTAAAGGACACGTTTCGCACGGCGGCGCAGGTGCACATCATCATCGCCCTCCTTGTGCTGGTCTTCTCCGAGACCGTGGGGCTGTGGTTTGTGACGTCGAAGCTCGTCCTGCCGGCGGAGCGCATGGGGGCGACCATGTGGGTGTTCCAATTCGCCGTGGCCTCGGCGATGATGGGCATAGCCTCGCTGCCGTTCAGCGCCGCCATAATAGCCCACGAGCGGATGAGCGTCTTCGCCTACATCTCGATGGGCGACGCCGCCCTCAAGCTCGGCATCGTCTACCTGCTCGCCATGGCGCCCATGGACAAGCTCGTCTTCTACTCCGCCGCCCTATGCCTGGTGTCGGTCTTCAACTTTGCCGTCAACATCGGCTATTGCCGCCGCTGCTTCCCCGAGGTGGGATTCTCGTTCCGCGCCGACGGCCCGCTCCTGCGCGAGATGTCCGCCTTTGCCGGCTGGAGCCTGTGGGGCAACGTGGCGGGCGTGATGTTCACGCAGGGCGTCAACATCTTGCTGAACCTGTTTTTCGGCCCGGGCGTCAACGCCGCCCGGGGGATTGCCGTCCAGGTGCAGGGGGCCATAAGCGGCTTCGCGGGCAACGTGCAGACCGCGCTCAACCCGCAGATTACCAAGTCCTACGCCGTCGGCGACCTGCGACGGATGCACGCCCTCATGTTCGCAAGCTCCAAATTCTGCTTTTCGCTCCTGCTCCTCCTGCTCCTCCCCCTGGCGCTTGAGGCCGACTACGTCTTGGGCCTGTGGCTCGGCGCGGTCCCGGCCCACACGTCGGCCTTCGTCCGCCTGCTGGCGTTCGTCATGCTCGTCGAGACGCTCGCCAACCCCTACATGATTGCCAACCAGGCCACGGGGCGGGTGCGGCTCTACCAGAGCGTGTGCGGCGGCATGTTGCTCTGCATAGTCCCACTGTCGTGGCTCGCCCTCAAGCTCGGCGGCAGTCCCGAGAGCGTCTACGTCGTCCACTGCTCGATAGCGGTCGTCACACAGCTTTTGCGCGTGACGCTCATGCGGCGGCTCATCGACCTCCCTCTCTCGCAATATCTCCGCCGCGTGGCCCTGCCCGTCTGCTCGACCTTGGCGGCCTCGGCGGTTGCCCCGGCGCTCGTCTGGGCGTCGATGGGCGAGGGCGCCGCGAGGTTTCTCGCCGTCTGCGCCGTGGGGGCCGTCAGCGTCGCGATCTCGTCCTATGCGCTCGGGGCCAACTCTTTCGAGCGGGCCATGATGAAAGACGCCGTGCGCGCCGCTTGGGCGAAGATAGGCCAACATCTCCACCACCACTAGAACGTAGTGCTATGAACATCAACGACATCGTGTCGGCCGGGTCCGACAAATGCTGCGGGTGCACGGGTTGCGCCTCCATATGCCCCCGGGGGTGCATCTCCATGGATGTTGACTCCGAGGGCTTCCGCTACCCCGCGGTGGACGCGAGCCGATGCACGGACTGCGGCGCATGCGTCAAGGTCTGCCCCTTCGCCTCGCCGCGTCCGCCGCGCAAGCCGACCGAGGTCTACGCCGCGTGGAACAAAGACGCCGCCGTCCGCCGCTCGTCGTCGTCAGGGGGCGTGTTCACGCTCCTGGCCGAGCGCGTCGTCCGGGAGGGCGGCGTAGTCTTCGGCGCCCGCTTCACGCCCGACTGGAGAGTAGAGATAGCCCCCGCCGAAAGCGTGGAGGGACTAGCCGCCTTTCGCGGGAGCAAATATCTGCAAGCGGACATGCGGGAGTCGTTCTCGCAGGTGAGGGACTACTTGCGGGAGGGGCGCAAGGTCTTGTTTTGCGGCACGCCGTGCCAAGTGGCGGGGCTCAAGCACTTTCTGCGCCGGGAGAGGGACAACCTGCTGGCGGTCGACTTTGTCTGCCACGGCGTGCCAAGCCCCAAAGTGTGGGAGAAATATCTCGACGAGGTCGTGGCGGCCGGCCGGAGAGCCATAGCTGACGTGCAGTTCCGCGACAAGCCCAACGGGTGGAAACGGTTCAACTTCACGCTCAAGTATGACGACGGCGCAAAAACATATTCGGCAAGCTCTTTCTTCGGGGCGAACCACTACATGCGCGCATTCCTTGCCGACATGATTCTCCGCCCGTCGTGCCACAACTGCATGGCCAAGCCGGGGCGAAGCCACAGCGACCTCACCATTGCCGACTACTGGGGCGTGGGCAACGCGCACCCGCAGATGGACGACGACCGGGGGACGAGCCTCGTCATGGTCAACACCGACAAGGGGCGCGAGGCCCTGGACTTCGCGCAGATGGAGTTCTGCCCCTCGACCTACGCCGACGCCCTGCGGAGCAATCAGAGCATCGAGAAGAGCGTCGCGCCCCACGCCAAGCGCAAGGAGTTCTTCGCCGCATTGGACGGGGCGGACAGCGTCGTCGGCCTCATCAGAAGGGAGCTGCGCCCCTCGCTCTCCGCCAGGCTGAGGGGGATGTGCGGGCATGCGAAGCGCCTGCTGGTTAAACTTGCAACAAACAGGGGGGGGGCAATAACAACTGACGGGGTTTTGCAACCACGATTGCCGGCATACGGCGGGCAACTGCGCCTTGCGGACATGACGTTCCGCAACAAGGAGAAAGGGTGGAAAGGCTACCGACTGACGCTGGTGTTTGACCGGGCCGACTCGCCGGCGCGCGTCACGCCTCCTGCCACTCCTCAATCGTCCCCGTCGCCGACGAGAAGCTGACGCCTACCTTGTGGACAGCGAGCGGGTCTCCCTCGTAGGGGCGCGCATAGCCCCGGTCGTCAATCTGGCGCAAGGCCTCGGAGGCGCCGCCGTCGAGATTGAACTCAAAAACGTACACGTCGGCCGGCATCTTGACCACACGGCCCACCCGCCCCTGGCTCTGCACGCACTCCAGCTCCACGACGTAGGTGCTCAAAATCCGCAAAATGAGGAAGAACGTATACTGAAAATTCCGCTCGCGCTCATGCTCGGTCTCCTTGCGGCGCATCGTGTAGGGGATTGAGGCGAGAAACGACGTCAGCGCAGAGCGGAACGCCCCCATGTCCCGACGCGCCAACGCGGTGGCGAGTTGCCGCACGAGCGCTGAGGACTTCGTGCCAGAATCGAAATGGGCCGCGGCGGCGACCACGCCACACGCCCCTCGCGCAAGCGGCTCACGCCAAGAGGCGCTTGTCGTTCCGCCAATAATTCGCAACTTTGCAGGTTGCAAGGGCGTCATGTAGAGGCCAGCTCAAAGAGGCGAATGGGACTACTGCGCTCGAAAGGAATTATGCGACGGCAGAGGCCTCGTCACAAACAGACCATCAGCGATGGGAGACGCAGAGTTGAGCAACGGAGGCAAGACCCCACCTTGCCGAGACTGGCCTCTTCCTCATCCACCACCACAACACCAACCCACACCATGCACTTAGCCATCATCACCCTCCACTTCGGCAGCAACATTGGCGGCATATTGCAGTCCTACGCCCTCCAGTCCGCGTTGGAGCAGATGGGGCACAGCGTCGAGGTCTTCGACCGCCAGCACCTCCCCTCACTCCTGTGGAGCTTGGGGGGCTATGCCAAAGACGCCATCCGGGCGGCCATAGAGGGACGGACGCCGATCCCCGGGCATCTTGAGCACCGCGTCAAAGGGCGGTTCACCCTCAGCCACCTCCACCTGGCGGGCCGCCGCGACTTCGGCTCGTTGCGCCCCGGCGACTACGACGGCTACGTCGTGGGCAGCGACCAGATTTGGCGGCCGGAATATATGGACGACAAGATAGAGGACGCGTTCCTGGGCTTCGCCGAGCAGTGGGGCGGCGTGAAGAGGGTGGCCTACGCGGCGTCGTTCGGCAAAGACGAGTGGATGCTCACGCCGAGCCAGACCGCGACGTGCGCGCGCCTGGCCAAGCTGTTCGACGGGGTGGGAGTGCGCGAAGACAGCGCCGTCGGGCTGTGCCGCGAGCACCTGGGCGTCGAGGCGCGTCACGTCCTGGACCCGACGATGCTCCACGACGCCGACTTCTACGAGGCCCTGACCCGCCAGGGGGTCAAGACGCGGCAGGGCGGGGGGATGTTCTGCTACCTCCTCGACCTGTCGCGCGCCAAGATGTCCCTGGCCCGCGACGCGGCCCGGCGCGTGGGCGAGCGCAAGAGCGTCATAAGCGACTTCACGCGCCTGGCGGGAGTGGAAGACCACGTGCGCTTCCCGACCGTCGAGCAGTGGCTCCGATGCTACGCCGACGCGCGGTGCGTCCTCACCGACTCGTTCCACGGAGCGGCGTTCAGCATAATCTTCGGCAAGCCTTTCGCCGTGATTGCCAACAGCCACCGCGGCAGCACCCGCATGGAGAGCCTGCTCCGGATGTTCGGGCTGACGGACCGCCTCATCGACGAGGGCGAGCTTGCCGCGCCCGCCCACGTGGCGCAGCTGCTGCAGACGCCGTTCGACGTCTCCGGCCGGCTCGACGCCCTGCGCCACGAGGCCCGCGGCTTCCTCACGGCCTCGCTAGGGTAGGGGGGGGGGGGGAAGCCCGCGCCGAGACACAATCCGCCGCCGTCAGACCGCGGCGGATGTTTTTTTGCCGCCCTTTTGCACTACATTCGCGCACAAAAAGAAAACACCCCCGATGGACCAACGATATAAGCTCCTGCGCCCCCTGCTCGCCGACCGCGTCCTGCTCCTCGACGGCGCCATGGGCAGCCTCATCCAGAGGGCCGGCCTCGGCGAGGCGGACTTCCGCGGCGCTCTCTTCGCCGACCACCCGTGCCCCCTCTTGGGCGACAACGACGTCCTGTCGCTCACGCGGCCCGACGTCATAGCCGACATCCACCGCCAATATCTGGAGGCCGGGGCCGACATTGTCGAGACCAACACGTTCAACGCCACGTCGGTCTCGCAAGCCGACTACCACATGGAGGCGCGCGTCTACGACATCAACGTCGCCGCGGCCCGCCTGGCCAAGGCCGAGGCCCTTCGCCTCTCGACGGAGGCGAAGCCGCGCTTCGTGGCGGGCTCCATGGGCCCGACGAGCAAGACGGCCTCGATGTCGCCCGACGTCAACGACCCCGGCTTCCGCGCCGTCACCTTCGACCAGCTCGCCGAGGCCTATGCCGAGCAGGCGCGGGGGCTTCTCGACGGCGGCGTCGACGCCCTGCTCGTCGAGACGGTCTTCGACGGCCTCAACGCCAAGGCGGCCCTCTTCGCCATCGAGGGCGAGCTGGAGCGCCGGGGGCTGGAGCGCTTCCCCGTCATGGTCTCGGCCACGGTGGCCGACAAGAGCGGGCGCATCCTCTCGGGGCAGACCGTCGACGCCCTCCTGGCCTCGGTGGCCCATGCCGACCTGCTCTCGTTCGGCCTCAACTGCTCGTTCGGCGCGCGCGACATGATGCCCTACCTCACCGAGGTGGGGCGGCGCAGCCCGTTCTTCGTCAGCGCCTACCCCAACGCCGGGCTGCCCAACCAGTTTGGCGAATATGACGAGAGCCCGGAGGTGATGGCCTCGCGGGTCCAGGAGTTCCTGGACCGCGGCATGGTCAACATCGTCGGCGGATGCTGCGGCACGACGCCGGCGCACATCGCCGCCATGGCCAAGCGGCTCGCCGCCGGCCGCGCCCACCGCCCCGCCCCGGCGGGCCACCGGATGCTCCTGGCCGGCATCGACGCCGAGGAGGTCTCGCGAGACGTCAAGCCGTTCTACAAGGTCGGCGAGAGGGCCAACGTGGCGGGGTCGCGCAAGTTCCTGCGCCTCATCACCGAGAAGAAATATGACGAGGCCCTGGGCATCGTCCGTCAGGAGGTCGAGGCCGGGGCGGACATCATAGACGTCAACATGGACGACGGGATGCTCGACGCCCGCCACGAGATGGTGACGTTCCTCAACCTCATGGCCTCCGAGCCCGACGTGGCGCGCCTGCCCGTCATGATAGACTCGTCGAAGTGGGAGGTCATCGAGGCCGGGCTGAAGTGCCTCCAGGGCAAGGCCGTCGTCAACTCCATCAGCCTCAAGCACGGCGAGGAGGAGTTCCTGCGCCAGGCGGCGGCCATCAGGGGCTACGGAGCCGCCGTCGTCGTCATGGCCTTTGACGAGCGGGGGCAGGCCTCGACCTTTGGGCGGCGCACGGAGATATGCGCCCGCGCCTACCGTCTGCTGACGGAGCGCGTCGGCTTCGAGCCCGCCGACATCATCTTCGACCCCAACGTCCTGGCCATCGCCACGGGCCTGCCCGAGCACGACGACTACGCCGTGGACTTCATCCGCACCGTGGAGTGGATCAAGGCCAACCTGCCCCACGCCAAGGTGAGCGGCGGCGTCTCGAACCTGTCGTTCTCGTTCCGCGGCAACAGCCACGTCCGCGAGAGCATCCACTCCGTCTTCCTCCACCACGCCGTGGCGCGGGGCATGGACATGGGCATCGTCAACCCCGGCTCGATGATTGCCTACGACGACATCGAGCCCGAACTGCGCGACAAGGTGGAGGACCTCGTCCTCAACCGCCGCCCCGACGCCACAGACATCATGCTCGCCGCCGCCGAGCAGTTCAAGGCCTCCAAGACGCCCGCCCGCGCCGACGCCGACGAGTGGCGGCGCGCCCCCGTCGGCGAGCGCCTCCAGCACGCCCTCCAAAAGGGCGTGGCCGACTTCCTGGAGCAAGACCTGGCCGAGGCGCTGCCCCTCTTCCCGCGCGCCCTCGACATCATCGAGCGGCCGCTCATGGACGGCATGAACCGCGTCGGCGAGCTCTTCGGCCAGGGCAAGATGTTCCTGCCGCAGGTGGTCAAGACGGCCCGCGTCATGAAGCGCGCCGTGGAGATTCTCCGGCCGCGGATCGAGGAGGAGAAGCGCGCCGCGGGGCAGGAGGGGACCTCGGCCGGCCGCGTCGTCATGGCCACCGTCAAGGGCGACGTCCACGACATCGGCAAGAACATCGTCTGCGTCGTCTTGGCGTGCAACAACTTCGACGTCGTCGACCTGGGCGTCATGGTCGACACGGAGCGCATCGTCGACGCCGTGGTCAGCGAGCGCGCCGACGCCGTGGGGCTGAGCGGCCTCATCACGCCGTCGCTCGACGAGATGATCGCCGTGGTCCGCGCCCTGGAGGCGCGTGGCGTCCGCGTGCCGGTCATGATTGGCGGCGCCACGACGTCGGCCGTCCACACGGCCGTCAAGATAGCGCCGTGCTACAGCGGCCCGGTGGTCTACGTCAAAGACGCGTCGCAAAACGCCTACATCCTCAGCTCGCTGCTCTCTGGCGACGAGGCGTTCCTGGCCCGCGTGCGCGCCGAGCAGGAGAGGCTGCGGCGCGAGAACGCCGCGCCGCGCGCCGCCCGCCTCACGGCCGAGGAGGCCCGGGCCCTGGCGCCGCGCACCGACTGGGCCGCCGTCCCGATGCCCCAGCCCGCGGCGGGCGGGGTGACCGAGTTCCGGCACATAGACCTCGGGGCCCTGGCGCCGCTAATCAACTGGCGGATGTTCTTCGCGGCATGGAAAGTCGGGGCCCGCTTCGCCGGGGCGGCGCGGCCCATGGACGACGGCGAGCGGCGGGAGTGGCTGGCGGGCTTCGGCCCCGACGAGCAGGACGCGGCCCGCGAGGCCCTGCGCCTGGCCGACGACGGGCGGGCGCACCTGGAGCGGCTCGCAGACGGCGGCATGACCGAGGCGTGCGCCGTGGTGGGCATCATGCCCGCCAACCACACGGGGGGCGACGTCGTGACGCTCTTCGCCGACGAGAGCCGCGCGGAGGCGGCGTGCCAATTCCGGTTCCCGCGCCAGCAGACGCCCAACGGGGCCGGCGAGACGCTCTCGCTTGCCGACTACGTGGCCCCCGCTGGCTTCGCCGACCACTTGGGCCTCTTCGCCGCCACGTCGGGGGCGGGACTGCGCGAGCGCACCGACAGGCTCCGCGCCGCGGGCGACGACTACTCCGCCATCATGTATCAGCTCCTGGCCGACCGCCTGGCCGAGGCACTCTCGGAGTGGCTTCACTACCAGGTGCGCACCCGGCTGTGGGGCTTCGCGCCCGACGAGCCGTTCGAGCCCAAGGAGATCCTCGCCGGCCACTACCAGGGCATCCGCCCCGCCATAGGCTACCCCATCTCGCCCGACCACGCGCACAAGCGCGTCCTCTTCGACCTGCTCGGCGTCGAGCGGCGCATCCCGATGCACCTCAACGAGCAGCTCATGATGGAGCCCGCCTCGTCGGTCTGCGGGTTCTATTTCGCCCACCCCTTCGCACGCTACTTCTCGGTGGGGCGCGGAGCGGAGGAGTAGCCCCCCCATTGTCAACACTAGAGAAGCACATGAGCGGAATAGAGCCCGGCCGCGCGTCGGTCATAGTCTCTGTCTACAAGGACGTCGCCGCCCTGCGCGCCGTCCTCGACTCGCTCCGGCGGCAGACCGTCCGGGGCTTCGAGGTCGTCGTCTCCGAAGACGGGCGCGACGACGCCATGCGCGGCTTCGTCGGCTCCTACGACTTCGGAGGCCCGTGGCGCCACCTCGCGCAAGACGACGCGGGGTGGCGCAAGAACCGCGCTCTCAACCGCGCCATCCTCGCGGCCCGCGGCGAGTGGCTCGTCTTCATCGACGGCGACTGCGTCCTCCACCCGCGCTTCGTCGAGTTCCACCTCCGCCTGGCCGGCGCGGGGCGCGTCTTGGCCGGCAAGCGCGTCAAGCTCGGCCCCTGGGCCACGGGCCGCGTCCTGGCCGGGGCCGAAGACGCCCGCAGCCTCCAGCGCCGCCTGGCCATGCAGACCCTGGGCCTGGCGCCCCGGCGAGGCAACAAGTTCGTCGAGGAGGGGGTCTTCATCGACCCCGACCGCCTGCCGATGGGCGTCATCCCGCGCCTGCGGACGATGCGCATGCTCAAGGGGTGCAACATGAGCCTCGGGCGCCGCGCCCTGGAGGCCGTCAACGGGTTCGACATGGACTACACCCTGCCCGCCATCGGCGAGGACGTCGACCTCTGCTGGAGGCTCCTCGCCGCGGGCTACGAGCTGCGGTCGGTCCGCAACATGGCGGTGCAATATCACCTGCACCACGACGCCAGCTGGTCGAGCCAGGAGGCCAACCTGGCCCTCCTGCGCCAAAAGATGGAGCGGGGCGAATATGTGTGCCGCAATGGGCTGCGCGAGGCGTGAGTTTTGAGCCTCCCGCGGAAAAAAATGGGAGCGGGGGTTCCGCGATTGCACACTTTCCTTAAATATTAGCTACTTTTGAAACATCGGGGCGACTTCGTGCCGTAGAACAAGACAAGAAAGGCCAATAAGACCAAACAACATCTTCTATCTCAACATCTACCGACATGAAAAAGTACCTACAGAGACAGTGGGGCGCAAACCACATGGCCACGATGGGCTTCTGCCTGGCCGCGGCGTTCGCAGTCCTCTACTGGGTGCCCAACATCAACTTGGCGTGCTTCCTGCTGTGGCCACTGGCCCTGGTCATAACAGTGTTAGGCTTGCTCAAAGCCCCGCGCAACCTGGCCCTCATCGGCCTCGTCCTCTGCGCCCTGCCCCTGCTCCTCTCCGCCACCGTCCTGCTCTGTTTCGACCCCGTGGGCGAGCCCGACTGGCGCATCTTCCCCCTGCTGGACCTCATCGTCACCATCATGGACTGATTTTTTTCGCGCCGCGGTGTTTGCCGTTTCGCGGAAACGGGCTAAATTTGCCGTGCCAATGGGAAGCAACGCCCGGAGGCGACGATTCTCAGAAAGAAGAGGATTCGGGCCCATAGCTCAGTTGGTTAGTAGCATCTGACTCATAATCAGAGGGTCCTTGGTTCAAGCCCAAGTGGGCCCACCTCAATCGGAAGCCCCGGCACCCTCACGCGTGCCGGGGCTTTTTTGCCCTCAGACAAGAAGCAAAGAGAACATGAACCCTCCAATAGACATCGTCCCGGGCAAGAGCCTCCACATCTTCGACCTGGGCAACGTCCTCTACAGCGTCGACGCCCGCCTCACCCTGGCGGCCCTCGAGGCCCTGGGGATGCCGCGCCAGTCCGGCGGCGTCAGCAACAGCCACGCCGCGGGGGGCGTCTTCGGCCTCTACTGCGACGGCAAGGTCTCGACGGCGCAGTTCTATGACGGGGTCCGCCGCCAGTGCGGCATCGCGGCCCCCGACGACGCCATCCGCCGCGCCTGGGCGGCCATGATGCTCGGCTACAGGCCGGAGGCGCTGGAGACGGTGCGCCGCGTCAGGGCCTCCGGATGCCGCGTGGCCCTGCTGAGCAACTGCAACGCCCTCCACGCCGAGCAGTGCCGGGCGGAGTTCCCCGGGCCGGGGGCGCTCGACGACCTCTTCGACGGCGTCTTCTTCTCGCAAGACATTGGCATGAGCAAGCCCGACCCCGCCACGTGGGGCCTCGTCCTGGAGGCCATGGGCGCGGCCCCGGCCGACGCCGCGTTCTACGACGACTCGCCAATCAACACCGAGGCGGCGCGGCGCCTGGGCATCGAGGCGCGCCTCGTCGGCTAAAAAGGAAAAACGACAGAGACACATGGCCCTGAACCAAAGCCTGCAGATGAGGCTGCAGCAGAAGCTGTCGCCGATGCAGATTCAGCTCATCAAGCTGCTGGAGCTCCCGGCGGTGGTCATGGAGGAGCGCATCAAGGAGGAGGTCGAGGCGAACCCCGCCCTGGAGGTCGACGACGACGCCACGCGGCGCGAAGACGAGAGCGTCCCCGAGCCGCAAGTCAACGCCGCCCAGGAGCAGCAGCCCGACGACGGCACGGGCGAGGGCTACCTGCTCAACGAGGACATCCCCGCCTACCGCCTCGCCGCCAACAACGCCAGCGACGAAGACCGCCGCGACGACGTGCCGCTCTCCGAGGCTTCGTCGTTCTACGAGCACCTCCAGGAGCAGATAGGCCTCCACAACCTCGACGAGCGGCAGGAGAAGATTGCCGCCTACATCATAGGCAACATCGACGAAGACGGCTACCTGCGCCGCGACGTGGGCAACATCGCCGACGACGCCTCGTTCGCCATGGGCGACGACGTCTCCGACGCCGAGGTCGAGGCCGTCCTCCGCGAGGTGCAGAAGATGGACCCCGCCGGCGTCGGCGCCCGCGACCTGCGCGAGTGCCTCCTGCTCCAGCTCCGGCAGACGCGCGACCCGGAGCTGCCGGCCGTCAAGACGGCCGAGCTCGTCCTCGAGCAGTGCTTCGACGAGTTCTCGCGCCACCACTACGACAAGGTGACCCGCCGCCTGCGCATCGACGACGACGCCCTGCGCGACGCCACGGCCGAGATCCTCCGCCTCAACCCCAAGCCCGGCAGCGCCTACGGCGGGGGCGCGGCGCGCCAGGCCCACCACGTCACGCCCGACTTCATCATCGACTACGACGACGGCCGCCTGGGCTTCCACCTCAACCGGCGCAACGAGCCCGAGCTCAAGATCAGCCGCCAATATGCCGAGATGCTCCACGAATATGCCACAAACCGCGCCAACCAGAGCCGCGAGCAGCGCGACGCCGCGACGTTCGTGCGCGAGAAGGTCAAGTCCGCGCAGTGGTTCATCGACGCCATAAAGCAGCGGCGCAACACCCTGACCCTGGTCATGCAGGCCATAATGGACTACCAGGGCGACTACTTCGTCGACGGCGACGAGACGAAGCTCCGCCCCATGATCCTCAAAGACATCGCCGACAAGACGGGACTCGACGTCTCGACAGTCTCGCGCGTCTCGAACAGCAAATACGCCCAGACGCCGTTCGGCATCCTGCCGCTCAAGTCGTTCTTCTCGGAGGGCGTCCAGAACGCCGACGGCGACGACGTCTCGACGCGCGAGGTCAAGAGCATCCTCCGCGAGGCCATCGACGCCGAAGACAAGCGCCGGCCGCTGACCGACGAGAAGCTCGAGGCCCTGCTCAAGGCAATATCATACAACATAGCGCGCCGGACCGTGGCCAAATACCGCGAGCAGATGGGAATCCCCGTGGCGCGCCTCCGCAAGCAGATATGACCACAGCGCCGACGCCGACCGACAAGGTGGTGCGCATAGCGTCGAAAGTGACGACCGTGCTGCTCCACCCCCTGCTCCTGCCCATCTACGGGGCCCTGCTGACGCTCTTCGGGGCCACGCCCTACGCCGGGATGCCGCACCCCGTCAACGTCGGCGTCCTCTCGGCCGTCGGCGTCTTCGCCTGCGCCAACCCCCTGGCCGTCATAACGCTCTTCATGATGTCGGGGCGCGTCGAGGAGCTGGAGATGCCGTCGCGCCAGGAGCGCGTCTGGCCGCTGATATGCTCCGGCGTCTCGATATGCCTGGCCATGCTCCTGCTCAACACCCACAACACCCCGCGCCCCCTGCTCGGCATGGTCCTGGGCGAGGGCATCCTGCTCGTCGCCATCGGCGCCTGCTCGGTGTTCTGGAAAGTGAGCCTCCACACGGCGGGCTCGGGGGCGTTCCTCTCGTTCGTCAGCGTCACGGGCATGACCTACCACACCGACTTCTCGACCTGGGCCGCCGTGGCCTTCGTCTGCGCGGGGCTGACGGCGTGGACGCGCCTCTACGAGCGGGCCCACACGTGGCGGCAGCTCCTGGCGGGCTACCTGATGGGGCTTGCCGTCATGGGGACTGTCATGAACTTCGTCATGCACCGCCCCGTGTTCTGACGCCCAAAAGAAGACACCCGACATGGCAGACAAACTGGCAATAATCGTGGCCGGCGGCAGCGGCTCGCGGATGGGGGCCTCCGTGCCGAAACAGTTCCTCGACCTCGGCGGGCGGCCCGTCCTGATGCGGACGGTGGACGCCTTCGCCGCCGTCGGGGGGATGCGCGTCGTCCTCGTCCTGCCGCGCGCCCACATCGGGCTGTGGCAGGAGCTGTGCCGCGCCCGGGGCTACGCCTCGCCGGCCGACCTGGCCGAGGGCGGGCGGACGCGCTTCGAGAGCGTGCGGAACGGCCTGGGGCTGTGGCGCGGCGAGAGGCTCGTCGGGGTCCACGACGGCGTGCGGCCCCTGGTGAGCCGCGAGACCATAGAGCGGTGCTACGCCGACGCCGACAGGTTCGGCACGGCCGTCCCCGCGCTCGCCGCAGTGGAGTCGGTGCGCATCGTCTCGCCCGACGGGGGCAGCCGGGCCGTGGACAGGCGGCAGGTCATGATGGTGCAGACCCCGCAGGTGTTCCGCGCCAAGACGCTCCTCGACGCGTACACGCAGCCCGAGAGCCCGCTCTTCACCGACGACGCCAGCGTCGTCGAGGCCATGGGAGCGCCCATCCACCTCACCGTGGGCCAACCGGGCAACATCAAGCTCACGACCCCCGGCGACATGCGGGCCGCAGAGGCGGCGCTGAGGAGCGGCGCCGTTTAGGGGAAAAAGGCTATATTCGCGGGTGGTGTAAATACGTATCGCAAGACCCACACAAGACCGCGGCAGGGACGAGCAATCGGAAAGGCCCAAGACATGCCGCGCCCGGCGCCGGCCAAGGCGCCATGGCACAACCAACCGAGAGACCAAAAGAATGATTGTAGACCACAAGAAGACGGCCATATGGACGGCCGAGCGGGAAGTCTCCTACGCAGAGATGCTCTCGCGGATCAACGACATGGCGGCGCTCTGCCCCATCCGCCCGGGCGGCAGGGTGGTGATATTCTCCGAGAACAGGCCGGCCTACATCTACGCGCTCTACTCCATATGGCAGAACGGGGGCACGGCCGTGCCCGTGGACAGCACGTCGTCGGCCGCCGACCTGGCCTACGTCCTGGCCGACTGCGACCCCGAGGCCGTCTGGGCGTCGGAGGGATGCGAAGCCGTGGCGCGCGAGGCCGTGGCGCGCGCCGGGGGGCGGCAGGCGCTGCGCGTCATGACCCGGGCCGTGGAGGACGGGCCGACGGGGGGCGCCCCCGCGCGCATAGACTACAAGGACGACGCCACGGCCCTCATCATCTACACCAGCGGGACAACCGGCAGCCCCAAAGGCGTCATGCTCTCGTTCGAGAACATCTTCTTCAACGTCGACTCGGTCAGCAAGGGCGTCCCCATCTTCACGCCCGACATCCGCACCATGGTCCTGCTGCCGTGCCACCACGTCCTGCCCCTCGTGGGCTCGCTCGTGGCCCCGTTCGTGACGGGCGGCAGCGTCGCCTTCTGCCCGGGGCTTAGCGCGCCCGAGCTCATGTCGACAATGTCGCGCGGTCGCGTCGGCATCGTCATCGGCGTCCCCCGCCTCTACATCATGCTGGCCAAGGGCATCAAGGGCAAGATCGACGCCTCGCTGCCCACTCGGATGCTCTACCGCCTGTGCGAGAGCGTCGGCAGCCGCGCCCTGTCGCGCCTCGTCTTCGGCTCCATCCGCAAGAAGATGGGCGGGGCCATAAAATATTTCGTCAGCGGCGGCGCGGCACTGGACCCCTCCGTGGCCCACATCATGAAGACCCTGGGCCTCGACGTCCTGGAGGGCTACGGCATGACGGAGTGCGCCCCGATGATAGCCTTCACCCGGCCCGACGACATAACCCCCGGAGCCTCTGGGCAGCCCGTGCCGGGGTGCGAGGTCGAAGTGGTCGACGGCGAGCTGCGCGCCCGCGGGCGCAACGTCATGCAGGGCTACTACAACCGCCCGGAGGAGACGGCCGCCGTGGTCCGCGACGGATGGATATACACCGGCGACCTGGGCTACATCGACAACCGCGGCCGCGTCGTGGTGACGGGGCGGCGCAAGGAGATTATAGTCCTCTCGAACGGCAAGAACGTCAACCCCGTAGACATCGAGCAACGCCTGGAGAGCTACGCCGCGTGGGTCAAAGAGGCCGCCGTGACCGAGAAAGACGACGCCCTGTGGGCCATTGTCGTGCCGCAACCGTCCGCGGCGGCGGCCAAGACCGACCAGGAGCTGGAGGAGCGGATCAGGTGGGAGGTCGTCGACAAGTATAACGCCGACGCCGCCTCCTACAAGAAGATATTCAACGTCAGGGTCTACCGCGGCGACCTGCCCCGGACCAAGCTCGAGAAGCTCCAGCGCTTCAAGCTCAAGACGCTCCTCGTGAGCGAGCAGACGCACAGCCCCGAAGACGTCGACGAGGCGCAGAGCGACGAGTATAAGATAATCAAGAAATATATCGAGAGCGAGAAGATGTGCAAGGTGCGCCCCGGGCACCACATCGAGCTCGACCTGGCCTTCGACTCCCTCGACAAGGTTGGCCTACAGGTCTTCATCAACAGCAGCTTCGGGCTCGACCTCAGCACCGACCAGCTGAGCGGCTTCCGCTCCGTGGGCGAGATGGCGGACCACGTGGCCGAGAGCAAGACCAAGATGCAGGTGGAGAAGATTGACTGGAAGCGCATCCTCCGCGAGCACACGGCTCTCAAACTGCCGCAGACGTGGCTGACGGGCCGCATCTTCATAGCCCTGGCGCGCCCCCTGCTCCGCCTCTACTTCAAGCTGACGGGCAAGGGCGCCGAGCGGATTCCCGACGGGCCGGTCATCATAGCCCCGAACCACCAGAGCTTCCTCGACGGGCTGTTCGTCATGTCGTTCCTGAAGTTCCGCGACATCAAGAACACCTACTTCTACGCCAAGGAGCAGCACGTCCACCAGCCCCTCGTCAAGTTCATCGCCGCCACCCACAACGTGATAGTGATGGACCTGAGCAACCTCAAAGACTCCATCCAGAAGATGGGCGAGGCGCTGAAGAAGAAGAAGAACATCATCATCTTCCCGGAGGGCACTCGCACGCGCAACGGCGAGCTTGGCGAGTTCAAGAAGACGTTCGCCATCTTGAGCCGCGAGCTGAATGTCCCCGTCGTCCCGGTCTCAATCAAGGGTGCCTTCGAGGCCATGCCCAAGGGCAACCGCTTCCCCCGCCCCCACAAGGTGCAGGTGGAGTTCCTGCCGCCCGTCTACCCCCGCCAGGCCTCCTACGAGGCCCTGACGCGCCAGGTCTACAGCAGCATCAAGCGGAGCCAGGAGCAGTTCGCGGAGTGAGTGGAGAGGGCGCAATGGCGGGACTACCACAGGGCGGGGGCGGCGCGAGGCGGAAATGTTTCGTCGACCTCTTCGCCGGCATTGGCGGCATCCGAATCCCCTTTGACGAGATGGGCTACCGGTGCGTATTCTCGTCGGAGTGGGACAAGGCGGCGCAGACAACATATGAGGCGAACTTCGGCGAACGCCCCGCGGGCGACATCACCAAGATAGACGCCGAGGCAATCCCCGCCCACGACCTGCTCCTGGCGGGCTTCCCATGCCAGGCGTTCAGCATCATGGGCAAGAAGCGCGGCTTCGACGACACCCGCGGGACGATGTTCTTCGAGGTGGCGCGCATCTTGAGCCACCACAAGCCGCGCGCCGCCTTGCTGGAGAACGTCAAGAACCTCGTCTCGCACGACGGCGGCAGGACTTTCGCCGTAATCAGGCGGACCATGGAGGAGCTGGGCTACACAATCAAGTGGCGGGTGCTCAACGCCCTGGACTTCGGGCTGCCGCAAAAAAGGGAGCGCATAATAATTGTGGGATTCCGCGAGAGGGAGCTGGCGGAGCACTTCTCGCTCGACTTCCCCAAACTCCCGTACAGTTTGAAAGACATCTTGGAACCCGACGAGGCCCTGGACAAGAGCCTTTTCGCGTCGGAGACAATAGCGCGGAAGAGGGCGGCCAGCGTGGCGGCGAAGCACGTCTTCTACCCGTCGGTGTGGCACGAGAACAAGTCGGGCAACATCTCAGTGCTAGACCACTCCTGCGCCCTGCGCACCGGCGCATCCTACAACTACCTGCTTGTCAACGGCGTCCGGCGCCCCTCGGCCCGCGAGCTGCTCCGCCTGCAGGGCTTCCCCGACAGCTTCAAGATTGCCGTCCCGCTGTCGGAGGTCCGCCGCCAGACGGGCAACTCCGTAGCCGTCCCGATGATTCGCGCCGTGGCAAGGAGGATGGACGAGCTGCTAGACGGCACAATAGGAGAAGACCATGCAACACCCTAAACTTCGCGACCAGAAGAAACTGCACCGAACGGAGCCATACCCGCTCAACGAAATCCCCGACGATGTTATATACAAAATTGGGGGCTACTTTGTCTACCTCCTCTACTCGGGGCGGAACGACATAAGCGGCAACGAGTGGGGAGACGCTTTTGCGGACTCGATTGGCGGGCAACACTTAGCGAGTCCACTTGGCATTGCGGACGTGCGCCTTGGGAGGATGGCATGGTCGATGAAAACGGTCAAAAACGCAGACCCTTTCGCAATAAAAACAACCAGAATAATAAGCGGACGATGCTCCCCCGACTACTCGTTCGGGATCTCCGATCCACATGAAGACGTGACAAAAACAGGACGAGCAGTCTTAGAGATTTGGAATGAGCGCGTAAACATTGCAACCGAAGAATACAGCCCTGTAAGAAATTGCATCCTGGTGCGTTCTGACGACTTGACAAGGTTCTGCGTATTCGAGGAGGACTGCCACAGATTTCGCACGGCAGACTATGACTGGGAAGCTAACAAGAATGGGAATCTGATTGGCAAAGAGAAAGTCAGCGGGGAGACGCGGTTCACTTGGCAACCACATGGGTCACAATTCACGATTCATACGCCAGTGCCGCCCGACGCAATACGTTTTTCTCTTCGCCACCCCATGCCTTTGGGCAAAGACGAGGTACTATCCTCCATCGGCTTCGACAACAACTGGGTGGACATCAGAAAATAGCCCCCCCAAAAAGAGAAGCGCAGGCGGACAACCCCGCCGCAACAGGCAAGAAAAAAAACGGAGGCCGAGCCGCTACGATGGCGGCTCGGCCTCCACTGTGTCAGACCAGCGCCTATTTCTCGTCGCGCGCTATGGTCAGAGCCTCGCCGCTCTCGACATTGACGCCCCCGACGCCGGCCGCGAAGGCCCGCACCTCGGCGAAGTCGCTGCCCAGGGCCGCGCGCGACAACGGGTAGTAGTAGCTCACGACGCTGTCGGCGCTAGTGGAGACGTTCGAGACTTGCACCCGCACGGAGCTGACGCGGCGCGGCTCGCTGCCGCGGTCGTAGGGCGTCACGACGAAGCCATAGACGGAGGCGTTCCGCACGGCGGGGGCGCTGGCGCGGAGGTAGCTGCCGTCGTAGGTGAGCGACGACGGGACGATGGGCGAGAGCAGACGGCCCCCGGTGACGTTGATGGAGAGCGTGGCCGTCTCCGTCTCGCGGGTCGTGGCCGTGGCCATGACGACATACTCGCCGTTGAGGCGCGCAGTGTCTTGCAACGCATAGGCATTGTCCACCGTCTCGAAGACCCCATAGACCGTGTCGGTCTGCAAGACAAGCCCCGTCTTGGTGTTGGAGATGGAGACGCTCCGCAGAGTGTAGCCCGTGGTGGGCAAGACCTTGATGTAGGGGGTCAGCGTCGTCGCCCCCTCGGCGTCGACACCCTGCACGATGACGCCCGTGGCGCGGAAGCCAAAAGCCACGCCCGACGAGTCGCTGTCGAGGCACGACGCAAGGGGCAACGCGGCAACGGCCGCCACCAAAAGCTTGTAGGAAAACATAGGTATAGGTTATATGAGTGGTTATGTTTCTTCCGAGTGCAATATTAGGCAAAAAACATGCCAACGCCACACCCATGGGACATCATACGCGGACTTTGTGCCACAAAAAGGGGGTGCGCCCAAGCGGCGCACCCCCACGGGACGGCGACCAGCGGCGGCGGGAGCCTAGGCCGCGGCGAGCGACATCCTCCTCCAAACCTCGTCGGGGACAATCTGCGAGAGCGGCAACGTGGCGGCATAGGGGCCGTCGTCGGCCTCGGCCGTGGCGCAAAAGTCGTCGACGATGGTCAACTGCGCCTCGTCGGGCTGATCGAGCATCATGCGGACAATGTCGAGCTCGCGGGGCGTGCTTCCGACAAGCCGCCCCCGGCCCACATACCGCCCCGGGAGGATGCACCCCGCCGTGTCGGCCACGGTGTTGCCGCGATGAATCCGGACGCCGGTCATGCCCGGCACGTCGATGAGGATTGGCAACAGGCGGCCGAACTTGGGGCTGCGGGTGAGGGCCAGGTCGTAGACACCGGCGGGGACGGCCGTCTTGCCCTTGACGCGGACGCCACGGGGGCGCACAGGGGGCTCGAGAGTGTCGCAGAGGTGGTAGTCGCCGCTCTCGTCGGGCGGCGTGGCGCCGTCGGTGGCGGCAATGGAGACGTAGAGGCGCCCCATGCAGTAGGAGTCCGTATTCTCCTTGCGGAACAATTTGAAGTTTAGCATAACAAAATCTGTGTGTGTGTTGAATTGGGTCAGGGTATCTGTGCGGGGAAAGGGGAGAAAGGGGGGGAGGGGAGGCCTCCATGCCGGCGTAGGGACGCCCGCCCCCCCCCCGGGGGCCTACTCCAGCTTCTGCCGCTTGGTGGCGGACGACATCGAAGCGTTGGCCGCGAACGTGTAGATGCTCACGTCGTCGTCGGCACCGTCGAGCAGTGAGGTCAGGCTAAAGTTGGCCGAGCCAGCCGAGATGTCGGCGGAGAAGTTGGCGGCCTTGCCGTTCTTGGCGTTGAACGCCGCCAGGTAGACCTTGCCGCCATAGAAGTCATCGCCCTTGGAGGGCGCGCCCCACGAGAGCGAGAGACGCCCGGAGGCGTTGGTGACGCTGACGTCGAACGCCGCGGTGCCGTCGGAGAGCTCCATCTTGTCGGGCGAGAGCTTGAAGCCGTCGGCCCCGTCGGCCTCCAGCAGGGCGATGTTGCGCCTCACCGCCGCCGACCACCCGGCCGCTACTCCCCCTCCGTCGACGAATCCGCGCCGGACGGTCTCGGTGAAGAGGCGGAGCCGCCTGACCGTGGTTGCGAGCCGGCCTCGGGCCTGGACTTGCGCCGCCGTTCGCGGGTTTGCCACCTTTGTAGCAAGAGAGCGAAGATACGGCACACCGCGCCAAGAACTGCCAACAACTGTTCCGACTTTGCCGCTGAAAGACCCCAAGATTCCTTGCTTGTAAACTGCCATTTCATTTGATGTGTTTGACTGCGCCAAGGGCGGAAGCCCAAAAGACGCATTGGTTATTAAATAAAAGAACCGTTTGTCAGACAAACGGAGCGAGAGCCGCAGTAGCGCAAGGTCTTTAGAGGCCGTTAGGCTGACATTTTAAGCCGTCGGCGTCAATGTATTGCCTCTGCTTGCCACGCTTTTCGTTTGTTGACAATGCAAAGTTACGGCTAGTTTTTGATTCACCAAATATTTTCCGAGAAATTTTTGAGTCAAATTTTGGAGCAAAGCCAAATCCGCAAAAAAGTGAGAGCTTTAGGGGGGGGCATTTATGCGTCTCTCTAGTTGAGGCGCGCCGCGTGGTCGAGGCAGAGGCAAAAAAATCGGGCCGCGCCTTGATGGCGCGGCCCGATTGGAGCGAAACTGCGCGGAGAAGCCTCGGCTACTCCATCTTGTCGCGCCTCTCCTGGACTACGGCGTCGACAACGGCGACGGTCGTCATGTTGACAATGTCGCGGACGGAGCTCTCGATGTCGAGGAAGTGGACGGGCTTGCGGAGGCCCATCTGGATGGGCCCGAGGATGTCGCCCACTCCCATCTCCAGGAGGAGCTTCGAGGCCGTGTTGGCCGAGCTTAGGTTGGGGAAGACGAGCGTGTTGACGTCTTTGCCGACGAGCTTGGAGAATGGGAACTTGGCGTCGCGGAGCTGGCGGTTGAGGGCGAAGTTGACCTGCATCTCGCCGTCGACGACCATGTCGGGATAGCGCTCGTGGAGCGTCTCGACCACCTGGTGGACGCTGGCGGGGCTCCCCTCGCGGGTGGAGCCGAAGTTGGAGTAGGAGAGCATGGCCATGACCGGCGTGTGGTTGAAGAACTGCACGGTGTCGTAGGTGAGCTTGGCTACGTCGAGGAGCGTGTCGGACGTCGGGTGGCGGTTGATGAGGGTGTCGGCCATGAAGAGCGGCCCGCGCTTGGTCGTGAGGATGTGCATGGCCCCGATGTGGCTGAGGCCCTTGCGGATCCCGATGGTCTCCTTGGCGGCCTCGACGAGGCTCTCGTTCTTGGTGTAGACGCCGGCAATCATGGCGTCGGCCATACCCGTCTTGACCATCATGAGGCCGAAGTAGTTGCGGTCGTACATCTTCTCGTAGTACTCGTCGAACGTGGCGCCCTCGCGCCCCTTCTCTCCGACGAGGATGCGCGCGAACTCAGCCCGCCTCGGCTCCTCGCGGTCGTGGCGGAGGTTGACAATCTCGACGCCCGTGAGGTCGATGTCGTTCTCGGCGGCAATCTTGGCGAGCCTCTCCTCGTTGCCCAGCAGGATGGGCCGGCAGATGCCCTCACTGAGGGCCAGGGCGGCGGCCTTGATCATGTTGACGTGGTTGGCCTCGCTGAAGACGACCCGGCGGGGGTTCTGGCGCGCCATGTTGTAGAGGCCTCGGAGCATCTGGTTGTCGAGGCCCATGAGGCTCTTGAGCTTGTCGTCGTAGGCGGCCCAGTCCTCAATGGGCTTGCGCGCCACGCCGCTCTCCATGGCGGCTCGGGCCACGGCGGGGGCCACGGTGGTGAGCAGCCGCGGGTCGAGGGCCTTGGGGACGATGTAGTCGCGCCCAAAGGAGATCCGCTTCATGCCGTAGGCGGTGTTGACCACGTCGGGGACGGCCTTGCGCGTCAGCTCGGCAATGGCCCGCACGGCGGCGACCTTCATCTCCTCGTTGATGGCGCGGGCGCGGACGTCGAGGGCGCCTCGGAAGATGTAGGGGAAGCCCAAGACGTTGTTGATCTGGTTGGGTCGGTCGGAGCGGCCGGTGGCGAAGATGATGTCGGGACGCGAGGCCATGGCGTCGTCGAACGAGATCTCCGGCTCGGGGTTGGCCAGGGCGAAGACGATGGGGTCGTGGGCCATGGAGCGGACCATATCCTGCGTGAGGACGCCCGCCACGGAGAGGCCCAGGAAGACGTCGGCCCCGACGAGGGCCTCGGCGAGCGACGCCACCTTGCGCGCCGTGGCGAACTCGCGCTTCTGCTCTGTGAGGCCGGGGCGGTCGAGCGTGATGGGGCCGCGCGAGTCGACCATGATGACGTTCTCCCTCCTGACGCCGAGGCGCATATAGAGGCGCGTGCACGAGATGGCAGCAGCGCCGGCACCGTTGACCACCACACGGACATCCTCAATCTTCTTGCCGACAATCTGGAGGGCGTTGATTAGGCCGGCGGCGGAGATGATGGCCGTGCCGTGCTGGTCGTCGTGCATGACGGGGATGTCGAGCTCGGCCTTGAGGCGCGTCTCGATCTCGAAGCACTCGGGGGCCTTGATGTCCTCCAGGTTGATGCCGCCGAAAGTTGGCGCTATGGCCTTGACGGCCTGGATGAAGCGGTCGGGGTCGGTCTCGGCGACCTCTATGTCGAAGACGTCGATGCCGGCAAAAATCTTGAAGAGCAGCCCCTTGCCCTCCATGACGGGCTTGCCCGCCGTGGCGCCGATGTTGCCCAGGCCGAGGACCGCCGTGCCGTTGGAGATGACGGCCACGAGGTTGCCCTTGCTCGTGTACTCGTAGGCGGCATCGGGGTCTTTCTGGATCTCAAGGCAGGGCTCGGCCACGCCGGGCGAGTAGGCCAGCGAGAGGTCGCGCTGGGAGCTGTAGGGCTTCGTCGGCCTCACCTCAATCTTGCCGGGCCGCCCCTCGGAATGGTAGCGGAGGGCGTCCTCCTTTGTTATTTTAGCCATGAACGTATGTGTTTTAGCGTTGAAAAACAGATAGGCAAAGATAGAAGAAAATTGCCCCTGCGAGCCCCCCGCGCGCCCTTTTACGAGTTTCGCTTAGCCGCACGGGGGCAGAGGGCAAAAGGCGCGGCAATTGTTCACAATCGGAAGATTTTAGTACTTTAGGGGTCATATGGGGCCGCGGGCCGCGCACCCCTCGGCAAAAGACCAAAAAAGGACGCCATAACACAAAAAAAACTAGCGACATGGACATTTTCCTCATGGTGGTCCAGCTGCTCATCGTCTTGGGGGCCCTCTACGTCGGCTCCCGCTACGGCAGCCTGGCCCTGGGGGCCATCTCCGGCATCGGGCTGGCCATCCTCATCTTGTGCTTCGGGCTTCGGCCCGGGACGCCGCCCACGGACGTCATCTACATCATCGTCGCCGCCGTGACCTGCGCCGGCATCATGCAGGCGAGCGGCGGCATGGACTGGCTCATCCAAATTTCCGAGCGGCTGCTGCGCAAGCACCCCGACCACATCACTTTCGTGGCCCCGCTGTGCACATTCTTCCTGACCGTCCTGGTCGGGACGGGCCACGTGGTCTACACCCTCATGCCCATCATCTGCGACATAAGCCTCAAAAAGGGCATCCGCCCGGAGCGCCCGTGCGGCGTGGCGAGCGTGGCCAGCCAGGTGGGCATAACGTGCTCGCCCATAGCGGCCGCCGTGGTGGCCTTTGTCTCCATAAGCAACGCAAACGGGTTCGACATAACCATCCCGCAGGTCTTGGCGGTGTCGCTGCCGGCGTGCCTCGCGGGCCTCATGGCCGCCGCGGCCCTCTCCTACCGCCGGGGCAAAGACCTGGACAAAGACCCGGAGTTCCAGAAGCGCGTGGCCGACCCCGAGACCAACAAATACATGTATGGCAGCACGGCCACGGCCCTCGACAAACAGATTGCCCCAGAGGCCAAGCGCTCGGTCTACATCTTCGTCGGGGCGCTGGCCCTCATCGTGGCCTACGCCTCGCTCCAGGAGTTCCTGCTGCCGACCTACGGCAGCGTGGCCAAGGTGGACAACGCCAAGAGCCTCGTCATCGAGGGCGTGCGCTATGACACCCTCGGCGGCGGCCCGGTGGTGGTCGAGGAGGCCGTCGTGACCCTGACGGGCAAGGCCCCCGGGGGCGCGGCGGCGCGGGGCATCGAGGTGACGCCGGAGATGCTCGTCTCGTCGAAGCAGGTCTTCGAGAACGTCACCCGCGTGGCCCAAAGGCCGCTGGCCATGAACGTCGTCATCCAAATCGTGATGCTCGCGGCGGCGGCCCTGATGATAGTCTTCTGCAAAGCGGCGCCCAAGAAGGCCGTGGCGGGCCCGGTGTGGCAGAGCGGCATGGTGGCCGTCGTTGCCATCTACGGCATAGCGTGGCTGGCCGACACCTATTTCTCCAACTACATGGACGTCATCGAGTCGGGACTGAGCGGCATCATAGCCGACCACAAATGGTCCATAGCCCTGGCTTTCTTCCTGGTCTCGGTCTTGGTCAACTCGCAGGGGGCCGTCGTGGTCTCGATGCTCCCGCTGGCCTACTCGCTCGGCATCCCCGGCCCCGTCCTTCTCGGCGTCTTGCCTTCGGTCTACGGCTACTTCTTCATCCCGAACTACCCGTCGGACATCGCCACTGTGAACTTCGACCGCTCGGGGACGACGGTTATTGGCAAATATCTGCTGAACCACAGCTTCATGATGCCGGGCCTGGTCAGCGTCGCGGTCAGCACCGTGGTGGCCTACGGCATCAGCATGATGCTCTACGGATAGGGGGCGCGCCGCCAAAAACCATTACCTTTGCCAAGAGTATCCACACACGGACGAAACAACAGCAAACTCGCATAGATGAAGAAAGCAAGCATAGTGGCGACCGTCGCCATAGCCGCCGCGGGGGCCGCGGCGTGTCTGGCGGCGTTCCGCGGCAGCGACCGCGACTTCAAGATAAGCAAGAACCTGGACATCTTCTTCTCGGTCTTCAAGGAGCTGAACCTCAGCTACGTCGACACCCCCGACCCCGACCGCCTCATCCCGACGGCCATAGGGGCCATGCTCTCCGACCTCGACCCCTACACGAGCTACATCCCGGAGAAAGACCGCGAGGCGTATAAGTTCCAGGTCGACGGCGAGTATGGCGGCGTGGGGTGCATCATCTCGCTCTCTGCGGACACGAACCTCATCAACGTCAAGGAGGTCTATGCCGGGACCCCCTCCGACAAGTCGGGCCTGCGCTCCGGCGACCTCATCCTCTCCATCGACGGCGAGAGCATGCGCGGCAAGGGCGTCTCCGAGGTGAGCGACCGCCTGCGCGGCAAGGCCGGCGAGACGATAAAGGTCGAGATCTTGCGCCCGGGGCAGTCCCGCCCGACGACCAAGAGCATCCGCCGCGAGGTGATAAAGCTCGACGCCGTGGACTACTACGGCATGGTGGACTCCGAGACGGGCTACATAGGCCTGCGGAGCTTCGAGTCGGGCTGCGCGGCCGCCGTCCGCAAAGCGTTCCTGGACCTGCGCGACGGGCAGGGCGCGCGGCGACTCATCCTCGACCTGCGCGGCAACTCTGGCGGACTGCTCGACGAGAGCCTCCAGATTGTCAACTTCTTCGTCGGCGAGGGGCAGAAGATGCTCTCCACCAAGGGACGTCGCAAGGCCGCCGAGCGCATCTACACGGCGTTCCGCCCCCCCCTCGACACGGTGATGCCCATGGCCGTCATGATAAACCGCAGCTCGGCGTCGGCGAGCGAGATTGTGGCCGGGGCCCTGCAAGACCTGGACCGCGCCGTGGTCGTCGGCCAGCGCTCGTATGGCAAGGGCCTCGTCCAGGCCACGCGCGAGGTGGCCTACGACGGCTACCTCAAGGTGACGACGGCGAAATATTACACCCCCTCGGGGCGCTGCATCCAGGCCATAGACTACTCGCAGAGGGACGAGAACGGCGCCGTGGGCTACGTCCCGGACTCTCTCATCTCGGAGTTCAGGACCCGCGGCGGGCGCCGCGTCTACGACGGCGGCGGCATCTCGCCCGACGTCATGCTGGCCGAGCGGACCTACAAGCCGGTGTGCTTCTCGGTGGTCTATGGCGACTACCCGTTCCGCTACGTCGTGAGCCTGCTCGCGGCGGGCAAGCCAATGCCCATCGACGAGCGCGGCAACATCTCCGACGCCACCTATGACGACTTCGTGGCCTTCATGAAGTCGCAGAAGAAGTTCACCTACAAGACCGCCTCGCAAGACGCCTATGAGAAGCTGGTCCGCGCCGCCAAGGCCGAGGGCCTCTACGACGACGCCAAGGCCGGCATCGACGCCCTGGCCAAGCCCCTGGCCGCCGACATAGACCGCGACATGGCCGACGCAAAGGAGCAGGTCCGCCCGTTCATCGAAGACGAGATGGTGCGCCAACGCGGCTACCGCAAGGCCGCCGTGGCCCACGCCCTGCAATATGACGAGCAGCTGCGGTCAACTCTCGAGCTCCTGGCCGACGCGGGGCGCTACAGCGGCCTACTCGACGGCAGCATCCTGAGCCACGCCGGCGACAAGCGGGCGAGCATGACATCGGCCAAGAAGAAATAGGGCGGAAGTTGGCAAGCAGGGGAAAGGAGCGGGGCTGGATGCCGCGTCGGCCGTCGCCCGCGGGGCGCGCGGCGGCAGTCCTCGCGGCGGCCGTCGTCGTAGGGCAGGTTGCGTCGCTGCCGCTCTCGGCGGCTGCTCTGAGCCTGACGGGGGGGTGGACGCTAGCGATGATGCTCTCGTCGATGGCGGGCTTCGGCCTGCCCGGCGTCTTGTCGCGCCGCCACGCCGTGGGAGTCTTGCCCGCCGACAAGACGGCGGGCATTGACCTGCCGACGAGCCTCTTCGTGGCCGTGCTGGCCGTCGTGTGCCAACCGCTGGTGGAGTGGGCGGGCTACATCGACCAGGCCGCCTATGCCAAGCTGTGGCCAGGCGTCGAGCCCCTCAGCCGGCAGACGGCCGAGATAATAGCGTCGATATGCACATTCGACGGCGCGTGGGACTGGGCCGCGGCCATAGCCTCGATGGCACTCGTCCCCGCCGTGTGCGAGGAGCTGTGCTTCCGCGGCGCTTTGCTGCCTCTCGTGCGCCGCATGACGGGCAGCTGGCACGCGGCGGTGATTGTCTCTGCCGCCGTCTTCAGCCTGGCGCACATGGACATGACGGCGTTCCTGGCCCGGACGGTCCTGGGCATCATCCTGGGCGCGACGTTCGTCGCCACGAAGTCGCTCGCCGCGCCCGTGCTTCTCCACTTCTGCAACAACCTCATGGTCGTCATCGTCCTCTCGCAGTCGGCGGACAAGGTGAAAGACCTCACGGCGCCCGCCGAGCTCCCCGAGCTGGGGGTGAGCATCTTGTCGTTGTTCATGACGATTTTCGAGATACACCTCATCGCCAAGACCACGCAGATCAGGCAGACACTCATGGGGAAAAGATAGGGCGACCTCGCCACCCCGGGTTCCCGCGCCTTACCCCAACAGAAAGCGAAAGACACCTGCCGTTTTGTCTGGCACCACAGGCAAAACGGCAATATTTTTTGCCAAAACGTCAGCACCACAAAAAGACCCGGGCATTAGCTAGGCGCAGACGACAGCGCAGACAATCAGCGCGTTATACATCTGAAGGCACACTCATCCGGGCGAGTTGGCACGCAGGTTGCAAAAAGAGAGGGCGGACGCCGACCGGGCGGAAGCCCAAGGGCGGGGCCCGAGGTCAAACATATCAAAGGACAAAAAAAATTGGAGGTAACGACTATGGTACCGGCAAGAAACACAAACAACGGAATCAGGCACTACGAGAGCTGGCTCCCGAGCTTCTTCAACGACTTCTTCGGCGACGACCTGGGTTGGCACACCCGCAGCCGCAAATCGACGCCCGCCATCAACGTGACCGAGACCGACAAGGCCTACAACGTTGAGGTGGCAATCCCGGGCGTGAGGAGAGAGGACTGCAACGTCCGGCTCAACGACGACGTCCTGACCATCGCGGTGACCAGCGAGGGCAAGAGCCAGGAGGGCGACCCGAAGCGCTACCTGCGCCAGGAGTTCTCCTACTCGAAGTTCGAGCAGAGCTTCACCCTGCCCGACGACGTGGACAAGAAAGGCGTCGGCGCCGAGGTCCGCGACGGAGTGCTCTTCATCTCCCTGCCCAAAGTGGAGGCGCGGAAAGAGGAGGACAAGTGGCAGACCATCGAGGTGCGCTAAGCCCGCGGGAGAACTTTTTCGCAAAAAAGTCGCCCTAGGCCTTGCGCGGAAGCAAAATTGAAGTAACTTTGCACTCGCAACAGGGAAGCAACGCCACTGATTGCGAGAGCAAAGTTTCTTGGTACCATAGCTCAGTTGGTAGAGCAACGGACTGAAAATCCGTGTGTCCCCGGTTCGATCCCTGGTGGTACCACAGAGGCGGCAGACCTCAAGAAAGCGAGAGTTTTCTTGAGGTCTCTTTCTTTTCGCCCCCCCCCCAATCCGCAAGCTCCCTCCCTCCCATCCCCCGGCAATCGGCTGAAACACAATGCGGGGGCGCGCTAGCCGCGCGCCCCCGCACATGGAAGTCTGCCCCCGGGGCCTATTCGCCCGTCGGCTCGACGTCGCCCCTCTCAATCAGCAGACGGGTAGCGGCGGCAGGGTAGCCCGTGCGGCGGACACGCCTCCCGAGCCCCTCGGGCGTGAGCAGGAACGAGCCGTCGGAGGCCTGGGGCTTGACGGCCATGTCGTTGTGCTTGACGACGAGGAGCAGGGCCAGGCTGTGCCACTCCTCCATCATCTGCTGCGCGGCGGCAATGGAATAGTCGTTGAGGAAACGCTTGGCCTGAGCTTCGTCCATCGTCAGGGCCTTGGCCTCGACGCCGGCCTGGGCGGCGAGGAACCGCGCCTCTAGGGAGTCTCGCGCCGCCTCAAGGTCGGGGAAGAGCGCCGAGTAGCGCGGGTAGACCATGTTGCTGACCCAGTTGCACACCCAAAAGGCGTTGGCGAAAGAGAAGCGCGTCGGGCCTGCGTCGGGGGTGTTGTAGCACACGGGGCGGCGCGTCGAGGCGCAGTAGATCGGCGTGTAGGCAATCATGTTGGCGTCGTCGTTGCCGAACCAGAGGACTCCGCCGACATGGTCGGGCAGGGCGGCCCTCATCTGGCTCACAAAGGTGAAAGCCGTCTGCTGTGTGCTGGTGGGCCTCTCCCAGAAATATTGCTTGCCGTCGTCGGCCTTGAAGACCAGGGGTGTGGGCCTGTAGGGCATCATCCAGGGCCCGCCGGCGAGGCTCGCGGTGTCGGCGAGCGAGAGGGGCGTCCCCTCATAGTGGTCGCGCATGGCCATCATGACCTCGTGGAGCTTGACCTTGCGGTCGGGCCTGACCCAGAGGGGCATGTCCGCGGCGTGGGCGTCGCGCCCCTGCGCCCAGGGCAGGTAGGCCTCCATGTCGGCAAAGCGCCGGAAGAAGCTCCACACGCGGGCGTCGCACATCCGCCTGCCGGAGAAGTCGGGCTTGGCGTAGGCGTCTTTCCACGAGAAGTCCTCGTCGCGGCCGCTGAACCAGCCCATCTTGCGGGCGTAGCGGACGACATCCTTGGACGTCTTGACGTCCTCCTTTGGGAGACCGAGCTTGGCGAACTGGCCTATGCGGCTCTGGTTGGCGTGGGCGCAGATAGTCCCGTCGGGGACGCGCAGGGCGACCCACACGACCCCGCGCGACCCGGGCCCGCGGCCCATCATCTCCATGATCCATGCCTCGCGCGGGTCGCAGATGGAGAACGTCTCGCCGCCGGAGCAGTAGCCGTAGGTCTCGGCGAGCGACGTCATGACGTCTATGGCCTCGCGCGCCGTCTTGGCCCGTTGCAGGGTCAGGTAGATGAGGCTTCCGTAGTCGAGCAGGCCCGCGGTGTCGACCATCTCCTCGCGGCCGCCGTATGTCGTCTCGCCAATCGTGAGCTGGAACTCGTTGATGTTTCCGATGACGCTGTATGTCCGCTCGGCCTCCGGGATTTGCCCGGCCCACTTGTGCGTGTCCCAATTGACAATTTGGCGCATGGCGCCCTTGGCGTGCGTCGCCGCCGGGTAGTAGCAGAGCGAGCCGAAGAGGCCGTAGTCGTCGGCGTTGTAGGTGCAGAGGGTGCTGCCGTCGGCGCTGGCCCCGGGCGTGACGATGAAGTTGGTGCATGCCTCGGCCGGGACCGACCAGGCCGCGAGAGCCGCTAGGGGCAGAAGAGAAAAACGATTCATGGGGAAAAGTGAGATTTCTTTTTCAGACGTCGCCGGCAATGGCCCGCAGAGCCAGCCCCGCCAGGGTGAAGCCGAAGATGGCCGTGACGTGCGCCACGGTGCCGTTGACGCGCGCGCGGGGCGGCATGAGGCCACTGGCGTCGGCGGCCGCATGGGGCAAGAGGGCGTCCGCGCCCCGGTTGTCGAGCCTCTCGGGGCTGAAGACGCACGAGAACTCGCGCGCCGGCCACACACCCAGGGACTTGAACTTCTTGCGCAGGGCGCGGGCCAAAGGGTCGGCATAGACATTGGCGAACTCCGCCACCCGGATTTGCGACGGGTCCATCTTGAGGGCGGCCCCCATCGACGAGAAGAGGGCGGCCCGGCCTCGGCAGGCGTTGAGGATCAGCTCGGCCTTGTCGGCCAGGGAGTCGATGGCGTCTATCACGACATCGAAAGCGTCGAGGTCGAACTCGCCGGCCGTGGCCGCGGAGTAGACCTTTTGGAGCGGCACGACCTCGGCCTCGGGCCGAATGGAGAGAAGCCTCTCGCGGAGGGCATCGACCTTGACCCGCCCGACGGTCTGCCGCGTCGCCATGAGCTGGCGGTTGAGGTTCGTGGCGCACACGGTGTCGGCGTCGACAATGGTGAGACTCCCAAGTCCGCTCCGCACGAGGCTCTCGGCGCACCACGACCCCACGCCGCCCACGCCGAAGACTATGACCCTGGCCCGGGCGAGCCGGCCCATGGCCTCGGCCCCAAGGAGAAGCTCCGTCCGCAGGAGCGAGATGTCGGCAACATTCATGGAGGCAAAGATGCGCAAAAAACCGGCAAAGACAAAGCGGAGGCGGGCATCCGCCCTCCTCCGCCTGTTGGCGCGCCGCCGCTGTCGCCCCTAGGGTCAGAACCACCCCCGCGGGCGAGCCGCGGCCCCAAGTTTATAACAAAAAACCATTCCGCTTTCATGCCATGGCAAAAAAGCGCGACGCGCGGCCCCGCACTGTGGCGACGCTCAGACGCATCATGAAAAACCAAAGAACGATACATGGCTTGCGCAATCGCTGCGCATACGCCTCGGCCCCGTCGGGCACACAAGACATTTTATTGTTAGTCGTGGCACCGACTGACAACACTGCAAAAATAGCCCGGCGGGGCCGCCCCCGCAATACCTAATAATAACTATTTTGAATAAAGACAGGAGGCGCGGCGCTACCGCCCCAAGGCGACATCGCAGGCCCTCTCGACGCTAGCGCCCGACCACCTGGCCGCGCCCAACTTCTTGACAACCAGGAGCCCGTCGGGGCGGACCAGCGCCGACGAGGGGACGCTCATGAGCAACTGCCCCAAGACTCCCCCCAGCCGCTCCTCGCCCACGCCCGGCCCGCAGTCGTCGGCACTGAGGAATAGGGGGCGCAAAGCGGTGCGGCCCTCCGCGTCGAGAAAGGCCACGACGTCGGCGGGCTCGTCGGTCGAGACAAAGAAGACGTCTATCTGCCCGGCATAGCGGCGCGCCAGGCCGTCGAGCGACCCCAGCTCGGCGCGGGTCTGCGCCCGCCAGACGCTCCCGACGTTGAAGAGGGCGGGGCGGCGCAGGGGCAGGGCGACGAGAGTGTCTGCGCCCGCGGGCGTGCGCAGGCGCACAGAGTCCTCGGCCCCGACGAAGACAATCTTGTCGTAGAGGCGGGGCGGGACGAGCATAGCGCCCACGGCGCACGTCATCAGCCCGCGGCGCAACGGCGGCACCAGGGCCACAATCATGGCGAGGAGGAACAGGAAGTCCGAGACGATGCCCCTGCGCGACTTGCGCGCCCTGTAGCGGCGCCACACCTTGGCGAGGAGCGACATGGCGGCTGGGGCTATGCCACCTTGATTCTCACAGGCCGTGGCAGGCTCGTCAGCCCGCGCCCGTCGGCGACGACGCTCAGACTTATGGCCCTGGCCTTTGCCAGCTCGGGGTTGGCCGCCACGAGCCCCGTGAGGTTGATTTGCGCCTCATAGGACGTCCCGGGCTGGAGGCTTATGGGCATCGAGTCGACGTTGGCGCGGAAACGCCTCGTCTGCGCCGGCCCCATGATGAAGTTGACCTGCGCCCCGGAGAGGTCTACGGCGCGCCGCGAACGGTTGGAGACCCGCATGGAGAAGAGGAGCTGCCCCTGCGGCGTCCGCGAGAGCCTGACCCTGTAGCCAAGCCCGATGGGGAAGACGGCATTGCGCCACATCCGCACGGCGGCGAAAGCCAGCCCCCCGGCAACGGCGACGGCAAGGAGCCACAGCCACGGGCCGGAGCCACCGCCGGGAGCGTCGGAGGCCGCGCGAGGCCCGCCAGCCACGACAAGCGTGTCGGCGGCCGGGGAGGCGGTATCGGCCGCGGCGGCACGGGCCAGCGTGTCGGGGCGCGACAGGACATATTGCGGCCTGGCCAACCGCTCGACCTCCCACTGGAGGCGGTTGATCGTACACTGCTGCAAGACGACGACGAAGCAGAGCATCGTCATCACCATCCGCCAATGCGCCGCGACCCAGTCGGAGGCCCTGCGGAGAAACACAAGAAAGCTGTCGAGCATCGGACAAAATGACAAATCGGACGAAGTTATGACATTTGCCCCGAAGCCAGGCCTCCGCGGGTGTTAAAGTTCCTTTAGGGAAATCGGGCAAAAATCCGTACCTTTGCAGACGAAAAGCGGCGAGGCACGCCAATCGGCGCTGTTGCCGCAGCGCGCCCCGGCCATTGCAAAAGAAAATTTCATGGAGAACTCGAAAATCTTGTACATTGCGCAAGAGATTAAGCCCTATCTGCCCGACTCGCCCATCTCAGTGCTAAGCCGCGACCTCTCCCAGGGGATCATGGAGGGCGGCAAGGAGATACGCACATTCATGCCCCGCTTCGGGAGCGTCAACGAGCGGCGGAACCAGCTCCATGAGGTCATACGCCTGTCGGGCCTGAACATCGTCATCGACGACACGGACCACCCCCTGCTCATCAAGGTGGCCAGCATCCAGGCCGCCCGGATGCAGATATACTTCATCGACAACGACGACCTCTTCAGCCGCAAGGGCGTCACGGCCGACCCCGCCACGGGGGCCGTCTTCGCCGACAACGACGAGCGGAGCATCTTCTTCGCGCGCGGCTCGCTGGAGACGACCAAGAAACTGCGGTGGGTGCCCGACCTGATCCACCTGCACGGGTGGTTCACAATGATGGTACCCATCTACACGCGCCTCATGGCCAAGAAAGACCCCTACTTCGCGCAGTCCAAAATAGTGGTGAGCCTCTACGACGAGGCGTGGCAGGGGCAGTGGGAGGACATGAACCGCAAGCTGTGGATGGAGGGCATCGACGAGAGGGCCCTGAAGAAGATCGACATCCACGACTACGCTTCGCTCATGAAGACGGCCATAGACCTGAGCGACGGCGTGACCGTGTGCTCCGCCACGGCGAGCCAGGAGCTCATCGACTACGCGCGCGCCGCGGGCAAGCCCGTCTTGGACTACCCGGGCGCGGAGGGCTACGTCGGCGCCTACGACAAGTTCTACGACCAGGTGATTGGCAAATAGGGTCCCCGGCAGACGCGCCGGGGGCGTCGGACGGGGGCGCGTTTAGGACTCGCGCGGCCCCGTCTCCTTTTTGTGCGCCTCCGCGGCCCCGCACAAAAAAAGGACGCCCGGTTCGCACCAGACGCCCTCAGCTTTCCGCTCTCCAAATAGGACTTGAACCTATGACCCTCTGATTAACAGTCAGATGCTCTAACCAACTGAGCTATTGGAGAAGTTGAGACATATATGCTGAATCCCCATCTAGGGATGAAGTGAACCCCAAAGGCCTGTCGGGCGTCGCCCGCACCTCCGAAGTTGCGACGGCAAAATTATGCATCTTTCCCGAAATCGCAATACCTTTGCCGCATCAAAATTTCGAGAAGATATGCAGGAACGAATCCTTGGCTTGGGCAACGCCCTTGTCGACATCCTAGTGCGAATCCCCAACGACAACCTGCTCCGCAAGTTCGGCCTGCCCAAGGGCGCCATGAACCTCGTGGACGAGAGCCGCTCGGCCGAGATATTCGAGGCAGTCAAGGACCTCCGCCCCCAGATTGTCTGCGGCGGCAGCGCCGCCAACACCATATGCGGTCTGGCCAACATGGGCGTCAGCACCGGCTTCATGGGGATGACCGGCGGCGACGACCTCGGCGAGCAATATGAGGCCGACCTGCGCGGCAGCGGCGTCGAGACGCTCATGACGACAAGCTCGACGCGCACGGGCTCGTGCATATCGCTCATCACCCCCGACTCCGAGCGGACGATGTGCACCTGCCTGGGCGCCGCCGTCGAGATGGGCCGCGAAGACGTAGACACGCGCGCCTTCGACGACTATTCGCACCTCTACCTGGAGGGCTACCTGGTCCAGAACCCCGAGCTGATCGAGAGCGTCCTGCCCTTGGCCAAGCAGAAGGGCATGACGACAATGCTCGACCTGGCCAGCTTCAACGTCGTCGAGGAGAACCTCGAGCTCCTCCAGCGCCTCATCGCCAAATATGTCGACGTCGTCTTCGCCAACGAGGAGGAGGCCACGGCGTTCACCGGCAAGGAGGACGAGGAGGCCCTCAACGAGATGGGCGAGATGGCGGAGTGCGTCGTGCTCAAGCAGGGGCGCCGCGGGAGCCTCGTCAAGGTGGGCGACGAGAGGGCCCGCGTCGGAATCGTCAAAGCCAACCCCATCGACACCACGGGGGCCGGCGACCTCTACGCCTCGGGGTTCATATGGGCGAAGATCAACGGGTTCAGCCCCGTGGAGTGCGCCACGGCCGGGGCCGTGACGTCGGGCAACGTCATCGAGGTCATAGGGTCCAAGATGGACGCCAACCGGTGGACGAACATACGCCAGACCCTCAAGAGGCTCCTGCCCAAAAACGACTAGCAAGAGATGAAGTTTGAAGACCTAAGGATCTTGCAGAAGCAAGTCCAGGCCAACATCCGCGACATGGGGTTCTCCCGCGCCACGGACATACAGTTCAAGGCCATCCCCCACATCTTGCAGGGCGAGGACGTCATGGCCATAGCGCAGACGGGGACGGGCAAGACCGCCGCCTTTGCCATCCCGGTGGTCTCGAACCTGCTCGGTTCGCGCCGTCGGCCGGGCTACACGGGGGCCCGGTGCGTGGTCATGGAGCCCACCCACGAGCTGGCGGCCCAGGTGGCGGGCGTCATCAAGTCCGTGGCGCGCGGCACCGGGGTGTCGGTCGTGGCCGTCTACGGCGGGGTGGGGCAGGACAACCAGATAGCCCTGCTCAAGGGCTCCGCCGACATCGTCGTGGCGACGCCGGGCCGCCTCTTCGACCTCGCGGCGCAAGGCTACCTCATAACCTCGCAGGCTGAGATTCTCGTCGTCGACGAGGCGGACCACATGCTGGCCCTCGGCTTCTACGACGACATCTCCCAACTCGTGCGCCGTCTCCCGCGCCGCCGCCAGACGCTCTTCTTCTCGGCCACGATAGACCCCAAGATCAAGGAGCTGGCCTACGCCCTGGTCTACCGCGCCGTGCGCATCGAGATGAGCCGCAACAAGGTGGCGCGCAACGTCACCCACCAGGTTCTCGCCGTGGCCCAAGACCAGAAGCGCTTCTTCCTGGAGCGCATAGCCCGCGAGAACCCGGAGGGCCACATAATGGTCTTCGTCCGCACCAAGGTGCGCGCGGCGCGCGTCGTGGCGGCCATGGCCCGCGCGGGGCTCTCGGCGGTGGCCCTCCACGGCGGCATGACGCAGGGCGAGCGCGAGGCGGCCCTCGACGCGTTCCGCCGGCGCGAGGCGCAGATGCTGATCTCGACCGACGTCGCCGCCCGCGGCATAGACATCCCCGGCGTGGACTACGTCGTCAACTACGACGTGCCGGAGGAGCCGGAGAACTACGTCCACCGCGTGGGCCGCACGGGCCGCGGCATGGCAAAGGGCTTCGCGCTCACCTTTGAAGACGCGCAGGAGAAGCGCCTTGTCGACGCCATAGAGCAATATCTGCAAGAGGCCATACCAATCTTGCGCATGGACGAGGCCGACCGCGAGGCGACGGTGGACTTGTCGGAAGCCGGCGAGAACGACTGGCGGTCGCTGATTGGCGACTGAGCAAATGGCAAATATTTTCAGCAGGGGCGCACGGGTCGCGCGTCCCTGCTGTTTTTTTTTATAGTCCCTAGGGCTTACGCCCCAGGTTGCCTATGTCTCCCCTGTTGGGGCCAAGAGGCCTACCGTTGGAAGCCAGACGGGACGGACGCACAGGTCGCACGCTCCATCCCCCCACCGGCCAAACATCCTGGCGCGGGGGGGGCTAGTCAACAGTGTAGACCTCAACGCCCGTCAGGAGGCAGTAGTAGCCAGCCGTCTCCAGGAGGCTGATGCCGACGTGGCGCGCCTCGGGGCGGGAGTAGAGCGTCAGGAGTTGCGACGCGCCCTGGGTGGCCTGCGTCCCCAGCTCGCGCATGGCATCGGCGGAGAGGCCCGTCTTGACGCCTATGCGCGTCGAGGCGTAGTCCGCCCCATAGAAACGGAGGGCTATGGCGGCCACGCGCCTGGGGGAGCCGAGGTCTATGCGCACCTCGCCGTCGTCGGAGAGGAACATCATATACGTCCGGTCGTTGCCGTCGAGCAGGTAGTCGATGCTGCCGCCTCCCCAAGAGCTCTCCCCCGTCACCTCCAGCTGCCTTGCGGCGAGCGTCTCCTTTCGCGCCCCCGCGGGAGGCTCGCCGTCTTGCGCAATATATTGAATGGCCGTCTTGTCGACGTTGAACTCAAGGAGCCTCAACGCCCGAGTCTCGGCCTCGCGGGTGTTGGGCGCGGCGGTCTCCACGGCCTCGATGGAGACGCTGCCCGTGGTGGTCAGCGCGCCGGCCTCGGCCTCCAGCGGCGCGACGTCGAAGAGGGCCAGGCGGATGGTGTCGGAGCTTGTGGCCCCGGCGGCAATGGTGAGCTCGGGCGCGGCGAGTTCTGCCCCTCGCTTGTCGGTGAGCCTGTAGGCCGTGGCGGGAAGCCGCTCCGAGCCGTTCACGGCCAGGCGCACCCTCACGTCGGCCGCCGAGGGGCGTGTGAGCCGGGCGTAGAGCGGCATTGCCGACACGGCGTCGACACCCATGGGGGTGTGGCGCACCGAGATTGTCATCTTGCCCTCCTCCAGGAACGACGTGCGCTGGATGTAGACGTAGTTGGCGTTCCACCTGTCTTCCGTCGCCTTGCCGCCGTCGTCGTCGCACGCGGCGAGAAGCAATGGCGCCGCAACCCACACGGCGCATCTTCTTAGCATCTCTCTCATCGTCATGTTATATTTTGAAAGGTTGTCGAATGTCGTTTGAACGTCAGTTGCGGCGGGGGACGACCCACGGCGTGCTCTCGGCGTTGCTCATGACGCCCGCGACCCACGTCGGCACGGCTCCCTTGTTGCTACGGAGGGTGTGGCCGTGACCCGTGGCGTCGGCAAAGGTCTCACCCTGCCCGTCGCTCATCCTCCAGTAGCACTCCAGGCCGCGGGCCTTGCTCGAGACGGTGTTCATGTTGTTGCGGATCTGCGCCTCCGTCCGCGCCACGCTCCACACCCGTGCCTCGGCAATCATAATCCTCGTCCTGTCCCACCATCCGCCGTCGCCATACCAGACCGTGAAGCCGCCAAAGGTCACGTCCGTCGCCGCCGAGCGAGTGTTCGTCCCCGCCAGGGCCCCATTGACGTAGACCTTATATTGCAGACCGTCGAAAGTGAACGCGAAGTGCTGCCACTTGTTGAGCTCGAACGGGCGTTCGGCCGTGACGCCGGGGTGGTCGCTGTTGTCGGCCACCTGGACGTGGTCGTTGAGGTAGCCCGTCCCCGCGCCCTCGAAGCGTATAAAGATGCCGCCGCCACCGATTATGCCTCGGTTGCGGTTGCTGAAGTTGTCCACCTGGAACTTCAGCTCCATCGTCAGCTGCTGGTATGTCTCCGGCCCGCCGGGCATCTCAGCCGTGAGTCCCGGCCCGCCGTAGAACTGCGGGAGCGTCGAGGCGAAGACGCTCTCGGTGGTGACGACATACCCGCCCGTCTGCGGCATGACGGGGACAAGCCCGTCGGCGCTCTCCAGACGCAGGGGCAGGGCGTAGGGCTCGGACCGCATCTCGCCCTCCATGGGGTGGATGTTGATGCTGATGGGGGCCGAGGCGTAGGCGCCCTTGGCAATGGAGACCTCGGGCAGTGGGTCGTATGCCCCCTCGGGCAGTGGCAGGTAGTCCGTCCCCTGCGCCTCGTTGTGCTTGCGGAGCAGGGCCGTGTCCACCGTCAGCCGCAGCCGCAAGTCCGCGGGGGCGGGGGCCGAGAGGCTGGGCGTAAGCTCGGCGCGCCCCCCGGCGGAGCCCACCACCACGTTGACGCTCTGCGAACCGCTCAGCGCCTCGCCAAAGAAAGCGCCGTTCTCCAAGGCCGGGTAGCCGGCGTCGTCGCAAGCGGGCAAGAGCGCCGCCAGGGCCACAATTGTCATCGATGCTGTTGTTCTCATGTCGCGCATATCTCTTTAGTAATTGCCAATCGGGGCGGGGTTCATAATCTGTATGCTCCGGCGGATATACGAATAGTCGTCGGAGGCCAGATATTGGAACTGATAGCCGCCAATGCCCCCCTTGCGGAATCCGTTCTGCGGCTGCCAGCGGGCGAAGTTCATGATGTGCGAGCGGTCGGCGCCGCTCTGCAAGTTCTCGGTCATGACGCACTTGTTTGTTATCTCCTCGGGCGTCTCGACCTCATCGAACTTGGCAATAAGCTCGCTGAGGCGCCCCTCGAAACGGTTGCCGGGCCAATAGGCCTGGATGACGTAGTAGGAGAGATAGGGACCGCTCTCGGCATTGAGCGTCTGCGGCTCTCCGTCGACGATGAGGAGCGTCTCGGGGTTGGGGCTCTTGGGCCCCAGGCGCGTGGCAAGCTCCGTGATGAAGACGTGCATCAGTTCGTTGTCGCTCGCCAAGTTGCCCCCGGCCCCATAGTTTGGCTCGAAGTCGATGTCGAAGCCGTCGTAGCCATAGAAGGCCACGGTGTCTAGGATGGCCCGCGCGTAGCGGCGCACCGCCTCCTCCCGGCTCTCGCGCGTCTCGCCGAAGCCCCAATAGGCGTTGCGCGTCGGCTCGTCGACATCGTGCTCGCGGGGGGTGTAGCCCTGCCCCACCCAACGGCAGAAGCTGCACTTGACGACCTTGGTCCCCTTGACCTGCTGGACGCGCCGCAGGTCGCGCATACGGGCCTCCGGCACTCCGCTGGCGTTGTCCCACAGCGAGACGATGTCGAACGAGTCGGGGACGGCGTCGAGCGACAGCCCGACAACGGCGCCCGGCTCAGACCACCCTTGAAACCATCCGAACATTATCGAGTGGGGCGTCTTCTTCCACTCGCGCAGGGCCTCGTAGTATGTCTCAGTCTTCGCCACCTCGCTGTTGGACCACGTGGTCTTCTGCTCCGCCTTGGGCTCCGTCCAGTCGTCGCACGCCGCCAGGGCGACGAGGAGGACGCCGATGGGGGCCAATCGTGTTATGGTGTTCATTGTCAAAATGTTGATTTTGTAATTGCAAGTCAAGTCATGGGATTTTGCGCCACGCCATAGGGAGTCGCCACATCCTAGGGCTCACGCCCCCGGCTGACACACATCGCCGCTTCGCACACCTCGTAGCCTTTGGGGCTTTGAGTCCCCGCAACACCAACGGCATCACCCCGGTCGGCTGTCAATTGTCAATTGCTAATTGTCAATTAAGATGTTGTCAGTTGTCCTTCTTTGCCCAGAAGAGCTCCGTCGCCTCGTTGTCGGGCCCGCCCAGGCTCTGCACGGCGCGGGTGTAGTTGACGCCATTGAGGTCGCGCTCCGAATAGGGATAGCGGAGGCGGCGCAAGCCCCGGGCCGTATTGGTCACGACCTGGCTGTTGAGGTTGTCTTTCGCGGGCTGCAGCTCGGGGAAGCCAGTCCGCCTCCATTCGGCCCAGGCCTCAAGCCCCATGGGCCAATTGGCAATCCACTTCTGGGTTATGATTCTCTCCAGGTTCTGGCTGTCGCCGTCGGCATCCCAGGCAACCTTCACCGTCGTCTTGCGGGAGTAGTTGTTGCCGCGCGGGTCGTTGGTGTGGCCTGCGGGCGTCCGCTGGCGGTCGGCAATGTAGCTGTCGGTCTGCGAAGCGCCTATGCCGTGCTGCGACATCGAGAGGCGTATGCCCTGCTCGTAGTGCGACTGCGCCGAGCCGCCGACGCCCCATCCCCTCAGCGCGCACTCCGCCTTGAGGAACGACGTCTCGGCGGCAAGGAAGATGGGCAACGGCTCCTGCTCCTCGAAGTTTGGGAGCGAGTAGCCCGCCACGTCGTTCTTGTCGAAGCCCGCCATGCCGATGGGCATCCCGACATACTCGCCCGTCCGGCCGCTAAACGTCGACGTAGTGAAATATTCGCTCGTCCGCGGGTCGGCATATCCCACCATGTAGTCCACGATGGAGCTGTTGGCCCTCAGGTCTCCCCACGAGCCGGCGCTGAGCTGATATGGGTTGCGCTGCCCGCCGGTTCGGATGAGGGCGTTCTGGCTGTTCTCCTCAATGAGCCCGCCGGCGGCGCAAATCTGCTCGGCCGCCTCGCGGTTGCCTGTGCGGACCGCCGCCCTCAGGGCCAGCGACGCCGCCAGCCGCGCCCACAGCCCATAGTCGCCCTGGTAGACAAGGTCTATGTCCGCCAGGGGGCGGCTCTGCGGGTTGGCCGCCACATATTGGGTGAGGATGTCGGCCGAGTGGCGCAGGTCGGCAATGATGTTGCGGTAGACCTCCTCGCCGCCGTCGTAGGCCGTGTGGAACGACCTGTCGGCAATTGAGCTGTAGGGGATTGGCCCGTAGCAGTCGGCCACCCTCATGAGGACGGCGGCCTTGAGCATCTGCGCCATGGCCCAGAAGTGCCCCTGCCGCCCCGTCGAGGCCTCGATGTCGAAGATGTTGATGAGGTGGCTGTAGGAGTCGTTCCACGGCACGGCGTTCCAATTCTCCGGGGCGTTGAAAGTGTCGAAGTTCTGCCCTCCCCACCTGTTCGAGCAGACGAAATATCCGCCGAGCGAGCCAACCATCTGGTCGGTGTGCTGGCTGCTGTTCTGCTGCGTATACATCAGAGCCTCAATCATGTTGGGAATCAGCGTCGAGGGTTCGGCGTTATATATGGCGTAGGGGTTGGTGTTATACTGCTCGAAGTTGTCGGTGCAACTGGCGGACAGGATGGCGAGCGAGGTCGCCATGAGAAATTTTATGCGTCTCATAAGTATGCGTATGTTAGTTGTGCAGATGGGAAGCCATTGTCGTTTTTTTTCGTCCTAGGGGGGACATCGCATTGGCAATGGGGGCGTCGCCTCGCCCTAAGGGTCGTCGTCGTCCTAAGGGGTCGTCATCGTCTCGTCCTAGGGGGGGGCGTCGCCTCGTCCTAAGGGGTCGTCGTCCCGCCCTAAGGGGCGTCATCGCCTCGTCCTAGGGCTTACGCCCTAGGCTACCTTATATCGCCCCTTTGGGGCTTTGAGTGGCGTGGCGCCCCCCCGGTCGGATGTCAATTGTCAATTGTCAATTGTCAATTCTTAATTGATATGTTGAAGCCGAAATTGCGCGTCGTGGGCTGCATGAAATAGTCTACGCTTTGGTAGTAGGAGCTGCTGGTGTCTCCACTCACCTCGGGGTCGAACGGCGCCTTGCAATATATCATGAGCAAGTTGCGCGAGACGAACCCCAGGCTCAGCTCCATCTTGTCGGCGAACCAACGGCGCGGCAGTGTGTAGCCCAGGCTCACCTCCTGCAGCCTCACGTTGGTGGCGCTGTAGAGGTAGTAGGCGCCGAAGCCGCCCTCGGCCGTCGAGATGGCCTGGTAGTAGTTCTGCGCCGCAATCTTGCCGTAGTTGACGTCCACACCTCCTCGGTCGCGGGCGTCGGCCGTGGCCTGGCTGGCGCCGTAGTAGTCGAGGATTCCCTGCGTGGCGCTGTAGCACAGCCCGCCGACGCGCGCCGTGACGACAAGGCCGAGCGACACCCCGTTCCACCCCACGCCGCTGTTCCACCCCAGGTTGTAGCGCGGCGCCAGAGACCCCACCTTGCGCGCCTCGGTCTGCATCATCGAGAGGTTGCCGTTGGAGTCTACCAAGATGTGCCCGTTGCCCGTCCGCGCCAGCTCGTGGCGCACGTAGACGTCGCTCATCGTGCCCCCCTCGCGGAGGATGACCTGCGGGGCCACCGACGCCGCGCCCAGGTAGGCTTTCTGAATCTCCGGCTCCCCCTGGTCGTTGAGGCTGCTCTCGCTCAGCCGCCTCACGGTGTTGCGGTTCAGCGTGTAGGTCAGCGTCGACGACAGGCTCCACGGCCCCCACGCGCCGCTGTAGCCCAGCGACAGCTCCACGCCCCGATTCTCGACGTTGCCCGTCTGCTCTATCCGGCTGCTGTAGAGCGAGCTGCTGGCCGCGGCGGCGTAGATTGTCTGATGGTACGTGTTGCTCTGGTAGAACGTGGCGTCGAGGCTGATGTTGCCTAAGACGCGCGCGTTGAGCCCCACCTCCCAGCTCTTGGTGTCTTCGGGCTTCATGTTGTCGAGCGGCGCGGTGTTGGGCCGGCTCCACGTCCGCGTCTGCGAGTTGTAGGTGTAGCTTGGGTTCGACAGGTAGCGCCCGAAAGCCGACGCCACCTGGCTGTAGGAGGCTCGGGCCTTGAGGTAGCTCAGCGCGTCGGGCATGGGGAGCAGGTCGCTCACGACGCCCGAGAGACCCACCGACGGATAGAAGAACGACGACTGGGCGGAGAAAGCCAGCTTCGAGTCCCAGTCGTTGCGCCCCGTGACGGTGAGGAAGACCGTGCCGCGCCATCCCACCTCGGCCGAGCCGAAGACAGACTGCACCTGGTCGCGCCACCCGTCGACGCCCACCGAGTTGTCCGCCCTGTTGCTGTTGTTCATCGAGAAGAAGTTGGGGATGAGGAGGTCCACGCCGCCGCCCAGGAACTCATACCGCTGGTCGTTGACGGAGGCCCCGACGTTGGCCTTGACCGTCCAGTCGTCGGCAAAGGTCTTGTCGAAATTCACCATGACGTCGCCATAGAGGGTGTTGTCGGTCTGCGTCTGGTCGCGGTATGTCCCGTTGACGCCCGCCAGGGTGGTGAGCGTCGTGGCGTAGTACTTGTGCGTGAAGCGGTATTGCGAATTGTCGAGCCTCACCCGCGCCCCGACGTCCACCCACTCGGCAATCTTCCACCGCAGCGAGGCGTTGAGCATATACCGCCTCTTGTCCGTGGCCCGATACATCCGGTTCTGAATCCAATAGGGGTTCTGGAGGCTGTGCGTCCCCTCGCCGTAGGGCCAATATTGAGCCATGACCCCGAGCGCGGGGCTGAACCGCTCGTAGTTGCGGACATCGTCGAAGTTGTCGCTCCGCGGGAAGAGGTAGAGCGCCGGCAGGGGGTTGTAATATTTGCCCTGCGCCACCTTGTTGCGGTCTTTCTGGACAATGTAGCTGGCGCCGAAGTCGAGCGCCAGGCGCCCGTCGAAGAGCGTCGTAGTGTTGCGGCCCGTGAAGTTGTAGCGGTCGTAGCTGTCGCGCCATATGGTGCCCTGCGCGTTGGTGGCCGACGCAGAGACGTAGGCCTGGTTCTTCTCGTTGCCCGTCGAGAGCGACACGGTGCTGATGACGCTCGTCCCCGTGCGGAAGAACTTCTCGGCGTCGAAGTTGCTCTCGACAGCGTCGCCCCAGTTCATGAGGCCCGAGCTTGTCCCATACTTGCTCTGCATCCGCGGCAGCATGGTGACGCGGTGGAACATCGTGCTGTTGCTCAGCGTCACCGTGGTGCGCTCGCGTCCCCCGCGCTTGGTGTTGATGATTATGGCCCCGTTGGCGGCGTCGCTGCCGTAGAGCGCGGCGGCCGAGGGCCCTGTCAGGACGTTGACGCTCTCGATGTCGTCGGGGTTGAGGTCGGCGCTGCTCTCGCTCCCCGCCACGCCCCCATAGGTGCCGCCCCCGCCGGAGAACGAGCGGTTGTACATCGGGATTCCGTCGATGACGTAGAGGACGTTGTTGCCTTTCTCGATGGACTTCGTGCCTCGCATGACGATTTTCACCGTCCCTCCGGCCCCGCTCGACGCGCTGTTGATCTGGACACCCGCCACCTTGCCCACCAGCGAGTTGGCGAAGTTGGCGTCGCGGACCGCCGTGAGCTCGTCGCCGCCCACCTGCTGGACGCTGTAGGCCAGGGCTTTCTCCTGCCGGCGGATTCCAAGCGCCGTGACCACGACGTCTTCTAGCTCGGTGGCGTCGGGGAGCAGCGTGATGTCTATTGTCGTCCGCCCGCCCACTTGCGCCTCTTGCGCCGCATAGCCCAAGAACGAGAACCGCAGCCATGCGTCGGCCGGGACGCGCAGGGTGTAGCGCCCGTCGGCGTCGGTCACCGTCCCCGTCGTCGTCCCGCGGATTACGACCGTGGCCCCCGCAATGGGGGCGCCGTGCGTGTCGCCCACCCGCCCGCCGACTTGCGCCTCCTGGGCGGCGGCCGCGGCGTGGCAGAGCATGGCAACGAAGAGCGTCTGTAGAGTCTTACTGCCCATTCCCAAAAATCTGTTTTCTTTTTCGTGCCGCGACGTGGGTGGCACGAGTCCCCACGGGCCGCCGCAGGGCGTGCGCGACCCTCTGTTGCAGAAAGAAGACGGGATGTTTTTGGGTGGGAGTTTTAGCTGGTTCGTCTTAAATCACCGCCAAGTTAATCAACTTTTCCCAACCAAATACTAATACTCGACAAATTTTTTCTTACTACAAACACTAGCAGAGTAAGAACAAGCAGGGACGCACCGTTGGCGCGTCCCTGTACGACCCACCCGCCGAACGCGGGAGGGTGGGCAGAATCCGTCAGTTGGCCACCGTCAGTTGCACGATGTAGTCCACCCCCCCGGCCCGTTCGGGCAGCGTCAGCACATACCCGCCGTCCGCGGCTCGGACTTTCACCCTCTTGCCTCCGGCGAACGTCTTGGCCTCTTTCACCTTGACGCCCTCCATCGGGACAAAGAGCGAGAGGTCTGCAAGGTCCAAGATGTGTAGGAAGAGCTTGTCGCCCTTTTGGGTGCTCACGCCCCAGGGGTGCGGAGCCACGACGCCGGCGCGGGTGCCGTAGACTGTCTCGCCGTTGGCGCGGAGCCACTCGCCTATGGTCCTAAGCCTCTCCAGGGCCTCGTCGGGCAACCGTCCGTCGGGCCTCGGGCCGACATTGAGAAGCAGGTTGGCGCCGCGCCCCGCCGCTCGCACCAGGGCGCGGATAAGCGTCTCGGCGCTCTTGTAGCGCTTGTCGGTTATGCTATATCCCCACGTGTTGTTCATCGTCAGGCACGTCTCCAGCGGCAGCGCGCTGATGTCTTGCCCGCTCATGCCCGCCGTGTTCTCGCCCGGCAGGTCTTGCTCGAAGATTTGGACGTCCTCGCCCGGGCGCGGCGCCCCGTGGTGGTTGTTGGCCACCATGCATTGCGGCTGGAGGCGGTGGATGAGGGCATACTGCTCGTCGAGGCGCCAATCGAAGGGCGGATTGTCACGGTCGTGGTCCCACCACCCGTCGAACCATATGCAGTCCACGCGCCCATAGCCCGTCAGGAGCTCGGAGAGCTGCGAGTTCATGAAGTCGTAGTAGCGCGCCCAGTCCTGCCCGCCTCGCGGGCGGCCCGTTCCGAGGCCCGTGCGGCCCAGGGGGTAGTCGGTCCGGCCCCAGTCCAGGTGGGAGTAGTAGAAGTGGAGCCCCAGGCCCTCGGCCCGGAGGGCGTCGGCCAGCTCCTTGGCCACGTCGCGGCCAAAGGGGGTGCCGTCGACAATGTTGTAGTCGCTCTGCCGCGTGTGGAACATCGAGAAACCGTCGTGGTGGCGCGACGTGAACGTGACGTAGCGCGCCCCGGCGTCCTTGAAAGCCCGGGCCCACTCCGAGGCGTCGAAACGCGAGGGGAAGAAGCCGCGGGCCAGCTCGGCATATTCGCGGTAGTTGATGTTCTTGTTGTGCATGACCCACTCGCCGTCGCCAAGCATGGAATATATGCCCCAATGGATGAAGATGCCGAACTTCATGTCCTGGAACTCCGTCTTGGTGCGCGAGACCTCGGCGGAGGGGACATATTGTCCCTCGGCCATCATGCCCGGGAGCAACGCCGCGACGGCGGCGACGGTTCTAAGCCCTTTCATTGTCAATGATGTATTTGCATGGATTATTCGCCGCCAAGGTAGCACATTTTCGCATCAAAAGGGGCGAACGATTGAACAAAACTCCTACTTTTGCAGTCAACAGATGAAAAAACCGCGCGGACATAGGTTGGCGATGGCCTGGGCGCTACTGCTCACGCTCCTGCTCGTCGGGGGCGTCAAGGGCGCGCACATCCACGCCCACGCCGCCAGCGCCGTCGCGTCCGAGGCGTCCGAGGCCCCCCACTGCGCCGACGACTGCGCCGTCTGCCACTTCCAGCTGTCGCCGTTCGTCGTCTGCGGCGTCCCGCGGCTCGTCGCGGAGCCCGCCGCCACCCCGGTCTTCTTCGACTCTGGGGCCGTACGCGTCGCCTCGGCGGCCTTCCCCCCTCCCACGTCGCGCGGGCCACCCGCCGCCTCCCGTATCTAGGCATTCCGGGGGTAGGTTCACAACAACTCACACAAATCTTCTTTTGTTTTGAAAAGGATGGTCACGGCCGTGACCGTCCCCCTGCTTCTCACTTTCGGCACATTCGCCTCGCCACAGGGCGCCTGGCCCGTAGCCGGGGTCGTCGTGGCGGGCGCGGACAGCGCGTCGGGCGTGGTCTCGCCCGATGTAGAGATTGCCGAAGTGGTGGTTAGCGCCGGGGGCGGCGGCCTTGAGGGGATGATGCGCTCGTCGGTGGGCGCCGTGTCGGTCGGCTCTGCCGCCATCGAGGAGGGCATGGGTGCCTCGCTCGCTGAGACGCTCCGCGGCGTGGCGGGCGTGAGGGCCATGCCGACCGGCGCGGGGGGTACGAAGCCGCTGATTAGGGGGCTGGGCTTCAACCGCATCGTCGTGGCGGACAACGGGTTCAAGCACCAGGGGCAACAGTGGGGCGACGACCACCCCCTGGAGGCCGACCAGAACGCCACGGACGCCGCCGAGGTTGTCCGCGGCCCGGCATCGCTCACGTTCGGTTCAGACGCCATCGGCGGGGTTCTCAACATGAGGAGCGACGCCGCTCCCACGGCCCCACTAGGAGTCCGCGCCCGCGCGCAGTTGCGTAGCATGGACGAAGCCGCGGGGCTGTCGGTGTCGCTCTCGGCGCGGCGTTCGGCCCTGTGGGTCAAGGCCCACGCCACAGTCGGCGACCATGCCGACCGTCGCGTGACGGCGGACAGCATCCGCTACCACTCCTACCACATCCGCCTCCACCGCGGCCGACTGCGCAACACCGCCGGCTGCGAGGCCGCCGGCGGCCTCATGGCGGGCTTGGAGGGCGACCGGCTCCGGGCGTGGGCCAGGGCCACGGTGGTCAGCTCGCGCGGGGGCATCTTCGCCAACGCCCACGGGCTGGAGGTGCGCCTCTCGCCAATCGACTACGACCGCTCGCGGCGCGACGTCGACCTGCCCCTCCACGACGTGACCCACCTCATGCTCTCCTCCAGGGCGGAGCTGCGTGCCGCAGGCGGCGTCTGGGCGTGGGGCGCGGCGTGGCAGTCCAACCGCCGCGAGGAGCGCTCTGAGCCGGTCTCGCACGGCTACATGCCCACCCCACGCGGCACCCTGGAGAGGCTCTTCCGCAAGCGCACCGCGACGTTCGACGCCGGCTTCCGCCGCCCCGCGGGGCGTCATTCGCTGCGAATGGGCGCGTCTGCCGAGCTGGCGCGCAACCGTCGCGGCGGGTGGGGCTTCATCTTGCCCGACTTTGGGCAGTGGGCGGCGGGAGTTTTCGCCGCCGACAGGTTCGTCGTCTCCGACGGGCTGATTGTCAGCGCGGGAGTCCGTGCAGACGCGGCGGGCGTCAGGGTCCGCACCTACCGCGACTGGTATAAGACGCCCGTCGAGGGTGGCGACTCGGTCTTCGCCGAGCGGTCGGCCGACCTCGGCAAGACGTTTCGGAGCCTCACGTGGTCCGCCGGGGTCAACGCCCGGATGGGCGACGCCGCGCTAAAGGTCAACCTGGGCAAAAGTTTCCGCACCCCGACGCCCAAGGAGCTTGGCATGGACGGCGTGAACTACAGCCTCTTCCGCTACGAGCAGGGCAACGCCTCCCTGCGCCCGGAGGAGGCATATCAGCTCGACGTCGGCGTGGCCGTCGAGCGCGGGGGCATGGCTGTCGAGCTGTCGCCGTTCGTGAACTTCTTCTCCAACTACATCTATCTCGACCCCACTCCGTCGTTCCGCGAGGGTCTCCAGTTTTGCCGATATACCCAGTGCCGCGTCGGGCACTGGGGCGGCGAGGCTTCGGTGGGCTACCGTTGGGATGTTGGCTTCTCTCTCCGCGCCGACGGCGAGTGGGTCGCGGCCCGCCAACTGTCGGGGCCCAAGCGCGGCTACTCGTTGCCCTACTCGCTGCCCTGGGCGGCACGCCTCCGCGCCCGCCACGACTTAGCGTCCGCCCGCGGGGGGACGGGCTTTGCCGAGGCGACTTGGGAGGTTGTCGGCACCCAGTCCGCCGTCGTCCCGCCCGAGGAGCGCACCCCGGGCCACCACTCGTTCTCTGCAGCCTTGGGCCGGACGTTCCGCTTCGGGGCCCACACGGCGCGGTGCGTGGCGCGGTGCGACAACATTCTCGACCGCCGTTTCTTCGACCACTCCAACCCCCTGCGCCTCATAGGCGTCCCGGAGCCGGGGCGGAGCTTCTCGCTCGTCGCGGCCTGGGAACTCTAGATTTCCACTCTCCTAAAAAGCAAACGCAATGAAAACAAGGCACATCATCATCTTGTCCGCTTCGTGCATGGCGGCCACGGCCGTCTCCTGCTCGTCGGCTTCGGACACCGACACCGAGAAACCCGTCATTGTCGCCGCCGCCGACGCTTCGCCGCAGGGATGCCAGTCGTTCCGCCGCGGCTCGTCGATAGCATTTCGCTACACCTTTACCGACAACGAGGAACTGGGGGCGTTCAACATCGAGATCCACAACAACTTCGACCACCACAGCCACTCCACCGAGTCCGCCGACACCGACGAGTGCGCCGACGGCGACGAGCACCACGAGAGCCAGGCTCCCGTCAACCCGTGGGTCTTCAACGCAAGCCGCGACATCCCCGCCGGGCAGACCTCCTACGCCGCCGCGCTGGACATCCCCGTCCCGGCCGACATCGACACAGGCGACTACCACTTCGCCGTGCGCCTCACCGACAAGGCCGGGTGGCAGCAGTTCCGCTCGTTCGCCATAAGGATTACCGACCAGTAGCCATCTCGGCCAACATCTCGGCGCTGACGCTCAGCGTGACCTCGACCCGGCGGTTCTTCTCGCGCCCGTCGATGAGGTGGTTGTCGGCAATGGGGTAGTCGTAGGAGAGGCCGCGCGTCAAGATTCTCGCCGTGTCGGCCCCCTGACGCCCCATGAGGCCACCTATGGCCAGGGCCCTCTTGAGCGATATTGCCATGTTCTCGTCGTAGGGGCCGACGTTGTCCGTGTGGCCGTCGACGCCTATGTCCGCCTTGGCCCACGCCCCGCCCAGGTGCGACACGATGACCTCCACCGCGCGGCGCGTGGCGGCGTTGTATCCCGTCACGTTGGGTTCGGCGGGGAGGCCGGCGTCACTGAACGTCAGCCTTATGGCCAACAGGCCGTTCACGTCGCGCGTCGTCGCGACCGTCGCACCGACGACGGCGGCCCGGAGGCTGTCGGCTTTGGCCCGCGTGGCGCGGTCGGCCATCTTCCGGGCGCGGCTGTCGGGAGGGGTCTCCATTCTCCTGCCTATGGGCGGCACCTCACCAAGGGTCGTCCAGTCGGTGCGTTGCGCCTCGGCCGCGCCGTGGTGCAGGGCGAGCGAGAGCAACGCCAGAGCCAATGTCTTTTTCATGCCGTCAAGGTACGAAAAAAAAAGGAGGGGAGGCCCCCCGCGGAGCCGCGCTCCGCGGGGGGCCTCCCCAAACTTTTGCAGACTGCCGTAGTCCCGGCGCCTACTTCTCGGCCTCCTCAATCATCTGCTGGCTGGCAGTGATGTAGACCTCGACGCGGCGGTTCTGCGTGCGGCCTGCCGCCGTGCCGTTGTCGGCCACGGGATACTCGCTGGCCAGGCCGCGGGTCGTGATGCGGTTGGCGGGGACGCCCTGCGCGACAAGGTAGTCGGTCACGGCCTGCGCCCTCTGCTTCGAGAGCTTCTCGTTCACTGCCGCCGAGCCCGTGCTGTCGGTGTGGCCCTCGACGGTGATGTCCGCCGCCGAGACGTCCTCGCCCGTGGTGAGCGTCTTGGCGAACGAGGCCAGGTTCGTCTTGGCCGACGCGCTGAGGGTGGCCTTGCCGGTGGCGAACTTGATTCCGTCCTCGCCGAACGTCACCTGGATGGCCTTGAGGCCGTTCTGGTCCTCGACCTCGGTCACCTTGGCGTTCTCCAGGGCCTCAAGCTCCTTCTTCTTCTTGTCCATCTTCTTGCCAATGACGATGCCGGCCGTCGTGCCCACTGCGGCACCCGCCGCGGCACCGATCAGAGCGCCTTTCTTGCGGTTGTTCTTGGCCACGAGTGCGCCCACGCCGGCGCCGACAGCCGCGCCCGACGCGCCGCCGATGATTCCGCCCTTGGTGGCACTGCTCGCATTGCAACCCGTCAGGACGATGGCCGTGCTCAAGCCGGCCATCACGATAAGGTCTTTGACTTTCATTGTGCTGTAAACGTGTTAATTATAGTTCTGTGCCGTTTATACGGAAACCGCGCCCACATGGTTTCCGCCATCCCTCGCCGCCACGCATTTTGACGAGACGCGCCGATGACGTAATTTTGCGCGTCACATAACTTCAGAAAGAGATGATAGAGTACGTAGACCAAACCAAATACACCTACAAGGTGGCGGACATCAGCTTGGCGCAGTTCGGGCGCGACGAGATAAAGATTTCAGAGCTCGAGATGCCCGGCCTCATGGCCCTGCGCGAGCGCTACGCCGGGCAGAAGCCCCTCAAGGGGGCCCGCATCACCGGCTCGCTCCACATGACGATCCAGACCGCCGTCCTCATCGAGACCCTCGTGGCCCTTGGCGCCGACGTCCGCTGGTGCTCGTGCAACATCTTCTCGACGCAAGACCACGCCGCGGCGGCCATAGCCAAGGCCGGCGTCCCCGTCTTCGCCTGGAAGGGCGAGAGCCTCGCCGAATACTGGTGGTGCACCAAGATGGCCCTCGACTTCGGCGACGGGCTGGGGCCCAACCTCATCGTCGACGACGGCGGCGACGCCACCCTGCTCATCCACAAGGGCGTCGAGTTCGACGCCAACCCCGAGCTCTACACCAGGAGCTACGCCGACAGCGGCGAGGACTTCCAGGAGCTTGTCGAGCTGCTTCGCACCGTCCGCGGGCAGTTCGACTGGAAGAAGATTGCCGCCGGCGTCCGCGGCGTGAGCGAGGAGACGACGACGGGCGTCCACCGCCTCTACCAGATGATGGAGCGCGGCGAGCTGCTCTTCCCCGCCATCAACGTCAACGACTCGGTGACCAAGAGCAAGTTCGACAACCTCTACGGGTGCCGCGAGAGCCTGGCCGACGGCATCAAGCGCGGCACCGACGTCATGATTGCCGGCAAGGTCGTCGTCGTCTGCGGCTACGGCGACGTCGGCAAGGGCTGCGCGCAGAGCATGAGGGGCTTCGGGGCCCGCGTCGTCGTCACCGAGATAGACCCCATCTGCGCGCTCCAGGCCGCCATGGAGGGCTACGAGGTGCGCACCGTCGACGAGGTGGTCGAGCAGGGCGACATCTTCGTCACCTGCACCGGCAACTGCGACATCATCACCGCCGAGCACATGGCGCGGATGAAAGACCAGGCCATAGTCTGCAACATAGGCCACTTCGACAACGAGATACAGGTCTCGCGCCTGGAGCAGTGGCCCGGCGTCAAAGAGCACAACATCAAGCCGCAGGTCGACAAGTTCACGTTCCCCGACGGCCACAGCATCATCCTGCTCAGCCGCGGGCGCCTCGTCAACCTGGGCAACGCCACCGGCCACGCCAGCTTCGTGATGAGCAACTCGTTCACCAACCAGACCCTGGCGCAGCTCGACCTGTGGCAAAAGGAGTATGAGGTGGGCGTATACCGCCTCCCAAAGGAGCTCGACGAGGAGGTGGCGCGGCTCCACCTGGCCAAGCTCGGCGTCCACCTCACGACGCTCACCCAGAAGCAGGCCGACTACATAGGCGTCAAGGTCGAGGGACCCTACAAGGCCGACTTCTACAGATATTGAGACACGCGGGGGGGGGATGACCCTCAGGCGGCGAAGCGGCGGGGAGACGGCCTCCCCGCCGCTTTTGTCGTGCGCGGTCAAGCGCCGAAGAGCGGGAGAGGGGGGAAAACGCGGGGCGGGGACCGGCTACAAAAGCCAAGGCGGCGCGGCGGGAGATGGAACTCCCGCCGCGCCGCCCGCTTTGCTCCTCCGAAGAGGCCCCAGAGAGGCCTACTGCTCCTCGCCGGGCTCCATGTCCTCCTCCGGGTCGTGCTCGGCCTCGGCCACCGAGCCCTCCGGCTCCTGGCCCTGCGAGAAGGCGGCGCGCACCTTGGCCTCGACCTCCTCCTGCAGCTCCGGGTTGTCTTTGAAGACGCGCAGGGCGCCCTCGCGCCCTTGCGCCAGCTTCGAGCCGGCGTAGCTGAACCACGAGCCGCTCTTCTTGATTATGTCCATGTTCGTGGCCAGGTCGAGAATCTCGCCCACCTTGGAGATTCCCTCGCCGAAACGGATCTCGAACTCCGTCTTGCGGAACGGGGGCGCCACCTTGTTCTTGACCACCTTAGCCCTGGTCAGCGAGCCGAGCACCTCGTCGCCCGACTTGATGGGGCTGACCTTGCGCACGTCGATGCGTATCGACGCGTAGAACTTCAGCGCGTTGCCACCCGTGGTCGTCTCGGGGTTGCCGAACAAGACGCCGAGCTTCTCGCGCAGCTGGTTGATGAAGATGCACGTCGTGTTTGTCTTCGAGATGGCCCCGGTCAGCTTGCGCAGGGCCTGGCTCATGAGGCGGGCGTGGAGGCCCATCTTGCTCTCGCCCATCTCGCCCTCAATCTCGGCCTTGGGTGTCAGCGCCGCGACGGAGTCGATGACGATGACGTCTATGGCCGACGAGCGTATGAGCTGCTCTGCCACCTCCAGCGCCTGCTCGCCATTGTCGGGCTGGCTCATGTAGAGCGCGTTCATGTCTACGCCGAGCTTCTCGGCATAGGTGGGGTCGAAAGCGTGCTCTGCGTCGATGAACGCCGCTATGCCGCCGGTCTTCTGCGCCTCGGCTATGGCGTGGATGGCGAGCGTCGTCTTGCCCGAGCTCTCGGGCCCGAAAATCTCCACAATGCGCCCGCGCGGGTAGCCCCCCACGCCCAGGGCCATGTCCAGGCCCAGCGAGCCCGTCGGGATTACCGGCACGCGCTCCACCTGCCGGTCGCCCATGCGCATTATCGTCCCCTTGCCGTATGCCTTGTCCAGCTTGTCCATCGTCAGTTTCAGGGCCGCCAGCTTCTTGGCTTTCAGCTCCTCTGCGTTATCTGCCATGTCTTCTCTCTTTTTGTTCAACAATGCAAAGATACCCCTCCCTTTTGTCAACTCTTGTCAATGGCCCGCATTTTTGTACGTCGGGCATTTATCCGCCTATCCCAGCCGGGTTCCGCCAGGCCCTGCATTGCCCCGCCGGGCCCTGCGCATCGCCCTTGGCCCGCGCATCGCCCTAGATTCGCACATTGCCCTAGGGCTAACGCCCTAGGCTGGCCTATGTCGCCCCTTTGGGGCTTTGAGTCCCCGCAGCATCCCTAGAAGCAACAACGGTCAACAACCGGAAATTGTCAATTGTCAATTGTCAATTGCATGTCGCCCCTTTGGGGCTTTGCCCCCGCGCGGCATCCCGCCAGGAGCAACAACAGTCAACACCCGGAAATTATTAATTCTTAATTCTTAATTATCAATTGAATAGAGAAAGTCGTTGTAGGGGAACCGCTTGGTGTGGACTTTGCGCACCTCGGCGTAGACCACGGCCCGCAGCTCGTCGAAATTGGTCTTCTCGCGCGCCGAGATGAAGACGCACTTGCGCCCGCCCGCCATCCACGTCTTGCGCAGCTCGTCGAGCGAGACGTTCTCGCGCCCGCGTGGCGTGAGGTCGTCGTCGTCTTTCGGGGTGTAGGAGAAAGCGTCGACCTTGTTGAAGACCACGATTGAGGTCTTGTCGGCGCACCCCAGCTCCTGGAGCGTCTTGTCGACCACTCCAATCTGCTGCTCAAAGGCGGGGTGGGAGATGTCCACCACGTGGAGCAGGACGTCTGCCTCGCGCACCTCGTCGAGCGTCGACTTGAAGCTCTCGACGAGGAACGTCGGCAGCTTGCGGATGAACCCCACCGTGTCGGCCAGGAGGAACGGCAGGTTGTCTATGACGACCTTGCGCACCGTGGTGTCGAGCGTGGCGAAGAGCTTGTTCTCGGCGAAGACGTCGCTCTTCGCCAGGGCGTTCATGAGCGTGCTCTTCCCGACGTTGGTATATCCGACCAGGGCCACCCTCACGAGCCGGCCGCGGTTCTGCCGCTGGGTGCTCATCTGGCGGTCTATGTGCCGCAGCTGGTCTTTGAGCAGGGCTATGCGGTCGAGGACGATGCGGCGGTCGGTCTCAATCTGCTTCTCGCCCGGGCCTCGCATCCCGATACCGCCCTTTTGCCTCTCCAGGTGCGTCCAGAGGCGCGTCAGCCTCGGCAGGAGGTATTGGTACTGGGCCAGCTCCACCTGCGTCTTGGCATATGACGTCCGCGCGCGGCCGGCGAAGATGTCGAGGATTAGCGACGTCCGGTCGAGCACCGCCAGGCCCAGTCCCTCCTCCAGGTTCTTCTGCTGCGAGGGGCTCAGCTCGTCGTCGCATATGGCCGTAGCCACCTCGTTCTCCTCGGCAAAGGCGCGTATCTCGGCCATCTTGCCCGTGCCGACATAGGTGCGCGAGTCGGGCATGGGCAGGTTCTGCGAGAAGCGCCCCACGGTCTCGGCCCCCGCCGTCTCGGCCAGGAAAGCCAGCTCGTCGAGATAGTCGGCGGCCTGCTGGGCGGTGGTGTCGGGCGTGCGCACGGCGAAGAGGACGACCCTCTCCAGGGTCTTGTCTTTTATAGTGTTGTCAATCATATTCCGCAATGTCTCCTAGTGCGCCTCCAGCCAGTTGGCGCCGACGCCCACCTCGGCCGTGAGCGGCACCGAGAGGCTGCACGCCGCCTCCATCTTTTCTTTGACCATGGCGCAGACGCCCTCCAGCTCGTCGTCGGGCACCTCCAGGACCAGCTCGTCGTGCACCTGCAGGAGCATCCTCGCCCGGAGGCCGCGCCGGCGCAGCTCCTCGCCGACGGCAATCATGGCAATCTTGATGATGTCCGCCGCCGTCCCCTGGATCGGGGCGTTGATGGCGTTGCGCTCGGCCGCGGCCCGGACCGTGGCGTTGCGCGAGTTGATGTCGGGCAGTTCGCGGCGCCGGCCGAAGAGCGTCTTGACGACCCCGCTCCCCCTCGCCTCCTCGACGGTCCTCTCCATGTAGGCCTTGACGCCCGGGAAGCTGGCGAAATACCCGTCGATTAGCTCTTTGGCCTCCTTGCGGGGGATGTCGAGCCTCTCGGCCAGGCCAAAGGCCGAGATTCCATATATGATGCCGAAGTTCGCCGTCTTGGCGCGGCGGCGCATGTCGGGCGTCACGGCCTCGGCCCCGACGCCATATATCTTGGCCGCCGTGGCGGTGTGGACGTCCTCTCCGTTGCGGAAGGCCGCGAGCAGGTGCTCGTCTTGGCTGAAGTGCGCCATGATGCGGAGCTCGACCTGCGAGTAGTCCGCCGAGACAATCTTGCTCCCCGGCGGGGCCACGAAGCACTCGCGGACTCGCCGCCCGTCTTCGTCGCGCACGGGGATGTTCTGCAGGTTTGGGTTCGAGCTGCTCAGCCGGCCCGTCACGACAACCGTCTGGTTGAACGACGTGTGGATTCGCCCCGTCTCGCCGTTGACGAGCTTGGGCAGGGCCTCGGCATACGTCCCCAGGAGCTTGACCAGGCCGCGGTAGGTCAGGATTTCGCCCACTATGGGGTTGGCGTGGGCCAGCTTCTGGAGCGTCTCCTCGTTGGTCGAATATCCGCCGCTCTTCGTCTTGCGCGCGCCGGGGTCTATCTTGAGGCGGTCGAACAAGACCTCGCCCACCTGCTTGGGGCTGCCGACGTTGAAGCGCGTGCCGGCCATGTCGAAAATCTTCTGCTCGCTCTCGCCAATGCGGCGGCGCAAGAAGTCGGAGTAGCGGTTCAGCGCGTCGCTGTCTATGGCCACTCCCGCCGCCTCCATGTCGGCCAAGACGCCGACGAGGGGCATCTCCATCTCTCGGAACAGGCGCGCTATGTCGGCGTCGGCCTCGACCCGCGGGGCCAGGGCGCGGTGGAGGCGGAGCGTCACGTCGGCGTCCTCGGCGGCATACTCGGTCAGCTTGTCGTCCGCCACGCTGTCCATGGTGCCCTGCCTGGCGCCCGACCCTATGAGGTCCTCGATGGGGATGGGCCTGTAGGCCAGCATCTCCATGGCCATGGCGTCCATGCCGTGGCGCGCCCCGGGGTGGAGCAGGAAGTGGGCCACCATGGTGTCGAAGCGCGGGCCGCGCACCTCGACACCGTAGCGCCGCAAGACAAGGATGTCGAACTTCATGTTCTGCCCGATCTTCAAAATCCGCTCGTCGGCAAAGGCGGGCGCGACGCGGCTCAGCAGGCCGCGCGCCGCGGCCGCGTCGGCCGGCATCTTGGCAAACCAGGCCTCGCCCTCGTCCACGGCCACAGAGAAGCCCACGATGGAGGCAGACATGACGTCGAGCGACGTCGTCTCGGTGTCGAACGAGAAAGCCGGCGCCGACTGGAGCTTGGCGCAGAGGGCGTCGAGTTCCTCGGCTGTCTTGACGAGATGGTAGGCGTGGGGCGTGGACTCGGCCGTGGCGTAGTCGGGAGCGGCGGGCGGGGCCGCTGCCGCCTCGCCCGCCCCGAAGCTGAAGAGCGACGGTTCGGCGGGGTCGGCTAGGCCCATCGCGGCGCGGATCCGCTCCGTCATGCCCCGGATCTCCAACTCGGCGAAGAGGGCGTCGAGCGCGCCCCAGTCGGGCGACGCCACGGCGAGGTCGCCCAGGGCGACGTCTATCGGGGCGTCGGTGGCTATGGCGGCCAGGCGGCGCGACAGCATGACAAGCTCGCGGTTCTGCTCCAGCCGCTCGCGCATCTTGCCCTTGACGGAGGCTATGTTCTCATATATGCCGTCTATGGAGCCGTAGGCCGCGAGGAGCTTCTTTGCCGTCACCTCGCCCACGCCCGGGCATCCGGGGATGTTGTCCGAAGCGTCGCCCCACAGGCCCAGGAGGTCCACCATCTGGGCGGGCGAGGCCACGCCGAACTTCTCGGCCACGTCCGCCTCGCCTATGGCCTCCGGCGCGCCTCCGGTGCGCGGCCGCAACATCGTGACGCGAGGGGCCAGGAGCTGCGCATAGTCCTTGTCGGGCGTCACCATCACCACCTCCGCCCCCTCGGCGGCGTAGCGGCGGGCCAGGGTCCCCACCACGTCGTCGGCCTCGTAGCCCTCGGCGCTGGCCTCGGCGACGCCCAGGGCGCGGACAAAACGGCGGACGTAGGGGACGGCCGCGCCAATGTCCTCGGGCTGCGCCTGGCGGTTGGCCTTGTAGTCGGCGTAGAGCGCGTGGCGGAACGTCGGCCCGTGCAGGTCGAAAGCCACGGCGGCGTGCGTCGGGCGGCGCTTCAGCACCAGGTCGATGAAAGACGAGACGAAGCCGAAGACGGCCGACGTGTTGACGCCCTTGGAGTTGACGCGCGGGTTCTTTATGAAGGCGAAGTAGGAGCGGTATATCATCGCATAGGCATCGACGAGGAATACCGTCGGGCGCAAGTCGCTACTGTTCATCGAGATTGGCGAAGATGGTTGTTTTTGTCGTGGCAAGGTACGACATTTTTATGTTTTTCGCAACCTTGGGTCGTAGCTTCCGTAAATAGCAGAAAAACAGCAAAGAGAATAGTTTTTCGTTGATTAGTTGATAAGTGTGTTTGGTGATTAACTTCACGGGAGCGGGGCGTCGCGACGACGCCCCGCTCTTTCTTTGCGCGTCGCCCGCCACAGCCTCACAATCCGCCACGACACGCGCATATTTTTAAGGCTTTCGTAATAAACGGCTCGATTTTTGATTAATTTTATAAAGCGACGCGCCTGGTGACGGAAAGACTTGTTGGCAATTCAGAGCCTCCAGAAGCCGACACCTTGCCGCAGATACCACATTTTCTCAACCTCTTAACCTAGTCTGCCATGAAAGCGCATACAATCCTCCTCCTCGGCCTGGGCATCCTGGCCTTTGGGACGCCAGACACCTCGGCGCAGTCGTTCAAAGAACGGTTCAAGAAAGCGACGGAGAAAGTCCGCCAGGGGGTCAAAAAAGAAGTCTCCAAGATAACATCGGGGGACACGTCCGGCAGCTCCTCGGGCGCCAAGAGCTCTTCGGGCAAAAGCAGTGGGGGGGCGCAGGCTAAAGGCAGCGGCTCGACGGTCAACATCCCCGACGGGCACACGGCGTTCCTAGCCCCCATTGGCGACCCCGTCAACGCCAAGCACGGCACGAAGTCGGTGAAGCCCGTCAAGCCGCCCAAGGCAGAGTCGAAGCAGCCCGACTGGAACGACGCGCGGACAAGCGCCTACGAGCTCGACAACAAGAGCCTTGTCGACGAGTGGGCCATGCTGGACGAACTCATCGACAGCCGATACCTCGACCCGAACTGCCCTGCGTCTTTCCGATTCCGCAGCGTGTGGGACGAGCTCGAAGCCCGCCGGAAAGCAATGGAAAGGATGGTCGAGCTCTACAACGAGTGCCAGTCCAACTATGCCGACGGCGACGCCGGATGGATCGACCAGGCCAACAGGGCCCTGGCCGGGCAGCTGAAGACCGCGCCCTACAAGAGGCTGATCCGCTCGTCCATAGCCCCGCTCTTCAAAGACGTCAACGGCAAGGGATGCTTCTCGAACGACGAGGCCAAGGAGTATTTCGACGCCCATGGCGGAGTCGAGAACGCCCACAAGGGCAAATTCACGGTCTGGGACCCCGACGCTAAATAGGGAACGAACAAGCCAACAAGGAGCGGGCCGCCGACTGCCGGGCGGCCCGCTCCTTGTTTACGTCTCCGCGCCATGGCGCACGGCAGCGGCCGTTCCCCGTCAGACCGTGGCAGAATAGGCCGCCTGGACGACGGTGCGCTCCTGGCGGCGGAACTGCAGCTCTTCGCAAGCTATCGGGTCGACAAACAGGGTGTGGAACGGCGTCTCCCGGAAATTCCTGACGACGAAAAGGCAGTAGCTCCCCCTCTTCTCTCTCGCCACCTCAAACTCCTTTTCCGTCATGAGGATGCCGCCGCCCTTGCCGTTGAGCCCCTTGACCTCGACAAAGAGGCGCTCGGCCCCGCGCGAGAGCAAGAAGTCGAAGCCGCACCCGAAAGAGGTGGTATCTTGGGCGCTGAAGCCGCGGAACAAGTCCACCTCGCCCCACCTCGCCTCGAAATATTTCTCCGCGGCGCGGCCCGTGACGAGCCTCGTCGCCGCCGGCACAGCCTCCTCCCGCCCCGACAGGCTCTCGACCTCGGCGGGAGGCAAGCCCGCGACTCGCCGGACAAGTGCGCAAAAGCCGTCGAAGTCGAGACCCGCCGTCCGCTCCATCCACTCCCCGCAGAAAGGCCTCAGACCCCTGCCCGCCCATCCGACCCTCGCGTTCGGGAAATAGGGGTCGAACTCGTCGCGGTAGTTCTGCACAGACTTTGGCAAGACGCCGACGGCGTAGCCCAACGCGTTATAAGCCTGCCGGAAGCCGGAAAAGCCCAGCGCGCGGAGGGCGTCCTGGTCAAAACGCGACAAGAAGAGACCGACGATTATGGCCTTGTCCCTCGGCGGCATAGCCTCCATCCCCGTCAGTTCCCCCACGTCTCCCTGTCGAGCGCCCTATACTGTATGGCCTCCGAGATGTGCCGGGGCAACACGGCCTCCGAGGCGTCGAGGTCGGCAATGGTGCGCGCCACTTTGAGGATGCGGTCATAGGCGCGGGCCGAGAGGCCGAGCCGGCCCATGGCCATCTTGAGAATCTGCTGGCCCTGCTCGTCGGGGCGCGCGTGGGCGGTGAGCATCCGCGGCGTCATCTGCGCGTTACAGTGGACACCGCGCGAGCGGGCGAAGCGCCGGCTCTGGATGGCGCGCGCCGCCACGACGCGCCGACGGATCTCGGTGCTCGACTCGCCGGCCGGGGCCTCGTTGAGCTTGCCTATGGGGACGGGGACGACCTCGATGTGGAGGTCGATGCGGTCGAGGAGCGGGCCGGAGATGCGGCCCAGATATTTGCGCACCGCCCCCTCGCCGCATGTGCATCGGCGCTCGGGGTGGTTGTAATACCCGCACGGGCAGGGGTTCATCGACGCCACGAGCATGAACGACGCCGGATATTCGACGCTGAACTTGGAGCGCGAGATGACAATCTTGCGGTCCTCGAGCGGCTGGCGCATGACCTCCAGCACCGAGCGCTTGAACTCCGGCAGCTCGTCGAGGAAGAGGACCCCGTTGTGGGCCAGGCTTATCTCGCCGGGCTGGGGGTAGGAGCCCCCGCCGACAAGGGCCACGTCGGAAATCGTGTGGTGGGGGCTGCGGAACGGGCGCGCCGTCATCAGGCCCACGTCGCCGCCGATGTTGCCCGCCACGGAGTGGATCTTGGTGGCCTCCAGGGCCTCGTCCATGGTGAGCGGCGGCAAGATGCTCGGCAGCCGCTTGGCCATCATGCTCTTGCCCGAGCCGGGCGAGCCTATGAGCAGTATGTTGTGACCCCCGGCGGCGGCAATCTCCAGAGCGCGCTTGACGTTCTCCTGTCCCTTGACGTCGGCAAAGTCGAGCATGGTGTCCACCTCGGCCCTGTTGAACTCGGCGTCGACATCGACCTCGACGGGGCGCAGCACGCTCTCGTCGGTCATGAACTCGACGACCTCCTTGAGGTTGTCGGCGGCGTAGACCTTGAGACCCTTGACCACGGCCGCCTCCTTGGCGTTGCCCCGCGGCAAGATGAACCCCTCGAAGCCCTCCTCCTTGGCCTTGAGCGCCATGGGCAGGACTCCCTTGACGGGGCGGAGGCCGCCGTCGAGCTGGAGCTCGCCCATCATGACGTAGCGGGCGAGACGCTCCGTGGCGCACTGGCCCGACGCCGCTAGAATCCCGACGGCGAGCGGCAAGTCATAGGCCGAGCCCTCCTTGCGGATGTCGGCCGGGGCCATGTTGATGACAATCCGCTGCATGGGATATTTCCACCCGTTCTCGATGATGGCGCTCTCAACCCTATGCTCGCTCTCCTTGACGGCGCTGTCGGGCAGGCCGACGATGTAGAAACGGATCCCGGGGGAGACGTTGACCTCCATCGTGACCGTGAACGCGTCGATGCCCGACACCGCCGAGCCGAATGTTTTGACTAACATAACGGTAGTAAAGTTAACTAAAGATGGCGGTTTTCGAGGAGGGACCCGCCCCCCAAGTTGGGCACGGACCCCGGCACGCGGCGCACAAAAAGTGCGCGCGTCACCTGCCGCCCCCCGCCCCAGCGCGCCGCCCCGACACGACAATGTAGGCCGCGAGGGCGGCGAAGAGGGCGAGAATCAGCCCGACGTGGACGGAATATTTCTCCGGCTCGACCCAGAACTCGCGGAACAGGCCGATCCGCCCCAGAATCTCGATGGGAGTCCAGAAGACGATGACCGTGGCTATGGCCATGCGGATGCTGCGCCCCCAGACGCCGACGCGGAGCAGCTTGCGGAACATCAGGACGGACCCACCGAGGCAGAACAGGCCAAAGGCGAAAGTCACGGGGTGACGGTCGCCAAGGAAGTTGGGGTCGTAGCAGAACATGAGGGCCAGGTAGCACGTCCACATCATGACCATCAGCTCCATGAACGTCACGATGGAGACGTGGCGCACGAGCGGGCGGGCTGCGACCTGCCGCGCCCTGCCGCGGAAGAGCCTCCTCTGCAACCAGCCGATGAGGCAGCAGCCCGTCGGGGTGCAGAAGACGTAGAGCATCATGACCATGACCCACAGGCCGAACGTGGCGGGCATAATCAGATATTCGGGCTTGGTGACGACCACGCCGTCGACAACCTCGGGCGTCACACCGTAGCGGCGGGCGTAATATTGGAAGAGGAACTCATACCACCCCGTCCAGAACAGAAGCCCGCCGAAGAGGCCAAAGAGGGTCTGCCGCGCGTCTCCGCGCACGAAGACGCCCCACACGACGACGGCGAAGCCCACGGCGCCCATCGAGAAGCCCGCCACGCGGACGGCCCCGCCGGGCAAGATGTTCTCCATCATAATCATCAGCGCATGGCCGAGCGGCATGGCGAAGAGAACCATCAGGAACGACGCCAAGGCCATTCGCCAATGATGCCGCGGCGGGGACACTGTTTTTACTTCCGACATTGCTATCCGTGCGTTTTGTTTTCTTGTGTGGTCAGTCCAGCTCGTCGACGTAGTAGCAGACGCGCCCCCCCTCGCCGCCAATCTCGACCTCGGCGTCGTACCACGACACTATTTGCAGCTTGAAATATCGGCCGCCGTCGGCGGTGCGGACGCAATAGGTGTGGCGCGAGAGGGAGTAGGAGGGCGGCGGTCCGGCGAACGATATGGCCCCGGCCAAGACGGGGTTGGCGCTGGCGAGCGTCGTGGCGGGCCCCGTGTTGGGGTCGAACCACGGGTTGCTGTCGAAGTCGAGGCCCAGGTCGAGCAGGTGCCGGGTCCAGTCGCTCCGCGAGAATGTTATGTAGACCGACGTGTCGTTGTCCGCGGCGAAGTCCATCTCCTCGACCTGGCCCCGCCGCGTCCAGTCGGCATAGCCCCCCGGGCCCAGGTCGGCCGCCCCTCCCCGGCCTATGCCGCTCGTGCCGCTGTTGGTCCGCAGGCGGTATCCGCAAAAGGCCAGGTCCCAGTCGAGAGCCACAGCGGCGCTGTCGCGCTGCCGCCCCTCGCGGATGTCGCGGTTGGGGGCGGCGGCGTTGTAGGTCTTGCCCGTGCGCAGGTTGAGATAGAGCCAGTCGTTGGTGACGCCGGTGGTGTAGCCCGTGACGCGGGGCAGGGTGGCGCCCGTGAAAGGCTCGGCGTCATAGTCGACGCAGGCCGACGCCAGGAGCAGGGCGGGGCAGAGCAGTAGCGGGGTCCTCACTTCAGCACCCCCATCTCTTTGCCGACCTTGACGAAAGCGCCGACGCACCGGTCAATCTGCTCCTCGGTGTGCGCCGCCGAGAGCTGGACGCGGATGCGCGCCTCGCCCTTGGGCACCACGGGGTAGCTGAAGCCGGTGACGTAGACGCCCTCGGAGAGCATCTTGTCGGCAAAAGCCACGGCCAGGGGGGCGTCGTAGAGCATGACGGCGCATATGGCGCTCTGAGTGGGGCGGATGTCGAACCCCGCCGAGAGCATACGCGAGCGGAAACGCCCGACGTTGCGCACCAGGGCGTCGTGGGGCGCGGAGCCCTCGGAGAGCATCTTGAACACCTCCAGACCGGCGCCGACGACGGCGGGGGCCAGCGAGTTGGAGAAGAGGTAGGGGCGCGACGTCTGCCGGAGGGTCTCGACAATCTCCTTGCGCCCCGCCGTGAAGCCCCCCAGGGCGCCGCCGAAGCTCTTGCCCAGCGTCCCGGTGTAGATGTCGACGCGCCCATAGGTGCCGCACAGCTCGCTCACGCCCCGGCCCGTGGCGCCCACGACTCCCGCCGAGTGGCTCTCGTCGACCATGACCAGGGCGTCATACTTCTCGGCCAGGTCGCAAATCTTGTCCAGCGGGGCCACGTTGCCGTCCATCGAGAAGACCCCGTCGGTACACACCAGGCGGAAGCGCTGCGCCTGCGCCTCGCGCAGACACCGCTCCAGGTCGGCCATGTCGGCGTTGGCGTAGCGGTAGCGCCGGGCCTTGCAGAGGCGCACGCCGTCTATTATGCTCGCGTGGTTGAGGGCGTCGGAGATCACGGCGTCCTCCTCGCCCAAGATTGAGCCGAAGAGGCCCCCGTTGGCGTCGAAGCATGCGGCGTAGAGGATGGCGTCGTCGGTCTTGAAATACGCGCTCACGGCGGCCTCGAGTTCCTTGTGGATGTCTTGCGTCCCGCATATGAAGCGGACGGACGACATCCCGTAGCCCCGGCGCTCCATGGCGGCCTGAGCGGCGCGGACCACGCGCGGGTGGTTGGAGAGGCCTAGGTAGTTGTTGGCGCAAAAGTTGAGGACTTCCCTGCCGCCGACCGATACGGCCGCGCCCTGCGGACTCTCGATGACGCGCTCCTCCTTGTAGAGACCCGAGGCGCGGAGGCCTTCGAGCGTCGACGCCAGGTGCCGCTTAAATGCTGTGTACATGGGTGCTATGGTTTCATGTGTGGTTAAATTGAGGTGGGGAGGGCGCCGCTGAAGAGACGCGGCGAGACCCCTTGGGAACAAAAATAGGCATATTCCGACGAAGAGAGGCGCCACGGCAAAAGAAATGGGGATGAGGGGGCGGGCGCGTTTAGAAAAAAGCGACATCCGCTACAACCAAAGTGACAAAATTCATAATTTAGTCAGGTAGCAAACAGAACCAAATAAAACCCAAAAGAGACAGAAAAGAGATGAAAAGAATCCTTGTGATTGGCTCCACGGGGCAGATAGGCTCGGAGCTGACGGTCGAGCTTCGCCGGCAATATGGCGGCGACAACGTCGTGGCGGGCTACATTGCGGGGGCCGAGCCCCGCGGCGCGCTCCTGGAGGGCGGTCCGGCCGAGCTTGCCGACGTCACCGACGGGGCCTCCCTGGCCGACGTGGTCAGGCGCCACGCCGTGGACTGCATCTTCAACCTGGCGGCGCTCCTCTCGGTCGTGGCCGAGCAGAGGCCGCGGACGGCATGGCGGGTGGGAGTGGACGGGCTGTGGAACGTCCTGGAGGTGGCACGCGAGGAGCAATGCCAGGTCTTCACCCCAAGCTCCATAGGCTCGTTCGGCCCCGAGACGCCGGCCGAGAAGACCCCGCAAGACACCATCCAGCGCCCGCGGACAATATATGGCGTGAGCAAGGTGACGACGGAGCTGCTGAGCGACTGGTTTTTCATGAAGCACGGCGTCGACACCCGCTCGGTGCGCTTCCCCGGCCTCATCTCTCACGCCGCGCCCCCCGGCGGCGGCACGACAGACTACGCGGTGGACATCTTCTACTCCGCCGCGCGCGGCGAGGAGTTCCGGTGCCCCATACCGGCCGGGGTCCGCATGGACATGATGTACATGCCCGACGCCATCGCCGGGGCCATAGCCCTCATGGAGGCCGACCCCTCGCGGCTCACGCACCGCAACGCCTTCAACATCACGTCCATGAGCCTTGAGCCGGAGATGCTCCGACGCGAGATTGCGAAGCACCTGCCGGACTTCAAGATGACGTATGACATAGACCCGCTCAAAGAGAGCATAGCCCGGAGCTGGCCCGACAGCCTCGACGACAGCTGCGCACGGCGGGAGTGGGGATGGGCGCCGCGCTACGACCTGCCGCGGACGACGGCCGAGATGCTGGAGCGGCTGAGGGCCAAGACGGGCGGCTAGTAGTCCACCACGACAGAGGCGGCGAAGACCCTCCCGGGGTCGAAATAGGCCGCAGCGGACTCCACCATGTCGGCGACAGTCGGGACGAGCCGCCCGCGGAACGCCTCGCGGCCGTTGACCGTGACCGTCACGTCGCGGCGGACGTCGACCATGCGCTCGTCGAGGAATATGCGCAGCCGCCCGCCAGAGGCCGGGGCCAGGGAGCGGTCGTAGCGCAGGCCGATGCCCCAACGGGGGTCCTTCTCGGCAACGGCGTAGGAGACGTTGTCCACCGAGACCTCGACCGCATTGCCGCGGACAACCATCTTGTAGAGCGTCCGCCGGTCGCCCCCGGCGTCGGGCAACGTCGGTGGGCAGACTACCCACAGGTTGTGGAAGCCGCCCCTCCGGCGGCCGTCCATGGCGAAATCCTCCCACAAGACAACCTTGGGGCGCGGGTCGCGCTCGTGCTGGCGGAGCCAGGGCGTGGTGAGGCTGTAGTCTATGCCGTGGCCCGCGCCCGGCACCAGCTCCACTCGGTGGCGGAAGAGCCGCTCCCCGTCGGCGGCCAGGGCGGCATGCTCCTTTTGCGCCTCGCCGAAGGCCAGGCCGGTGTTGCGGGTCAGCGTGTTGCGGCAGAATCCGTCGTCCCTCTCGCCCGTCAGGAGCGAGAAGGCCGTGTTGGCGCAGTTCTCCACGGGGGCGTTGATGAGCGGCTCGCCGCCCGCCATGGGCCCCGCCCCGGCGAGATAGTCGGCATAGAACGACGCCAGCCTCTGACTGCCGTAGCCGCCCTCGGAGATTCCTATGAAATATATCCGCAGGGGATCCACGTCGCCACCCGCCAAGACCTGGCGCAGGAGCTTCTCCCAGGCCCACTGCTTGCCCCTCTGCCACCAGCGGTAGAGGTAGCCGGTGTTGGGAATCCGCGGGACGAAATAGGCGCTCGGCTCGCTCCCGAAGAGGCGCAACGCCAGGCGGCGGCCCGCGGCCCACTCCGAGTCGGGAGCGCCGGAGCCGTGGAGGTAGACAAAGAGCGGCAGGGGCTGGCCCGCGGCGGGCACTCCCCGGGTGCCGTAGTAGTATCGCATGACGGCGTTGCGCTCCAGGCTGTCGGGAACAGTCCATTGGCCCGGCGCGGCGCCGTCGAGCGGTGTCAGAGGCGGGAGCTTCGACTCGCCAAGACGGGCGTTGGCCTCGCGCCATGCGGACCATATGGCGCCGCGGGCGGTGTCGGCGTCGGCCCATGTCACGACGTAGGAGGCAAAGACGGTGTCGGCCGGGACGCTCTTGCCCTCAAGCAGGTTGACGAATCGCCCCGTGGCGGCGGACCGCACTTCGGCCAGCGTCGGCGCCCCGGCGGTGTCTTGCCTCTCGCCGTCCGCCGCGGGCTTGTCGGGGGCGGGCCTGGGCTGTTCGGGTGTGGGCGGCTCGGCCTTGCAAGCGGCAACGGAGAGCATCGCCACGAGCACGAATCCATTCGTTTTCATGCGCAATCTGTGTTTGAAAGGTGTGTATAAAAAAAAACTTGGCGACGGGGACGTGGCCGTCGCTCTCGCCCCCCCGGAGCGGCCAAGTTAGTCAGAAAAACGGCCCCGGCGGGCGCATGCCTTGACAATCTCGTCGAAAAAGAACTCGACCTGCACGTGGCCCCGGGCCCCGGGCGTGGCGGGGATGTTGAACATCGTGATGCCGGCACCTAGCGTCTTGGGGACGTAGTCGAAGACGTTGTCCACGCCCACGGCGACCCTGACCATGCCCCACAGCGTCTGGCTGACCGACACGTTGCACAGGGCATAGGGCGGCAGGTCGGTGCGGAAATAGGCCTCGCGGCTCGTCCCTCCGAGGGTCAGCCGGTCCTGGATGTCGAACCTCTTGCCGCCCATCGCCGAGACCGAGAGAGTGGCGGCAAGGCGGTAGCGCGGGCGCGCCAGCTTGTAGTCGAGGCTGGCCGTGGCGGCGTGGGGCGACGTGGTGTTGACCTGCACGCCGTCGAGCTTCGAGACGTTGACGAAAGAGTATGTCCCGCCGAGGGTGAACCCGCCCGGGAGGCGCCACCGGAGGATGGACTCCACGCCCAGGAGGCGCTGGTCGCGGAGGTTGACATACTCGAAGTTATACTGCATGTCGTAGACCCTCCACACGCCCTCAATCTTGCGACGGAAGAGGTTGGCGTAGGCGTTGACCGAGACAAAGAGGCGGTCGTCGGCGAACTCGGCCCCGAGGCTGAAGTAGTTGTTCCTCTCGGGCCTCAGATATTCGTTTCCCTTGATGGTGAACATCGCCATGTGGTCCCAATTGAAGAAGAGCTCCTTGATGGACGGCGCCCGGTAGCCCATGGAGTAGTTGGCCCTCAGCGCCCAACGCTCGGCGGGGGTCCACTTGGCCGCCACCTTGGGCATGGCCATGAGGCCAAAGGCGCGGCTGAAGTTGGAACGGACGCCGACGGAGAGCATCCACCGCGGCGAGAGGGTCCACTCGTCTTGCACGAACCACTCCGTCTCGCGGAGCGAGCGCGTGCGCATCTGGAGGCTGGCCGAGCCGCTGAAACGGTCGGACGTGAGGTCGTCGCTGGAGTGCTCGACGCCAAAGATGATGTCGTGGCCGTCGAAGAAGCGGCTCGCCAGGGTCAGCCGCGGCTGGAGGATTCGGCTGTCGTAGACCTTGGCGCGGGTGTCGACGCGCTCGTGGCGCTTGAAGCGGTTGTAGAAGTCGCCGTGGAGGCTCACGGTGGCGGTGACCCACTCGCCGACGGCGCATGAGGCCTTGAGGCCCAGGGTGAAGTCTCGCGACTGGTTGAAAGTCATGTCCTCGATGAGGTCGTAGGTGTTCATGAAGAACCAGTTGCCGTAGGCCAGGAGCGAGACGGGCCCGAGGTCGTCCACATAGACTTTCTGCTGCGCCGAGACATATTCCGACCCCTCGACGCCCATCGGCGGGCGCGGCGCCGTCGAGACCACGGCGGTGTCGGCCGCCAGCCACGGGTTGGCCTCGCGGGTGTAGAGCTTGCTGTCGCCCCGGGCCTGGTAGAGGTAGAAGGCGTCGGTCGAGTTGTAGAGGATGTCGGTCTGCGTCGTCACCCGAGGCCCGGCGCGGAATCCCGCCGAGACCCATGCCTGGAGGTTGGGGCGGTCGGCGTTCCGCTCGAACATGTAGAGGAAGTCGGCGGGGCTCGCGCCGGGGAAGTTGCGCTGGTTCATCTGCGCCCATCGAACCCCGGCCCTGACGTCGGCGGGGCGGGCCGTCTTCTTGGTTATGAGGTTGACCACGGCCCCCGAGGCCCTGCTGCCGTAGAGCGTCGAGCTGGCGCCCTTGACAACCTCTACGCGGTCTATGGCGTGGAGGTTGAAGCGCTCGTAGTCGAGGTTGCCGGCCATCTCGCCCGTCATGCGCTCGCCGTCGAGCAGGAAGAGGACGTGGCGCGCGTCGAGGCCCTGCATGGAGATCTCGTTGCCGAAGCCCACCTTCTGAATGTTGAGGCCGGGCGTCTCCTGCCTCAGCGCCTGCTGGAGGTTGCCGTAGCCGGCCTCGACGAGGGCGCCGCCGCCAAGCACCTGCGTCTGGACGGGGCTGAGCTTCAGGGGGCGCGCGGCGCGGCTGCCCGTCACGACGACGCCGCTGAGGCCCACGACGTCCTCCTCCATGTAGACCACGGTGTCTCCCGCGGCCGGGCCGAGCCGCCCCTCGACGGCGACGAAGCCCACCGACGAGACCGAGAAGAAGGCGCCGCCAGCGGCGGGCAGCGTCAGCTCAGCCCGCCCGTCGGCGTCGGCCACGGCCAAAGTCCGCCCGCTGGTCATGCCCCGGTCGGCGGCATAGACGACGTTCGCCGCCACGACGGGACGCTCCGTGCCGCGCTCCAAGACGGTCATCGTCAGGTGCCTCTGCGCCGTCGCCGCAAAGTGCGACAGCAAGAGGGCGGCAAGGGCCAAGGGGCGTCGGCAGGAGGTCATCGGCGTGTCGTGTCTGTTGTCGGCGCGAAGTTATGAAATATGGCTCTGCACTCAAAAAGCGAAAAAAAAGGGAAACGATGAGAGAATAAAATGCGTATTTCGCGATAGCGAACAAACGACACATCTACCACCAAATCAAACGCATGAAAAGATATTTCTTTGACGGGATTACGTTCCTGATCCTCGTGCCCTGCGTGCTGTTCGTCATCGTGCTGGGCATAGCCGCCGGTTTCGTCTACTTCTCGGTCTCCGGCTCGCTGCGCGACGTCGAGCTCCGCAACGTGCAGGGCATATTGGGCAACACCGTCAACGTCGTCCGCCACAACCGCTCCAGCATGGAGAACGTCTGCCGCGGCCTCAACGACACCTACGCCCCGTTCGCCGCCACGGCCGCCACCCGCAACCGCGCCAACATGCGCCAGGACCTGGAGCGGCGCACCAGCGGGGCCGGGGCCTCGGGCTACATCTACACCGACCTGCAAGGCGAGGTCATCGTCTCGAGCTACATCTTCGACGAGGGCGACGAGAGCCTGCGCGGCGCCGCCGAGCACGCTCGGCAAGTCGGCGTGTTCAGCTCCAGCCGGGTGCTGGACGGCATCCTCGTCGACTACTCGGCGGGCGTCGTCAACGACGCCGACAACAACCCCGTCGGCGTGGTCTTCGTCATAGGCCTCATCTCGAACCACGAGAACGCACGCGCCGTGGGCCGGGAGCAGATGGGGGCCGAGACCTACGTCTTCGTCGGCGACCACTGCATAGCCTCGTCGGAGGCCGGGGTCAACCTCAAGCAGATCCGCCTCGACACGACCATCTACGACGCCACGGTCAACCGCCGGGAGCAGTGGGTCGGCGTCTCCGAGATGCTCGGGCGGCGCAACTACATCGGCGCCATGCCGTCGGTGGCATACGACGGCAAGGTCTCCGGCGTGGTGCTCTTCGTGGGCGACAGCGGGCAGACCGACGCAATCATGGAGAGCACCCACTTCTTCATGCCCGTCATGCTCGTGGTCTTCGTCTTCCTGCTGAGCTTCCTGCTCTTCCGCGTCTACAACCGGATAACGAGGCCCATCCGCCGCCTCAAGGAGAACCTGGTCTCCATTGCCGGCGGCGACCTGACGGGCAAAATCCTCATCGGCAAGGCCTGCAGCGAGATAACGACCCTGGCCGACGGCGTGCGGCAGATGGAGGAGCGGATACGCTCCGTCCTCGACCCCATACGCGCGTCGACGCGGAGCCTCGTCAACAGCGCCAACCAGATGAGCTGGGCCTCGGAGAGCCTGGCCGACGCGGCAAACAGGCAGGCCGCGTCGCTGGAGGAGGTGTCAAGCTCGATGGAGCAGATGGAGAGCAACATCCAGCAGAACACCGACAACTCCGTCCACGCCAACCGCCTCACCGAGGAGGTGGCGCAGATGATGACGCGCCTGGCCAGCTCCAGCAAAGACAGCATCGAGGCCATCAACAACATCGCGCAGAACATTTCGGGCATCAACGACCTGGTGTCGCAGACCAACATCCTGGCCCTCAACGCGTCGGTCGAGGCAGCCCGCGCCGGCGAACACGGGCTGGGCTTCGGCGTCGTGGCCAAGGAGGTGGGGCGCCTGGCCGACCAGACGCACGACACGGCCGACAGCATCAACCGCACCGCGGCGGCGTCCGTCAGCGAGAGCGAGGAGGCGTTCCGGCAGGTGAACGACCTGATGCCGCAGGTCGAGAAGATGACGGCGCTAATCAAGGAGATAACGACCGCCAGCCTAGAGCAGAACCAGGGCGTCCAGCAGGTCAACAGCGCCATAACAGAGCTCAACCGCTCCACGCAGCAGAACGCCGCCAGCGCCGAGGAGATAGCCGCGAGCTCGGCCGCCATGAAGGAGCAGATAGACCGCCTCAACGACGCCATCTCGGTCTTCAAGACCGACGCCGAGGAGGCCATGCGCGGCAACTGGAGGGGCAGGTGAGCGGCGCGCGGCTCGTCAATTGGTCAACAGCGGCAGACGACGCTCGTCAACGATATGCCGCCGCCGGTCAAAAGAGGCGCCCACGGGCAGCCCTGGCGTGGCGCAAAAGCCTAACTTAGCGGCGTCGCCCCTCACCACAAGAAGAGATACTGACGAGCGGCCGGAGACGCGGAGTCCCGGCCGCTCGTCGTGCTTTGGCGCCGCCCTGTGAAAAACACTTAAACAAGAAACGGCAAAATGCGTAGAAGCGGCAGAGGGGGAGTCCCCGAATGAAATATATATAGTATCTTTACCACTATTTTAGAAGCATGCCTATGACCAAGATTGGCGCCAACCAGGACTTCCTGGAGTTTGCCTACCAACTCTACCACACCATGCAGGCCAACGAGATAAACCTGGTCTACGAGGGTGTCGTGACGCAAGAGATAACAAAGACTTTCACTGCGCTGACGGAGAAGAACATGGCCAAGAAGGAGGAGAAGGGCCAGGTCCAGCGCAGGGTGTTCAACGTCATGGTCGAGTGCCTCCAGAACATCAGCAAGCACGCCGACCCCATGACCGACGACGAGGACGAGGAGCGCCGCGGCATTGTCCTGGTGAGCCACGGCGAGGAGTGCTACAACGTCATCACGGGCAACGTCATCCGTGCCGACAAGCGTGCCGGCCTCGAGGCGTCGCTCGACAAGATAAACAGCCTCGACAAGGAGGGACTCTCGGCCCTCTACAAGCAGCAGATCATGGGTGGCAAGCTCTCCGTCAAGGGCGGGGCCGGGCTGGGCTTCATAGACATTGCGAAGAAGAGCGGCAACAAGATTGAGTATCAGTTCAAAGACCTCAACGACGACTTCTGCTTCTTCATCATCATCACCACAATCTCGCGCAACTGACAGTAAAAAACAAAAGACAACTCAACATACAATGGACGTACTGGATATCAAGGGGACCGACGACACCCCGACAGTAAAAATGGACAAAGGCGCCAACGTCATCGAGTTCTCCGGGCGCTCGCTTCCCGAGAACGTGGCCGACTTCTACAAGCCCGTCATGGACTGGATAGACGTCTACGTGGCGGAGCCCAACGACCACATCGACGTGTGCTTCAAGCTGGAGTATTTCAACACGGCGTCGTCGAAGATGCTCCTCGACATCCTGCTCAAGTTCGAGGCCATAGCCGACAAGGTCACGGTCAAATGGTACTCGCACGAGGACGAGGAGGACATCGAGGACGCCGGCAAGGAGTATGAGGACATCGTGGAAGTCCCGTTCGAGTTCATCAAATACTGAGGCCGGCAAGCCCAACCAACGCACCCACACACTTACACCTAGACAAGCCCCGAAATGAGCGAAGAGATACTAGAGCACCTGATGAACCTGTTCGGCATCCTGGCCAAGCAGGGCGGCGGAGCCAGCGACGTTGAGATAGACTTCCTGCGCAAGTTCCTCAACGATCAGATTGCCTCGGCCAAGGTGGGCGAGTACCTCGACAAATTCAAGGAGAAAGCCAGCGAGCGCGCCCAGTTCGACGAGACGGCGGGACGGATCGTCGTCGACATGAAAGACTCCATGAAGACGCTCAAGATTTGCCGCGCCGCCAACAAGGCGCTCAGCAAGGAGCAGAAGGTCGTCGTCCTGGTCCGCCTCTTCGAGATGGAGAGGGCCTACGACACGGCCTACGCCGGGCGCAGCGTGAGCGTCAAGGCATGGAAGGGCAAGAGCCGCAAGGAGGCAGAGGAGCTGGACGTCGAGGAGAACGCCGACACCATAATAAAGCTCCGCGAGGAGGTGGTCAAGACAGCCGGCGAGACTTTCACCCTGGCGAAGGACGAGATTGAGAACATCAAGCTCTTCTGCAACACCTCCACCGCGCCCCGCCACCAGGCGGCGGCCCGGCTCGGGCTCCCGGCCGGGGCGGAGCGCCCAGCCCCGCTGACGGCGCTCGACAGGGGAGACTTCCTCATTGCCGACGCGGCGGACGACGCCGACTACGCCCAGGCGTGCCACATTGCCGACACGACGCTCGACGGGAGCCTGGCAATCCTCCGCATAGGCAGCGCCAACCTCTTCTTCCTCAAATATGACGGGCCGAGAGACGTCTCAATCAACGGCCTGGCCGTCAACCCCGGCACCATCTACCCCCTGCCGAGCGGCAGCTTCGTCAAGACCCCGCAGGGCCTGCTCTACTACACCGACATCGCCGCGCGCCTCTCAAAGGAGACCAACGTCCAGCGGATCTCGTTCGAGGTCAACCACGTGTGGTTCCGCTTCAAGACCGGCGGCATAGGCCTGCGCGACATCAACATGTTCGAGGAGCAGGGGCGCCTGGTCGGCATCATGGGGGCCTCCGGGGCCGGCAAGACCACGTTGCTCAACGTCTTGTGCGGCAACGAGGCCCCGAGCGAGGGCGAGGTGCTGATCAACGGGCTCAACCTCCACACCCAGAAAGAGGAGCTGGAGGGCGTCATCGGCCTCATCCCGCAAGACGACCTGCTCATCGAGGAGCTGACGGTCTACCAGAACCTCTACTACAGCGCCAAGCTCTGCTTCAAGGGTCTGACCGACGCCGAGATAGACGCCAAGGTCGAGAAGACGCTCAAAGACCTGGGCCTCTTCGAGCGCAAAGACCTCCAGGTGGGCTCGCCCCTCAACAAGATGATCAGCGGCGGACAGCGCAAGAGGCTCAACATAGCCCTGGAGCTGATCCGCGAGCCGGGCATCCTCTTCGTCGACGAGCCGACGTCGGGCCTCTCCAGCCGCGACTCCGAGAACGTCATGAGCCTGCTCCGCGAGCTCTCGCTCAAGGGAAAGCTCGTCTTCGTCGTCATCCACCAGCCCTCGTCGGACATCTACAAGATGTTCGACAAGATGTTCATCCTCGACACCGGCGGCTACCCCGTCTACTACGGCAACCCGACCGAGAGCATCATCCACTTCAAGACCGAGGACAACCAGACCAACGCCGACGTGGGCCAGTGCCCAACGTGCGGCAACATCAACCCCGAGCAGGTATTCAACATCCTCGACGCCAGCGAGAAAGACGAGTATGGCAACACGACCAACCGCCGCAAAAAGAGCGCCGAGGACTGGAACAAGATATACCAGTCTAAAATCCTGCCCAAGGTGCCGCGCGTCGAGACGGCGACGGAGAAGCCGCCCAAGAGCCTCGACATCCCCGGCTGGTTCCGGCAGTTCTGGATATACACCAAGCGCGACTTCCTGACCAAGGTGAGCAACACCCAGTCCATGGCCCTCTACATCCTCGAGGCGCCAATCTTGGGCTTCATCTTGGCATACCTCATACGCTACATCGTGGACCCCGACTCCGACGTCTACATCTTCCGCGAGAACGCCAACATCCCCATCTACATCTTCATGGGGACAATCGTCGCCATCTTCTTCGGCCTGATTGTCAGCGCCGAGGAGATTTTCAAAGACGCCAAAATCCTCAAGCGCGAGAAGTTCCTCAACCTCAGCAGGTCGGCATACCTCGTCTCGAAGATTTGCAACCTGATGGCCATCTCGGCGGTGCAGATGATTCTCTTCGTCGTCGTCGGCAACTGGGAAATATCGTTCGACGGCATGAACCTGGAGTTCATAGCCATGCTCTTCTCGGTGGCAGTCTCCAGCAACATCCTGGGCCTCATCCTCTCCTCGACGTTCAACTCCATCGTGGCGATATACATCATGATCCCGCTCGTCATGATCCCGCAGATGGTCCTGGGCGGGGCCATGTTCACTTTCGACAAGCTCAACAAGGACATCTCGTCGGTGGACAAGGTGCCGCTCGTGGCGGAGGTCATCCCGGCGCGCTACGCCTACGAGGGCCTCATCGTCTACCAATATAAGAACAACAAGTTCGAGAAGGCCTTTTTCGACGACGAGCTGCTGGAGCGGCAGGCCGACTTCAAGACCGTCTACTACCTGCCAAAGGTCAAAGACGTCTTGGAGGCAGTCCAAAGGGCGCGCAAAGAGAACAAGACCGACAGCCGCCAATATCTCGTGGACCTCGCCCTGCTCCAAAACGAGCTCGGCAAGGAGACCCGCCGACAGCCGCAGCTCAAGTTCGACTGCCTCGACAAGCTGACCGAGGAGGACTTCAACGACGAGGTCTACGCCCGGACGGGAGAATATATCGACGCCCTCAACGAGCTCTACCAGGCGCAGTTCATGAAGGCCAACGCCGCGCGCGAGCGCAAGATAAACTACTACCTCGAGCACCAGCGCGACGTATATAACGCCCTCAAGAACAGCTACTACAACGAGTCGGTGGCCGACGTGGTGACCAAGACGTTCGACAAGAACAAGATTCTCCGCGACGGCGACAGGCTTATCCAGATCAAGGACCCCATATACCAAATGCCGGAGCCGGAGGGAGTCTTGCGCTTCCGCAGCCAGTTCTTCTCGCCCAAGAAGTACCTCTTCGGGGCCTACGTCGAGACGCTGTGGTTCAACATCCTGGCCATATGGGTCATCTCCGCGGTCCTCTACGCCATCCTCTACTACGACCTGACGCGCCGCGGGCTGGAGAAGCTGACCGACATCGACTTCAAGAGGTGGCTGGCGCCACTGGCGGCGTTGGACAGCAAATTCAAGTCGGCACTGCGGCGCAAGTCGTCCGCCAACAACAAGAAACAATAACCAAGACTAGCTGAAAATGAACCTGTCACAAGTCAAAAACACAATAGCCGCGGCCACAGCCGCGGCACTGGCGGCCCTGGTGGCGTCGTGCGCCGGAAACAGCACCAAGGCCTCCGACAACCTCGACGAACTGCCCGACAGCCTGCAGAGCGCACCCCTACAGCTGTCGGAGAACGTCGTCAACGACATGATACAGAACATCTCGTCGCCCGTCGAGATGGCAAACCAGATCAAGAAGAGCGGCACCCCCTTCGACCAGGCCATCCTCAACGACGCCGAGAAGATGAAAGACTACAGCACCAGCTTCAAGCGGGCGCTGAACCTCGGCGCCTACAGCGCAGACCTGGGCTACATCAACACTTTCAACAAGAACAGCGTCGTCGTGAGCTACCTCCTGGCAGTCAAAGAGCTGGCCGACGGGCTCAACGTGGGCCAATTCGTGGACTTCACGACGCTGAGCCGCCTGGCCAAGAACAGCACAAACCTCGACTCGCTCAAGCTCCTCTCCGTCTCGTGCTTCAACGACATGGACAAGTACCTGCGCGAGCAGAAGCGCTCCAACGTCTCGACGGCCATAGTGGCCGGAGCGTGGATTGAGGGCATATACATCACGAGCCGCGTCATAGAGCAGACACGGGACTCGGAGCTGATCAACAGGCTGGCGGAGCAGAAAGACATAGCCTCCATCCTGCTCATCATCCTCAACAACTACAGCCGTGGCGACGTCAACTTCCAAGCCCTGGTCAGCAAGCTCAACGACCTCAAGAGCATATATGACGACGTGAGGATAACGACGGAGTTCGGCGAGCCGCAGACAAAAGAGGTCGACGGCATGCTCATCATCGAACAGAAAGAGCTGACGCACGTAGACATAACCGACGAGCAGGTGGCGCAGATTGTCGAGAAAGTCAAGGCCCTGCGGCAATTCATTGTCGAGTAGGGGGGGACAAAAGGCGCTCCGCGAAAAAACGACCAACGCGATGAAACTGACACTCGTATCACTGCTGGCTCTTGCGGCAGTAGCCGTGCTTGGCGGCACGGCGCAAGCCCAATGCGGCGACGAGCTGATGAAACAGGCTCTCGGGGCCATGGGCAACTTCCAATATATCAAGGATTTCGACATCAAGTTGCCAGCCGCGACGAGCAAGGAGGGCACAAAGTTCTCCGTCGTCCTCAACAGCCGCACGCACTACCAGATAAACATTGCCAACGGCTCGACCAACACCGAGAAGGTCATCGTCCAAATCTACGACGGCGACAAGCTCATCGGCACCAACTTCGCCAACGGCAAGACGTTCGAGGCTTTCCAATTCATATGCAGCAAGACGGGCGCCTACAAGCTGCGCGTCTATTGCGAGGGGGGCACCGAGGCCTGCGCCAGGGCCGTACTCTCGCTCGTCAAGCAATATTCCGAGGCAGAGATGCCCAAATAGTTGAGCAACAAAAACATGAAATAACGCGATATGAAGAGAAAGATAGACTTTGCGCTCGGAGGCATCGCCGCCGTCGCCGCGGCCATGACCCTCAACAGCTGCTCCTCCTGCTCCCAGCAGGGCATGGAGCTTGGCGAGGTCAACGACAAGGACGACACCACGCTCATCGTGAGCGCCGAGGTTGTCGGCGACATGATTCAGAACATCTCGTCGCCTGTCGAGATGGCCAACGAGATCAAGAACACGGGCGTCCAGTTCTCGCAAAGCACCCTCAACGCCGCCGGGCAGGAGAGCAACTACGAGACAAGCTTCAAGAGGGCCATCAACCTCGGCGTCTACGCCGCCGACCTGGGCTACATCAACACGTTCGGCAAGAACCTCGTCGTCGTGGACTACCTCTCGTCCATCAAGCGCCTGGCCGACGGAATCGGGGTGGGCCAGTTCCTGGACTTCGCCCTCCTGAGCCGCATGGCCAAAGACAACACGAACCTCGACTCGCTCAAGCAGCTCTCCGTCACGTGCTTCAACAACATCGACCGGTACCTGCGCGAGCAGAAGCGCTCCAACGTCTCGACGGCCATTGTCGTCGGCACATGGCTGGAGGGAATATACCTGACCGGCTCGGTCATTGAGCAGACAAAAGACAAAGGGCTGACAGACCGACTTGGCGAGCAGAAGAACATTGTCGAGATTCTGCAAATCGTCATCAACACCTACGCGCGCTCCGACAACGACTTCAAGGCCCTCGGCAAGCAGGTCGACGAGCTCAAAGCCATCTACGACGGGGTCAGAATCACGACCGAGATGGGAGTCCCTGAGACCAAGGAGGTCAACGGGATGCTCGTCATCGAGCAGAACGAAGTGACGACCGTGGAGATTACCGAGGAGCAGGTTGGCAAGATTATTGCCAAGGTCAAGGAGATAAGGAACGGAGTGATAAACTAGCGGGCGGGCAACCCCCGGAGATTGGGACATATGATAAAGAGAACGATAGCCATCGTGGCCATGGCACTAGGAATGGGCGTGGCGTCTTGGGCGCAATGCGGCGACGAACTGATGAAAGCCGCCCTCGGGGCCATGGGCAACTATCAGTACATAAAGGATTTCGACATCAAGCTGCAGGCCGGCACCAGCACCGAGGGCAAGAAGTTCTCGCTCGTGCTCAACAGCCGCACACACTACCAGGTGAACATTGCCAACGGCTCAAGCAACAGCGAGAACGTGGTGGTGGCAATCTACGACGGAGACAAGCTCATCGGCGTCAACCAGGCCAACGGCAAGACGTTCCCCGCCTTCCAGTTCATTTGCAGCAAGACGGGCGCCTACAAGCTACACGTATACTGCCCGGGCGGCACCGAGGCATGCGCCAGGGCCGTGCTCTCGCTCGTCAAGCAATATTCTGAGGCCGAGATGCCCTAAGAAAAATAGCCGCACTTTTTTCGTGCGAACGGAGTGGCCAAGAGTCGTCGGACTTTTGGCCACTCTTTTTGCCAATAATGCTATATTTGCGACATAAGCCTAAGAGCCATGATACAGATTCTAAACCCGATATACGACTCGTCGTTCAAGTTCCTCATGGAGGACGAGCGCGTGGCCCGAGTCCTGCTCTCGGCCCTGCTCAAGCGCAAGGTGCTGCGCCTGGAGCAACAAGCACAGGAGCGGACGGCAGAACTGCGCGACCGGGCCGCAGACAAGGAGCTGGGCCTCTACCGCATGGACTACGTGGCAGCCGTGGAGACCGTTGGCGGCGGCGAGGAGACGGTGAGCATAGAGATGCAGAAAGCCTGGTTGGAGACCGAGGTGGCGCGCTTCCGCCGCTACCTGGGAGTCCGATATTCCGACCCCGACAACGTGGACCCCGCAGACGGCTCGCCGCGCCACATTGTGACAATCTACATCTTGGGACACAACATACGCGAGACAACCGAGGCCATAGCCTACGCCTACGGAGGCAGCCTCGTGGACTACGACGGCAACCCCGCCTCCCCGGGCGACGGGCGCACCGGGCGGGGCGACGGCAAGTTCGTCAGCAGCCTCACGCACGACACTATAATCGTGCAGGTGAAGAGGTTGCCAGAAAAGCCGCGCAACATAGCCGAACGTCTCATGTCGGTCTTCGACCAACGCACCAAGAGCCGCCGCGACAGGCATATCCTCAACTACGACGACGACATGGGCGGCGAGGAGGTCAAGCCGCTTGTGCGCCGCCTCTCGTCGGCACTGGTCGACGAGAAGCTGCTCGACCGGATGGAGCTGGAGGAGGAGATGCAGACCGAGATAGAGCTGAAGAACGCCGCCATAGACAAGATGGAGGCGAAGCTCGCTAAAACTGGGGAACAGCTCAACGAGGCGAAAGGGCAACTCAACGAGGCGAAAGGGCAACTCAACGAGGCGAAAGGACAACTCAACGAGGCGAAAGGACAACTCAACGAGGCGAAAGGACAACTCAACGAGGCGAAAGGACAGCTGATACAGAAAGACGAGCTGCTGAAACAAAAAGACACGGAACTAATGTCCGTAAGACAAGCCACAGCCGAAGCCCTGCTGTCGGCGGGACTATCCACCGACAGCATTGCAACCACCCTAGGACTGACAGCCGACGAGGTCGAGAAGCTGATCGGCACCAGCGGGAAAAGCGATGGAACGGGGCCGAAAACTGTGGATTGACCTACTCAACATCGCCGCCTGCATGGGCGTCGTCCTGCTCCACCCGCTAGTCCTCATGCTCTCGGGGAAAGTGGGACTGCCATTCGGCAACCCATATTTCGGCTTCATTCTCACATATGCGGTGTGCGACGCGGCAGTGCGGATGGCCAAAAAGACTCCCATAGTCCGGGCGTGCGTGCCGTAAGGGAACCCGACGGCGCAAAAAATTGACCCTAAGCCTAACCGCGTAACAGATAAAATACTAATTTTGCAACGTCACAATCGGGGTTTAGCGCAGTTGGTAGCGCGCTACGTTCGGGACGTAGAGGTCGTGCGTTCGAATCGCATAACCCCGACGGAAAGCGGTCAGGACATTAGACGTTCTGGCCGCTTTTTGCGTCTTGGCCACATCCAACCATCAACACCAATCCCATGAGCGGACTACCCGCCAAAATGGCCAAGAAAAGGCAAACGAACTGGCTTGCCGGGCGCCCGATGCTCCCGATGGCACTCGGCCTGGCACTCGGCTCGGCAATAGGTGTCGAGACGGAGTGGCAATGGGACTTGGCTCTCGCCGCGCTCCTCCTCCTTTTCCTGTCGTTCGCCACGCTCCGCAAGGCATTGCGAAAGACGCCCACCACTCGAGACGTGCTGTTTCTCACCCTCTTCTGCCTCTGCTCAGTGGCCGGAGGCGCGTTCAACGCCTCGGTGCGCCACCAGGGGTTCAAAAAGGGTGGGGACGAGTGCTCGCTACGCGGCGTGGTGACAAGGGTCATGCGCGACGACTCCACGCGGCTGCGCATCGTGGTAAAGACCGACACGCTGACGGCTTGCGTCGAGGTGGACAGGCGCAAAGTCCCGGGGGCGCAGGGCGAGATATGGTGCGGCGACAGCGTACGGATAGACGGCACAACGGCCGACCCGCGCCAAGACGTCTTCAGCAGCTTCGACTATGGCGACTATCTTGAGTCGCAAGGCATATCGATGCTCGTGGAGTGCCGGGAGATGAAGACGGCCGAGGCCCGGGGGTGGGGCGCGGCAACCCTGGCGGGCAAGGTGGGCCAATGGTACTCCGGGCGCCTCGACGCAATGGGCGTCAGCCTCCCGAACGCCGCCTTTCTCCGCGCCCTGATGCTCGGCGACCGCGGCGGGCTGCCGCGGGAGGTGAGCGAGAGCTTCTCGGCTTGCGGCACGAGTCACGTCCTGGCCGTCAGCGGGCTCCACGTGGGTGTCCTGGCGTGGGTCGTCTCGTTCGCCCTCTCGCTCGTCGCCGGCAGGAGGGTGGCGGCGGCGGCCACGATTGTCGTCCTGTGGTTCTATGCGCTTATGGTCGGGATGTCGCCCTCGGTGGTCCGCGCGTCCATAATGTTCACCTTCATCGAGATTGGCCGATGGCAGGGCAGGCCCTTTCCGGTCTTCCACTCCCTCACGGCGGCCCTGGCGGCCATTCCGCTCTTCGACCCGCTCTCTGTGCGCAGCGTAGGGCTGTGGCTCAGTTTTGCCGCCGTAGGCGGACTGCTAGCCGCCATGCCGACGGTGAACAGGGTGGTCAACGAGTACGTCGGCGAGAGGATTCAAAACAAGGCGTGCGCCAAGGCGGCAAAGTGGGTCGCCACGGCAGTGGCAGTAAGCGCCGTGGCGCAATTCTCTACAACGCCAATAATTGCCTACACATTCCACTCGTTTCCAACGTGGTTCTGGCTCAACAACCTGCTCGTCGTCCCTCTGATATGGGTGGTTTTCAACGCCACACTATTAGGGACAGTGGTCGCGTCGGTGCCCGGCGTCGGGCTCGGGGCCGGTTGGTTCGTGGACCATGCGCTCACTCTCCTTACGGACTACTGCTCGTGGGCCGCGCAGTTGCCCATGGCGCAAGTGGACTGCGGTGCGAAGAGCATAGTGGTGCTGACGACGGGGACGATATTCGTAGTCCTGACCCTGGCGTGGGTGGCAATGCGCAGCCGAGAGTTGCGGCGGGCATGGTGCGCGGCTTTCGCTACGCTTTTGGTGGCCATACTTGTGAACGACCTGGGCCGCTCGCCGTCGGTGAACCTGCTGACCGTCTACGGCCGCCTGTCCGTGGCGGTGTCCGACGGCAGGACGACGAGGCTTCTGATGTCCGACGCCTCGCACGGCGCCTCGCTAAAAGCCGCCAAGCGCTGGGCCGACAGAGAGGGGATCAAGATAGGAAGCGCGCGCAACATGAGGGACGTCGAGATTGTGGAACACGACGGAACCAGAATAGCGATTCTCAACGCCAAGGACGCCACAGCCGCGGGATGCGACATCGTGGTGGTGAACCACGACGGACTGCCAAGCGGCGCGGAAGAGGACGACAGCTGCCTCTACGTCCTGTCTCCCGCATGCGACCTCCCCGCCGCCTGGCGCCGAGCTAAAAAGAGGGTAGAGCGACTAGAGGTCAGCGGATTATGGGCAGTTGAACCTTATAGTCGTTGACGTAGTGGCGCAAGAGGCAGTCTCCGAAACTGCGCGTCGAGACAATCTGACCATTGAGCTGCGGGGCCTCGACACCCGAGCCAAGGTGGGTGTTGGAGATGTAGACGTAGGCCTCGTCCCAGAGCTGCTCCGCAATGAATGTCCTCAAAGTCCGCGCCCCGCCCTCGACAATGAGCGACGAGACGCCCTCGGCGGCAACGACGTCTAGAGCGTCGGCGGCGACAGAGCCGGGCAACATCTCGCGGGCAACGTAGCGGGTGCTCCCGAAGTCGGTCTCCGTCACGCGGTTGATGACCACCGTACGCCCCCCGTCGGTCACCAAGGCCGCCCCGCTGGGCAAGCCGAGCCTCGGCGCCAGGACAAAGCGCAACGGGGCCCTGCCCGACCACAGCCGCGGGGTGAGACGAGGGTTGTCGCTACGAACCGTCCCAGCGCCGACCAGGATGCCGTCTTCCGTCGTCCGCCGGCGGTGCTCAACCAGATGGGCCTCGCGGTTGGAGATGCGCACTGGGGCGGGGCGCCCGTCCGCCACGACGCCAATGAAGCCGTCCGCCGTCTGAGCCCATTTGAGAATCACGTGCGGACGCTTACGCTCCTGGACGGTGAAGAAACGCCTGTTCAGCCGACGACACTCCTCCTCTAGGACACCCACGACAACATTGACCCCCGCGGCCCTCAGCTTGCGAATCCCCCGGCCGTCTACCTTAGAGAAGCTGTCCATGCAGCCCACGACGACGTTCGGGATCCCCTTGCGGATTATGAGGTCGGCGCAAGGCGGGGTCCGACCCTGGTGGGCGCACGGCTCCAGGCTCACGTAGATTGTCGAGCGCCTCAGCACTTCGTCGTCGCCCACGGCCCCTATGGCGTGGACCTCGGCGTGGGGGCCGCCGGCCTTCATGTGCCACCCCTCACCGACAATCTTGCCGTCGCACACCACCACGGCGCCAACCATGGGGTTGGGGTACGTCCGCCCCTCGGCGTTGAGGGCCAACTGTATGCATCGCCTCATGAAAAACTCGTCGTTGGGCGATTCTATCTTTGTGTCTACATTTGCCATCGGGAAGAGGAATAATGTTTGCGTAAAGATAGGAAAAGAACAAAAATATGAGCCTACAAAGCACCATAGAACTCAAACGCGAACTGACAAAAATGCTCTCCACGCCACTAGGCGACGAAGCCAAGGCCGCCGTCAACGCCCTCTTGTGCGACTTTTGGGGCTGGGACTTCACCACCCTGGCCCTCAACCTCGACAGCACGGTGGACAAGGCCGACGCCGACAGGCTGCGCCAAATGGCCCTCCGCCTGGCTCGCCACGAGCCGCTCCAATATGTCACCGGCCGGTGCGAGTTTTGCGGGATTGGGCTCAATGTCGGGCCGGGAGCTCTGATTCCCCGCCCCGAAACGGAACAATTGGCAGAGATTGTCGTCAAAGTGTCAGAGGGCAGGGAGGCGCAGCGTGTCCTCGACATAGGGACTGGGAGCGGATGCATAGCGCTGGCACTGAACAAGTTGCTCCGCAACCCTAAGATTACGGCCATAGACATCTCGCCCGAAGCCATAAGCATTGCCCGACGCAACGCCATTGGCACAGATATTGATATACGCCAAGCGGACATATTGTCCCTAAAGGCGCAAGAAGTGGAGGCATTCGACGTCGTGGTGAGCAACCCGCCCTACGTCATGGAGGGCGAGAGGGCGACAATGGAACCCAACGTGGTGGACTACGAGCCAAGTTTGGCCCTGTTCGTGCCCGACAACGACCCACTGGTCTTCTACCGCCAAATAGCGAGACTGTGCGCCAATGGGCTTCTGACGGGCGGCGGCCTAGTGGCAGTCGAGACCAACGAGCGCAAGACCGCGGAGGTGGCGACGCTCATGGAGCAAGAGGGCCTGCGCGGCGTGGCGACGCACACAGACTACTTGGGCAAAGAGAGATTCGTCTCGGCCACAAGATGACAACTAGATAAACTTTTAAACACTAAACGAAAAAGGTATGGTAGAGCAACTGACAGACGCGAAGTTCAAGGCAGAGGTCGAGGACAAGGGCGGGGTCGCGGTGGTCGACTTCTGGGCCGTATGGTGCGGCCCGTGCCAAGCCATGGGCCCCAACGTCGAGGCTCTGGCAGAGGAGTTCGCGGGCAAGGCGCGTTTCTACAAGATGGACGTAGACGCCGAGAGGGAAGTCCCGTCGCAGTTCGGAATCATGTCCATCCCGACGCTCCTCTTCTTCAAAGACGGGGCCGTCGTGCAGAAGAGCGTGGGCCTCAAGTCCAAAGAGCAGCTTGCGCAAATCTTGAGCTCCCTGGTCTAACGGGGGGCGCGAGGGCAAATCGCAAGACACCACGGGGACGCGCACTTGTCTGCGCGTCCCCATCTTTTTTTGACCGGACGCAAGCACAGGCGGCAGGAGGATACCCCAAAAAAAAATCATCGCCGGCCATCGCTGACGAGCAGCAACGGCCGACAATGAGAAAATCACAATCAAACAGAGCCGGAACGTTTTCCGAGCCCGAACATGCCTCACGGCTAGTTCAACTAAAAACCTCCATTATGAAAAACTATCACTTCTTACACGCGACAAATATACGACTTATCTAGAAATACAAAACACTACTTTCAACATTCGCCGCATTTTTATCAATGAAAGCCCTTTAGCCCCCAATTTGGCCATACGCTGAAGAATAGCCTCCAATTGTCGAAAACATTGGCGGACAGGTCCCCGTCATCCTACATTTGCATCGTCAAGAGAGAACAGTAGCAAAGAGTGTTTTTCATAGATAGAGGTTCAACATGCCCAGAGCCGCGACGGCAAGACTGGGGGACCGCTCAACGGAGCGGGGGGTTAGAATAGTTTGATAGTTACAGTGAACACAAGAGGCGCGACGGTCGTTCCCGTCGCGCCTCTCGTGTTTTCATCGGCCGCCACTGCGGCGGAAAAGGCTCGGCGGGACACCATAGAACTTCTTGAACGCCGACGAAAAGTGGCTCATATGGTCATATCCGAGGCTCAAAGCAACGTCGGACATGGTCAAGGCCGGGTCGCGGAGCATGGCGGCGGCAAGCTCCATTCTCCGCGAGAAGATGTAGGCGTAGACCGTCATGCCAAACTCCTCCTTGAAGGCGCGCTTGAGGGTGCACTCGTTGGTCCCGACAAGAGCCGCAAGCTCGGGGAGCGACGGCGGGTTGCCTATGCTCTCCTCGACCACGGCGCGCGCGTCGTGCATCTTGTTGCGGACCGAAAAACGGTGGTTGTAGCGGCCCTCGACGCCGCTCATCCGGTAGATGAACGGAGACATGTAGTCGAGAATCCGGCTCTGGGCGTACCCGCACGCGGCGTTGCCCAAGACGACGCTGCCCAAAAGGTCGCTCGACAGGCGCAGTGCGCCGACGTCCATGCTCAGATTCTCCTCTTTGGCCTTACGATAGTCGCCGCGGCGGAGATGCTCCCCCATCAGGCCGAACTCCACGGGGTAGCGGTCCATCATCTCTTCGACAAAGGGGAGGGACATGACGATGGCGTCGTGAGACACTACTCCGCTGCGAAGGAAACTCCACTTGCACTCGGCCTCGGCCGGAACGAAACTCATGTTCATCTGCCCACCATGCCAAAGGCCGCGGACCTCCGGAGTGGGCAGATAGAGCTCGCCGCTGCGGAGCAGGTTGAAAATCACCTGCGGCTCGGCGCCGCCGTGGCTCACCTCGAAGTCGAATGGGGCGCGGACAGACAGCTCGTGGTGCACAAACTGCAGCCCGCCCCACGATATGTGCTTGACCCGGAAGTCCGCCTCGCCAAAAGAACCTGAATATTCGTCAGCCCGCACGCCACAAACCGACCTCTCCGGGCCCACGCAACGGCCCGAAGAGGTCTGGTTGTCAATAATCAAGTCTTGACCGAAATTCCCAGAGAGGTAATCTACTTTCATTGAATGTTAAGTCGACTCGGGCGCCAATTGACGGGCAACGAGTCGATGCTGAAGACAATTGTCGGCACGCGCAGCACGCCGACGGCGGCAAAAAGACCCAGGGCGTCGCCCGTGAAGACACCGCGGGGGTTGGCGCTTGTGCTAGCACTGAGAGACAGGGCCGCGAGATAGTCATATGACCTCTTGCTCAGCCCGACGAAAGCGACGTCCACCCTGTCGCCGTCGTGGATGACGATCTCCGGCCGCGCCTTGTTGCCGGCCTGGTCCTTCCCCTCCAGGTCGTCGCGGTTGAAACAGAGGATGCCACCCTCGATGTAGCCGTCGTGGCGCGTCACGTTGTTGAGCACTCCCCAATTGTAGACCTCGCCGTTGCGCCGCACGACCAAGGCATAGTAGGCCGTGCTGTCCACCGGCGTCATGAGCCCGAAGCGCATCGAGACGGTCTCCGAGCCCAAGATGTCGTCCCAAGTGAACGAGACGTCGGCGCCCATGGGTGGGAGGGCCATGGTGTCGGACGCCACGAAAACGCCATCCTCCGACTCGACCCTCAGCGAGCAGACCTCACCTGGGGCGAAGACGGCGCCTGGGGCCACATAGACGCCGGAGCCGTCGTAGCTCAGGCGAGTCTCGCTTCCGTCAGAACCAAATATAGCGACATTTGCGCCATCTACAAAGTGGTTGCGCGACGTGTCCTCCACCTCGCGGCTGCGGGTGAGGCAGACCCTCACTCCCTCCGACGAGGCGTAGGCCTCGATGACGGGGATTGGAGCGACGGAGCCATAGGCGAAATCGAGCTCCTTGGTGCACGAGACGAAGAGGAGGGCGGCCAAGAGGCCCGCAAGAAACAATATGAAACTACGCATGGCTCAAAACTTGACAATGTATGAGACCGAGGGGACGAAACGGAACAGCGAAAGCTGAGTCGCCTTGGTCCCGGTGGGCTTGTCGTCGTCGCTCTCGAAACTGATCATGAACGGATTCTCGCGGCCATAGAGGTTATACATCCCGAAGTTTATCTCGCGCTCCACTTTGGCGGAGAGCCGCTTCTTGTGCGACGCCCCGACGTCCATGCGGTGGTAGGCCGGCGCGCGGAAGCCGTTCCTCTCGGCGTAGTAGAAGTGGGGCTTCCCCATGATGTCATATTTGGCGCTCGGCGCCGTGAGGGCCTGGCCGGAGTTGAAGACCCACGTCGCGGCAATGGTCCACGCGTCGCCGAGGCGGTATTGCGCCACGATGCTGACGTCGTGGCGGCGGTCGTTGCTAGCGTCATACCACTTCCCGCCGTTGATCCCGTCAATCTTCGTCTCCGTCCACGACAGGGTGTAGGCCACCCAGCCCGTGAGCCGACCCGAATTCTTGCGGGCGCAAAGCTCGACGCCGTAGGAGCGACCCTGACCGCCCTTGATGAGCGTCTCCATGCGGTGGCAAGACCACAGCGTCTTGCCGTCGCGGTAGTCGTAGACGTTGTCGAGGTGCTTGTAGTAGACGTCCGCGGAGAAGTCCAAGGATTGCGACGGGGTGGCAAAGAGCCACCCCGCGCTCACCTGGTTGGAAATCATAGGACTTAGGATGTTGCTCGACATGGTGAACCTGTCGAACGGCATCGACATGGAATTAGAATTGCGTATCTGATATATGTTCTGCGCCTGACGGCTGTAGCCCGCCTTGACGACGGAGCGCGGCGTGATGCCCACGCTGACGTTGAAGCGCGGCTCGACGGTAAGCCGGGTCTTGACCACGCTCCACTTCTCCGGGTCTGTCTGGCTCAGGATAGTCCCGTCGGGGTCAATCTCATAGAAAGGGGCGCCGCCAAGGGCCGAGAACGCCACGAAGCGCACGCCGTAGTCCACCTTGACGGACTCGCCAATGTGCCACTCGTCGGAGAGCCACGCGTCGTTCTGCCAAGCGTCCCTCTGCTCGCGCTCGCTGTAATATTCGCCGCTCTCCATCTCGACGCTCCGCAGTCGGGTCAGGGTCGAGGCATAGCCGGCCTGGACCCTGTGGAGGTCGCTCGGGAGCCAAGTGAGGGCGGCGCTGAGCGTGGCGTGCTTGACGAAGCCGTTCACCTCCTCTTCGGTGATAATCTTGTCATGCGCCTTGTTTCTGAAGTTCGAGACGTTAGCCGAGACGTTGAGGTAGAGCTGCCCGCTGAACGTGTGGAACCACCGGGCAGCGACGGCCGTGTTGCCCCATGTGATGCCAAGAGTGCCAAACATGTCCATGTCGTCGGCCCCGTGGAGGAGCGAGAGCTGGAGGTTGTCGCGTGCCCCGACGCGCCATGCCACCTTGGCGTTGACGTCGTAGAACGCCACCTTGTTGTCCTTATAGTCCTTGCTCATCTTGACCAGCAGGTCGAGATAGGACTTGCGCGCCGCCACAAGATATGAGGCGCGCCCCTCGGCAATGGGTCCCTCGGCCATGGCCCTGGCGGCCAGCAGCCCGACGCCCACCGTGGCGCGGTGGCGGAACATGTCGCCCTGGCGCGACTGGATCTCGAAGACCGACGAGACGCCGCCGCCAAGGCGCGCCGGCACAGTGCCCTTGTAGAGCGTGGCGCCGCCCAGTGCGTCGTCGTTGAAAGCCGAGAAGAAGCCCATGAGGTGGCCCGAGTTGTAGACAACGGCGCCGTCCACGGTGACGAGGTTCTGCGACGTCGTGCCGCCCCTCACCTGGTAGCCGCTGCTGCCGTCGCCGTCCGACTTGACGCCGGGCAGGAGCTGGATGCCCTTCATGACGTCGCGCTCGCCAAAGACGGCGGGAAGCGACGCTAGCTCCTTCATCCCGATGCTCTCGGCGCCGGCCTCCGACTGGCGCAGCCTCCGGGCCACGCTGGCCGAGGTGACAACCACGTCGCGGAGAGTGTCGCTCTCCAAGACGGCGCCGGTGTCCGCGGCCACGACGATGCGCCGGCCCGCAAGCCCGTCCTGCGCCGCCGCCCCTTGTGCAGTGAGGGCGGCGGCGCAGACGAGCATTATAGGGGCTTTGCCCCAAATGTTTTCCATCTGTTGTTGTTTGTCTAGAAGAAGAGGAAGGCGCCCAAGATTCCGCTCAGGTCCACCTCCGGCTCACTCTCAATGCCCGCCTCGGCGCGACTGGCGGCCTCGGCGGCTTTCACCGGCATCTCGCACGGCTCTGAGGAAGCGCAGTCCACGGCTCAGAAGATGGGGTGCCAGAACTCGGTCAGAAGGTCTTCGGGCCTCACGCGGCTCGGGTCGTTGATGTATCTCTCCATCATCGGGCGAGCGGGGTCGGGGCGGCACTCCTTGTAGGCCTCCGGCAGAAGTTTCGAGTACATCTCGCAATAGGCGGCGCTTATGAGCTCGTAGGGGCCGCGCATGGTGTAGACAATCCACCGACCGGCGGGGATCGTGGTCAGACGGAAGTCGCCTTGCTGCTCGAAGTCGGCGCCGTCGGGCAAGGTGAGGCACACATCGACCAGGCACTCCTGCGTCGGGTCCGCGCAAGTCCCGGCGTAGACCGAGGGGTCCGACGGGTAGACGTTGAAATAGTCCGACTTGTCGAAAGCGATGCCCCGGCGCGCCATCTCACCGACAATGCGGGCGTAGGCGCCGCTGTAGTCCACCTTGGCGAGGTCGCCAGAAAAACGCAAGGCCGCGGCGCGACGGGCCCCACTGGTGCGAATCTCTTTTGTCAGTTCCATTGTCTCTATTATTGAAATACGGGAGCAAAGGAACGCATTGCGCGCACAACCGACTTTAATCTGAGGGAATAACTCGCGGAGGCCGAAAAGAGGGCAAAAAAAACGCCCCAGTTTCACAACTAGGGCGCCAATCGGATGAAAAATACTTATCACTACCTTAATAAACCTCTACTAACCAACAACCAAACAAATAAGAGCTCGGAGAGAGCGTGTCCCTCCGGGCGAAGAGACATGATTCAGTCTAGCAGTTGGACAAAATTAAGTCAAACAAGAGGCGGAGACGAGTCTTGGGAGCACTTTTTGACGAAGAGCGCCCAATCGGTGACGAACAGACTGAAAAAACGCGGATATCATTGACCAACGACAAGGGCAAGAAAATTTAGCGCAAATATTGCGAGAAAAAGTTTGGAGGTTTGGAGAAAGGGTGTAACTTTGCTCTCGAAAGGAGTTAAACATAAAAAGTTAGCGCCGAGACGGTATGCGACCCCTGAACAACGGTTCAGTGAATTTTGATTGTGATTTTTCTCATAGCGGTGAGGGGCGGCGGAAAATACTTTCCGCCGCCCTTCGTGTTATACATATACTGCGGACGAGGGGGGCAGGGCAAACCGCCCGCCAGCGACGCGAGCCTACGACGCGCCCCGCAGGTCCGCAATCATGTTCGTAAGCTCGACGAACTCCCCGACGCCAAGCTGCTCGGGCCGCCGCTTCACCATCGGGCTCTCTTGCAAAGCCGACAAGTCGAGACCCAGGGCCTTGAGCCCGTTCCATATCATCTTGCGGCGCTGGCCAAAGGTGGACTTCACGACGCGGCGGAACAGCTCCTCGTCGCAACCCAGCTTCTCGACGCCGTTGCGCCGCAGACGGATGACGCCGCTCTTGACCTTGGGCGGGGGGTTGAAGACGTTCTCGTCTACAGTGAAAAGGTACTCGATGTCGTAGTAGGCCTGGAGGAAGACGCTCAAGATTCCGTAGTCGCGAGTGCCGGGGCCTGAGGCCAGCCTCAGCGCCACCTCGCGCTGGAGCATGCAGACCACCATCGGCACGCGGTCGCGGACGTCGAGGATCCGGAAGAAGATTTGGCTCGATATGTTGTAGGGGAAGTTGCCAATGACGGCAAAGGGCGCCCCGGGGCCGAAATACGTGTCGGCGTCGGTCTTGAGGAAGTCGGCGTGCAAGACCCTCTCCCCCGCGCCGGGGAAGGCGCCATTGAGATAGTCGACGCTCTCGCGGTCCACCTCGACGAGCCGCATCTCCAGCTCCGGCCGCCGGAGCAGATATTGGCTGAGGACACCCATGCCCGGGCCCACCTCCAGGGCGTTGCCGGCGTAGTCCAGCGCGTCGACAATCTTCTGTGCAATCCGCAGGTCGGTCAGGAAATGCTGGCCGAGCTGCTTCTTTGGCTTGACGTTTTGCATACTGAGGGGCAAAGGTAGGGGATATTCGGCAATGGGAAAATCAGTATCTTGCGCGCATGAGTCCAAAGTTCAAAGACATAGACGGCTACGTGTCCCGAATCTTCTCCGACCTGCACCCTTTGGTCATGAGAAGGTTCGAGGGGGAGGAGATAGGATAGCCCCCCCTCACCTGTTCCCCTTTTGCCGGTTGTGCATCTTGCAGAGCATCTGGCAGTTCGCCACGTCCGTGGCCCCGCCGCGGCTCCATGGCGTGACGTGGTCGGCCTCCATCTCCGCCTGCCTGTATATCCGCGTCCGCGCCGACTGTTTGTCGCTCCCGGCGCACATCGGGCAGTTGGACTCGCCGCTCTCCTTGGCGCGGGCGGTCTGCGCCGCATAGACTTTGCGCTTCGTGGCCTCGTCGAAGATGCGGATGTCGAGCAGCTGATTGTCCTCCTCGCCGCCCAAGACATATTCGTAGACGCCCCTGCGGTTGCGAACGTAGGGGTCGTCCATCAGCTCGGAGACACGGGCGTTCAGCGCGGCAAGGTCATAATGTTCCCCGTGGAACCTCCTGTAGAGGCCGCCCCAATCCTGCCCTCGGAGCTCGGGCCGGACTTCGGCGAAGAGGCCGGAGGCCCAGTCCAAGACCCGGTCGAAGTAGCCCCTCAGCTCCTCTATGCCCTCGTCGCGACGGTGGCGAGCCATGTAGACGCGCACCTTGTCAGCCCCGTCGGCCACCGTAGCCTCCGCCACCCACCGCAAGGCCTCGGCGAGAACCCCCTGGCGAAGCGGCGCCCCGGCGATGTAGGTCTGCCACTTCTGCTGGTTAGAGTCCCGCGAGTTGCTGAAGACGGAGCGGGCCGCCGAGACGAAAGGCCCGGAGTAGACGGCGTTGAGAAGCTCCTGCTCGCAGAGCGGCACGCCGGCAATGTTGATGGTCTCGAACCACTTCTTGATCTCGGTCTCCTCACCCTCGCATATGTAGATGAGGAGCCGCGTCTCGTCGAAACGCCTGCGCTGGTCGGCGGGGAGGCTGTCGTAGGTCATGGGCTTGTCGCTGTCGACGGCCACGGAGAAACGCCCGACGCGGAAACGCCCCAGGCTCGTGATGCGCTGCTGCCCGTCGAGAACCTCCAGGGCGTCGCCGTCGCGGACGAAGTAGAGGACGCCAAGCGGGTAGCCGGCAAGGACGCTCTCCACCACCTTGATGTCACGCCGCCCGTCGGCGTAGATGTAGTTGCGCTGATACTCGGGCTGGATGACAAGCCGCCCGCCCATGCCCCGCAGGCCCTTGTTCTCCAACTCGCTATACTCGAAGCCCTCGCATACCTGGGCTATGGTGATGTCGGTGCGAAGTTCTGTCTTCATCGTCTTTTCTCCTCCTTTTTTTCAACTCACAATATTTCTAAAGTGTCCGCCTGTGCCTTATGAACAGCCGCTTGTATCGCCTCACGCCGCCCACCAGGGGCTGGGCGCACGCCGTGTCGGTCCACAGCCCGTTCGAGAGACCCTTGCCCTCGCTCTCGGTGCAGCCGAGAATCTCGAACTGCTCCGGGCAATATTTGTCTAGGAACGTCACCGGCACCCCCATCACGCCGTCGTAGTCCGACGGGATGGCGTCCACATACGGCACCTCGATGGCGTCGTAGTTGTCGTAGCGGGCGTAGGGCGCGCCCCGGATGTCCTTGTGGCGGCTGTAGCGGATGTTGCCCTCGGCGGTCATGAGGCTCAACGGAGTGTGGCGGCGGCCGTGCTCCATGTTCGTGAACCAGCAGGCGTTGCGGAAATGAACTAAGCTAGTCTGCTCGTCGTAAACCCCTGGCACATACTTACCGCCATCACCCTTTGGCACGCCGAAATATGCGTTTCCGCCCGCAAAGCCATTACCCATCCACATTTGGTCTGCCATCACACGCGGAAAAACCTCTTTATAGGTCAAGGCGTTGTAGTTCCCTACTATGACAAACTGTTTCCCTGCCTCGAAAATCCAAGGCACGAACTCGCGGAAGAGCGAGAACGGCGGGTTGGTGACAATGATGTCCGCCTCGTCGCGCAGTCGGCGCACCTCGTCGGAGCGGAAGTCGCCGGTCCCGCGCAGATACTCATATTGCAGGTCGTCGGCGTCGATCTTGCCGTCGCCCGTCACGTCGCCCTCCAAGACGAAGATGCGCCCGTTGGCGCGGCTCCTCTCCGGGTCGAAGCTCTTCGAGCTGGTCTCGAAGATGGAGGGGCTGTAGCCCGCCGCCGCCCTCTTGGCGGCCGGGGCGTAGCTCGTCGAAACGAGTTTGCGGAGGCCCAGGCGGCTGAAGTTCTGAGCGAAGAACTTGGTGAAGTTGCTCCACTCCGGGTCGTCGCAGGGGAGCAGGACGCTCTTGCCCCGGAAGGCGTCGGGGTCGAACTCCAGGTAGGCGCCAATCTCTTTCTCTATGTCGGGATATTGGGTGTAGAACTCGTCGTTCCGCTCCACCTTGGCGCGGTGGAGGCTTGTCGTGGCCATGGTCTGCGTCGGGTTGCAGAGCGCGGGCGACTAGACGCAATCGCATGGCGAAGCAGGGGCAGGGGGGGGGGAGGCGGTGCGGCGGGCAGGGACGGGCAACTAAAAGAAAGGGCGGCTGCCCCTGCTCGCGTCCGGCGGGAAGCCTGAGAATGAAACCCGCACCAAAACCGCAAAGGCAACCGCACCCCAAAGGGCGCGACTACGATTTTGGATTTTAGCGGGCAGGCACATCAGACCACCACACAGACGCCGCAAACGGCTACACCAACTCGGCTTGCGCAGAAATCAGTTTCTCAGGCTTTTTCTGTTCGGACGCGAATAATAGCTCGTTATGCTCTTGTTATATAATTCTGAATACTCTCTCTTGTGCTACGATTCTTTTAGTTGCTCTATCCGTGGCAAATATAGCAAAAAAGCCCTCCAATGCCTACCTTAGCGTCATGAAGACTAGTGCACGGAGCATCGCGCGTTGGTGCGTCGCGGCGTTCTGCGTCGCCTGCCTAGCGGTCTTCGTCCACGACGCGCGGTCCCGATGGGCCGACGTCGAGGCCGCCATGGCCGGGGCGCTGACTTCGCCCGGCCTCATGGCGGCGGAGTTGGCACTGATGGTCGCCAACCTCGGTGTCGAGACGCTGAGGTGGCGGAGCGTGAGGGGCATCTTCACCAGCGGCAGCGCGGCGGACGACGCCGCCGCCTCACTCCGGGCCATAAGCCTCGGCAATGCCACTCCGGGCAACGTCGGCGAACACGTAGGCCGTTGCGACGCCTACGCCGACAAGGGGCGGGCGGCCGTGGCAAGCGTCGCCGCCAGTGTGCTTCAGACGGCCGTCATCGCCCTGCTCGGCATGGCGGCGTGCGCCGCCCTTTCGTCGGAGGGGGCGGCAGTCCCGCCATTGGCCTTGCGCGTGGGCGCGGCGGCGTTCGCGGCCATGTGCGCCGTCGCCATTGTCGCCGCCGCGGCGTTGCGCAAGAGGGCGCGACCCCGGGCGGGGTGGGGCGGACGGCTCGCCGTCGCGGCCCTGCTCAACGCCCTCAAAGTCGGAATCTTCTCCCTGCAACTGCTCCTGCTTCTGAGGGCTGGGAGCAACGCCGACTGCGGCACCCTCTTTGCCGCAGTGGTCTACTACTACTATCTCGTCACGCTGACGCCCAGAGTCAACATCATCGACATCGGCGTGAAAGGAAACTTGGCGTCCTACGTCCTTGCGAACGGGATGTGCGCCGAGGCCACCGTCACTTCGGCCGTCGTCGTCATATGGGCCGTCAACATTCTGCTCCCGTCCGCCATAGGCTTCGCCACGATGCCGCTCAAGCGAGGAGCCTCCCGATAATCCCGTCGGCGACGAACCACCTTTGTTCGGGAATAACGCATCTTTCGCCCACTTGCGCCAAGTTGCCGCGCTCAATCTCGGCGGCCGCGTTGCGCGCAAAACTCTCTCTGTACTCTAGCGGGACATCCGCCAGGCTCACGCCCCGCGACGTGCGAAGTCCAAGCATCACAACCTCCTCATAGACCTCTTCGGAAGAAAGCTCCTCACGCAACGACTTCGCCTCGCCGGCCGTCGAGATATATTCGCCGACATCCACCGTGTTCGTGGTGCGGACGCCGCCATAGAAAGACGAGGCCGACGGCCCGAAACCGAAATAGGGCGTCCGGTCCCAATATGACGAGTTGTGGAGCGCCTCGAAGCCGGGCAGGGCGAAATTTGAAATCTCGTAGTGCGAGTAGCCCGCACTGCGCAAGACGTCGCACAGATCCCGATACTGCTCCGACACGTCGTCGTCGGGCAGGGGAGAGAGGCGGCCGTCCGCCACCATCTTCGAGAAGCGGCTTCCAGGCTCATAGCTCAGCGCATAGGCGGAGAGGTGCTCCACGCCAAGTGCGGCGAACGCCTCGAAGTCGCGCCGTGCGGAATAGCCCCTCACCTCAGGCAATCCGAATATGCAATCGACACTCACGTTGCGGAAACCAACACCCCGCAGCACGCTGACCGCCCGGCGCACCCGCTCCGCATCGTGGCGGCGACCCATCATGCGCAGAGCCTCGTCGCACAGGCTCTGCGCGCCCATGCTCGCGCGGTTCACGCCGCCCGCCGCAAGCGTCTCGGCAAGCCCGCCGTCCACGTCGTCCGGGTTGCACTCAAAAGTGAACTCGACTACGCCCCGCAGGTCGAAAGCCTCCGCCACAAGCCCCAACAGCTCGCCGACAGCCTCCCGCCCGACGCTCGACGGAGTGCCGCCCCCGAAATAGACAGTCCGCGGGGCGAGGCCGGCGCAGGGCGAGCGGAGAATCTCGCGCCGCAGGGCGGACAGGTAGCCGCCGAGCGCCGAGCGGTCCGTCACACTGCAAAAATCGCAGTAGCCGCACCTCGACACGCAGAAAGGCACATGAACATAGACACCGAAATCCGAATGTTCCACGTGAAACGTTTTGATTTTCAGTATGTTATTTACGAAATACCAACAAGTTGCCGACAATCTGTCAACAACGGGTGTCAGTAAAGACGCAAATATAGCAGGTTTGGAAATTGGCGCACGCGGACGTCGGGGCGGAAGGCTGCGCACGACCCTACTTATTGCTCTGACGCATCATATCGCCCCGCGGCCTGTCGATTTCTAGCCACAAACTGTCAGTTTGCCGTCGCGCAGGGTTCAATTTCCCGTTAGTTCCGACCGCCAAGTTTGTCAGCACCGCCAACCTGTCAGTTCCCGCCTGAAAATTGAAGGCGATCTTGACATCCAAGCAGACGGTTACTGACAGGCTAACTTGCGTTGTCAGTCTTGGCCGGTTCTTTATCAACAATTGACTACTGTGTTGTTAGTTATCAGAATATCAAAGAGATATACATATAAAAACCCGACATGCGGCACCCCGCGGCCGCCAATAGGCTGTCCATTGGCCCAATCTGGGCTTTCGGCAAAAGGGGCAGATTAGACATGGCTGACAGCTATTATTATTGTTGTTCCTATTTAAATATCTCTTTAGACAATTAATATATATGGTTGTCGGCAACTCGGGGGCGCACGTTTAATTCGGTCTTGCGGGACGGAAGAAAATGGTTAGATTTGTGTTTCGTGAGTTTTGTCAGAACAAGCAGACAACAGAAAAAAGCAACCTCCGGGCTGAGACGGGCGGAGCCATGGCACTGGCAGAGACCCGAAATGAGCATCCTGCGGGGTGCGTAGAGAGACGCTACAATGGAGAACATCAGAGAAGAGTGGAAAAAGGCGGGGTTCGTCGACGAGGCAATCCCCGCGGGGGTCGATATAGTGGACGAGATCCGCAAGCTCAAGGAGCAGAAGAACGCAGTGCTCATGGCCCACTACTACCAGGTCGGGCCCATCCAGGACATTGCCGACATCATTGGCGACAGCCTGGCCCTGGCGCAAAAGGCCGTGGGCATCGAGGCCGACATGATTTTGCTCGCCGGCGTACACTTCATGGGCGAGACGGTCAAGATTCTCAACCCCGGGAAGAAAGTGCTCATCCCCGACTTCAACGCCGGGTGCTCGCTCGCCGACAGTTGTCAGCCGCGGGATTTCGCAAAGTTCATCGAGGCGCACCCGGACCACAAGGTGATAAGCTACGTCAACACGTCTGCCGAGATCAAGGCCATGACTGACGTGGTCGTCACCAGCACCAACGCCCTCAAGATTGTCGACTCGTTCCCCAAGGACGCTAAGCTCATCTTCGGCCCCGACCGCAACCTCGGCAGCTACATCAACGCCAAGACGGGTCGCCAGATGCTCTTGTGGGACGGCGCGTGCCATGTCCACGAACAGTTCAGTCTGGAGAAGATTGTCGAGCTGAAGCGCCAATTCCCCGACGCCGAGCTCATAGCCCACCCGGAGTGCAAGCACCAGGTCATCGTCCTTGCCGACTTCGTGGGCTCCACGCAGGCCCTGCTCAACTACATCGGGACGAGCCCGTGCCGCCGCTTCATTGTGGCCACGGAGAGCGGAATCCTCCACCAGATGCAGAAGAAATGCCCCGACAAGGAGCTCATCCCGGCGCCGCCCATGGACTCCACCTGCGGGTGTAACGACTGCAACTTTATGAAGCTCAATACGTTGCAGAAGATATATCTGTCGCTCAAATATGAGTGGCCGGAGGTGACCGTGGCCCCGGAGGTCGCCGAGAGGGCCCGCCGCCCCATCGACGCCATGCTCGAACTCTCACGCAGCATATCATAACGTCATGAGCAAGATTCTCCTTGTAGAGGACAACAAGCTGAGCCAGAAGATGATGTTCTACACCCTGCGCCACATGGGGCTTGACGCCGACATGGCCGACGACGGCGAGGAGGCTGTGGACAAGGCTTCGCAAGAGGACTATGACCTGATCCTGATGGACATCCAGATGCCTGGCTACGACGGCTACGAGGCCACGCGGCTCATCCGCTCCGGCGAGGAGGGACGCGGGGCCAGGAGGGCTTTCATTGTCGGGCTGACGGGCAACGTCTACGACGGCGAGAGGGAGAAGTGCATCAAGGCCGGCATGGACGACTTCCTCCCCAAGCCTTTCGACGTGGAGCTGTTCACGGAGCTTGTGCGCGACCGCAAGGTGCTGGACATTTAGATGGAGGCTATAGACATCCGGAAAGAGAACACTCCCGATCAGGAGCTCGACAAGAGGCTCCGCCCCCTGACCTTTGACGACTTCACGGGCCAGTCGGGCGTGGTCTCGAACCTGCGCATCTTCGTGGCCGCCGCCAAGATGCGCGGCGAGCCGCTCGACCACACGCTCCTCTACGGGCCGCCGGGGCTGGGCAAGACAACTCTTTCAAACATCATTGCGAACCAGCTCGGGGTCAGCATGAAGACCACGAGCGGCCCCGTCATAGACAAGCCCGGCGACCTGGCCGGCCTCCTCACGTCGCTAGAGCCCAACGACGTGCTCTTCATCGACGAGATCCACCGCCTCAGCCCCGTCGTCGAGGAGTACCTCTATTCGGCCATGGAGGACTTCAAGATTGACATCATCATAGACAAGGGCCCCGGCGCCCGCACCATCCAGATAGACCTCAACCCGTTCACCCTCGTGGGGGCCACGACGCGCAGCGGGTTGCTGACTAGTCCGCTGCGGGCGCGCTTTGGGATCAAGTGCCACTTGGAGTACTACGATGCGGCGCTAGTTGCAAAGATTGTGCGACGCTCCGCGGGCATTCTTGGTGTGCGAATTGACGATGCTTCTTGCGAGGCCATAGCTCTTCGTAGCCGTGGTACCCCACGAATCGCCAATTCCCTCCTGCGCCGGGTGCGCGACTTCGCCCAGGTGGTGGGCGACGGCGATATTGAGAGCGGCATCACTACGCGGAGTCTGAACGCGCTGAACATCGACCACTTCGGCCTCGACGAGATGGACTTGAAGATTCTGCTCACCATCATAGACAAGTTCGGCGGCGGCCCCGTCGGCGTCTCGACCATTGCCACGGCCATTGGTGAGGACGCCGGGACGGTGGAGGACGTCTACGAGCCCTACCTCATCCAGAGCGGCTTCATCAAGAGGACTCCGCGCGGCCGTATGGCCACGGCCCTGGCCTATAAGCACACGGGCCGCGACGGCTACAAGCCCGAGGCCCCCAACCTCTTCACCTACCAAACACCCGCCGGCGACTGATGGGCAAGCTAAAGACTTTGGCGTCGGACACCGTCGTCTATGGTGCCAGCACAATTCTGAGCCGCCTCATAGGGTGGCTCATGATGCCGCTCTACGTCCGCGTCGTCTCGCAGTCCGTCTACGGCACTTTCTCCTACGTCTACAGCTGGATTGCCATCTTCCTCGTCGTCGTGACCCTTGGTTTCGAGACGGGCTACTTCCGTTTCGCCACTGCCGACAACCGCGACCGGCTCCTGGGCGCCCTCTCGCGTACGGTCTTCGCTTTCGGCGCGCTCATGCTGCTCTTTTGCGCCATCTTTCCCGACTTCTGTTGCCGTCTGCTCGACTTCGATTTCGGCCCCTCCAGCGGCGTCTACCTGCTCGTCATGTCGGGCATCGTCCTGCTCGACTCCTACAACGCCATCTTCTTCGCCGAGTTGCGCTACCTGCGGCGGTCGTTGGCCTATGCCCTCCTCCGCCTGGGGCAGGTGGTGGTCAACGTTGCCCTGACGGTCTTCTTCCTCTTCTGGCTTCGCCACAGGGGCGGCTTCTGGTCCTCGGTGGACGACATCACGTACATGATGCTGGCCAACCTTGCCGGCTCGCTCTTCTCGACGCTCTATTTCCTGCCGCGCGTGGCCGCTGTCTTGACCAAGGGCGACCGCCGTCTGCTCTGCCAAGCCCTGGTGTACAGTCTGCCGCTTGTCGGCATGGGTTTCTTCGGCCAGGTCAACACCAACATCGAGAAGATCCTCATCAAGCACCTCGACCCGTCGGCCTCGCCCCTGGCCTCGCTCGGCGTCTACGCCGCATGCTACAAGATTGGCGTCCTCATGTCCATCTTCACGCAGAGTTTCCGAATGGCTTTCGAGCCGTTTTTCTTCAAGGAGAACAAGGAGAGGGCCAAGACCGACGTCTATGCCGACGCCCTCAAGTGGTTCGTCTATTTCGGGCTGCTCATTTTCGCCGGCGTGATGCTCTTCCTGCCCGCCATACGCCATTTCCTGCCGGAGAGCTACTACGATGGCCTCGTCGTAATCCCCTGGATCTTGATGGGTCAGCTCTTTTTCGGCGTCTACTACTCCATGTCGCTGTGGTATAAGCTGACGGACCGCACCTATTGGGGCGTGATAATGAGCGTCATGGGCCTGGCGGTCAACACTTCGCTCAACTTCGTCCTCATCCCCCTCTTGGGCTACGTTGGCGCCGCTATCTCGACATTCGCGGGCTACGCCGTCATGATGCTTGTCTCCTACTTCGTCGGCCAACGCTACTACCCTGTGGCCTATCCCGTCCGGCGTTTGCTGTTGGTCGGCCTGTTTTGCCTATCTTTAACGGCCGGTTGTTGCGCGCTGACGCGCGGCGCCGCCGCATGGGTCTGGCTGCCTGTGGCGTGCGCGGCCCTTGCCGCCGTCGTGGCGGTCGTCCTCCGCGTCGAGGGGATAAGTTTTGTTTCACTACTTAGAAGAGCTAGAAGAAGATGAGTTGCGCCATTGAGATTCGCGTCGTAAACAAGAGTTCAAACCCTTTGCCCTCGTTCGCCACGGCCGGCTCGGCGGGTGTCGACCTGCGTGCCAATCTCGACGCCGATATTGTGCTTAAGCCTTTGGGCCGTGCCGTCGTCCCGACGGGTCTCTTTCTGGCCCTGCCGGAGGGCTACGAGGCGCAGATTCGCCCCCGCAGCGGCCTTGCGGCCCGTAGCGGGATTAGCGTGCTCAACTCGCCCGGCACCATCGACTCTGACTATCGTGGCGAGATTTGCGCCATCCTCGTCAACCTCTCGGCAGAGGACTTCACCGTCCACCACGGCGACCGCATCTGCCAGATGGTCATCGCGCGCCACGAGAGGCCCCTCTTCGTCGAGGTATCCTCGCTCGACGAGACGGCCCGCGGGGCGGGCGGTTTCGGTCATTCCGGGATTCTCTAGACGCACACGTTTTTTTTGCCTTAGCCATGTTCAGACACATCCTCGTATCGTTGTCTTGCCTCTTGGCGCCGGTGGCCTCCGTGGCGCAGGGCGGCGCCGTCTCCGACCAGCGCCAGGTTGTCTACGACAACGTGTTCCTCAACGCCATGCAGGCCAAGCTCAAAGGCGACTATCAGAGCGCTTTCGACATGTTGGCGTTTCTCAACAAGCAGAGGCCGGGGTCGCCCGCAATCCTCAACGAGCTTGCCAAGCTCCTCAACCTGGGGCAGGACTATGCCGCGGCGGCCGATTTTGCGCAACAGGCCGTCGACGCCGACACGACGGCCAACGAGAGCTACATCAACACGGCAATTGCCGCCTACGTCAAGTCCGGGCATCAGGAGAAAGTCCTGCCGCTCTACGACAAGCTCTTGGCAATCAACCCGGAGGACGTTGACGTCCAATATCAGCGCTACACTCTCCTGGCCACCATGGAGCGCTACGCCGAGGCGCTGGCCGAGGCCGACAAGATCAAGACCAAGGACCCCGCCGTCATATATGAGATCGAGATACGCAAGGTGGCAATCTTCGCCGACCAGAAGAAGTTCCGCAAGGCCTTCCGGCTCGCCAACGACCTGCTGTACCGCGACCCCGACAACGCCCGTACGCTCTATGTCCTTTCGCAGCTCCACATGATGAGGGGCGACGACGACAAGGCCCTCCGCCTCTGCGAGAAGGCGGTGCAGAGCCGGGATGGGTCGTCGTTCCTGTTCCCGCTCGCCGAGATGTATAGGGCCGAGAAGATGGACAGCCTCTACGCCTCTACGTCTCTCCAGGCTTTCGCTTCCGACGATATTACCGAGGAGGCTAAGCTCCAGCGCGTCTACGAGCTTTTCAACAGGCCCGACGGGATGATCCGCGACAAGAATTGGCATCCGTTCTTCGAGGACGTCTTCCAAGTCCTCTCCAGCGAATATCCCGGCAGTCCCGACGTGGTGGCCACGCGAGAGAGTTTCTACAAGACGAACGGCAGGTTTGAGCAAGGCTACCGCGTGCTGACTGACTTTGTGGCGGAGCACCAGGGGAACGAGTACATATGGTCCAACATCATAGGCTATGCGCAGGGTGTCGAGGGGATGACGAACAGGCAGATGATAGACTTCTGCCGTCGCGCCAGAGAGGACGTACCCTCCAATCCTTTCTTCTCCATAGTCTTGGGCCAATACCAGGGTCTGGACGGCGACCACGCCGGCGGCCTGGTGTCGTTCAACGAGGCCTATGCCGCCTATGACAACCTGCCGCCCAACCGCCGCGACGAGGTCAAGCAGTTCCGCGTCGCCGCCCTCAACGGCATCGCCAGCTGCTACATGAGCCTCGACAGCGTCTCCAAGGCCTTCCTTGTCTTCGACCAGATTCTACAAGAGAGCCCCGCCGACGCCTTGGCGCTCAACAACTACGCCTATTTCCTGGCCAAGAGGGGTATGAGGCTCCCGGAGGCCGAGCAGATGAGCATGAAGTCGCTTGTCAACGAGCCACTCAACGCCACCTACCTGGACACGTACGCCTACGTGCTTCTTCGACTGGGGAAATTCAACGAGGCGCTGTTTGTCATGGAGCGGTGCATGGAGAACTACTCCAACGGGCGCGACGGGTCGGAGTCGAGCGCCGACATCCTCGAGCACTATGGCGACATCCTTTTCAACCTCGGCCGTAAAGTTGAGGCCATGGAGCAGTGGCGCAAGGCGTCGGCCCTGGCTCCCGATAATGCCCTGATTAAGCGAAAGATTGATGAAGAGAGGTATATCGTCGAGTAGGGGGCTGCTCTTGGCCTCCGTCGCCGCCTTGGCGCTTCTCAGCGGGTGCCGGGGCGGGAGGATTCCGTCCGAGAGCTCTAGCGGCGCTTTCTCCACCCGCCGAAGCGAGGTTTTGGCCAGCTTGGACGGCGCCGAGACGCGTTGGGCGGACGTGCGCACCTACGCCGCCAAGAACGCCAAGGCCCGCGTCGACATGGGGGGCAGGGACGTGAGCCTGAGGGCCAACCTCTCCTTTGCGCGCGACGCCGCCACCTCGGTCAGTGGCAGGCTCCTTTTCCCGCCCATCAGCGTCGGCCAGGCGGTGCTCGACAATAGTCAGCTGAGGGTCAGCAGCCGACAGTTTGAGGTGGACAAGGCCATCAAGGTCCCCGACTTCGCAAACGAGATTCTCCAAAGCGCGCTTTTGGGGCAGGCCCCGCCGCTCTACAGGCTCTTCGGCGAGAGCGACTACTCGCGTTTCGACCTCGCGCTGACCTCCGACGACAAATATGTCCTCCGGCGCAGCGGGAGGGGCATGGAGGTGGTCGTCTTCGTCAACGCGGCGGACTTCACCCTCGCCGGGGTCAACATGAGCGCCGACGGCGAAAAGCTCGTCCTCTCCGTGGGAGACTACGCCGTCTTCGGCGGTCATCGCCTCCCGGGCCTGTTCCGCGCCTCCGTGACGCGGCGGGGGGCGTCGAAGTCCTCCTTGGAGCTGTCGCTCTCCGACATCAAGATTAACCAAGAATAGCCGCCATATGGCCTCTCTGCGAAGTTGCCTTAGCCTCTTGATTCTCACCGCCTTTGCCGCTGGAGCCAGTGGCCAGGGCAAGTCGATTGACGACCTCAACCGCGAGAAAGCCCGGCTTCTCTCGCTCATCGAGCAGAACAGCAAGATGATGGAGGAGTACTCCAACAGGCGCAACAGCGAGATGATGCGGATTGCCGTCGTCGACGGCAAGATTGCCAAGCGCATGGAGCTCATCGGCCTCTACACCGCCGAAGTCGATGCCTACAATGAGCAGATTCGGTTGCTCAATGGGCAGATAGACTCCGTGGCCGACGCCATGAAGCGGCAGAAGAACGAATATGCGGAGCTTTTGCGACGGATCCAGGCGCGGGGCAATGGCTACTCGCCCCTGGCCTACATCCTCTCGTCGCAATCGTTCAATCAGAGCTACCGCCGCTTTCTTTTCCTGCGGCAGTACTCGTCATACCGCCGCTCGCAGTTTGAGCAGCTGAACGCCACCAAACAGAATTTTTCGGCACTGAAGAACTCGGTCAACCAGAAGCTCACGTCCATCAACATTGCTCTTGCCAAGATCAACGACGAGAACAGCAAGTTGCGCAACGAGAGGCTGGCCCGCAAACGCAACGTGGACAGCATCGTCAAGAGCCAGGGCGACATCCAGCAGAACATCAAGAACGCCGAGCAGCAGGCGCAGAGGGTTGAGGAGATGATTGAGGCCGCCATACGAGAGGAGGCCGAGAGGGCCAGGCGCGAGGCCGAGGAGGCCGAGAGGCGGAAGAGGCAGGGGGCAAAAAAGGCCGCCAACGCGCCTGCCGACATCATGGACTGCAAGGGCAAATTGCCGTGGCCGGTCCGCAGTTGCGTCGTGACGAGCGCCTTTGGCGAGCACGACCACCCCCTGGTGCCGCAAATAAGAATCAGCAACAACGGCATCGACATGGACATCCTCGGCAGCACCGAGGTGCACCCCGTCTACAAGGGGCGCGTCTCGCGGATTATAGTAATCCCGGGCAGTTGCGCGTCGATCATCGTCCGCCATGGGCAGATTCTGACGGTCTACTCCAACCTGGCCGAGGTGTTCGTCAAAAAAGACCAGGAGGTGGACGTCAAGACCAACCTCGGCAAGGTCTACTCTGGCGAAGGCGTCAACTCCAACATCCTCCATTTCGAGATTTGGCAAGGGCAAAACAAACAGAATCCTGAACTTTGGCTAAAAAAGCAATAAATCCCCTGGCTACATTACAACAATTCGTGGGGTGGTGCGTATAAGCGGATGTCACATTTGTTACGCAACAGATTTTTATGGGTTCTATCAATATTGACGGCAGCTTGGTGCTGGACTCCCGCATGGACAGCATCAATCAGATTGAGAAACTGATTGATAGCCAAAGTCAGATGCTCAACATAGACGATGAGGTGTATGGCAAGTACATGCTTGCCGTAGTTGAATCCGTAAATAACGCTATTGTCCACGGCAACAAGATGTCGTCCGAGAAGAAGGTCTACGTCCACTACCATATTGCCGACGAGCGTATCGAGGTGAGCGTCCGCGACGAGGGAGACGGCTTCGACCCCGACGCCCTGCCCGACCCGACGGCCGAAGACAACATCATGAAAGACTGCGGCCGTGGCATTTTCCTCATGCGCCATTTGGCGGACGACCTGACCTTTGAGAACCATGGGCGCATGGTCAAGCTTGTTTTCAATTTGCAGTGATTGGCTTTTACAATGAGGACGTCCCCTTCAACCTCAAGGGCAAGACGCTCCTCCGACAGTGGATCAGGAGGGTGGTGGAGAGCTACGGCTTCAAGACGGGCAACCTCTCCTACGTCTTCTGCTCCGACGAAAAGATTTTGGAGGTCAACAGGCAGTTCCTCCAGCACGACTACTATACCGACATCATAACTTTCGACTACGACGAGGGCGGCAAGGTGTGCGGCGACATGTATATTTCGGTCGACACCGTGCGCACCAATGCCGAGCAATATGCGCCGTCGTTCGAGAGGGAGATGCGCAGGGTCATAATCCACGGCGTACTCCACCTCTGCGGACTGAAAGACAAGGAGCCCGACGACGAGAAGAAGATGCGCGCCGCCGAGGAGGAGGCGTTGGCAATGCTCGACGCCATGGAGGCCGAGAAGAGATAGCAGATGATTTTTTCCTACGACATTATTGTTGTCGGTGCGGGCCATGCCGGGTGTGAGGCGGCTCTTGCGTCGGCACGGATGGGTATGCGCACGCTCTTGGTGACGATGGACATCACCAAGGTGGCAATGATGAGTTGCAACCCGGCCATTGGGGGAATTGCCAAGGGGCAGATTGTCCGAGAGATTGGGGCGCTGGGCGGGGCCACGGCGCGCGTCACCGACGCTTCCTCCATTCAGTTCCGGATGCTCAACATGAGCAAGGGCCCGGCAATGTGGAGTCCCAGGTCGCAGTGCGACAAGACGCTTTTTTCGCTCAATTGGCGCAAAATGCTAGAATCGTCCACATCGCTCAGCCTCTGGCAGGACTCCGTCGCGGCTCTCTTGCTCGACGGAGATATTGTTAAGGGGGTGCGGACGAAACTCGGCGCGGAGTTCACGGCAAAGGCAGTCATCATCACCGCCGGGACTTTCCTCAACGGGCTTATCCACGTTGGCATGGTGAGTTTCCCCGGCGGCAGGATGGGCGACGAGGCGGCTTTCTCGCTCTCCGACCAAATCCGGGGCCTGGGAGTGAAGACCGACAGGATGAAGACCGGCACCCCAGTCCGCCTCGACGCCCGCACAATTGACTTCTCCAAGACCGAGGAGCAGCATGGCAACATCGACGGCCATCGTTTCTCTTTCGGCCCGCGCTCCGCCGCTCCCGGGCTGAGGCAGATGCCGTGCTACATCACGTACACCAACTCCCGCGTCCACGAGATTTTGCGCGGCGGTTTTGCCGACTCGCCACTCTACAATGGGACAATCAAGAGCATCGGCCCCCGCTACTGCCCAAGCATCGAGACCAAGCTCGTCAACTTCGCCGACCGCGACCGCCATCAGCTCTTCATTGAGCCGGAGGGGCTGGAGACCAACGAGTACTACCTCAACGGCTTCAGCAGCTCGCTACCCATGGAGACACAGCTTGAGGCTCTGCGCCACATCCCGGGGTTGGAGAATGTCCAGGTCATCCGCCCCGGCTACGCCATAGAGTACGACTTTTTCGACCCCACTCAGCTCTACCACACCCTGGAGAGCAAGGTGCTGAAGAACCTCTTCATGGCCGGGCAGGTGAACGGCACCACCGGATATGAGGAGGCGGCTTGCCAAGGTCTCATGGCCGGTATCAACGCCGTCTTGAAGATTCGTGGCGAGGCCCCGTTCGTCTTGCGCCGCGACGAAGCATATATGGGGGTGCTCATTGACGACCTCGTGACAAAAGGCGTCGATGAGCCATACCGGATGTTCACCTCCCGAGCCGAATATCGCATCTTGCTCCGGCAGGATAACGCCGACGACCGTCTCATGGAAAAGGGTAGGGCGTTGGGTCTTGTCGACGACGAGACCTTTGCGCACTATGAGAAGAAAGTCCATCTCCGCAGTCGCCTCTTGGGTCTCTTGGAGCTCAAGTTGTTCAAGGCCGACGAGATTAACAGCGTCTTCGCCCGTGTCGGCACCACGTCGGCCGTGGAGTCGCAAAAGGCAGTGAGCGCGCTGATGCGCCCCCAGGTGAAGATAGCCGACATTGAGGCGCTTATGCCCGAACTGAATACTCTCTTCGAGGGAGCCGAGGATTTTAAGGCTGAAGTCTTTGAGTCTGTCGAGATTGCGGTCAAATATAGCGGCTACATTGCCAAAGAGCGCGAACAGGCCTCTAAGATGATTCGCCACAACAGCATCCCCCTGCGCGGACGTCTCGACTACTCCAAAATTTCTAGTCTGAGCTACGAGGCTCGCGAGAAGCTCATCCGCATCGACCCAGCCACCATCGACCAGGCCATGCGCATCCCCGGCGTCTCCCCCGCCGACATCTCCATACTTCTGGTGATGCTCGGAAGATAGCCGCCCGTTTCACGTGGAACTGGAGGCGAATCTTATGGATTGAAACCATATTTAGCGTCAAGGGTTGCTTATCGTAACTATTGAGTGCCTATTATTAGTCGCTGGGTTTCATATTGACAGGTGAGCGCATATGCGGAGCGTAAATATCAATCCTAGGAAAAATAATCCGTTAGCCCTAGGAGTTTTCGTGTGTGCTTGTGTGTCTGTCAAGGTCAACACATTGTCCTCTTTTCCCCTCCGCCAATATCAATCCAAATCCTAGGGCTTACGCCCTAGGCTATCGTATATCGCCACTTTGGGGCTATGAGACAAACGCCGCCTCTGACATGATGGTTGACGCAATGTGAATCCTATTCTATTTGTGTAGGTGTCGTTGCGGACGTGCGGCACGCGCCTCCCCACATTGCAACACCGTCCCGCACTAAATATCGTCTTCTTCCCCAATGTGGCTCAAAGCCCTGAAAGGGCGACATAAGGCAGCCTAGGGCGTGAGCCCTAGGGTTATCCGTTAGACCTAGGGCAATCCGCGACTCCTAGGATAATCCGTGACCCCTGGGAAAAATCCGTTAGCCCTAGGAATTTTCGTGTGTGCTTGTACGGTCAGTCAAGGTCTACGCAACAATTTTAGTTGTCCTCTTTTCCCCTCCGCCAATATCAATCCAAATCCTAGGGCTTACGCCCTAGGCTATCGTATATCGCCACTTTGGGGCTATGAGACAAACGCCGCCTCTGACATGATGGTTGACGCAATGTGAATCCTATTCTATTTGTGTAGGTGTCGTTGCGGACGTGCGGCACGCGAATCCCTGCATTGCCATTCCGTCTCGCATTAAATATCGTCTTCTTCCCCAATGTGGCTCAAAGCCCTGAAAGGGCGACATGAGGTAGCCTAGGGCGTGAGCCCTAGGGTTATCCGTGAGACCTATGGTTAACCGTTAGCTTTTGTGGTTATCCGTGAACCCCTATGGTATCCGCAACCTTAGAATTATCCTCGAACCCATAGAGGTAATCCGCAAACCCTAGGTGATATGCAAGATTCCTATAATTATTCAAGCCCTCCATGAATTCTCCGCACTAAGCTAATTCCCCCCATCCGCCAATTGTCATCCTCCCCCCTTTTTCTTACCTTTATGAAAAATCAATTTCAAGCATGATACGAACAATACGGGTGAACTGTGTCGACGTGGTCGAAAGGAGAGTCTTCGCCGCAGAGCTGTCGTTCAACAAGAAGATTGTCTCCGTACGACAAATAGCCGACGCGGCGAGGCCCGAATTGCCCTATTGCACCCCGGGTCTCGTCGACGCCCATGTGCATATCGAGAGCAGTATGCTCACGCCGCAACGTTTTGCCACTATGGTGATTCCTCACGGCACCGTGGCCGTCGTGTGCGACCCGCATGAGATTGCCAATGTCCTTGGCGAGACGGGGGTGGAGTTCATGATGGCCGATGCCGAGAGGTCTCCTTTGCGATTTTTTTTCGCCATACCGTCGTGCGTCCCCTCCACGCCTTTCGAGACCAACGGCGCGGAGTTCGGCCCCGCGCAGATTGAGAGGCTGATGCCCAGGGGGGTGGCCTTGGCGGAGATGATGAACTATCCGGGGCTTCTGGCGGGAGACCCCAAGATGCTCGCCGAGATGGAGATTGCCAAGAGGAACGGCAAGCCGGTCGACGGCCACATCCCCGGTGTGATGGACGACAGGCTGAGGGAGTATGTGGCAAAGGGTGTCTCGACGGACCACGAGAGCTTCACCCTGGCGGAGGCCAAGGCTAAGCTGGCTCTCGGAATGAAGATTCTTATCCGCGAGGGCAGCGCGGCGCGCAATCTTGACGCGCTCGTCTCGCTCTTCCGCACCGACCCCGACAATGTCATGGCCTGCACCGACGACGCACACCCCGACGACATCCGCGACCGGGGGCACATAGACAAGTTCTACCGCCGGGCGAGGTTGGAGGGGGTCGATGTCTTCGACATTTTCAAGGTGCTGACCCTTAACCCCGTCCGCCATTACGGTCTCGATGTGGGCTTGCTCCGCGAGGGCGACAATGCGGATTTCCTCATCTTGAACGACTTGGACAATTTCACAATATCGTCGTCGTACATAGGTGGCGCTAAGGTCTACGACCGCGAGGTCGGACTGAACTACAGCGTCGGCAAGTCCCGTAAGGTCAACAACTTCGTAGGGCGCGCTTTCTCCGACGAAGATTTCAAGGTCCGGGCCTCTGCCGCCGGCGGCGTCGCGAGGGTCATAGAGCTTGTGCCGGACCAGTTGGTCACGAGGTGCGCGGAGTGGCGCCCCCGCACGGACCGGGAGGGGGACGAGGTCTTGTCGTCGGTAGAGGACGACGTGATGAAGATAGCCGTCGTCAACCGCTACGCCGAGTCGCCGGTGGTCAACGGTTTCATCCGCGGCACCGGGATGGTGGGCGGGGCCATGGCGTCGTCCATAGCGCACGACTCCCACAACGTCGTAGTTGTCGGGGCCGACGCCGCCTCCATGCGCCGAGCCGCCGAGGAGGTCTTCTCGCTCGGTGGCGGCATTGTTGTCGTGACGCCCGGCGGGCAGGTCGGCAGGCTCCATCTTCCCATTGCGGGGCTTATGACCACCTTGCCCTGGGAGGAGGTGGCGGCGCGCTACGAGAGGCTGTCGGCGCAGGCCAGGGTCAAGTGCGGCGTGAGGCTCAAGTCGCCGTTCATGACCATGGCGTTCATGTCGCTCCTCGTAATCCCTAGTCTGAAGATTGGGGACAGGGGGCTTTTCGACGTCGACGAGTTCAAGTTCGTCAGTCTCTTCGCATGACCTACAGCTTCGCGTCAGACCAGGAGCGGCTCGAGCATCTCCGTCAGCTCGTCGGCGTCTTGCCCGACCTCCCGGGCGTGTATCAGTATTTCGACCGCGACGGCAAAATCATATATGTCGGCAAGGCCAAGAACCTCAAGAGGCGCGTCTCGTCATATTTCCTCAAGAGGCAGCAGTCCCCCAAGACAAGGGTCCTGGTCAGCAAGATTTGCCACATCCACCATATTGTCGTAAACAACGAGGAGGACGCCCTCCTGCTGGAGAACAACCTCATCAAGAGGCACAAGCCGCAATATAACATCCTGCTCAAGGACGACAAGACATATCCGTGGGTGGCAATCCTCAACGAGCCGTTCCCCAGGGTCATCCAGACGCGGCGACGCGTGCGCGATGGGTCCATCTACTATGGCCCCTATCCCCACGGTAGCCAGATTCACGACCTTTTCGACATCTTCAAGCAACTTTTCCCATTGCGCCAATGTGCGCTCAACTTGTCCGAAGAGCGCATTGCCACAGGGAGATACAAGGTCTGCCTAAAGTATCACTTGAAACTATGCGAGGGGCCGTGCGAGGGTCTTGTGGCTCAGTCGGACTATGCGCGCCACATCGAGGGCGTGAGGGACATCCTCAAAGGCAACATTGGCCACATCATAAAGTCGCTGAGGGCCGAGATGACGTCAGCCGCCGAGGAGATGGAGTTTGAGCGGGCTGAGTTCCTGCGCAAGAAGATTGAGCGGCTTGCTACATATCAGAGCCGGTCGCTCGTGGCGGGGAACACTGCCCTCTATTGCGACGTCTTCTCGACGGTGCGCAACGACGAGAGGAGCGAGGTCTACGTCAACTTCATGCGCGTCGAGGGCGGGCAAATCTTGTCGTCGTACACCATGACGTTCCGCAGCAAGCTCGACGAGACCGACGCCGAGATTCTCTCCTATGGCATCCAGGGCGTCCGGGAGACGAGCGGCACAATCCAGCGCGAGGTGGTGGTGCCTTTCATGCCCGACGTGGAGTTTGCCGGCATCTCGTTCGTCGTCCCGCAGACGGGCGACAAGAGGAGGCTCCTGGAGCTGTCGGAGCGGAACGCGCGCCTCCACCGCCTGGAGCTCCTGAAGCAGGAGGCCATACGCAGCCGCGCCTCCGGCGAGGAGAAGCTCATGATACAGATACGCGAGATGCTCGCCTTGCCCACGCTCCCGCGCCACATCGAGTGTTTCGACAACTCCAACATACAGGGGTCGAGCGCCGTGGCGGCGTGTGTCGTCTACCGCGATGCCAAGCCCAGCCGCGGGGACTACCGCCTCTTCAACATCAAGACCGTCGAGGGCCCCGACGACTACGCCTCTATGTATGAGGTTGTCCACCGGCGCTACCTCCGCTTGCGCGACGAGGGGTCGCCGATGCCCGACATCGTGGTGGCCGACGGCGGGGTGGGGCAGATGGAGGTCATCCGCAAGGCCACGTCGGACCTTGGTCTCTCGTTGCAGATTGTGGGACTGACAAAGGACTCGCACCACCGCACGAACCAGATTCTCGTCGGCTTCCCGCCCAAGGTTGTAGAGATGGGCAAGAGCGACGCCGTCTTCCGCTTCTTCACCCGCATGCAAGACGAGGTTCACCGCGTCGCCATATCGTTCCACCGCAACAAGCGGTCGAGGAGCATGGTGGCGTCGGAGCTCGACGGGGTGAGGGGGATCGGTCCGAAGTCCAAGGAGACGCTCTTCAAGGCCCTGGGCGGGATTGAGGGCGTGAGGCGGGCGACGGCCGCCCAACTTACGGATTTACTCGGCGAGAGTAAAGGAATGATAGTTTATGGCTATTTTCATCCCGCTGAGGCTGACGGTTTGAAAGATTGACCCCATGTTCCACGAGAAACAAACACAGATACCATGAAGAAGTACATGCATGCCGTGTGGGCGCTCTTGCCCCTGTTTTTGCTCTTGTCCTGCTCCAAGAAAGGTTTCGACGACATTCGGCCGGGCGATGGGAATGGAGAGGATGCGAAGACGGACGAGGATGTCGCCGACGCGTTTCCCTTTGCTTTCAATCCTGACTCGACCTACGTCGTGGCGTCGCCAGCCCGCATAGTCCACCTCCATGCGAGCGTGACAAGGAGTGCAGACAATGCGGTTGCGAACAAGGGTCTGAAAGACGACGGCGTGACCGTCTCGCTCCTCTATGGGACTACGCCCGACGCTTCGTCTTTCGTCAAGGCCGACGCCACTGTGACCGAAACTGTCAATGACGGCGGGTATGCCATAGATTCTTACGCAGTTCTGGGCGGTGAGGCGAAGACTTGCTACGTCGCGTTGAGGTTGGAGGGAGAGAGTGGTGGCATCCGCTCAAGCGTGTCGCGCGTCGACATCCCATCCCTGCCCACCGTGGCGAGGCAGGAGATGGAGGCCGTGGACTTGGGTCTGTCGGTGCTGTGGGGCAAGACGAACCTTGGGGCGGCGACGGAGAGCGAGGCGGGCGGCCATTTCGCTTTTGGCGAGCTGGCGGCGCGGAGTTCGTTCCAAGAGGCGCGGTGGGCGTATTTCGACGTGGGTCTCGGCGTGCTTCGCGGCTCGGTGTCGGGCGTCGAGGGTCTCGATGCCGCCTTGGCCGCGTGCGGCGGGGGGTGGCGGCTCCCGACCCGCGAGGAGATGGTGGAGCTTGTGAACCGTTGCGATTTTAGCGGCGTCAGAGGGCCGGGCATGCGGTTCACGGCGGACAACGGCGCGACCATCTTTTTGCCTTGTGCGGGGGTGATGTCTGGTCGCCGCGTTGTCCACAACGACAACTTCGACGGCTATGACGCCGACGGCAAGTTTTCCGGCTACTACATGACAGGCACTGTGGGACAGGAACCCGACGTGCACTGCTCGCTGCGCTTCGACATGAAGTCCAACGGCTCGGACGCTGGCATATTTGTGGGCCTCCAATCGCCGTCGTGGATGGGCTATTCCGTGCGGCCCGTGAGGGACAGGTAGGGGAGTCCGGGGATTTGTTTTCGGGATGGTCTTAGGCGGGGCGTCTTGGCGCGTCTGCGCAGGGGGCGATTGCCAATGTTGGGGCGCGGTCGTGCGCCCTGCTTTATTTTATTTTGCCCCTTGTCGCATATTTCCGCCCTAAGAGCTATCTTTGTCTAAAATCAACAAAATTGAGCCATGACAGATATAGAAATAGCCAACAAGGCGGAAAAATTGCCCATTAGGGAGATTGCCGCCAAGGTGGGGGTCGGCGAGGAAATCCTCGAGCCCTACGGCCGCTTCAAGGCAAAGCTGCCGCTCTCGCTCATCGACGACGAGAAGGCCGCCAAGGCCAAGTTGGTCCTCGTGACGGCAATAACGCCAACGCCCGCCGGGGAGGGCAAGACGACCGTCTCCATAGGCCTTGCCGACGGGCTGACCCGCATCGGCAAGAAGACCGTGGTGGCACTCCGAGAGCCGTCGCTCGGGCCCGTCTTCGGGATGAAAGGGGGGGCCGCCGGCGGGGGGTGGAGCCAGGTGGTGCCGATGGAGGACATCAACCTCAACTTCACTGGCGACTTCAACGCCGTCGAGAAGGCGCACAACCTCCTGGCCGCCATGATTGACAACGCTCTGCACTTCGGCCGGCGGGCGGCCGTGCAAATCGACCCGCGGACTGTGGCGTGGAAGCGGGTCATGGACATGAACGACCGCGCGCTGCGCCGCATCGTCGTCGGCCTGGGCGGCAAGACCGACGGCGTGCCGCGCGAGACGGGCTTCGACATCACCGCCGCCTCGGAGATTATGGCAATCCTTTGCCTCTCGCGGGGCATAGCCGACCTGCGTCGCCGCCTTGGCGACATATATGTGGGCCGCACGTTCGACGGCAAGCCCGTCCACGCCCGCGACCTCAAGGCCGAGGGGGCCATGACGGCCCTCCTCCGCGACGCCATCAAGCCCAACCTCGTGCAGACCATTGGCCACACGCCCGCCATTGTCCACGGGGGGCCTTTCGCCAATATAGCCCAGGGCACCAACACGTTGGTCGCCACCAAGATGGCTCTCTCGCTTGCCGACTATGCCGTCACCGAGGCGGGTTTCGGCTCCGACCTTGGCGCGGAGAAGTTTCTCGACATCAAGTGCCAGGTGGGCGGGTTGCGCCCCGACGTCGTCGTCGTCGTGGCCACGGTGCGCGCGCTCAAGATGCACGGCGGAGCGAGCAAGGACGCGTTGGGCGGCGAGAACATGGCGGCGCTGACGGCGGGGCTCTACAACCTGCGCCGACACGTCGGCAATATGCTCTCCTATGGTGTGCGCGTCGTGGTGGCCATAAACCGTTTCGCCACCGACACCGAGGCGGAGCACGAGGCCATTCGCACGGCCTGCGGCGAGCTTGGGGTGGAGGCCGTCACGGCCAACGTCTGGGCCGAGGGGGGCAAGGGGGCGGAGGCCCTGGCCCGCAAGGTGGTCGAGGAGGCCGAGAGCGGCAGGAGCGACTTCCGGCCCCTCTACGGCTTCCGCGAGTCCATAGAGGACAAGATTGCGAAAGTGGCGAAGCGCATCTACGGTGCCACCAACGTTGTCTTCGCGCCCAAGGCACTAAAGGACATTGAGGAGGCCAGGGCCATTGGCCTGGCCGAGGCCGCCGTGTGCATAGCCAAGACGCAATATTCGTTCACCGACGACCCCAAGCAGGTCGGGGCCCCGGGCAAGTTCGACATCCACGTGCGCTCGGTGGAGATTGCCGCCGGCGCGGGCTTCGTCGTGCCTCTCACGGGCGACATGATGCGCATGCCGGGCCTCCCGCTCCATCCGGCGGCGGAGAACATGACGGTGGACGACGAGGGTAATATATCCGGCTTGAGCTAATTAGTTGATAATTAGCGTTATATCTAGCTTATAGGGGATGCCTATGGACGCACGGTTGCGTGCGTCCACCCTTTGATTACGCATTTTTGTAGCCGCCCCCAGGCGTTTCTAGGAATTAATAATTAACAATTGACATCCGACTGGGTTTGCCGCAGGGCATATGTAGGGACGCACTGCCCGCATATCCGCCGCCCCCTGAGCCTCAAAAGCCCCAAAGGCTACGAAGTGTGCGAAGCGGCGGCATAGGTCAGCCTAGGGCGTGAGCCCTAGGACAAGGTGATGCGTACAATGCGATGTGGACTAGGTGATGTGTACAACGCGATGCGTGCAACGCAATTGTGACCAACGCAATGCAAAAATTGTCAACGCCGTCCCATTTGTTTCGCACTAGTACTCTCTCATATATAACCACCCCAAATCTCCCGGAAATTGTCAATTGTCAATTGATAATTGTCAATTGCAAATTGTCCATTGTCAATTGACTTCCACAGGCTTCCCAACGCTGCCGCCCCGCCGAAGCCCATTGCCTCCACGCGGCGCAGGTTCGAGGGGCGTATCCCCCCCAGGGCCACGACGCGGCTGTCCACCACGCCCTCGGCGGCGGCGCGGGCCAGGGTCTCGGCGGAGAATGCCGACTTGTAGCCGCTCTTCGAGACGCTGTCGAAGATGGGGCTGAGGAAGACGTAGTCCAGGCCCCGGCCCTTGGCGCGCCTCACCTCCTCCAGGCTGTGGCACGACGCGCTGAGGCGGCCGCCCCACCCGGCGGGGGCCGGCGGGTGGCCGTTGCTGAGGTGGTAGCCGCCCAGGCCCAGCCTGGCGGCCAGGTGCGGCAGGTAGTGCAGGGTGAGCCGGGCGCGGAACTCCGGCCGCACGCGCTCCACTATCTTCGCCACGTCCGCCTCCGCGCCGCCGGGTTTGCGCAGGTGGAGCAAGGGCAGGCCCGCATCGAAGAGGGCGTTTATGGCGTCGGCCTCGGCGGCGAAAAAGTCGGGCCGCGAGATTCCTATCAGCATCATCTTTTCTCCCTATTGATTAAGCGTCATTCCAAATATACCGTCTTTTCCGATATATTTGCGCGGCTGACTGCGCGGCAAGTCTTCGCCAGGCGGGAGTACTCTCCCCCCGCAACTCTTAATTCTTAATTACCAATTCTTAATTCTTAATTGCCAAGGTGCTGGAGGAAGAACTAAAGAACAAGGTTGCGGCGCGCTATTTCGCCCGCTTCGACTGCACTCGGATTCTGAAGCGCATCGACTTCGCCGTCTGCCCCAAGCCGACAAAGGCGCTCCCCGACCCGCCCTGCCTCCTCTGGGCCGAGGCCAAGCAGTCCCCGACCGACCCCCACAGGATGCTCGCCCAGCTCCTCGTCACCATCCGTCAAGACGCGCCGGGCGTCGAGCCGCCCAAGTTCCTCGGCTGCTTCGACTGCGAGCGTATCAATTTCCTGCCCTACCACGCCGCCCTGCCCGTCTTCCACGCCAACGACTTCGACTGGACCCAGACCCCCTCGGCCGTCTCCGACAAGGCCGTCGAGACCGTCCGCCGCCTCGTCCCCGCCTCGTCTTTCGTCTCCTACAGGCTCTTCGGGGCCGACGACGCCGAGATTGCCGACTTCGTGAGCGGCAACTTCGCCGAGGGCGTCGGGGCGGCGCTGTCCACCGTGGTGGACAAGAACAACTTCATCTTCGTCTATCAGAAGTGGAGGGCGGCCGTCATGCCCCATATCGACATGCCGTGGGAGCGCCTCCGCGACCAGTATGCCCTCTACGACCGCGACTTCTTCCTGGCCGAGCTCAACGTCGACGACCACGGCACCCCCGAGACCTCCGACGACCGCGTGGCGCGCCCGGGCTTCTACATAGCATTCGACGCCCATTCGCCGCTCCCCTACAAGATTCGCCGCAAGGACTCGTCTGGCCTCTTCTCGCTGACCCTGGAGGCGGGTTTCAAGCCGGGCGGCATGGAGGCCTACGCCGGCTTCTGGAGGCGATATCGGCGTCCGCCGGCACAGGAGTGGTGGGACTTCATCACGTCGCGCCTCGACCTGCTCGTGCCGCAAGACGTCCGCGAGCGCAAGGGGGCTTTCTTCACCCCGCAGGTGTGGGTCGAGAAGAGCCAGGAGGCCCTGGCGCGAGCCCTGGGGCCCGACTGGCAGGACGAGTATGTCGTCTGGGACTGCGCCGCCGGCACTGGCAACCTGCTCGTGGGCCTGACCAACAAGTGGAACGTCTACGCCTCGACGCTCGACCAGCAGGACGTCGACGTCATGGCAGAGAGGGCGCGGGCAGGGGCCAACCTCCTGGAGGGTCACGTCTTCCAGTTCGACTTCCTCAACGACCCGCTCGACTCGCCAAAGATTCCGGCGTCGCTGCGCGAGATTATTGCCGACCCAGAGAGGCGGCGCAAGCTCGTGGTCTACATCAACCCGCCCTACGCCGAGGCGACGAACGCCAAGACCGTCACGGGCACCGGCGAGAACAAGTCGGGCGTGGCAAACAAGACCAGGGCTTTCGAGACCTACAAGGGCTTGATTGGCAAGGCGTCGCAGGAGCTTTTCGCCCAATTCTTTGTTAAAATCTTAACAGAGCTAAAAAACTGCGTCCTTGGAGAATTTTCAACTTTGAAAATTCTCCAAGCCGCTAATTTCCAACAATTTAGGAATGTCTTCAAGGCGCGGCTCCATAGCCTTTTCCTCGTTCCTGCCAACACGTTCGACAACGTGAGCGGCAAGTTCCCCATAGGCTTCTTCGTCTGGGACACGGGCCGCGAGGAGGAGTTCAAGGGCTGCGAGGCGACGGTCTATGAGCTGCAGGGCGGGGAGGTGGAGCAAAGGGGGAAGAAGCTCATCCCGCCCGTTGGCGGCGGGATGAGGACCCTCACCGAGTGGCTCAGGCAATATGGCAAGGCGAAATCGGCGGTCCCGCCGTTCTGCGCCCTCCTCGACACGCGGGGCAACGACTTCCAAAACCAGAAATATGTGGACATAAAGTCGCAGGACTTCAAGATAACGGCGCACAGCACCGGCGTCTACGTCTCCTCCGACAATCTTTTGCCCGTCTGCGTATACTTCGCCGTGAGGCACGTCGAGAGGGCGTCGTGGCTCAACGACCGCGACCAGTTCCTCTATCCCGACGACGGTTGGAGGGACGACCGGGAGTTCCAGTCCGACTGCCTGGCCTTCGCCCTCTTCCACAGCCAGAACCACATCAGTTGCCGGCAGGGCGTCAACCATTGGATTCCCTATGCCGAGGCGGAGGTCGACGCCCGCGAGCGCTTCAGGAGCCACTTCATGAGCGACTACATTGCCGGCAAGGACCGTCCGCGCGCCGGGGCCGAGAGCCTCTTCGCGGCCGCCGCTCCCGCCGAGGCCGGGCCCGTGGCGTTCTCACCCGTGGCGTCCGCAGTCTTAGACGCCGGGCGAGAGCTGTGGCGCTACTACCACAAGTGGCAGACGGCCATCCCCGACGCCTCCCTCTACGACATCAAGGAGCATTTTCAGGGCCGCGACGAGAAGACGGGCCGCATGAACGCGGCGTCGCCCGACGCTGAATACACCCGGCTCCTGGGCGCGCTCAAGGAGGCCATGGCGGCGTTGGCCGCGCAGATAAGGCCCAAGGTCTACGGCTACGGGTTTCTCAAATGAGGCTCGCGGCGGCCTGGCGCGTGCGAAGCCCCTGGTTTGACGCATGGGGCCGCGGCGCGTCGAGGCCAGGCCAAAAGACGACGGATGGGGCTTCGCCCATATGCCAAATCTTCGCTAACTTAGGGGAGGCAACCATTACGAAAAATCTCGTAACGAAAAATCTCGTAACGTGCAAAACCCTTTCCGATACGGACTTATAGTCGACAGCCCCTATTTCACCGACCGGACGGACGAGTTGCGCCACATTGTCCGTTTTCTCGACAGCGAGAACCACCTCATCGTCATGAGCCCGCGCCGCTACGGCAAGTCGAGCCTCGTGCGCAAGGCCGTGGCGCAGACGGGCCGCCCGTCGCTGTTTCTCAACATGCAGCAGGTGAGCTGCATTGAAGATTTCGCCGCGATGGTCCTGCGAGGGGTCTTTAGGCTCTTTCCGCTGGAGAGGGTGAGGCACTTTCTGTCCAACTTCCGCATTGTCCCGACTTTGACCACGACGCCCGTGGGCGACAATGTCGAGGTGAGCTTCAACCCCGGCGTGGCCGCGTCTCCCGCCCTCCTCGAAGACGCCCTGGGCCTGCTGGAGAGGGTCAGCGCGCCGGGGAGGAGGCTCGTGGTCGTCCTAGACGAGTTCCAGGAGCTCATTGAGGTGGAGCGCGGCGTCGACAAGCGCCTGCGGGCCATCATGCAGGAGCAGTCGGGATTGAACTACATATTCTTGGGCAGCCAGGAGTCCCTGATGACCGACATCTTCGAGCGCAAAAGGTCGCCTTTCTACCATTTCGGGTCGGTCATGCGGCTTGGCAAGATTCCGCGCCGCGATTTCGCCGCCTACGTTGCCGACGGGCTCCGCCCCTTGGCCGGGGAGGCCGCCGAGGGGCTGGCGGGGGAGGTGTTGGACTTCTCCGGTTGCCACCCGTACTACACGCAGCAGTTGGCGGCGCGCTGTTGGGAGATGAGTTCTTCAGGCGTTGGGTTCTCCGCCAGTTGGCTCTCTAGTTCATCACCTCGTCCCAGTCTTTCCAGACGGGCTCGCGCCCCGCTCGGCGTATGGCCGCCGCCACGTCGGCCGTGCGCCGGTTGTCCGAGACGTGGAACTGCTCCAGCGTCTGCGGGTAGCTGTAGTATCCGCCTGGCTCCGTGTGGCTCTCGGCGCTCATGGTCGTCACGCCCAGGGCGCACATGTGGTCGCGGATCTCGGCCGGCTCGCGGGTGGAGTAGCTGATGTCCACGTCGTGGTCGAAGATGCGGAAGGCGAAGGTGAGCTGCGCCAGCTCGCGGTCCGTCATGATGACGTTGGGCTGGAAGCCGCCGTTCTCCGAGGCGCGCATGCGGGGGAAGTTGACGCTGTATTTCGTCTTCCAGTAGCGGCTCTCCAGGTAGCGCAGGTGGATGGCCATCATCGTCATGTCCGTCCGCCACTCCTCCAGGCCCACCAAGACGCCCATGCCTATGGTGTGGACGCCCGCCATGCCCATGCGGTCGAAGCCGTTGACGCGCCACTCGAAGTTGCTCTTCATGCCGCGCGGGTGGTAGACGCGGTAGCGCTCGCGGTGGTAGGTCTCCTGGAAGCATATCACGCCGTTCATGCCGTTGTCCGCCAACATCTTGTAGTCCTCCGCGCTTAGGGGCATGACCTCTATCTTGACGTTCGAGAAGTAGCGGCGGGCCAGGCGCACGGTCTCGGCTATATATTCGGGCCCGGCCTTGGCGGGGTTCTCGCCCGTGACGAGCAGGATGTTCTCGAACGGGCCGAGGCGCTTTATGGCGCGGAACTCGTTCTCCACCTCCTCCATGGTCAAGATGGTGCGCTTCATGGGGTTCGACACGTGGAAGCCGCAGTAGACGCACGAGTTGGTGCACGAGTTGGTGGTGTAGAGCGGGATGAACATCTGGATTGTCTTGCCGAACCGCTCCAGGGTATATTTTTGGCTCAGCCGCGCCATCTGCTCCAGGCGCGGCGCCGCGGCGGGCGAGACGAGTGCCATGAAGTCGTCGATGTCCGGCCGCGCCTTGGCCAAAGCCCGGGTCACGTCGGCGTCGGTCTTGGAGTATATCTTCTCGGTGGTCTCCTCCCACGAGACTTTCGCTAGTTCCTCAGAGAACACTTGATGCCGAATTTAATTGTTTTGGTAATGATTGAGAGGAGTTTGACAGTCAGTCATCTCTCGTTATTCTCCGTCCTCTTTTTGGCTCAGCATCCGTGCCCCATCTTGCGCAGGTCGCGGCTGATGCGCATGGCGCAGAAGTTGGGCCCGCACATGGTGCAATATTCCCCGTCCTGGTGGCCGCCGGCCTTGAAGAACTCCTCCGCGCGCTCTGGGTCGAGGCTCAGGTTGAACTGGTCTTTCCACCGGAACTCGAACCGCGCCTTGGAGAGGGCGTCGTCGCGCACCGAGGCCCCCGGGTGTCCCTTGGCCAGGTCGGCGGCGTGGGCGGCAATCTTATATGTCACGACGCCCGTGCGGACGTCCTCCTTGTCGGGCAGGCCCAGGTGCTCCTTGGGCGTGACGTAGCAGAGCATGGCCGTCCCGAGCCATCCTATGAGCGATGCGCCGATGGCCGACGTGATGTGGTCGTAGGCCGGTGCCACGTCGGTCACCAGGGGGCCGAGGGTGTAGAACGGGGCCTCGTGGCACTTCTCCATCTGGCGCTCCATGTTCTCGCGGATTTTGTGCATCGGGACGTGCCCCGGGCCCTCGATGAATGCCTGCACGTTGCGAGCCCACGCCCTCTCGACGAGTTCGCCCATGGTGTCGAGCTCGGCGAACTGGGCGGCGTCGTTGGCGTCGCGGGTGCAGCCGGGGCGCAGGCCGTCGCCGAGCGACAGGGCCACGTCATATTGGGCGCAGATGTCGCATATGTCGTCGAAATGCTCGTAGAGGAAGCTCTCGCGCTGGTGGTGGCGGCACCATGTCGAGATGATGGAGCCGCCGCGGGAGACCATGCCCGTCAGCCGGCCGTCGGCCAGGCCGACGTTCTGGAGCCGGATGCCGCAGTGGATGGTGAAGTAGTCCACGCCCTGCTCGCATTGCTCTATGAGAGTGTCGCGAAACAGCTCCCACGTCAGGTCCTCGGCGCGGCCGCGGACTTTCTCCATGGCCTGGTACATGGGAACCGTCCCGACAGGCACGGGGCAGTTGCGGACAATCCACTCGCGGGTCTCGTGGATGTTGTCGCCCGTCGAGAGGTCCATGAGCGTGTCGCCGCCCCACTTGCAGCTCCAGACGGCTTTCTCCACCTCCTCGTCGATGCTGCTCGTCGTGGCCGAGTTGCCTATGTTGGTGTTTATCTTCACCAGGAAGTTGCGGCCTATAATCATCGGCTCGGCCTCGGGGTGGTTGATGTTCGAGGGCAGCACGGCGCGCCCGGCGGCGATCTCCTGGCGGACGAACTCCGGCGTTATGTGGGTCTCGATGCCCAGGCGGGCGCAGTCCATGTTCTCGCGTATGGCGACGTACTCCATCTCGCGCGTCACGATGCCCTGCCGGGCGTAGTACATCTGCCCCACCTGCGCCCCGGCCTTGGCGCGCAGGGGCATCGTCTTGTGCTCGAAGCGCAGGTGGTCGAGGCTCTTGTCGGCCAGGCGGGCGCGGCCATATTCCGAGGTCAGGCCCGCGAGGCGCTCCACGCCGCCGCGCTCCTCGATCCACGCCTCGCGGAGGCGCGGCAGGCCTTTGCGCAGGTCTATCCGGGCGTCTTTGTCGCCATAGGGGCCGCTCGTGTCGTAGACGACGACGGGGGCGTTCTCCTCGCGGGTCTCCCGGCCGTCGGCGTCGACGCTGACGGTCGGCATGAGGCGCACGCGCCGCATCCCGACGCGTATGTCGGGGTATATCTCGCCGCCGACGTATATCTTCTCGCTGTTGGGGAACGAGATTTTGATGCTCTCTTTCATTGTGTGCAAGAGTCAGAGGTTTGTCTTTCAGTTGAGGAACGCCGTCAGCGGGCTTGTGGCCTCCACGGTGTCCGAGACGGCGCCCAGGCCCGCCTCGTAGGCCTCGCGCCCGCACTCCACGGCGGCGCGGAAAGCCGCGGCCATCCGCTCGGGGTCGCCCGCCACGGCTATGGCGGTGTTGACAAGCACGGCGTCGGCGCCCATCTCCATGGCCGCCGCGGCGTGGCTCGGGGCCCCGAGGCCGGCGTCGACCACCACCGGGACGCGGCTCTGCTCGATAATCATCGCGAGGAAGTCGCGGGTCGCCAGGCCCTTGTTGGTGCCTATGGGCGCGGCCAGGGGCATCACCGTGGCCGCCCCGGCCTCCTCTAGCCTCTTGCAGAGGATGGGGTCCGCCTGGCAGTAGGGCAGGACTTTGAAGCTCAGCCGGGCCAGCTCCTCGGTGGCGCGGAGCGTCTCGATGGGGTCCGGCAGGAGGTTGCGGGGGTCGGGGTGGATCTCCAGCTTGAGCCACTCCGTGCCGAACGCCTCGCGCGACAGCTTGGCGGCAAAGACGGCCTCCTCGGCCGTGCGGACGCCGCTCGTGTTGGGCAGGAGCTGGATGCCGGGCCCCTTGATGTGGCTCAGCATGTCGTCCGAAGCGTCGTGCATGTCGATGCGCTTCATGGCCACGGTCACCATCTCCGTCCCCGACGCCGCAATGGCGCGGCGCATCATGTCGTTGCTGCTGAATTTGCCCGTCCCGAGGAACAGGCGCGACCCGAACTCGCGGCCCGCTATGACTAGTTTTCCCATTTCCTTGTGTTGTCAAATGCCATTTGTTCTCCCCCCCCTTGTCCTAGTGCTCACGCCCTAGGCCGGCTCCTGCCGCCGCTTCGCGCACTTCGTAGCCTTTGGGGCTTTTAGCTGCCGGGCGAGTCGGACGCACGAGCCGCGTCTTTACCGTACGCCCCCAGGCAACAACGGTCAATTGTTAATTATTAATTGTCAATTATTAATTGCCAATTGTCATCCTCCGCTCGCCGCCTTGATAATCATGACGTTGGCACCCTCCTCCAGAGTGTGCGACCCCCATTCGCCGCGGGGCACGATGTCCGTGCCCACCGCCACCGCCACGCCGTCGGACGGCAACCCGAGCTGGCTGACAAGGTCGGCCACCGTCGAGCCCGAGAGGGTGAGGCTCTTGCTGTTGACTACAATCTCCATAATGCGTCAATATTAGCCGCCGCACCATCGGTTGGCGCGCCGCGCGAGAAACAAAACGTACCGTCGGGGGGCTTCTATCGGTGGAGATGTGGAGGGCCGCTATTGCCGGCCTGTGCTCGTTCCCTACGGCAGCATTACCTGCGTCAGGTTCTCCGGGTATAATCTCAGCCGAGCTTTCTCAGCACCCCGACGGCGCGAATATACTCATTTAACCACCAGTTTGACATTTCCTGCCACTTTTTCGCCCCTTATCCGGCAGACGTAGACACCTTGCGGCAAGTCCGCCTCGAAGTCGCCCCCGTCCGCGGTGCGCACCGTGCGCACCATCTCGCCCGCCGAGTTGTAGACCTCTACGACGGCCTCGCCCGCCGCCTCGCCGCCCGTGCGGATTCTGACCCTCTCGCCCCTGCGGACGGGGTTGGGCAGGGCCGAGAGTCCCGCGGGTTGGGCCGCGCCGCCCCATGTCAGAGGGCAGGAGGTCAGCCGTGTCCCGTCGGCCAGGGTCACCTCCACCGCATATTCGGCGGCGGGGAGCGGGTTGGCGTGGTAGAACTGCCGCGTGGCGCCGGGGATGGCTGTGCCGTCGGCTCTCCATTGGTAACTAGCGATGTCGCCGGCGAGGTTGTCCATCACGACGGTGTTGCCGAACTTCACGCGCAGGTGGCTTGCGTCGGGCCGGCGGGCGAAGTCTAGGGCGAGGGGCAGAGTTGCGCCGCGCTCGTCGGTGAGCGTCAGCGTGGCCCCTACGACGCCGAAAAAGTCCGTCGGCGGTGTGGGGATTCCTATGGTGAATATCGAGTTCGACGCGGTTGGTGCTTCTTGGTCTGTAACATCGCTGTAACCAGCCTTTTGCCCAATGTCGTCGAAAGCGATGCTCCATGTTTTTGCCTCCCCGTTGGTCACCTTGATTTCCACCGTGAGGGTCTCACCTGCGCACAGGCTCTCTTGTGCAATCGTGGCGGTGGCCTCCAGGGGATGGTATGCGGGTTCGGGGTCAGGCTCGGGTTTTGGGTCAGGTTCGGGGTCAGGCTTCGGCTCAGGCTCTGGCTCTGGCTTTGGTTCAGGTTCCGGCTTTGGCTCGGGTTCCGGCTCTTTTGCCACAATGCTCCCGCTCACCGTGTGCGCGGTGGGGGTCGTGTAGTTCCCCGCGTCCGCCCCGCCAAGGGTGTAGGCTACGGCAATCTGCCTGTCGCCCGCCTCCGGGCTGTCATATTCGGCAGTCCACGAGAGCGTCACGTCGTCGCCCCCGACGACGCCCTCCATTGCGGGTGGCGACGTCAGCGGTGGCGCGGCCGTCGTGCCGTCATACTCCTTGGTTGTCGTCGAGAATTGCGGCGGAGCCACGGTCAGCGCTTTGGCGTAGACCCTGGTCGAGGCCGTGGCCTGGCGGTCTTCTTTTGCCAGGGCATAGTTGCCGGCGTCGTCGCCCGTCAGTGAGTACCGGACTGTGACGGCCCTCTCGCCCACCGATTTGGAGTCCATGCGGGCCGACGCCACAGTGAGCCGCACGTCGTCGTCGCCAATGGCCCCTACGACGCGCGGCACGGAGGAGACAAGAGCGAGGGCGTCGTCCGTGCCGTCGTACTCCCGTCCGCCGCCCACCGACGTCTCGCCCGCGAGCGACAGTTGCAGGGGCCGCACGCTCACGAATATCGTCGTGTCCGCCGGCTTGTAGTTGAGCGTGTCCACGGGCACGAACTGCACCCTCAGCGGCATGTTCTCGCCCACGGGTAGCGAGACGGCGGCGGCGCGTCCATCGATGTATGTCGTGCCGCTTATGATCGGGTCGGTGTCGATGCGAACGTCGTCTGACGGGAGGACGCCCACGACGTGGTGGCCGTAGACAAGGCTCTCGGCGTTGCGGACCACTATCGTCACGCCCCTTTTGGCCCGCGGCAGGACGGTCATGGGGGCCTCGATGACGCTCTCGGCCAGGGCGTAGTTACGGCTGCCGCTCCCGCCAATCGAGAGGCTTATGGTCACGGTGCGCTCGCCCGCCCATGCGTTGTCGAGGGTGGCGTAGCAGTAGAGCGTCACGTCGTCTCCCACGACGACGCCCTCCAGGGCTGGCAACGTTATCAGCCGGCGCTCTACGCCCACGGTCCCGTCATATTGGCGGGGCTTGATGTGGGCTTCGCCGTCGAGGGTCAGTCTCTTTTGGGAGATTGTCCCCATTGTCGGATATTCCACGCCCTCCATCGTTGACTTTCCCTCTGCGGTCAAGTGGTTGCCGTCTAGGCATATGTCCACTGTTATCT
>CAZHOT010000004.1:178451-198112 GCA_964534235.1 uncultured Marinilabiliaceae bacterium
GGTGCCGAGGCGGGTCGAGCCGTCGTAGGGGCGCGAGGCGATGGTTGGCGTGCCGACAATCGTGAGGGGCTTGGGCGAGACGCTGACGTCGAAGTCCTTGCGGGTCTTGGCGTAGTTGTCCTCCTCGTATGCAATCACGGTCAAGACAAACTCGCCTACTTGCGGGCGTCCGGCCTTTATCAGGTCATATTGGTCTTCTTTCCCATAGTTGGCGAACGTCTGCCAACTGTTTTTCGGTGGCGGGCTCACGTTTTCGTTGAAAGTCTCCCCATATTCGATTTGAGGGTTTGGCAGCGTGATTGTGAAGTCGCGCTTCACGATTGCTCCGCAGTCTTGACAATAGCGGAGCGTCTTCTTCCCATTTTCTGCGTCTTTCAGCCTGTACAGCCTCTCGTCTTTGGCCTTCAGCTCATACTGCAGTGAGATGCCTTTCCGAGTCCCGACCGTTTTGTCGATTCCGCCGTCTTGGTTGCAGAAGAATGCGCCGGTGACGTAGAACTCGTTGCCATGCTCGTCCGTGTATGCGGGCGCCTTTTTGTCGCCAAGGTCGATGAGGGGGTTGTCGTCAAAAATTTTTGTGAGCTTCTCTTCAGGCAGGTATCCTTCTGCTAGTAGCTGTTTCTTTATGTTGTCGGGGATGTCCACGTCTATTCTCTTGACGTTTATCTTCCCGTCGAAACCGTGTGGGCCGGGGTTCTTCAGCTTATATTTGCCGGCGTCTGCCCCTGCCAGTTTGAACGTGATGAAGACTTTCTTCGCCTCGTCGGGCAGGGCGGTTCTGTCGCCGTTTTCTTTGGCGAAATAGCCGCTCTCGACGGTGACGTGGACATTGTCGGATTCGGAAAGGAGGTCTTTTTTCTCTATCCTTGGCGGATAAATATGCTTCTTTTGTTCGTTCTCGTCGTCGAACATGGCTATCTGAGTCTCTGTGACGTTCGCAGTGCCGTCGTAGTTTTTCGTCACAAGGAACCTCATTCCGGAGTCGCTGTTGACGCTTTTGGGTATTACGGCCTCCACCTCTTTAGACCCCACCTGCCCCAGGCACGCCTCGTGCCCCAGCGCGAGCCACAGAGCCAGAGCCCATCGGCAGACAACCCCCGCATGCGCCATTATTGGCCGGCTCTCCTGTTGACAATCTCCACAATCTCGGCGGTCTTGGCCCTCATGTCCGCCGAGCGGACAATCTCGCCGCTGAGGGCTATGCCGTCGGGCCCCGAGGCCAAGATTTCCGCAATGTCGGCCGACGTTATGCCGCCTATGGCCACCATGGGGATGTTCAGCCCGCGGCTGCGGCTCTCCCACACCAGCGAGCGGTAGCCGTCGAGGCCCAGCGTCGGGGCCAGGTTCTTCTTCGTCTCGGTGAAGCGGAACGGGCCGCAGCCCACGTAGTCCACCCAGGGGGCGACGCGCGAGATGTCGTCGGCGGTGTTGCACGTCCCGCCTATGACGAAGCCGTCGCCCAGGAGCTCGCGGGCCTCCTGCGGGGGCATGTCGTTGCGCCCCAGGTGGACGCCCGAGGCCCCGACGCGTCGGCACACCTCCACGTGGTCGTCTATGATGAGCGTGGCCCCGGCGTCGTCGGTGAGGCGTTTGACTTCCCGGGCGGCGGCCTCGACCTCGGCCTCGTCGGCCTCTTTCATCCTCAGTTGGACCCACCGGCATCCGCCGTCGAGAACCTGCCGGGCCTGCCGGGCGCACTCGGCGCCGTCGCGGCCGTGGGTGATGAACTGAAGCGCGAAGTTGGAGTAGTTGACAGTTGGCATTGTGCGTTTGGTCTTTGCGTTTTTTCTTAAATCTTGCGCGCCGTGTTGTAGTCCACTAGCATCTCCAGCGCGGCCCGGGCCTCGCTGTCGGGCAGTCCGCCCAGCGCCTCTTTCGCTAGGCCGGCGAAGTGGGAGATTCGCCCCTGCGCGTAGTCCATTCCGCCGAACTCCCTGACTATCCGCAGGGCCTCGTCGGCCGTCTTGTCGTCTTTGGGGTCGCGCCGGATCATGGCGCGCAGGGCGTTGCGCCTTGCCGCCGGTGCCTGGCGCAGGGCGGCGAGCAGCGGCAGGGTCACTTTCTGCTCCTTGACGTCGTTGAGGGCGGGCTTGCCGAAGACGCCGCCGGGGGTGTAGTCGAAGATGTCGTCGCGGATTTGGAACGCCAGGCCAAGGTTGCGGCCGTAGTCGGCGAGCCTCCCGACGGTGGCCTCGTCTGCCCCGGCGCTGACGCCGCCCGCCCGCGTGCAGGCCTCGATGAGGGTCGCGGTCTTCTGGCGGATCACCTCGTAGTAGTCCTCCTCGGTCAGGTCGAGCCGCCGGGCGTGCTCCATCTGGCGCAGCTCGCCCTCGCTCAGGTCGCGCACGGCGCGGCTCACGATGCGCAAGATGTCGTGGTGCCCGCCCTCCAGGGCCAGCTCCATGCCGCGGCTCAGGAAGAAGTCGCCCACCAGTACTGCCACTTTCGGCCCCCACAGGCCCATGAGGCTCCACTGCCCGCGGCGCGTATAGGTCTCGTCGACCACGTCGTCGTGGACGAGCGAGGCGTTGTGCAGCAGCTCTATGAGGGCCGCCGCGGCGTAGGTCTTGTCGCCGACGCCGCCTGCCGACAGGGCCGAGAGGAACACCAGCAGGGGGCGCATCTGCTTGCCCTTGCGGCGGAAGACGTGGTTCGTGGCGAGGGTCAGCAGAGGGTTGGGGGAGTGGAGGTTTGAGCGGAAATAGGGCTCGAAGCGCTCCAGGTGGGCTGCGACGGGTCTCTGTATGTCTCTTAGTTCCATGGTGCTTTTGTCGTCCCGGCGGGCCGCGCGCCGAGGCCGGCGCGCCCGCGGAATGGAATTATGGGCTATCTTCGCAGTTGTTATGAATGAGAGTTCTCTTCCTGTGATACGCGTCACCAAGGAGTTCGGCTTCGAGATGGCCCACCTCCTCGCGGGCTACGACGGCCCGTGCCGCAATGTGCACGGCCACTCCTACAAGCTGGCCGTCACCGTCGGCGGGCGCCCGTGCGCCGACCCCGCGTCGCCCAAGCTGGGGATGGTCATCGACTTCTCGGTCCTCAAGCAGATTGTGGGCGAGGAGGTCGTTGGCCGGCTCGACCACGCCCTCATGGTCCGCCGCGGGACGCCCCAGGCCGAGGCCCTGGCCGGCGTGGCCGGGAGGCTCGTCGAGGTGGACTACCAGCCGACGTGCGAGAACATGGTGGCCGACTTCGCCATGCGGATTGCAGCGCGCCTGCCGCGGGGGCTGACCCTCGTCGCCGTCCGCCTCCACGAGACGGCCACGTCGTTCGCCGAGTGGGTCGCCGCCGACAACGCCGGCTAGACCCGCCTTTGCGGGCGCAGGCCCATCTGCCGGGCTATGGCGTCGACAACCTTCCGGCTGTCGGCCTCGTTGGTCACGAAGTCGGTGTTGTCGATGTCGACAATGAGGACGTCGCCCTTGTAGGCCTCGACCCACGCGTCGTAGCGGTTGTTGAGCATCGTCAGGTACTCGCGGCTAATCCCCGCCTCATAGGCCACGCCCCGCTGGCGGATGTGGCTCAGGAGGGTCGGCACCGAGGCCTTGAGGAAGACCAGCAGGGCGGGGGGCTTGAGGAACGACTCCATGACGTCGAACAGCTCGCGGTAGGAGGCGTAGTCGCGCTCGGTCATTATCTGCATGGCGCGCAGGTTCTCGGCGAAGATGTGCACGTCCTCATATATCGTCCGGTCCTGCACCACGAGGTCCTGCGACCATATGGCCCGCTGGGTCGACTTGAACCGCCTGGAGAGGAGGTATACTTGCAGGTTCAGGGCCCAACGGGTCATGTCGGCATAGAAGTCCAGCAGGTAGGGGTTCTCCTCGTTGTTCTCCTTGAAAATCCTCAGGCCGAACTTGTCGGCCAGCAGCTGGGCCATGGCGCTCTTCCCGCTGCCGATGTTGCCCGCTATGCCAATGTACATCGTCTCGCCCTCCTCACTCTTTGTTCATGGCCAGAAGCTCGTCGATGAGGCTCCGGTCGTTTTTCAGTCTCGGCACCTTGTTCTGCCCGCCCATCTTGTCGTGGGCCGCGAGCCACCGGTCGAAGAGCCCCCGGCGCGCCGTCGTCAGGCGCAGGGGGGCCAGCGTTATGTCGCGGTAGCGCTTGGCCTCGTAGTCGGAGTTGACGTCTTGCAGGGCCTTGTCCAGGGTCGAGGCGAACGCCGCGGGGTCCGACGGCGCGCGGTCGAACTCGACGAGCCACTCGTGGCACCCGCGGCTCCGCGCGTCCATGAAGACCGGGGCGGCGGTGTACTCCCTCACCACGGCCCCCGTCTCGGCGCAGGCGCGGCTCATGGCGGCCTCGGCGTTGGCAATCATCAGCTCCTCGCCAAAGGCGTTGATGTAGAGCTTCGTGCGGCCGCTTATGACAACCTTGTAGGGCCGCGTCTGCGTGAAGCGCACGGTGTCGCCAATCATGTAGCGCCACAGGCCGCCGCAGGTGCTTATCACGACGGCGTAGTCCTCGCCGACGCGCACGCCCTCCAGGGGGACGACGCCCGCGAGGCGCTCGCTGCCCGCCTCGGCAAGGGGGACGAACTCGAAGAAGACGCCATAGTCGAGCATGAGCTGCAGCCCAGCGTCTGCCGGGTCCGTCTGGAGGGCGAAGAAGCCCTCGCTGGCGTTGTAGGTCTCCAGGTAGTGCATGTTGTTGGGGGCCAGCGCCTCATACTGCTTGCGGTAGGGGCCGAAGTTTATCCCCCCGTGGATGAAGAGCTCCAGGTTGGGCCACACCTCCTGGATTGTGCTGACGCCCTGCCGCTCGATGATGTACTTTATGAGCACCAGGAACCAGCTCGGCACGCCCGCCAGCGAGGTGACGTTCTGGCGCACCGTCGCGCGGGCTATCTTCTCCATCTTCTCCTCCCACTTGGCGATGAGGGCCACGTCTTTGGGCGGGGTCTTGAACCATTCGGACCACGCCGGGGCCGTGCCTATCAATATCGCCGAGAGGTCGCCGGTCTGGGCTCCCGTCCCCGTGTCGCATATCTGCTTGCTGCCGCCCAGGGTCAGGCACTTGCCGCGCCACGTCCGCGTCTGCGGGTTCTGCCGGATGTAGGTGGCTATGACGTCGTGGTTCCCGCGGGTGTGGCATTGGCGCAAGACGTCGTCGGTCACGGCGATGAACTTGCTCTTCGAACCCGACGTGCCGCTGCTCTTGGCGAACCACTTGGCCCGGCCCGGCCAGCAGACGTCCGCCTCGCCGAGGAGCATCCGCTCGACGTAGGGGCGGAGCGTCTCGTAGTCGCCCACGGGGACGCTCCGCGCGAACTCCTCGTAGCTCATGTCGGGCCGCAGTCCGTGGGCGGCGCCGAACTTGGTGAGGCTCCCTTTCGCCATGAGGGACCGCAGCTGGGCCTCCTGCATGGCCTCGCCGCGGGTGGCCATGAGGTCTATCGTCCGGAGACGGCCTCCGTAGGCCCGCGTCAGGAGTTTGTTGACGATGGACATAGTTCTGCTCGTTGCCTAGAAAAACTTGCCCGGGGCCTCTGCGCCCTCGGCTTTCAAGATTTGCGCCAGGAGGTCGTTGGCCAGGCGGCTGGCGCCGATGCGGAACAGGGTGTTGACAAGCCACTCCTCGCCGAGGATGGAGCGGACAATCTCGTAGTAGAGGCTCGCCTCGGCGGCCGTCGAGACGCCGCCGGCCGGCTTGAAGCCCACCTTGCGGCCGCTGCGCGAGGCGTGGGCCTTGATGGCCTCGCACATGACGATGGCGGCCTCTGGAGTGGCGCCGCCGCAGTTCTTGCCCGTGCTGGTCTTGATGAAGTCCGCGCCGGCCTCCATGGCTATTATGCTGGCGTCCCACACCTGCTCGTGGGATGCCAGTGCCCCGCTCTCAATGATGACTTTGAGGCGCGCCCCGGAGCACGCCTCGCGCAGGCTGGCGAGCTCCTCGTAGACGAACTGGTAGTTGCGGCGCAGGAACTCGCCGACCGAGATGACGACATCGACCTCCGTGGCCCCCGCCTCGACCGACTTGCGCACCTCGGCCGCCTTGATGTCGGCAAAGGCCTGCGACGACGGGAAGCACCCGGCCACCACGGCGCGGTGGACGCCCTCGACGCGCAGCTCCGACTTCACCACGGGGGCGAAGACGGAGTAGACGCATATGCCGCCCACGTTCTTCAGCCCCGGGTAGGCTTCGGCGAACGCGTTGACGCGCCCGACGAAAGCCTTGACGCTCTCGGCGCTGTCCGTGGCGTTGAGCGTCGTGAGGTCTATGCTGTTGAACATGGTCTGCAGCGCGGCGGGGTCCTCCATGTGCGCGGCCGAGCTCTGGCGCAAGGCCGCTATTCGGGTCTCCAGGTTGTCCAGCCGCTCCGGGGGGTAGGCGTAGTGGCTTAGGATTTTGTCGATGTTGTTCATATTGTGAATGCGTTTTTAGTCTCTCCCTTCCGTGCGGGTCAGCTTGGGGTTCTGTTTGTGCCTCAAGCCGTCGCGGCGGGTCTTCTTGTCCATGCTGGCCAGGAGGGCGGCCGTCAGGTCCACCCCCGTCTGGTTGGCCAGGCAGATCAGGACCCACAAGACGTCGGCCATCTCCTCGCCCAGGTCGCGGCTCTCGCCCGGCTTGAAGCTCTGCTCGCCATAGGTGCGGGCCACGACGCGCGCAAGCTCGCCTACCTCCTCGGTGAGGCAGGCCATGTTCGTCAGCTCGCTGAAGTAGCGCACGCCGTGCGTGCGGATCCAGTCGTCTACAGCTTTCTGCGCCTCATCGATGCTCATCGTCACTCCCGGTTCCGGGTGTCTACAATTATTGTCACCGGGCCGTCGGCCTCCATGTCTATCCTCATGTCGGCCCCGAACACGCCCGTGGCTATCTTCTTCCCCGTCAGTCGGCCCAGCTCCGCCACGAGAGCCTCGTAGCGGGGGATGGCCGTCTCGGGCCGCGCGGCGTCGATGAACGACGGGCGGTTGCCTTTCTTGGTCTTGGCGAAGAGGGTGAATTGGCTGACGACCATGATGTCGCCGCCGATGTCGCCGACGGACAGGTTCATGTGCCCGTCGGCGTCGGAGAAGATCCTCATCTGCGCCACTTTCTGCGCGAGCCACCCGACGTCGGCGCGGCGCTCCTCCGCCTCGTCGGCGGTCTCCACGCCGACGAGGACCATGAGGCCCGGGCCTATGCGCCCCGTCTCGACTCCGTCGGCCGTGACCGAGGCGCGCCTCACGCGCTGGATTACCGCCCTCATCTTGTGCTGGTTGTCTTGTTAGGTGTGTGAATTTACTACTTATCTTTGCCTTGTCAAAAAGTTTTTAATGGCAGACCCTCTTTTGTCCCGTCGCCTCACCGAGGCCGAGGTGGACTACGTGTTTCTCCACTTGTCGTCGTTCGTCTCCGCCGACGCGCCCCTGCGCGACGTCCTGGCGTGGCCGCGGTCGGCGTCTCCCCTGCGCCGCGGCTTTGAGGTCGAGGGGGTGCCGGTGCTCTTCCCGTGCGACGGGGCGCCGGCCGTGCCGTTCTCGGTCGAGGGGGGCGAGGTCGTCGTCCGCCACGACCATGTCAAGGGGGCGTTCTTCCTGCTCTCCGCATACCAGGAGTGGGAGGCGGGGAGGCGCGACGAGTGGGGGCGCTTCCCCCACGAGGGCTCCGTCCAGCAGGAGCTGGGCATTGAGCGGCGCCCCGTAGTCAACTACTACTTCAAGTGGATGGTGGATGCCATTGTGCGCCAATGCCAGATGCGTGGCATCAGGTGCCGGGTCTTGTCGCCCCTTGGGGGGGCTTCGCTCCATCTCTCGCACGACATAGACCTCGTCCGCTATTTCTCGTGGCGCAAGACGCTCTTCCGAGTGGCGCAGGTCGCGGGCCTGCGCCCGTGCGACGCCCCGCGCGGGCGGTTGGCCAAGGCCGCGGCCGTCTCCCTGCTCAACATGGTCGGCCTGCGCCACGACGCCGACCCCTATTGGAGCTTCGACGAGATTCAGGACAACGAGGCGTTCATCGGCCACAGGTCGGACTGGTTCGTCCTGCCCGACGACGGAGGCCCCTTTCCGCCCGACTACGACATGGCTTCGGACGCAAGGGTGGGGGAGCTTCTCGCCCAATTGGCGCGGCGGGGCAACAGGATAGGCCTCCACGCCCCCATAAGGACGAGCAGTTCAGAAGAATATGCCGAGTTGTTTGAAGCGTTGCGGCAGGTCTGCCCCCAGGCCGTCCCCATCGTCAGGCAGCATTTCCTGGCCATAGATGCGCAGAAGACATACGCCGCCATGGACGCCGCCGGCTTGGAGGCCGACTTCTCCTACGGGTTCTCGCGCCACGAGGGTTTCCGCAACAGCTACTGCTTCCCGTTCCGGCCGTTCGACCACGCGCGCCAGGCCCCGCTGCGGATGGTTGTCGTCCCCCTGGCGCTGATGGATGTCACCGTCTTGGTCCACCGCCGCCTCTCGTTCGACGAGGTGTTCCTCGCCGTGGGCGAGATGCTCGACGAGGTGCGCCGCTTCGGTGGCCTCTTCAGCCTCTTGTGGCACAACAGCACGTTCGACGAGGTGCGCCACCCCGGGGTGAGGAGGTTCTACGAGGACTTGCACCTCTTCTTCAGCCAGTACCAGCTCAGGCCGTTCACCCGAACGCCAGGTACCTCCACCTTTTGAGCGTGTTGATGACCCTCCGTATCGCCGAGGTGTCGTAGAATTTTCGGAACTGCGCCACAATCCTCGGGTCGGGCGCCACCCCCGTGGCGAAGTTCTGCAGCCCGATGTTGGCGGCGAGGGGGGTGGAGTACCGCCGCGTGGCGCGTACGTTCGTGCCGCTCCCGTCGGCCCCGCCGTTGCAGACGAGGCTCTTGCGGGGGTACACGGTGGGCTTGCCCGCCACGAAGGCGGCGTAGCAGAAGCGGATGCTCCACGAGGCAATCTCGTCCGTCTTCCACCGCAGGAGCATCGGGCTGAGGTCGTCGCCGCACTCGTTGAATGACCGCCGCCGCCGGCCGTCGCGGATGAACTTGTCGAACGTCCCCACTTCCCAGTCCACCTTGTCCCACTCGCTCTTCCACGTCGCCCAGCCCCACGAGCAGTTGCGGTGCATGATGTAGGTCGAGGCGGCGTAGTCGCGCGGGATCTCCATGTCGGGCGAATATCCGGATATGGAGAAGACGCCGCGCCCGGCGTAGAAGTCCAGGGCGGCGTTCATGTAGCGCAGGAAGAAGGCCGACACCGTCAGGTCGTCTTCGACGACAATGGCCCTGCCGCTCTCCCGCATCACCTGCCCCACGCCGTCGATGATGTTGGAGGCCAGGCCCATGTTCGAGTCCCGCTCGACGACGCGCACGCTTGCGAAGCCGCGCGCCGCCTTGCACACGGCCCGCGCCCGGGCCACTTGCTCCTCGTCGCCGGCCCGCGCCCCGTCGCAGAAGATGACCACGTCGGTCTTGTCCGCCATGTCGGCGCGGGCGAGGCTCTCTATGCACCTCCCGACGTGTTCCGGGCGGTTGTAGGCGAAAATGGCTATCGGGGCGGGCATCGTCTGTCGTTCCTTTAGCAGGTGGTCTTTCTCTTCACCTCTTCAATCACCTCTCTCGCTATGCCGGTCAGGGCCTCGGCCTTGCCTTTCGCCAACCCATATTCCACGCCTTTCCTTTGGGCCGTGTCGCAGGAGTCGCGGCTCGACAGCCACGACCCGAAACCTATGTCGTAGCTCCCGGCCTCGGCGGGCGTCATGTTCGCCACTTCGGCAATGTCGAACATCCGCTTCATGGCGGGCTGCCTGTCGCCGCACGGGATCTTGCGTGTGTCCATGGTGCTCATGTTTGCAATGTTATACAGCCACTCGTCCGCTTTCGTGGTGCAGCTCTCGGGTGGCGCGCCCACGTAGTCGGGCAGCTCCAGCAGGCAGGTGCGCGTCGTCTCTGTGAAGACTTCGCCCGTCTCCTTCACCTTGAGCTTCACGGTGCGCCTCGTCCGCGGGGCGAGGCCGTCGAGGCGGAAGTTCATTTCGCTCGCGGGCTCCAGCAGGTCGTTGAGGAACGCCCTCATGACCTCCCCGTTGCCGAAAATCTTCTTGAGGCCGAAGTCGGTCAATGGGTTGATGTATAAGCCGCGCCCTTTTGCGGAAGTCTCCGTCGTGGTGCAATTATAGCTAATTGTGGCGAAGTTCGCAAATGTTTTTTTGCTCTCCCCGAAATGCAAGAAGCGGCGGAGTCCCTTTTGTCAGGACTCCGCCGCTCCTCTTTCCGTACCCCGACCCGGGCTCGAACCGGGACAGATTGCTCCATTGGTGTTTGAGACCAACGCGTCTACCAATTCCGCCATCGGGGCTTCAGCGGTACAAAGTTAGCGAAAAAAATATATTCCGCGCTTCCGCGGGGCACTTTTCGCGTCTCTCCCGCCAGTCCGCGCCGCCGCCGCTCGCGTCCCACGCCCCCCCCCGGTCCGCCAATTAGTGATAGACCGCTTACAAATTGGGGCTTTTCCGTTTCGCGCCACTCGCCCTTTGGCAACCTTGTTTTATTTTTGCTGTAAAACATTGCGCGGCGGTGCTTCTTCCGCGGCCGCGCAGGGGTCTTTGCCCTTGCGAAAATCTAAATTTATCTATTAATACACTTATGAGCTCAGTTTTCCAATCGTCCATTGGGAAGAAGTTGATCATGAGCGTCACGGGCATGTTCCTGGTGCTCTTCCTTCTTTTCCATATGTGCATGAATCTCGTGGCGGCGTTCTCCGGGGCCGCCTACGACGCCGTGTGCGCTTTCCTCGGCACCAACTGGTACGCCTTGGCGGGCACGGCCGTCCTGGCCGCCGGCTTCGTCTTCCACATTGTCTACGCCACAATCCTTACAATCCAGAACCGTAAGGCTCGCGGGAGCGACCGCTACGCCGTGGTGGCCAAGCCCGCCGGCGTCGAGTGGTCGTCGCAGAACATGTTCGCCATCGGCCTGGTGGTCATCTTGGGGATAGTCCTCCACCTCTCCCACTTCTGGTACAACATGATGTACGCCGAGCTCGTCGGGGCCGAGGGGCAGTTCGCCCCCACGGCGGGCGCCCAGTGGGTGGCGTTCTACCTCGGGCAGTGGCCCGTCGCCATAGCCTACATCGTGTGGATCGCCGCGCTGTGGTTCCACCTCACGCACGGCTTCTGGAGCATGCTGCAGACCGTCGGCTGGAACAACCTCGTGTGGCTCAAGCGTTGGAAGACCGTCGCCATGTGGTACGCCACCATTGTCTGTCTCGGTTTCGCCGTCGTGATCCTCGGCTTTGCGCTCAAGCTTTTCCCCCTTTTCTGAAACAATAACCATTTCGACAATCATGGCAAACTCTATAGATTCCAAAATCCCGCAAGGGCCCTTGGCGGACAAGTGGACCAACTATAAGGCGCATCAGAAGCTCGTCAACCCCGCCAACAAGCGCAAGCTCGACGTCATCGTCGTCGGCACGGGCCTGGCCGGGGCGTCGGCCGCCGCAACCCTCGGCGAGATGGGCTTCAACGTCCTCAACTTCTGCATCCAGGACAGCCCGCGCCGCGCGCACTCCATCGCGGCGCAGGGCGGCATAAACGCCGCCAAGAACTACCAGAACGACGGAGACTCCGTCTACCGCCTCTTCTACGATACCATCAAGGGCGGAGACTACCGGGCCAGGGAGGCCAACGTCTACAGGCTCGCCGAGGTCTCCAACAACATCATAGACCAGTGCGTGGCACAGGGAGTGCCTTTCGCGCGCGAGTATGGCGGCCTCCTGGCGAACCGCTCCTTTGGCGGGGCGCAGGTCTCGCGCACGTTCTACGCTAAGGGCCAGACCGGCCAGCAGCTCCTCCTCGGAGCCTACTCGTCGCTCTCCAAGGAGGTCAAGAACGGCACAGTGAAGCTCTTCACGCGCCGCGAGATGCTCGACGTGGTCGTCATCGAGGGGCGCGCCCGCGGCATCATCGTCCGGAACCTCGTCACGGGGGCCATCGAGCGATACTTCGCGCACGCCGTCGTCATCGGCACCGGTGGATATGGCAACACATACTTCCTCTCCACCAACGCCATGGGCTCCAACGGCTCGGCCGCCATGCAGATATACCGCAAGGGCGCGTATTTCGCGAACCCCTGCTATTGCCAGATCCACCCCACCTGCATCCCCGTCCACGGAGACATCCAGTCCAAGCTCACGCTCATGTCCGAGTCGCTCCGCAACGACGGTCGCATTTGGGTCCCCAAGAAGAAGGAGGACGCCGAGGCAATCCGACAGGGCAAGAAGACAGCCAACGACATCCCCGACGAGGACCGCGACTTCTATCTCGAGCGCCGCTACCCGGCTTTCGGCAACCTCGTGCCGCGCGACGTCGCCAGCCGCGCCGCCAAGGAGCGCTGCGATGCCGGCTTCGGCGTCAACGAGACGGGCCTGGCCGTCTTCCTTGACTTCAAGTATGCCATACAGAGGCTCGGAGAGGACCGCGTCCGCGACCGCTACGGCAACCTCTTCGAGATGTATGAGAAGATCATGGCCGAGAACCCCTACGAGACCCCGATGAAGATCTTCCCCGCCATCCACTACACCATGGGCGGCATCTGGGTCGACTACGAGCTCCAGACCTCCATCCCCGGCCTCTTCTGCATCGGCGAGGCCAACTTCTCCGACCACGGCGCCAACCGTCTCGGTGCCTCGGCGCTCATGCAGGGCCTGGCCGACGGGTATTTCGTCCTCCCCTACACGATTCAGAACTACCTGGCAGACCAGATCCAGGTCCCGCGCATCCCGACTTCGGCCCCGGAGTTCGACGAGGCGGAGAAGGGCGTCAAAGACAAGATTGCCAAGATTATGTCCATCCAGGGCAAGCGCTCGGTGGACTCCCTCCACAAGGAGCTCGGCCACATCATGTGGGAGTACGTCGGCATGGGCCGCACCCGCGAGGGGCTCACGACGGCGCTCGCCAAGCTCAAGGACATCAAGAAGGAGTTCTGGACCAACGTCTACGTCCCCGGCAAGGCCGATGACCTCAACACCGAGCTGGAGAAGGCCCTGCGCCTCTCCGACTTCATCGACATCGGCTACCTCATCGCCATCGACGCGCTCAACCGCGAGGAGAGCTGCGGCGGCCACTTCCGCGAGGAGTATCAGACGCCCGACGGTGAGGCTCTGCGCCGCGACGACATCTTCTCCTACGCCGCATGCTGGCACTACCTCGGCGAGGACAAGGACCCCGAGATGATTAAGGAGGAGCTTGTCTACGAGGAGACGGAGCGCAAGACCCGCAACTACAAGAACTAAGCCTAAGGCCTTGTTTAAAACAACTTTTTCAGACTATTCGAAATGGATAAAACTATAAACGTCACGCTCAAGGTCTGGCGTCAGAAGGGTCCCAAGGAGAAAGGGCATTTTGAGACCTACAACCTGCAAGGCATCTCCACCAACATGTCGTTCCTCGAGATGCTCGACACGCTCAACGAGCAGCTCGTGGCTAAGCACGAGGAGCCCGTCGTCTTCGACCACGACTGCCGGGAGGGCATCTGCGGTATGTGCTCGCTCTACATCAACGGCCACCCCCACGGCCGCGACAGCCACACCACAACGTGCCAGCTCCACATGCGCCGCTTCCACGACGGCGAGACCATAACGATCGAGCCCTGGCGCTCGGCGGGTTTCCCCGTCGTGCGCGACCTCATGGTCGACCGCTCCGCCTACGACAAGATTATGCAGGCCGGCGGCTACACCTCCATCCGTTGCGGCGCCGCGCAAGACGCCAACGCCCTCCCCATCTCCAAGGAGGCCGCCGACGAGGCCATGGACGCCGCCAGCTGCATCGGTTGCGGGGCGTGCGCCGCGGCGTGCAAGAATGGCTCCGCCATGCTCTTCGTCTCCGCCAAGGTCAGCCAGTTCGCGCTGCTGCCGCAGGGACGCGTCGAGGCGGCGCGCCGCGCCAAGGCCATGGTCGCCAAGATGGACGAGCTCGGCTTCGGCAACTGCACGAACACCGGCGCATGCGAGGCAGAGTGCCCCAAGGGTGTCTCCATTGCCAACATCGCGCGCCTCAACCGCGAGTTCCTCAAGGCTAAGCTCAAAGACTAGCCCGGAAGTCCCATTAAGCATGCGGGGCCGGTCGCCATTGGCGGCCGGCCCCCTTTCGTTTTTCCCCTTTGCCGCCCAACTGAGGCGATTGGCCGGGGCGCGCCCTAGGCCTCTCTGCCTGTCTCCGTCTTGAGCAGAATCCCGAAACGCGTCCCCGCCCCGGGCCGGCTCTCCATCACCCATATGCGGCCGTGATGATATTCGCACACAATCCGTTTCACTAGTGCCAGCCCAATCCCCCACCCGCGGGCCTTGGTCGTATACCCGGTGTCGAAGATGTGCCGCCGCGCCTGGGGGGCTATCCCCTTGCCGGTGTCGGCCACCTCGATCAGGGCGTCGCCGTCGGCGCGCCGCAGTGTGATGCGGATCGCGCCGTTGCCCTCTATGGCGTCGGCGGCGTTCTTGCACAGGTTCTCAACGGCCCAGCGGAGCAGGGTGGGGTCGTGCGGCGCGGCGACTTCGCCGTCGGGCTCGTCGAGGCTCACGACGATGCCCCTGGCGGTGCGGTGGCTCATGTAGTCGGCCACGGCGCGCAGGTCGTCGTTCAGCGGAGTGGTCTCCAGGGCCGGCATGGAGCCTATGTGCGAGAAGCGTTCCGAGACCGACTGGAGCCGGGCTATGTCCTTGCCAAGCTCGTCGGCCACCATTCCCGTGTCGGCGAAGCCCGTGGCGAGCAGGTCGCGCCACCCGCGCAGGGCGGTGATGGGGGTGCCGAGCTGGTGAGCCGTCTCCAGGGCCAGCCCTTTCCACAGGCGGTCGCGCTCGCGGCGGCGGGCCTGCGTGAGGACGGCGTAGCTCACGGCCAGGAACAGGGCCACGGCGGCAATCTGCAGCCAGCGGATATGGACGACGTAGCGGAGCATGCGGCTCTCGCCGTAGTAGATGGTCTGGCGCCCGCCGACGCCCAGGTCCACCGACAGGGAGTCGCCGCTGGCGCGCATCTGCCGCAGGGCCTCGGCGGCCTCCTCTTCCGAGACCTCCGCGCCGCCGGGCTTGAGGTTGCGGTGGGAGACTATCGTGCCGCCGTCGCAGAGGATTATCGGGACGTAGCGGTTGCTGCTCATCACCTCCGTGGCGTAGGCCAGGGCCGCGGGGTCGTCAGAGGCCATGACGAGTGTCTGCGCCCCGCGGACCATGTCGGCAAAGGCCTTGCCCTCGTCGCGCAGGTCGCGCGAGAGGCCGACGCTCATCACCATCACCACCACGAGCGACGCCAGGGCCAGCGTCAGCGACACGACCGAGAGGGCGCGATATCTCTCCTTTTGCCACATATGCTCAAAACCACCCCCGCGTAAGCCAGAACCAAAGGAAACGGGCGGCTATCGGGACGTGGTGGGCCACCGTCGGGAGCCACCCGTAGTGGCGCGTCATTATCTCGAAACGCTCGCTCAGGGCCCGCCCGATGTTGTGCTTCGTCACGCCGCCGTCCAGGAAGCGCACCATCGTCATGCCCGTGTTGACGCTCTTGCGGCTGCGCTCTATGACCCTCACGCACCAGTCGAAGTCTGCCGAGAGGCGGTAGCGGGTGTCATATTCGGGGCACAGGGTCCGGCGGGCCACGAACGACTGGTGGCACACGAGCATCCCGTCGCGGAAGCTGTCGCGGCTCAGGGTCTTGGGGGGCGACAGCCGGCGCGGGCCGACCTCGCTGCCGTCCATGCGGGTTATCACAGTGTCGCCGTAGAGGATGTCGGTCTCCGCGTCGCCCTGCGCCATCGCCTCGCTCACCGTTGTCGGCCCATATAGCTCGTCGCCGGCGTTGAGGAACCACACGTAGTCGCCCGTGGCCATGCCCAGGCCCTTGTTCATGGCGTAGTAGAGGCCGCCGTCGGGCTCGGAGACGTACTTGCCGACTCGCGACGCGTGGCGGCCCACAATCTCCATGGTGCCGTCCGTCGACGCGCCGTCGACGACGATATACTCTATGGCGGCGTAGTCCTGCCGCTCCACCGACTCTATGGTGCGCTCCAGGGTCGTGGCGGCGTTGTAGGTTATGGTGATGATGCTCACCACCGGGTGGCGCTCGCTAGACATTGGCGCGCAGGGCTTTTTCGTATACGTCCATATATTTTTTCGCCACAGTCTCTTCTCCGAACAGCTCTTTGGCGTGGTCTGCCACGCTTTGGCGCCTCCGGGCGTGGTCGAAGAACATCATCGTGTATATGCCGTTGGCCAACGAGAGGGAGTTCTTCGCGTCCGACAGGTAGCCCGTCTGGCCGTGGCGCACCATTTCGGGGATGCCCCCCGTGCGGAAGCCCACCACCGGGGTGCCGCAGGCCATGCTCTCGGCCACGGTGTTTGGCAGGTTGTCCTGGAGCGAGGGCAGGACGAATGTGTCCGCGGCATTGTAGAGGCGCACGAGCGTCTGGGTGTCGCCGACGTAGTCCATCTTGTGGACGCGGAACCCGGCCTCCTCCGTCGTGTCGCCGTCGGCGCCGCGGCCGAAGATGACAAGCTCTATCTGGCGGGCCACGTTCGGGAAGCTGTCCGACACGATGCGGAGCGCCTCAAGCAGGAAGCGGTAGCCCTTGCGGATGTCGTTCACCTTGGCGGCGCCGAAGAGCAGCAGCTTCTTGTCCTCCGGCAGGCCCAGGGCCCGACGGCACTCCCCTTTGTCCAGCGGGGCGAAGACGCTCGTGTCTATCGGGTTGGGGATGCTGACGCAATGTTTCTTGCCCAGAAGCTTGCTGTTCTGAGCAAGGGTGTTGAGCCATTTGCTGCACCCCACGACGCTCAGCCGCATCTGCTCATACAGCTCGCGCTTCTTGCGGAAGTGGACCGACGAGAGGTCGTCGCCGCTGGTGTCGCGCAGGTAGGGGCAGAAGCCGCACCGCTCGTTGAACTCCAGGCACGACCCGGCGTAGTGGCATCCGCCGGTGAACGGCCACATGTCGTGGAGCGTCCACACGAAAGGCTTGCCCAGCCGGGCGAGACTGCGCAGACTCCCCATGGAGAGGAAGCCCTGGTTTATCCAGTGCAGGTGGATGATGTCGGCGTCGCGGACCAGCGGGTGGTCCGCAATGTCGCGCCCGTCGCTCCCAATGGAGAAGTTGAAGCGCATGTCGCGTGTCCGCTCGTGGGGCAGGATGCGCAGGCGCTCCGCCACGAAGTGGTAGAAGTCCACCGCACGCCCCGCGGCGCCCTCGCTCGTGGCGCAGGTGTTCGGGTCGCTTTTGTCTCGGCGTTCCGCGGCCAGGATGCGCGAGTCGACGCCGGCTTTGCGCAGGGCCGCGTGGATGCGGCGGACGGCCACGGCCGCGCCGCCGCCGGAGTCTTTCTTGTTTATGTGGACAACTTTCATGTCTCTCTTGCTCTTCGTCAGTAGGTCAGGGTTATGGTCTCTTTGCGGCTCTCGCTGCGGCCGTCGGCGCGCCAGGCTTCGACCACGACAATGTACGTCCGCGGCGGCAGGCGGCTTCCGTCGTCGGCGCGGCCGTCCCATGTCAGCGTCTGCTCCGCCGCCGACATCGGGACGTTGTTGTATGGCCGGGCGGCCAGTCGCCCGGCGGCGTCGAACACGCTCATGCTCACGCCCGAGACGTCCGAGCCGCTCTCAATCCGCACCTCCAGGCGCTCCGGGGCGTGGAGGCCCCCGCCGTTGGGTGCCACGAGGCCGCTGTTTTTAGTCAGCCGCAGTCCACCACCGGGGCGTCTGTCGTCGTGGCTGACGGAGTTCGGCCCGCCCGGTGTGGCGAAGCCGGCCGAGGCCTCGGCGGAAGTCCAGTTCGATGGCGAGTTCGAGTCGCCCGAGGCGGAGATCCGCTCCAGGGCCACGTTGGTATAGTCGGTCAGCAGAGGCGAGTGCCACGATTGGCTGTAGGCGACGCTGTCTTGCGCCGCGCCGCTTTCGTCGAATATGATTAGGGTGGCCTCCCGCGCCAGGGTGCGCATCTGCGGTGGCTCGATGACGCGCGAGGCGTCGTGCGGGGCGAACTGGCGGCAGACCTCTTCGCCGTCGCGCGTCAAGACGGCGTAGCCGCCCGGCGGGAGGAGGTATGGCTCCGGGCTCATTGCCCATGCGTAGAGGCGACCCGTCGTCGTGCGGTAGCCGAGCCGCATTGCCGAGAGGTCGAGGTGCGCGCCGCCGCCGTTATACACCTCCACGTAGTCGCAGTCGGGGCGCTCGGCTGTCGCCATAATCTCGTTTATCACCATCCTGCCGCCTTGCGTTTGTCTATTTTGCGCGGCGGAGGCGGTATTTTTATACGCCGCAAGCGCGCAAATAACACAAAGTGCGCAAGCCCATGTCGTGATACTCTCTTTTTTCATAAATTTGAGCCGACATTTGCGCCGTCGGCTTGTCCCCTCAGGGACGCGACAGCCCAACTGACAAAAGTATACATAATTTTCCACTATTTTAGTCAAGATGAGAGTTGCTATCGTTGGCACGAGTGGTGCCGTCGGGCAGGAGTTCCTGCGAATCTTGGAGCAGAGGAGCTTCCCGCTCGACGAGCTTCTGCTCTTCGGGTCGGAGCGAAGTGCCGGCAAGAAATACGTCTTCCGTGGCAGTGAGCTGACGGTCAAGGAACTGAAACACAACGACGACTTCAAGGGCGTTGACATCGTACTCGCCTCCGCAGGGGCGGGCGTCTCCAAGGAGTTCGCCGAGACAATCACGAAGCACGGGGCCGTGATGATCGACAACTCCAGCGCCTTCCGCATGGACGCCGACGTGCCGCTCGTCGTCCCGGAGTGCAACGCCGCCGACGCGCTCTGCCGCCCGCGGGGCATCATAGCCAACCCCAATTGCACCACCATAATGATGGTTGTCGTGCTTCAGCCCATCGAGAAGCTGTCGCACATCAAGAAGGTCCACATCTCCAGCTACCAGAGCGCCAGCGGCGCCGGGGCCGCGGCCATGGCCGAGCTCCAGCAGCAGTACCGCGAGCTTTTGGCCGACGGGCAGGTCAAGACAATCAGCAAGTTCCCCCACCAGTTGGCCTACAATGTCATCCCGCAGATAGACAAGATGACGGAAAACGACTACACTAAGGAGGAGATGAAGATGTTCAACGAGACCCGCAAGATAATGCACTCCGACGTCCGGACTTCCGCCACGTGCGTGCGCGTCTCGTCGCTCCGTTCCCACTCCGAGAGCGTATGGCTCGAGACCGAGAGTCCTCTCTCTGTGGAGCAGGTGCGCCAGGCTCTCGCCGCGGCGCCGGGCGTGACGCTCGTCGACGACCCGCAGAACTATGTCTACCCCATGCCGTTGGGTTCGGCCGGCAAAGATGACGTCTATGTCGGGCGCGTCCGCAAGGACTTGGCCGACGACAACGGCATCACCCTCTGGCTCACTGGGGACCAGATCCGCAAGGGCGCGGCCCTCAACGCCGTCCAAATTGCGGAATACCTCGTCCGGGAGGGCAGCGTCGGCTAGACTGCCGACTGCGCCTTTCTTCAAATGTCTCCATGCGGCCGCGCCTCCCTCCCCGGTTGGCGCGGCCTTCCCTTTTCGCACTGTGCCGCGTCTCCCCCTGCGAAACTCCCCCTGCGCCCCCCCACCGGCAGCCCCAACGGGGCGGCATACGTCAGCCTAGGGCGTGAGCCCTAGGGTTTCGCCGAGCGCCCATGCCCCCCCGTTTGCCCGCCGTCTTCCCCCCGCTCCGCATCCCCCCCCCGAAAAAAAACTTTGCCCCCCTAACCCCCTGCCACCCAGCCCCCTGCCGCCCC
>CAZHOT010000005.1:0-186215 GCA_964534235.1 uncultured Marinilabiliaceae bacterium
GGGAGCAACACGGCCATGAGCGTACACTACTCTGGAACTCTCGGCGCCGTGCGCGAGGCGGCCATGATTGGCGTGCCCGGCATTGGCTTCTCTTTCGCCAATGGCGACGAGGGCGCGGACCTGTCCGAGCCGGCGCGGGTGGCCGATGCCGTCATTGCGGCGTTCTTCAAGGGGGAGCTCGCGGCGTCGAACTTTTTGAGTGTGAACATCCCCCGGGGGGCCGTCCGCGGTGTGCGGATGTCGCGCATGGCGATGGGGCGCTGGGTGGAGCGCCCGACGCACTTCCAGGCCCCGACCGGGCAAGACCTCTATTGGCTCGACGGCCATTTTGACAACTTCGACAAGAATGCCGACGACACCGACGAGGCGGCTATCGCCCAAGGGTGGGCCTCTGTCACGCCCCTCAAGCTCGACGCTACGGACTACGACGCGTTGGCCGCCTCTGACGGGTTCCGCATAAACCTCTGACGACGATGACTGTAGACAAGACGTGGGTGGGGTGCCTCCTCGGCGTGGTGCTCCCGGTGCTGACGGCGCTTCTCTTCTTCAATTATGCCTATGCGGGGGCGTTGCCTTTCTTCGACTTCTTGGCGCAGATGATGGAGATTCGGGGTGTCGGGATGCTCATCGCCGTCAGCTGCCTGCCCAATTTGGCGCTCTTCTCGCTCTTCGCTTTCACCGACAGGCTCAAGGTGGCGCGTGGCATTTTTCTCGCCACGTTGCTCTACGCTTTCGCCATTGTCGTGGTCAAGTTCGCTGTCTGACAATGAAATACTACATCATAGCGGGGGAGCCGTCGGGAGACCTCCACGGCTCGAATCTCATGAGGGCGCTTCGCGGGGAGGATTCCGGGGCGCAGTTCCGCTTTTGGGGCGGGGACTTGATGAAGGCCGTCGGGGGGACGTTGGTGCGCCACTATCGCGACACGGCTGTCATGGGCGTGTGGGACGTCTTGACGCATTTGGGGAAGATTCGGAGCAACTTCGCTTTCTGCCGCAAAGACATCGAGGCCAACCGTCCCGACGTGGTGGTCCTGATAGACTACCCCGGTTTCAACCTGCCAATGGCGGAGTGGGCGCACGCCAAGGGGCTGAAAGTCTTCTACTATATCTCGCCAAAGGTCTGGGCCTCAAAGGAGTATAGGATTAAGAGGATGCGCAAGTGCATAGACAGGCTCTACTCTATAATGCCTTTTGAGCCTGACTATTTCGCAAGCCGCAATCTCGACGGCGTTTTCTATTGTGGCAATCCCGTCATGGACGCAATCGCCCAGCGCCCCCATGCCGACGAGACGGAGGCAGACTTCCGAGTGCGGTGCGGCTTGTCCTCCAAGCCCATCGTGGCTCTCTTGCCGGGGAGCAGGGTGGCGGAGCTGAAATACAATTTGCCGGAGATGATGCGCCTCGTGGGCGATTTCCCCGACTGCCAGTTCGTCATCGCCGGCGCGCCGTCGTTCGAGCGCGCCGACTACGAGCGGTTCATTGCGGGGCGCGATGTCAAGGTCCTTTTTGGCGAGACGTACCAGTTGGCGCGTATGGCCCGCGCCGCCGTCGTGACCTCCGGCACCGCGACCCTGGAGACAGCCTTGTTGGGATGCCCGCAGGTTGTGATGTACCTCATGTGGGGCGGCGGCTTCAGCGACTGGATTGCCCACCTCTTCATCAAGGTGCCGTTCATTAGTCTTGTCAATCTGATTCTTGGGCGCGAGGCTGTCACCGAGTTGTTCCAGAAGAGCTACTCATATGGCAAGCTCACCGCCGAGTTGCGTGAACTGTTGGGGGATACCCCGCGGCGGCGCGCCATGTTGGAGGACTATGCCGACCTTGCGCGGCGCGTCGGCGACGCCGGCTGTAGTGGCCGTGCGGCGGCCGACATGGTTTCACATCTGCAATCGTCCAACTAGGCGCAATGTTCGAGCTCTTCAAGAAGGAGGTCGCCACCTTTTTCGGCTCCGCCAACGGCTACCTTGTCGTCTCGGTCTTCCTTGTCTCGACGTGGCTGCTCCTGTGGGTCGTCCCCTCCGAGTTCAACGTCATCTATGGCGGCTATGCCACGTTGGCGCCGCTTTTCGATGTCGCGCCGTGGATATACTTGTTTCTCGTGCCCGCCATCTCGATGAGGCTCTTTGCCGACGAGCGCAGGACTGGCACAATGGAGCTGCTCCTCATCCGTCCCCTGTGGCCGTGGCAGGTCGTCGTTGCCAAATATCTCGCCGGGCTGTCGCTTGTCTGTCTCTCCATTTTGCCCACTGTGGCCTACGTAGGCGTGGTGGGGGGCTTGTCCGCGGCGGGCATTGACGTTGGCGGCACGTTGGGGTCCTATTTTGCCCTCCTCTTCCTCGCCGCCACATATATGGCGGTCGGTGTCTTTGCCTCCGCCACGACCGACAGCCAGATTGTGGCTTTCGTGTGCGCCGCTTCGCTTTGCGCCGCGCTCTATGTCGGTTTCGACATGGTGGCGTCGTTGTCGCCGCAGTCTGAGTGGGCGGCGGGGGTCATGGAGATGGGCATCGCCCAGCACTATGCCTCGATGAGCCGTGGCGTGGTAGACAGCCGCGACGTGGCCTATTTCGTCGTGGTGTGCGCGGTCTTTCTTTGCCTCACGTCGGCATTGGTGGCCCGGCGGCCGCCGCGGCTGGCTTCGGCTGTCGTCGGCGTCGTGGGGCTTGCCGTTGTCGCGGTTTTGGCGTCGATGGCGCACCTGCGAATTGACTTGACGTCCGAGCGGCGCTTCACGCTTGCCGATGTCACGCGGCACTACGCCGACAGTCTGCGAGCCACGGCAGTGGTGAATCTGTATCTTGACGGCGACCTCAACCCCGGGTTTCGCAGGTTGAGGAGGCAGGTGGTGGACATATGCCGCGAGGTAAACTCGTTGTCGGGCAGTGGGGTGCGCCTTGCGACGTCGGACCCGGCCGAGATGGAGCCCGACGAGGCCAAGCGTTTCGCCGACGATTTGGACGCCGCGGGGTTCGCCGGGGTGCCGGTTTTCGAGACCAAGGAGGACGGGCAGAAGACGCGTTCCGTGGTCTACCCCTATGCGCGCGTGCGGCTGAGCGACAGGAGCGTGTGGATAAACCTCTTGGAGAATGTTCCGGGGCTGTCTGGCGAGGAGTCGCTCAACCGTTCTGTCGAGGGGGTGGAGTATAAGCTCGCCGACGCTTTCGCCAGGCTCACGCGCCAGTCGGTGCCCAAGGTGGCGTTCCTGGAGGGGCATGGGGAACTTGACGAGATAGACGTGGCCGAGGCCACAAAGGCGTTGGCGAACCATTTCGACGTCGACAGGGGGAGAATAGGGGCCGACCCGGACATCCTCGCCCCATACAAGGTCTTGATTGTCGCCAAGCCGACGGAGAAGTTCCCCGAAAAGGACAAGTTCGCCATCGACCAATATGTCATGCGGGGGGGGCGGGTCTTGTGGCTCGTCGATGCCGTCAACATGACGCTCGACTCCCTGCGCGAGAGGTCGCAGACCATAGGCTTGGCGGCGGACTTGAATTTGGCGGACCAGTTTTTTGTCTACGGTGTGCGCGTCCGTCAGTCGGTCATTGAGGACATGAGCTGCGGGATGATTCCAATCAGTGTGCCTACGCAGGGAGGCCAGACGTCCATCGTGCCTATGCCGTGGCTCTTCAGTCCGCTCTTGGCAACCAATATGCTTTGCCCCGTCACGCGCAACGTCAGCTTTGTGCAGGGCGACTTCGCCAGCCCCATCGATACGGTTGGCGAGGACATGGCTCTCGTGCGGACGGCCCTACTGCGCTCGTCGGCGCTGACGCGCTCGTCCGACGCTCCCGTGGTGGCGCGCCTCTCGACGGTCCACCGTAGCCACAAGGCTGAAGATTTTCCGCAGAGGCATCTCACGGTGGCGTTGCTCGAAGAGGGCTCTTTCCGGTCTCTCTTTGCGCACAGGCCTGTTCCGCAGGGTGTCGTGACCCGGGCGGAGAGGGTGGGGCAGAGCCCCGTTACAAAGATGATTTTTGTTGGCGATGGGGACATAATCCGCAACGAAGTGCGCTTCCGCCACTCCGCCAACCCGACCATTGTGCCGCTCGGATATAATGACATCACGCGGCAAACCTATGGCAACAGGGACTTCATTGTCAATGCCGTCCAATATCTTGCCGACGACGACGGCCTCATGGCCCTGCGCAACCGCACGTTTGCCTTGCGGCTTCTCGACCGGCGGGTCATCGCGGCCGGGACTTTGGGCTACAAGGTGGTGGCGTTGCTTGTCCCGCTTGCCGTTGTCGCTTTCTTTGGCGGGGGCGTCGTCTTGATGCGCAAGAGGCTTTTCGCCCGCAAGCATTAACCTTAACCAATAAAATTGTCGATATGAGCATACAGATTTCTACCGCTGCGGCGCCTGCCGCCATCGGCCCCTACAGTCAGGGTGTGGCGACGCCCGGGGGCATGGTTTTCGTCTCTGGGCAGTTGGGGCTGGTCCCGTCCACTGGCAAACTTGCCGAGGGGGGCGTCGAGGCGCAGGCCCGTCAGGCCTTGTCCAACGTCAAGGCGATTTTAGAGGCGGCCGGGTGCCAGACGTCCGATGTCGTCAAGACGACTTGCCTCCTTGCCGACATTGCCGATTTCGCCAAGTTCAATGTCGTCTACGACGAGTTCTTCGGCGACGGGGTTGCGCCGGCGCGCTCCGCTTTCGCTGTCAAGGCGTTGCCCAAGGGAGCTCTTGTCGAGGTTGAGGCCATTGCCTGCCGGCAGGCCTAAGCGGCTTCGGTCTATGTCTGACATAAAGCCATATGTTGCGGCGGCCGACGACAAGCGTTCGCAGGTGGAGCGCATGTTCGACGGCATCGCGCCCAGCTACGACCTCCTCAACCACCTCCTGTCGTTTGGAATCGACAGGGGGTGGAGGCGCAAGGCGATAGGTCTCTTGGCCGAGAGCAAGCCGCAAGAGGTGCTCGACGTGGCGACGGGGACTGCCGACATGGCAATAGCGTTGCGCAAAAGGCTTGGGTGCAGGGTCGTAGGGTGCGACATCTCGCCCAAGATGGTCGAGGTGGGCAAGGCGAAAGTGTCGCGCGAGGGGCTCGCCGACGCCGTGGAGCTCTGCGTCGCCGACTCGGAGGCTTTGCCGTTCGACTCCTGTAGGTTCGATGCCGCCACCGTCGCTTTCGGTGTGCGAAATTTCGCCAATCTCGACAAGGGGCTTGGCGAAATCGCCAGGGTGGTGAGGCCGGGCGGGATGCTGGTAGTCCTCGAGTTCTCCACGCCGCCGGGAGCGCTGTTCCGCTCGCTCTACAATTTCTACTTTCAGAACGTCCTGCCAATCGTCGGGGGGGCCGTCTCGCACGACCGCGAGGCCTATAGCTATTTGTGCCGCTCCGCCATGGCTTTCCCGTCGGGAAAGGATTTCGAGAGGCATCTCTCCGCCGTAGGCCTGTCGCCACTGTCGTCGTCGATGTACACCGGCGGAATAGCGACAGCATATTTGGCGACAAAACGTTAGCGGGGCGTGACAATATTCCGGCTCTCTTGGCGTTATTTCCGAGGTATGTGTCGTAGCACGAGGTTCCTGGCCCTGTCTGCCCTCCTGATGGTTGCGATGTCGGCCCCCGTCCGGCTGGCGGCGCAATACACTTCGGCGTTGGATATTGCGACGGTGCGTGGTGTCCCCAATCTGCCCACTTTCGACAAGAGGGCTGTGCATTTCGGTTTCCTGCTCGGCCTGAACTTTCTCGACTATCATGTCTACAACTCCGGTCTGCGGACTTTTGAGAATGGCGGTGTGGCGCGGTTTGCCGAGGTGACGGCTCTCAACCCGGGGCTTGTCCTTGGCATCGTCACGGACTTTCGGCTGTGCGAGAATCTCAATTTTCGGGTCTTGCCCGGAATATCTTTCGGGCAGAGGGACTTGCTTTTCGTCGACGAGAATGGCAACAGGGTTGGCGATGCGCCGTTGAAGATCAAGTCGACCTTTGTCGAGTGTCCCTTTTTGCTCAAATATGGGGCGAAGAGGCTGCACAACGTCAGGCCCTTCGTCGTCGGGGGGGCCACGCCGCGCTACGACCTTGCCAAGGACAAGCAGGAGCACTTGCGGACTAGGTCGCTGGACATCTATGCCAATGCCGGCGCCGGGATGGATTTCTACCTCACCTACTTCCGGTTCTCTGTCGAGTTGCGGTGCGACTTCGGCCTCACCAACATATACGACACGAGGTTGTCTGAAGACATCGAGGACATCCCATACCAGCAGGCGCTGAGGCGTCTCAAGTCCAGGTGGTGGGGCGTCGTCTTCTATTTTGAATGACCACAAACTCTTAACCGATAATAAGCAATTACAGTTGATTGATTTCTCGCGCCACGTCTTGGCCAACGGACTGAGGGTCCTTGTCCACGAGGACCCCATCGCCCCAATGGCGACGTTCAACATGCTCTACACTGTGGGGTCGCGCAACGAGCACCCCGACCGGACGGGCTTTGCGCACCTTTTCGAGCATCTCATGTTTGGGGGCTCGGTCCACGCTCCCGACTACGACTATCATGCCCAAAGGGTCGGAGGCGATGCCAATGCTTTCACCACTAACGACTTCACAAACTACTATCTGACCCTCCCGGCTGACAATCTCGAGACGGCGTTCTGGCTTGAGAGCGACAGGATGCTTTGTCCCGCTTTCAGCGAGGAGGTGCTCGACGTCCAGCGCAAGGTCGTCGTCGAAGAGTTCCGTCAGCGCTATCTCAATGCGCCCTATGGGGACCTGCAGCACCTCTTCCGGTCCCTGGCCTACAAGGTGCACCCCTACCGGTGGCCGACCATAGGGCTGAAGACGGAGCACATCGAGCAGGCGACGCTCGGCGACGTCAAGGGCTTCTTCTTCCGACACTACATCCCCCGCAACGCCATCTTGTCGGTGTGCGGGAGCGTCCGTGCGGACGAGGTGTTCGCCATGGCCGAGAAGTGGTTTGGCGACATCGGGCGAGACGCGCCCGACGAGAAGCCCGTCGCCGAGGCGGAGCAGACTAGCGAGAGGCGAATGGAGGTCGAGAGGGACGTGCCGGCCGATTGGGTCATGATGGCGTTCCACACTTCCGACAGGCTGTCGCGGGATAACAAGCTGGGCGACCTCATGACAGACGTGCTTGCCGACGGTGCCTCGTCGAGGCTCGTCAGGCATCTCGTCAAGGGCAGCCAGACGTGCACCGATGCCAATGCCTACATCACCGGGACGCTCGACCCGGGGCTCGTGGTCTTCTCGGCGCAGGTGGCCGACGGAGTGGCGCCAGAGCGAGTCATAGACCAGGTCTGGGAGGAGATTGAGGCGCTCAAGGCCGACGGGCCCACGCAATATGAGGTGGACAAGGCGCGAAACAGGCAGGAGGCGGGGCAGATCCTCGCCGAGACGGCCACGCCGGCCATGGCGCAGAGCCTCGCCACATACGAGATGTTGGGCGACGCCAACTTGATCAATACAGACTACCGCGCCTACGACGACATTGCGCCGGCGGAAGTCGCCGATTTCGCAAGCCGCATATGCACGCGCGACAATTGCTCCACACTCATCTACCGACGAAAATGACATTGCCCACAGATCAGCCCTTTAGGCTCACGCCGCCGCCCTCCGGAGACATCCGTATGCCAAACATCCCGCCGCACACCGTGCGGCTGCTCCCCAACGGCGTCCGCCTCTGCGTCTTGCCGGGCGGGGCGCAGCCGGTGGTGAAAGTCGAGGTCAGCGTGCGGGCGGGGACCGCGCGGTCGGAGAGGGCCGCCGTGGCGCGGGCCGCGGCTTCGTTGCTCACCGAGGGCACAGAGGCGCACTCTGCGCAAGAGATTGCCGAGACGCTCGATTTCTTTGGGGCCAGCATCGTTCCGTCGTGTTCGCTGGCACGTGCCTCGCTGGCCGCCGTGTCACTCCAGCGCGATGTGCGCAAGGTTGTCGATTTGCTCAGCGAGATTCTCTTGCGCCCCGCCTATCCCGACGGTGAGTTGGACATATACAAGGCTCAGGAGTTGCAGAATCTGGAGGTGCAGAAGATGCGTTCCAGCAACGTGGCCTCAAGGCTCATCGCCCAGACGCTCTACGACGACGGAGACCGCAGGACGCGGTTCGCCACGAGGGAGAGCTTCGAGACGCTCACGCCGGCCTTGTTGAGCGAGTTCCACGGCGAGGCCTACGTACCCAACGACGCGTACGTCTTTGTCTCCGGCCGCCCGTCCGATGCCGACGTGGAGTTCATTGCCGAGACCTTTGGCTCCGAAAGATGGGCGAGTGGCGAAAGTTGGGTGGCGCCGCAACCGAGATTCCGCCATGGGGCGCACAGGAGGATGGTCGAGCACGACGGAGAGCAGACTTCGGTGCGCATCGCCCGCCCGCTCTTCGACCGGAAGCACCCCGACTTCATCCCCTTCCAGCTCGTCAACGCGGCGTTCGGGGGATATTTCGGCTCCAGGATAATGCAGAACGTCAGGGAGAGGCTGGGGCTGACCTATGGGATATACTCGGCTGTCGCCGTCGGAAACTATTGTGGGACGCACTCCATTTCGTCCGAAGTCAAGACCGGCAGTCACGAGGTGGTCGTCGAGGAGGTCTTCCGCGAGATGCGCCGCATGGCCGACAGCCTGCTCTCGGAGCGCGAGATGCAGACCATGAGGGGCTACCTGCTCAGCGAGATTCTACGGAACTTCGACACCGTCTTCACCACGGCCGATGCCATATTCGACCTGTTGCTCAATGGGGTCGACACGAGCGTGCTTGTGGATCTCTACGATGCCGTCCGGTGCGTCGGCGAGGAGGAGCTTCGCAGTGTGGCTGCCCGTTGGCTTGTCCCGGAGGAGTATTCCGTGGTGTGCGTCGGCAAGGGGGTGCAAGGCTAGGCGCGGGCAAAGGCCGGGGCGCAAATCGCCTTGGGGTCTGATTCCGTCGGAAGTCCCCCAAAATTAACAAAAAGTGACGCCAGGGAGTCCGTGCCTCCCTGGCGTCCATTTTTTGCGGTCTTTTGCTCAGTAGAGCTTGTAGCTCACTTTGCCCCATCTTGCGGGCCATGCCGGCAGTTCGATGCGCTCCCCGGAGGGTGCGCGCTGCATGACCATCTCCTGAATTCCAATCATGCCCGAGCCGCCGCGGTTGAAGTCGGGAGCCCAGTCGAAACCCATGTCGAAGAATGCCGGGAACCTGTACGGGCCGTTGGCCATCTTCTCGTAGTTGAGCTTGGCGGCCTCGTCGGCCAGGCCCAGGCAGGCGGCCCATATGTTGTCCTGCTTCCATCCGCGGGCGGACTTCATCTTGACCGACCATGGGTCCGCTTGCCAGGTGTCTATCGCCACTTGCAGGTCGGGTCTCCCGACGCCGTATATCCTCCATGGAAAGACGGGGTACATCTGCGTCGTCTCCACGTTGTTTATCCTCGCCCACGCCACGGCGGGGGCTATGACCCTGCGGCCGTCAATCTCGCGGAACGGAATGTCCGGCACGTGGCTCAAGAGCCTCTTGGCAAGCGAGATGGCGGCGGTGTCGCGGTTCGTGCGGGTTGAGTAGTCAACCCATGCCTGCCCCACGGTGCGCAGGGCGCCGATTGTGCTGCAGGGGTTATACGCCATCTTGTGGGTCTCGGCGCCCGAGCCCGGATAGATGACAATCTTGCCGTCCTCCGTCAGGGGCAGTTTACCCATGCGCGACGCGACATATTGGTAGTGCTCGTCGAAGAAGACCAGGCACTGCCAGATCATCTCCTCGTAGGCCGAGATGTCCATCTGCTGATGCCTGTTGGCCTCCAATGCCATCATGCAGAACTCCAGCGACGTGTCCCACAGATATTCCAGCCATGCGTTGCTCTCGACGCCGCGGTCTTGCCCCGGCGCGTGCTCGCCATACTCCGCCGGGTTCGGCAGCCCGCAGTTCTCAATCTGCTCCGTGAACGCGCATCCGTCGTGGCCCCAGTAGAAGCCCACGCGGGCTTTGGCGCTGCGGTACATCCGCAGATACGTGTCCAGTTGGACGCGGAGCATCTCCAGGTCGCCGCTCTTGACCATTGGCCAATAGACCAGGCGCTGGTTCTGGGCGGTCATGGTGCCGCCGCCCCAGCAACGGTAGTCGGGCGTGAAGCGGCGGGGGGCGTCGACGTGCGAGGGGTCGAAAGTGAACAGGCCGCCGTTGAATTTGGTGGGCCACTTGCCGTAGGTGTTGCACCCCAGCATGTAGCGGAAAAGCTCGTAGTTGCGCAATATCACGGCGGCGGAGTCGGTCGCCGAGGGCTCGTCGGCCTCAGTGCGGTTCGCCTTGCGGGGCTTCGCCATTTCGCGCTCCAGGGCTATGTGGCTTCGGTCCCAAAACTCTGCCCACCATGCCCGCGTGCGGCGCAGGGACGCTTTGGCGGTCGGCGCGGGGCGGCTCTCGTCGTAGGCGGTGAGGCGGGTGTGGATGGTGGTGCTTCGGACGTCGCCCTCGTAGTTCCACGCCCGGAAGTCGGTGTCGAGATATTTGCCGTCGGTGGTGCCGGCATACTCCAGGTCGGGCAGGTCTATCTCGCCCGCCATACGCAGGCCGCCAATCGGGTTGTAGAGCTGCTCCTTGATGTCTTCCAGGCCCTCAATCCGCACCGTCATGTCAAACACCGTCTCTTGCCGGTTCCTGTGGCTGAAGACGAGCTTGTGGCGCCCGGGCGAGATGCTGTCGGCGCGCGTCACGACGTCGGGCGAGATGAGCCACTTTTGGCTCAGTTGTTGGCTGGCGTCGGCCGGCACTTGGCGGTCCCTTTGCCGCCAGCTCTCGTAGCTGAGCCTCATGCGCCTGCGCTTTTGCCCGTCTATCTTGACGAAGATGTCGGGTGTCGTGGCGTCGGCCCACACGTCAATCCGCAGGTCGCCGCAACGGATGCTCATCGTGCCGTCGCTCAAGTGGAGCTCCTGGCGGAAGTCTTGGCCGAGCAGGGTGTTGTCGCCAGTGTTGAGGCGCAGTCGCCCGGCCTTGAGCAGGGTGTTGTTCTCGTCGAACCAGCCGCTCTGGCACATGTATATCAGCAGTTCGCCATTCTCTACCCATACGTTCATGCCGATGTCGTGTCCGCCGACGGGCATCGATTCCGACGAGTTGCGGCTCGGCGATGTCCATACGTAGTCTTGCGGGGCATAGCGGCCACCTATGTAGCCCTGCGCCACGGCAGGCCCCGACATCGACAGGGCGGCCGCCGAGAGGGCGATGCTGAGCATTCGTTTTGTCATCTGTGAGATTATAGATAGTCCATAAATACGAAAATAAGCCCCGATGCGCCAAGCATCGAGGCTTACACTTGTGAGCGGGAAACGGGACTCAAACCCGCGACCCTCTGCTTGGAAGGCAGATGCTCTATCGACTGAGCTATTCCCGCGTTCTGACCGCACCGTGGCGACCCGAAAATCATGAGTGGGAGGTGAAGGATTCGAACCTACGAAGCCGAAGCAGCAGATTTACAGTCTGTCCCATTTGACCACTCTGGAAACCTCCCATGTCGCAACACGTCAATGTATGAAGCTGAGCCAATAGAGGGACTCGAACCCACGACCGGCTGATTACAAATCAGCTGCTCTACCAACTGAGCTATATTGGCAGGTGGGTAAGCTTACTATGTCGCACCGCTCAACCTAATACCTTTGCTGCGGTCAGGCCCTGGAGGATTCAAAGGGAGCTGGTCGCATAGGACTTACCCGTGTGTTTTGTGACTGCAAAATTACACCAATTTCGTTTCCGTGCAACGGTTCGATGCCTTTTTTTGCCACAGGCCCCTTTTATGCGCCCCCCAGCGCCTGCTCCCCGGCCTTGGGCTGGCGTCGCAGATCCTCGGCGAGCTTGTCTATGCGCTGCATCTCGCGGGGGATGTTTATGAGCTGGGGGCAGTGGGCGTTGCACTGCTCGCAACCTATGCAATATTTGGCCTGGCGGAGTTTCGGGACGCTGCGGTCATATCCGACCAGGAAGATGCGGCGGTTGCGCCAATAGTTCTCGCGGGCTTCGGGGTCGTCAGAGTTGGCGTCTTTCTTCCATGGGAAGTGGCCCTCGTTGATGCACTTGTTGTAGTGCAGCAGGTTGGCGGGGATGTCGATGCCGTAGGGGCACGGCATGCAATACTTGCAGTCGTTGCACGGGATTGTGTTGAGGCTCATCATCTCCAGCGCCACGCTCTCCAGGAACTTCATGTCCTCGTCGGTCAGGGCGGCAAAGGGCGAGTACGATGTGAGGTTGTCGTTGAGGTGCTCCATGTAGGTCATGCCGCTCAAGACGGTCAGCACGCCCGGAAAGGTGCCGGCGTAGCGGAACGCCCACGACGCCACAGAGCGGCGGGGGTCGCGGCCTTTGAGGCGGTTCGCTATGTTGGTGCCCACCCGCGCCAGGCGGCCGCCCAGCAGGGGCTCCATGATGACGGCCGGGATGCCCCTCTTCTCCAGCTCGCCGTAGAGGTATTCGGCGTTGGTGTTCCGCTCGTTAATCTGCTTGGCGTAGTGCCAATCGAGGTAGTTGAGCTGAATCTGGACAAAGTCCCAGTGGACGCTGTCGTGGAGCGAGAGCAGGTGGTCGAACACGGCGATGTCGCCGTGGTAGGAGAAGCCAAGGTTGCGGATCCGGCCCGCCTCGCGCTCGCCGATGAGGAAGTCCAGGATTCCGTTGTCCACATACCGCTTGCTGTAGGCGTCCATGCCCCCCATGCCGATGCCGTGGAGGAGCATGTAGTCGATGTGGTCGGTCTGGAGCTCCGCGAGCGATTTGCGGTAGATCCCGATCGAGGCTTCGCGGCTCCATGTCGGCTCGGCGAAGTTCGAGAGCTTGGTGGCTATGAAATATGTGTCGCGCGGGTGGCGGCTGAGGGCTATGCCCGTGGCGTGTTCGCTCATGCCTTTGCAGTAGGCGGGCGAGGTGTCGAAATAGTTGACGCCGTTCTCCAGGGCGCGGTCCACGAGGCGGTTGACCATCTCCTGGTCTATGTTGCCGTCGGCGTCGGTCGGCCACCGCATGCACCCGTAGCCCAGGAGCGACACCCGGTCGCCAGTCTTCGGGTTGGTGCGGTACTCCATCTTGCCGCGTTCCATGCCGACGGGCGTCGTGTCGCCGTCGTTCTTGCCGTGGGCGCAGCCGGTCAGCGTCAGGGCGGTCCCGAGCCCCATGCGTTTCAGAAAGTCTCTCCTCTCCATCTCTCTAAATCTCTTTGTGGTTCTCGTGGCCCTCAACGTATATGGCGCTCAGCGGGCGCGCGGGGCATACGTGCTCGCAGGCGCCGCAGCCTATGCACCGCTCCTCGTTCACTGCCGGGATTCGCAAGCCGGGCAGCATCGGGCTCGGAACCATCGATATGGCGCCGTTGGGGCAGTGGCGGGCGCAGTTGCCGCACTTCACTTCGTCGACGTTCACCACGCAGCGGTCGAAGACCCACACGGCGTGACCCAGCTGGGTCGCCACTTTCGTGCCGAGGTCTATGGGCTCGATGGCACCGGCCGGGCACACCTGCGAGCAGGTGTTGCACTCCGGGCGGCAGTAGCCGCGCTCGAAGCTCATGCGCGGCTGCATGAATGTCGAGATGTCCGTCGAGGGGCGCAAGACGCCGTTCGGGCATTTGGCCACGCACAGTTGGCACCCGGTGCACTTGCGGCTCAGGTTGCGCAGGCTGCGGGCCCCGGGGGGGACTATGGGCGTCTCGCGCTGTGGCGGCCTCTTGTCTTCCAAGATTGTCAGTCCGCCGTCGACGAGCTTCTCCCGTTGCGCCACGGCGGCGCTGGCCGCCATGGCCCCCAGGCCGGTCAAGAACGCGCGCTTGCCGGCGTCGGGCCCGGCCGCCGCTTGGGGGGCGGGCGAGGCCGCGGGGCCGGCCGGCGTCGGGCTGGCGGCGCGGCGTCTCCACGTGTAGCGGACGGCGCCGTGCTCGCAGTTGTCGATGCAGTCGAAGCAGGAGACGCAGCGGCTGTGGTCTATGGCGTGCTCCCGGCCCTTTGCGCGGGTCCCCTTGATGTCTATGCATGCGGCTTTGCAACGCCGCTCACATTGGCGGCAGCCTATGCATTTCGAGCCGTCGATGACGGGGGCCAGCAACGAGAATTTCGACACGTAGCCCAAGATTGTCCCGACGGGGCAGATGGTGTTGCAATATGTGCGCCCGTAGCGCCAGGCGAAGAAGCTCACGGCGAGGAACGTCAGGGCGGCCAGTCCGAAGACGGGCCATGAGCGGACCCACAGGTCGGCGCGGCTGAACGCGTAGCTGTCCGCCTCCTCGGCGCCCGCGGCGAGGAGGTTGTTGCCGAAGCGGTAGACGGGCTCCAGCAGGTTCTGGACAATGCGGCCGTAGGAACTGTAGGGGGCTAGCAGTGCGACGACGCTGCCGACGCCGGCCACCATGCACGCCACGAAGACCGCCAGGACAATGAGGCGCAGCGCGCGCTTCTCTTTGGAGAACTCATATTTGCGCTTGGGCTTGGCGCGCAGGCCAAGGCGGGCGACGACGTCCTGCATGAGGCCCATGGGGCATATGACGGAGCAGTAGACGCGCCCCAGGACGAGGGTGGCCAGCAGGAGGGCGGCCACGACGGCCACGTTGCCCTCCATGAACGCCGGGAGGATTTGGATGTGGGCAAGCCAGTCCAGGTGCGATGCGCCGAAGCGGCTGACGTCCACGAAGAGGAATGTTATTGCCAACAGCACGACGATGCCGAGGCAGACACGTATCTTGCGCAGCATGAGAAAATGGTTCTGACGGTTCTTGTGGTCGGGATGTTCCCGCAAATCTAGCGCATTTTGTCCTGCACGGCGCGCCAGCTGCGCCCATTGGCGCGCAATTTATCTTCAGTCTTAGTCGCTAGACGCGGATGCCCACGAACAATACGTCGTCCGTCTGGGGATAGTCACCTTTCCACTGCATGAAGAACTCCTGGATGGTCAGGTTCTGCTCGTCCATGCTCTCGTCGTGGACGGCGGAGAGGAACCGCTCTATGCGCGAGTTCTTCATCTTCTCGCCGCTGGGCCCGCCAAACTGGTCGCTGTACCCGTCGGTGTAGAGGTAGAACAGGTCGCCGGGGGCGAGCTGGATGTTGTTCGTCTCGAACTGCCGTTGGCGAAGCCACGGGTCGAGGTCGCCAATGCTGCGCTTCGTGCCGCGCAGGGTCGTCAGCTCGCCGTCGCGGATCACGATGACGGGGCGGCGGGCGGCGGCGGTCTGCAAGACGTGGCTCTTCAGGTCCAATACGGCCAGGGCGGCGTCGAGTCCGTCTTTCAGTGGTTGCCCGTCGACGCGGTTGTGGGCCAGGTTCTCTATCAGCGAGCTGTCGAGGCTCTCAAGCAGGCGGCCGGCGTCCATCTCCTCTTCGCTGATGTGGTTGCAGGTGCTGTTCAATATCGTTGCCGCAATCATCGACAAGAAGGCGCCGGGGATGCCGTGACCCGTGCAGTCGGCGCAACACACTATGAGCTTGTCGCCCTTGCGCGAGAACCACAGGAAGTCGCCGCTCACCACGTCCAACGGGCTGAGGAATACGAAAGCGCCGGTTATGGGGTAGCCGTTCAGCTGCTCGGAGCTGGGGACAATCGACTGCTGTATGTGCTGGGCGTAGGTCACGCTCTCCGTTATGCGGTCGTTGGTCACCTTCAGCGCCTCGGCCTGCTGTTTGAGTTCCGCCACCTTTTGCACCAGGGCGTCTTGAAGTCGCTTCGTCTTGCGCAAGATGCAGCGCGAGGTGCGCCTCTCGTGCCACACCGCCGCGACGAAGGCCAGGCCGAGCATGATGATGACGCACGCAATGTGGAGGGCGATGCCCGTAGCGCTCATGCCATGCTTCTCGGCGCTGCTCGCCTTGGCCGCCCTGTTTTGGAGGTGAGTCTCGCGGCCGCGGTTGCTGAACGCGAAGACGTCGTTGTGGAGCTCCAGCGCGGCCTGTCTCTGCTTTCGCAAGATGTCGTAGGCCTCCTCGTAGAGCCCTTGCGCCACCCACAGGTTCTGGCGGCTCTCGTTGATGAGCGTGTGCTCGTAGGGGGTGAGCGACGTCCAGGCCGGGACGGAGTCGAAGAGGAGCGCGTGGGCCGTGCGGTAGTCGCGGTGCCGTATGCTTATCTCGCTTCGCAGCAAGGTGTATATCAGTCCGCCCTCGCGGCTGAGCGACGCGCGGTTCACCATTGGGCATATCCGCTCCGCCTCGTCGGCCTCGCCCATGCGGCAGTGCGACAGGCCCTTGAACGCGTTGGCGTCGGCGTCGTAGTGGTGGGTGCCGATGCGCTCGCCGAGCTCCTCCATGCGCTTGGCGGCGGTCTCTACTTGGGAATATTGGCCAAGGAAGAAGCGCAACCGGACCAGTTGGCGCAAGTAGAGCACTTTGGAGCGGTCGGTGGCCTTGTCGTAGATGGCGCTGGCCTTAATCAGCAGGCGGTCGGAGGTGTTGACGTCGCATATGTCTATCGATACGCCGGCGCAGTCGGTAAGGGACGCCATGCGGCACGGGGGGGCTATGGCCGCCTCCGTGGTCGTGTCCATGACGGCCTCGGCGCGGCGGATTTGAGACAGCGCGCCGTGCCAGTCGCCTATGTTGCGCCGCAGGTTCGCCTCCAGGCCGGCAATCTTCACGATGCGGTGGGTGTAGTTCGTCCGGCGGGCCCAGTTGAGGCTCTGAGACAGGTGAGAGTGGCAACTGTCGGTCTCGCCGGCGGTGTAGTGGGCGGCGCCCTTGACGAACTCCATGTCGGCCATGAGCTCTTGCCACTCGCTGTCCGACGAGAAGCGGGCGTCGCGGAGCGACGTTATGGCGCGGTCGGCATAGAGCAGCGCGGAGTCGCGCGTGCCCTGCTGGGCGAAGTACCAGGCGGAGAGGATGTCGGCGTCGGTCGCGGCCTCTTGCCTCTGCCGGTCCGTGCCCCGCTCCGAGTTGCGAAGGCGGCACACGGTGAGAGCGAACCCCAGGGTGTCGCACTCCGTCACTTGCGACCGCAGGGACACATATTCCGCCACGTGGTCGGCTTTCTCACCCTCCGCGCACGAGCTGGCTAGCAGGGACAGGGCCGCCGCCGCGGCGAAGCCGATATTATTAATTGCAGACATCATTGTATCAATGCGCAACAAATGTATCAATTATTCCCAACCGTGGCAACTTATTTTGCCGTTCGCCGTAAAAGCGGCCGTCATAAGCTCGTCTTCGGTGACGAGTTGACGAAATGCAAGCCGGGCGGTGACGAGACGCGCGCCCCAAGCCACACAAAAATCCTACGCTAAGTGATGACCAATGTCGCCCTGCCCGACGATTTTCGCCTCCGCATCCGGGGGCAGAGGGTCGATGCCGACCAGTTTCTAGACGCCATCGGCGGCGCGCCGTGCGTCTCGTTGAGGCTGAACAGTCGAAAGGCGGCGCGTCCCGGCTGCTCTTTGCCGGTGGCGGGCGTGGTCCCTTGGTGCGCCGAGGGGAGGTATCTCGACGAGCGCTTGGCGTTCACCATGATGCCGCAGTTCCATGCGGGCGCTTTCTACGTCCAGGAGGCCTCCAGCATGTCCGTGTCCGTGGCGCTCGACGTGGCGGGAAGGCATCTGCCGCCGTCTCCCGTGTGCCTCGACTTGTGCGCGGCCCCCGGCGGCAAGGCCACGCTGATGGCCGGCCGGCTTGGGGGCGACGGGGTCGTAGTCGCCAACGAGGTCGTGCGTCAGCGGGCGTGGGTCTTGCGCGAGAATATGGCGAAGTGGGGGTGTCCCGCCGTCGTCGTCTCCAACAAGACGCCCGCCGCCATTGCGGCCTCGGGGTTGAAGTTCGACCTCGTGGCCGTCGATGCCCCATGCTCCGGCGAGGGCATGTTCCGCAAGGACCCCGACGCCGTGGGCGAGTGGTCGCCCCGCGCGGCGGCAGACTGCGCCGTCAGGCAGAGGGCCATCTTGGGCGACATATGGCCGGCGCTGAAGCCCGGAGGTTTTTTGGTCTACTCCACCTGCACGTTCAACCCCGACGAGAACGAGAGGGTGGTGGAGTGGATCGCCGGGTCGCTCGGGGCCGAGGTCGTCCCCCTGCCCATGCCCCGGGGGTGCGGCGTCGAGACGCTAGCCACCGCGGCGGGCGAGGCTTACGCTTTCTACCCGCACAAGGTGAGGGGCGAGGGTTTCTTCCTGTGCCTGCTCCGCAAGGCGGGCGAGGCCGGGGCGGCGGGGCGCCGGCTGTCGGGCCGGGGCGGCAAGTCCGCGCGGCTCTTCACCAAGTCTGCCGTCGGCGCCGACATGGTGGACGGTTTGGAGGTCTATGCCAAAGACGGCGTGCTCGTGGGGCTTCCGAGGGACAGGGCGGCTCAGATGATAGCCGCGGCCTGTGCCCTCCAGCCGCTCATGTGCGGGACGCCCGTCGGCTCCGTCCTCTCCAAGAGGGGGAGGGTGGACTTCGCGCCGGCGCCCGAGCTTCCGCTCTCGTGGGCCTACGCCGGGGCGGCCCTGCCCGACATGGAGCTGCCGCTTGCCGACGCTCTGAAGTTCCTCCATGGCGACGCCGACATCCCCCTCAATCCGTCGGCGGAGGCTTGGTCCACCGTCTCCTACGACGGGTTGCGCCTCGGGCTTGCCAAGAGGGTCGGCGGCAGGGTCAACAACTACTACCCCAAGGAGTGGAGAATAAGGAGAAGCGTCGTTTCGCCTGGGGCGTGACCGTCGCGGCCCTGGCGTTCCCGGGTCTCTCGTGTGCCGGGCGCATGGAGTCCCCGCCTGCCAGGGTCAATCCCGGTGTCTACATTCTGACGCTCGGCCCCGGCGTGTGCCGCGACTCCGTCGTGGCAGAGGCTAGGGGGATTGGGGGCGAAATTCTGTACGATTATTTCAATTTCAATATGATGGCCATACGGATTCCCGACACCACGACAATTGAGCAAGCCGTGGCAGCAATGCCGAGTTTCCGTGGCGGCTTCATGCCCGATAAAATTCTAGACCTTCACAACGACGAAAGATAGATGGCAAGAAAGAAAAAGGCAAGGCCCGAACTGCTGAACGTCACCGTGGCAGACATGGCGGCGGAGGGCAAGTCGATTTGCAGGGTTGACGACAAGGTGGTCTTCGTGGCCGGCGCCGTGCCTGGCGACGTGGTCGACATCCAGGTCACCAAGACGCGCAGCAACTACGCCGAGGGCTTCGTCACCCGCTTCCGTGAGTTGTCGCCCCGCAGGGTGGAGCCTTTCTGCCCCTATTTCGGCAAGTGCGGCGGTTGCAAGTGGCAGTTCATCCCCTACGAGGCGCAGGTGGAATATAAGCAGCGCGAGGTGGTCAACAACCTGCGCCGCCTGGGGCGCGTCGAGTTGCCGGAGCCGATGCCCATCCTCCCGTCGGCCCGCAACAGGCACTACCGCAATAAGCTGGAGTTCACATATTCCGCCAAGAGGTGGCTCACGCCCGAGGAGTTGGCGGACCCCGAGGTGGCCAAGACGCCGGGGGTCGGTTTCCACGTGCCGGGGCTGTTCGACAAGGTGGTCGACATCCGGGAGTGCCATCTCCAGGCCGACCCGTCAAACGCCATCCGCAATTGGACCAGGGACTACGCCTTTGCCAACGGCCTCTCGTTCTACGATTTGAGGGAGCGCGCGGGCCTGCTCCGCAACCTGACCATACGCACGGCGTCGACGGGCGACGTCATGGTCATCCTCTCGTTCGGCGAAGACGACAAGCCGAAGATCGAGGCCATGATGGAGGCGCTCCACAGGGAGTTCCCGCAGGTCTCGAGCCTCATGTACGTGGTCAACCTCAAGGCCAACGACACCATTGGCGACCTCGACATCGTCTGCTTCGCCGGGTTGCCCTACATCACCGAGCAGATGGGCGACGTCAAGTTCCGCGTCGGGCCCAAGTCGTTCTACCAGACCAATTCCGAGCAGGCGCGGCGGCTCTACGACGTGGCCAAGAAGTTCGCCGGCCTGTCGGGACGGGAGACGGTCTACGACCTCTATACGGGGACTGGGACCATTGCCAACTACGTGGCCCGCGACGCCCGCAAGGTGGTCGGAGTGGAGTATGTCCCCGAGGCCATCGAGGACGCCAAGGTCAACTCCCGCATCAACGGCATAGAGAACACGGAGTTCTTCGCCGGCGACATGAAGGACGTCCTCACGCTCGACTTCATCGAGGCCCACGGGCGTCCCGACGTCATGATTGTCGACCCGCCCCGCGCCGGGATGCATCCCGACGTCGTCGAGACCATTCTCAAAGCCGCGCCCGCCAAGGTAGTATACGTCAGCTGCAACTCAGCCACCCAGGCGCGCGACATCCAGATGATGGACGCCCAATATAAGGTCGCGGCGTTGCGCCCCGTCGACATGTTCCCCCACACGCACCACGTGGAGTCGGTAGTCCTGCTCGAAAGACGGTGACAAATTTCGATGCTGTGCGCCGAATCCTAGTGTGTGATGTAATCCTAGGGTTTTACGCGGACTATGGTCTCATACGAACCGGGGTCTCGCACGAACCTAGGGTTCACGCCCTAGGCTGAAACATATCGCCCCTACAGGGCTCTGAGGCGCATGTGTGCGACAGCCGGTGTGGTGATTTACATTTTTGCGTGGTTCTTCTCCACGGTCGGTATCTCATAGCCCCAAAGGGGCGGCATAAGGCAGCCTAGGGCGTGAGCCCTAGGATTACGTGTGCCCGAGGATTATGGCATGCCCGAGGATTATGGTATGCCCGAGGATTGCGCCGTTTTTTGGGGGATATATTGCGCCGGCGCACGAAAAAAAATCCCCCCGACGCGCTCCGCGTGGCGCAATTTTTATAATTTTGTCCTCGCAGTCGGGATGCCGTTGCGCCCCTGCGGTTTGTTTGTTGCCCAAGTGGCGGAATTGGTAGACGCGCTAGTTTCAGGGACTAGTCTCAGCAATGAGGTGCAGGTTCGAGTCCTGTCTTGGGCACCAGTTCTCTTTGCGGAGTGCGGACGAGGTGTCGTTCCGCACTCCGTTTTTCCTTTTCCCCTGCGGATGGCGGGGAGGGAGGACGTAACTAAGTGTGCTATAGCAACGTAAAAACAAGGAAACCACAATTTCATCTACGTATCATGAAAAGGAGTATCTTGACTTTAGCTTCCGCCCTGCTGTGCGTGGCGGGACAAGGGCAGGTCACGGCGTTGACGCAAGTCACGACCCAGTGCGAGCCGAAGCCCTACATCTGCTTCAAGTTGCCTCAGGGGGCGACCGCGTTGGCCGATTCCGACGGAAAGGCTTTCGACCACTATTCGTTGCGCGAGGCCTCCAGCGTCTCCTACACGCCCCAGGGCTCCAGCGAGGCGAAGCCCATGGACTTCTTCGTCCACATCAAGCAAGACACCATCGTCTACTTCGCCCACGATATGTACTACCTCCCCGCCAAGGCCACTGTCAGCGTCACTGTCCCGGCCTTGACCTGCACGGCTGGCAAGACGCAGTATAGCATCAACTCCACGACCTACACCGCCACCGTGGCAGACGCCTACACCGTCACCTCCGACACCAAGGCGTCCGACATCGCCGACAAGCTCTCGGCGGGTCGCTCGCTCATCGTCGTGGCGCCGAGCGTCCTCACTGTCGATGCCGACCTGGCGTGCAAGCAGCTCATTGTCGAGGGTGCCGACTCCGTGGGGCATTTCGCCGCGGGCGTGAAAGTCAATGCGGGCGCCACCCTTGCCGTGGCCGACACCGCCTACTACCTCTGCCACGAATATGACAACCGTGGCGGGGCGTACCTCATCAACCGCGGCACATACACCGCCGCCAGCAACGTCTTCACTAAGAACGTGAAGCATGACTTGAATAGGGAGTATGGCGCCAAGTATGAGCATTGGTTTGAAAATAATCCATCGTCGGGTGTCGACGACCCATATTATTATTATTTCCCGAACGTTGCAATCCCAACATCAAGCATAGATCCACACATTTTTCTATGTCCAGATGGGTCTATGAAGTATTCTCTATGGTTTGATGTTTTAAAATTATATTTCCGAAACCCTGCGTATGGTGTACAGGCTGTGTATGACCATCCAACAGGTAGGAAACGTTTGTCTGCGTTCACTTCTTGCTGTTTTCGTAGCAAAGGTGCCATTAACGATTTTAGTGATGTGGCTAAAAGTATAGTTGCGGGTTACGGATACCCCGCGTCAACAAACGATACAACACATATTGTGTTTGTGGACAACGACTATCAAGCTCCGATTAGTCTTAAGTCTGTCGTGGAGCGTGCAGACGAAGCTCTTTTGCAAAAGGTGACGAATGCGTATGTTCAGCGCATAAATCTCTTGGAGGGAAGTTTGTACAATTTTAAGACTGGTCTCACTACTTTCGATGGCCCCATGCAGCTCGGCTATCTCCTGCCATCGATGGACTGTGCGTCGCTCATAGATGTCGGGTCTAATGAAGCATTGGGCGAGTTTCTCGTTTCCAAGGACGACCTCTGCTCCTATGCCGACATGAGCAAGCAGGATGCCGAAGTAGATTTCCAGTATGTGCGTTTCTATCTCGACGATGCAAATCTGCCAAAAGGCAAAGGGCGTCGCAGTGTCTTCGTGGCATATTTTTTGCCAAGTGAGGTAGTGGATACTATCTCTTCTGATGACAATCCCAATTACGATGGGGAGTACAATAAGGTTTGGGAAGCAAAATTATCGAATTTAGCTACTGTCATTAATCCGGGAAACGCCACGATTATGCCTTTTGTTGGTGCCGATGGCGGTGGTAATGTTTTCCCGATTAAATTGTTTGCCGAGCCAGACTTTGAGGGGGCTGTAGTAAGTTATGAAAAGGCCGTGAAGATTTTTGCTGATCCTAAGCAGACAAAAGTGAAGTTTGGCGTCTTGGACTACAAGCTCGATAATATCTATGTTGAGTGCCTTGGGCTTGTTGTCAATAAGAATGGTGAAGATGATGTCGTAGATGTCACGGTCAATTTGGCTGATGCGGTGTCAGATAGAGATGTTGTGCCGGATGATAGGAAATTTCAAGGACAACCCGCAATGGGTTATTTGTTTAACCTGAATATTGGGAAAAGCAAGTCTAACGCTGCCGCTGAGACGGTCGTTGGCAGGACTATCCACATTGTTGCCGAAGAGGGTGGCATAAGGCTGTCGTCTGCTGAAGTTTGCCAAGTGTCAATCTTCGACGTGCAAGGGCGTTTGCTTACCGATGTGTCAGGAGTTTCGGGCAAGTTTGTTTCGCTACCTTCGGGTGTATACGTGGTCAGTGCGTCGAGCCCCTCTGAAGCTCTGCGAAAAGTCGTTATTGTGAAATAAAATCTGAGTGTTCTATGAAATCAATTACTTTGGAGAAGAGGCTGAATGGTTATGTCTCGCCCGTCTCTGACGATGTTGTTGTCGATTGCGAGATTTCGGCAGTATGTGACTCGGGGGACACTCCCGGTGGTGGGGATGGCGGAAATGAGGACTTACCCCCTCGCCCCAGAACTAGGGCGGCAGGCCTCGACGAGAACGCCTTTGATGATACGGTTTTCTAGAGAGTGATACTCCCGCGCCGTAGTTGATTATTGTGGAGAAGCCCCGCACGAAAGTGCGGGGCTTCGTTTTATGCCTTGAAATTCGTTGTCAATCCATCTTACGAAGTGCGTGAAGAGCGATGCCCTAAGGCTACCTAGGGCGCAAAACAACGTAGCTCCGCTGTGTGCGCCTCCCGCCTCTGCATACAGAAAGAGCGCGGCATTTGGCCGCGCTCTTTGTTGGTCGGGGACGCTCTCCTCTCAAAAATTATACCCCACTTGGAACGTCATGGTGTTGTTGCGGAGCTTCTGCTTGTCGGCGCCGTTGTTCTGCCATATGCCGCCAATCTGCATGACGCTCGTTATCCCGATGTCATATTGCGCTCCCACATAGAGCTTGCGCCACAGCGTTATGCCGCCGCCTACGGTGCCGCCTACGTCCAGGCGGCGGCTCTCATACGTGATGTCGCCGCTGGCGCGGGTGTTGAAGCTGCGCAGGGCCTGCGTCATGTCCGCGTCCGCAAACAGGTCATACGAGCCGCGCGGGGCGTTTGGGTTCAGCAGACCGCGGGGCGTCGTCGAGGACGGAGCAATCTGCTGGGGGCGCTCGTTGTAGCGCACATCGGCCTCACCCTTGAAAGCGTAGGCGAAGTAGGGCCCCAGCTTCAGTTCCCAGCCCACGGGGCTGGAGAATATCTGGCGCGAGTAGCGCACCATGGCCGGGACGCGGACGTAGTGGAGCTTTATCTCCGTGGTGGAGTGCGATGTGTAGTCCGTCGCGGCAGGTGTCGTCGGCGAGGAGCGGAGGTCGTAGTGGCGCCGGAGCTTGGCGCCCTTGCGCTGATAGTACGCCCCCGTCTCGATGCCCCAGTGGCCCGCCACGCGCACCGCCAGGCTGATGCCGCCCGAAAGGGACGTCAGGTGGTCGTCGTCCCACTCGTCTTCGCCCAAAAGGCCGCGGTCCACCTCGAAGTTGTCCGTCAGTGCCTCCAAGTCATACAGCTCCGTGCCGCCTATGCCGAAGCGCAGGCCCCATTCGACCCTCTTGTCTTGAGCATAGGAAAAGTTGGCTAGGAATAATGCGGCGAAACCTGCCGCCAAGGCTTTTGTCTTCATGATGCGTTTGATTTTTATGGTTTCGCAAATGTATGCATCATGATTGATTTTTGCAATGTTTGAGGTCTATTTTGGTGAGAAATGTCGCAAAAAAACAGGTTAGGTGGTTTCGCTTGTGGCCTTTCGTGTGGCAATTTGGCGGACAGTTTGCTCTTTCTGTGGAATTGTGGGGGGCGCAAGTTTGGCCTTATGCCTACCCCTGCGGGTGGCAAATGCATACAGAAAGAACCGCAAAGCTCGCATCGGTGCGGCTTTGCGGTTCCGTTGATGTCCCGCGGCTTTTGGGCCGTGGATGGCGTCTATCGCCTAGGGCCCCTGTCGCCGTCGCGGCGCGGGCCTCGCGGACCCCTGTCGCCGTCGCGGCGCGGGCGCTCCGTGTAGCCCTCCGGCTTCTCGACCAGGTCTTTGCGGCTCAGCCGCATCTTGCCGGTCTTGGGGTCTATCTCTTTGAGCAGGACCTCAATCTCGTCGCCCTCCTTGCAGAAGTCGTTGGGGTCCTCGATGCGCTTCCAGTCCATCTCGCTCACGTGGAGCAGACCGTCTTTGCCGGGCAGAATCTCGACAAAGGCGCCAAAGGCGGTGATGGTCTTCACCTTGCCCTTATAGACCTTGCCGACCTCCGGGATTGCCACAATCTGGTTGATGCGCTCCAGGGCGGCGTCGATGTTGGCCTTGTTGGCGGCGGCTATGCTGACGATGCCGCGGCGGTCGTCCTCCTCAATCGAGATTGTCGTGCCCGTCGTGGCCTGGATGTCTTGGATAATCTTGCCGCCGGGGCCGATCACGGCGCCAATCATGTCCTTGGGGATGTCTATGGCCACGATGCGCGGGGCGTGGGGCTTGTAGTCGGCGCGCGGCGCCGGCAGCTCCTGGAGCATGCAGTCCAAGATGTGCATGCGCCCCTCGCGTGCCTGGTTGAGGGCCTTGGCGAGGACCTCGTAGCTCAGACCGTCGACCTTGATGTCCATCTGGGTGGCGGTGATGCCGTCGCGCGTGCCGGTCACCTTGAAGTCCATGTCGCCAAGGTGGTCCTCGTCGCCGAGGATGTCCGACAAGACGCAATATTTGTCGCTCTCCGTGTCGGTTATCAGGCCCATGGCGATGCCCGCCACGGGCTTCTTGATCTGCACGCCGGCGTCCATCAGGGCCAGGCACCCGGCGCAGACCGTCGCCATCGACGACGAGCCGTTGCTCTCCAGGATGTCCGACACGACGCGGACCGTATAGGGGATGTCGGTCGGGATCATCCCCTTGAGGGCGCGCAGGGCGAGGTTGCCGTGGCCAATCTCGCGGCGGCCGACGCCGCGGGGGGCCTTGGGGTCGTTGGTCGAGTAGGGGGGGAAGTTGTAGTGGAGCAGGAACTTGTCCGTCCCCTGCACCGTGGCCTCGTCGATGAGCTTCTCGTCGAGCTTCGTGCCGAGTGTCACCGTCGAGAGGCTCTGGGTCTCGCCGCGGGTGAACAGGGCCGAGCCGTGGGGGCCGGGCAGGTAGCCCGCCTCGCACCATATGGGGCGAATCTCGTCGGTCTTGCGGCCGTCGAGGCGGATCTGCTCGTCGAGCAGGACGCGGCGGACGGCGTCGCGCTCCACGTCGTGGTAGTAGCGCGAGATCATGGCCTCCGGAATCTCGCCCTCGTAGCCCTCCGGGTAGTTGTTGGCGATGAACTCGTCTTTTATGGCGTCGAACTGGCGGCCGCGCTCAGCCTTGTTGGCAATGCGGCTGCGGGCCACCTCCTTGGCTTTCTCGTAGCACTGCTCGCGGACTTTGGCGCGCAGCTCCTCGTCGTTCTCCTCGTGGCAATATTCGCGCTTGGGCTTGCCGACAAGCTCGCGGAGCTCGAGCTGGGCCTGGCACTGCTTCTTGATGGCCTCGTGGGCGAACTTCAGCGCCTCCAACATGTCGGCCTCAGAGACCTCTTTCATCTCGCCCTCGACCATGTTGATGTCGTCTTTCGAGGCGGCGACCATTATGTCGAGGTCGGCGCGCTCAAGCTCCTTGGCCGAGGGGTTGATGCGCAGTTCGCCGTCGATGCGGGCCACGCGCACCTCCGATATCGGGCCGTTGAAGGGGATGTCGGATATCGTCATGGCGGCCGAGGCGGCGAGGCCGGCCAGGGAGTCGGGCATGACGTTCTCGTCGGCAGAGAAGAGCGTTATGTTGACGAACGTGTCGGCGTGGTAGTTGTCGGGGAAGAGGGGGCGCAGGGCGCGGTCCACGAGGCGGGCTATGAGGATCTCATAGTCCGAGGCGCGGCCCTCGCGGCGCGTGAAGCCGCCGGGGAAGCGGCCGGCAGAGGCGAACTTCTCCTTATATTCCACTGTCAGTGGCATGAAGTCGGTGTCGGGCTTGGCCTCGGTGGCGCTCGTCACCGCGGCAAGCAGGTAGGTGCCGCCGCACTTGACCATCACCGAGCCGTCGGCCTGCTTGGCCAGTTTGCCCGTCTCGATGGTGATTGTCCTGCCGTCGCCAAGGTCTATGACCTTCTCGGTTGGCGTTGGTCTTTCCATTCTTTACGTCTAATTTCTTAATACTATGACTTGTCGCCCACAAAGATATTCCCAATTCACGACAAAAGAAAATTTTAACCCGCCTCCGTGGCCTTGCTTTCGGCGTCATATTCGGCCTTGAGCCGGTGCAGTTCCGTCCCCGGTGTCGCGACGTCTTTGCGCCCGTCAGCGTAGAATTCCATCAGCTCCAGGGCCTCGGCCGACGAGATGTCCCGCATTGCCACGGCAGAGAAGTCGTTGCGGTGCACAATCTCGACCACGCGGGCCCATTCGGCCGCGTCGAGGCTCGCGGCGCACTTGTCCCACAGCTGCCGCCATCGGCCGGCGCCCTTGCCCGTCTTGCCGTCGAGCCACTTGAAGAAGAAGCGGTGGATAATCATCACTTCCGGCATCTCCAGCAGGTGCGCGAAGTCCTCTTCGCTCTCGCCAAAGGCCTCCAGGAAGAACGACTTGCCGCGCCCCACTTTCCCCTTCGTGCTGTTTAGGATGGCCTGTATGGCGCGGATGTGCTTGCGGTTCCAATGGCGGCCGACGTAGTTCCTGTTGTGAGAGAAGTCCTCCTCGGCGTCGGGCGAGGTCTTGCGTATGGGGTGGTACTTCATGGGGAACGAGTAGATGTTCACCCCCAGCTCGTCGCACAGCTCGACGTTTATCCTCAGGCGGCGGTAGAGGTCGAGCGGCGTGTCGTTGAAGTTGTAGAGCAGGTAGTTCGAGAATTCCCTGAGTCCCGCCTCGGCGCACAGGCGTATGGCGCGCTCGTAGCTCGCGCGGGTCTTCATGTCGTCAAAGGCTATGCGGAGCGGGCGTATGGCTATGCGCGCCAGTTGCTCGGCCTTGTGCTTGTCGAAGAGCCTGGCGTCGACGCCCTGGTTGAAGTCCACGTAGCGCTGTTTCGTCGTCGGGCGCCAGTGCCGCCTGTAGATGGGTTCAATCTGCCCCCAGGCGGACAGAATCTCCTCTTTTTGTGGCTCACCGCACCGGCCCATGTCTTTCAGGGCCTTATATACGGCGTACGCGTCGTCGCTGTCTGGGCGGGCGCGGTTCAGCTTGGCGTAGAACTCGTCCATCAGCCGTCGCGCCCTGCGGCTGTTGGCGCGCTCGTCTTGACCCGCCGAGAGGTTGCGGATGCTGATGCCGAGGCGGTCGGGCTCGGTGAACCGCGCGCCCCGGCCGAACCCCGACGCCACGATGTCGTCTATGATGGCGTCGAAGCACTTCGAGGCCAAGACGTTGTTGTCCATCAGAAGCAGGTCTTTCTGGTCGCCATATTTGGCCCGAACCTCGTCGAGCCTCTCGCGCAGGGGGATATATTGGCTATACTTGGGCTCCAGGATAGGCACGGCGCAAAAGGCGCATCGGCGGATGCAGCCGCGGGTCATGTAGCCGTAGAAGGCGTCGGCCATGGGATAGCGGTAGTCAATCTCGTCGAGGATGGAGTAGTCCAGGGGCAGGTTGTCGATGTCCTGCTCGTCGTCGGCGTCAAGGTCGCCGCGGCACAAGATGCCGACGTGGGGGCGGACGCCCGTGGCGGCCTCAATCTCGTCGGGCTGGAGCGAGGCCAGGACGCCGCCAACCATCAGCCCGTCAGGCTCTTTGACCAGCAGCTTGGCGAACTCTATGGTCTCTATCGTTATGTCCCAATGGAACGTGAAGAGGGTCGTGACGCCCACGCGGTCCCACTCCGGTCGCCTCTTCCACTGGCCACGCTTGTAGTAGTCTTTCCAATATTTGAGCCGCGACTCCAGGAACAGGCCCATCTCGCATTGCCCCAGGTCCATCGCCTCCAGATGGCGGCGCAGGCCCGTCTTGATGTAGCTGAATATGTGCTCGCGCCTCTTGCGCCAGTCGTGCCGCTCAATCCACTCCAGGTCGGCAACGCACTTGTCCGTCACCTCGCCCACGACGAACTCGTTGAGGTCGCCTTTGAAGAACCGGACTTCCCATCCGCCGCGGTTCTTGTAGTAGGTCGAGATTTTCATCAGACCTATGGGAGGATATTTGTTGGCGTAGTTGGGCTCAATCAGCAAGACACGCTTCTTCGCCTCAGCCATTGCGCCGCCTTTCGTCCAGCTTGCTCCGTATGAATTTTTTCAGTTGGGTCGCGGATTTCCAGTTCAGCACGAAGCGCTCTATGCACCCGAAGACGACTTCTAGAATCTCCGTTTCGCTCAAGCCGGTCGTCGTCGCCGGGGATGAGGTGGTGGCAGTGTGCGTCGCGGGCGACGACGGCGACTCCTGACGAGTTGCCGTCTCCCTCCTTGGTCTCGTGTTCCCGTTGCCGTGTCCCGCCTCTGTGTTCGTCGCCCTTTGGGGTGTTGGGCTGTGCGTTGGCGGCTCGTGACCTGTGTTGTTTTGTGGCTCGTCGTTTGTAGGCTCTGCCGCCGAGGCGTTTGCCGTCGTCTCTTCCTCCTCTTCCTCCTCGTCGCTGTCTAGTTGGGCTGGGGTGGGGGCGATGGTTGTGTTCGCCAATTCTGCCAAAAGACTCGCGTAGGGGCGCATGGCCTCCTCATATTCACTGCGATATGCCTCTTGGAGGTGCAGGAGGGGAGAGTCGGATGGGCTGCAGCCTAGTTTCTCGAATTCTTTTAGGCACCTGGCTATTTTTTGCCGGTCTTCCTCGCCAATGGGTTCATTGGTGTCAGCAATCTTAGGTGTTTTTTTGATGCTGTTCTTGATTTCGCTTGCCTTTCTGACTAGCTTCAACATTTTTTTGAATTGCTCCATGAGCAAAATGTTTAGCCTGTTCGTCACGGGATTTAGCACCAGGCCACTGCGTTCCACGTTGGGGGTCAGCTTTTCGTGCGTGGCGAAAAACTCGCCATAGAAGTAGCTGTTGCCCCGCGTCTCACTCCATAATGGGTTAAGTGTGTCGCGGTCGCCAATTTGGATGTTGTGCTTGCGGAGGCGGATGCAACGCTTAGTGTCGGTGTCGGCTATCTGTGTCGAGAATTTTGTCAGTGCGTACCACCCCCAACCGAGTTCGCCGTACTTCGTATTTTCGTCCGTGTCGTAAATCTTGAAATACTCCACGTGGAGAATCTCGTCCCGCTCGTCGCCTTTCTTCGGGCTGCCGTCAATGCGTGTCCCATAGGGTTTCTTCACCTGAGTATTGTTGACGAACAGCCGGACGGTCTTAAGCCCGTCGAACTTTTCCTTCAATTCCGCCGAGGCGCGGGTGCTCTTATATAGAGGCCCATTCATGAACGGTCCGCCGAACTCCACCGGGGCCACTTCCCGCAAGAAGTCTGTAACTTTTTGACTGTCCAAAAGGCCAGGGTCTTTCTCCGCAAGGACGTCAATCAGCGTCACATCGAAATAGTGCTCGTCCTCATTCTCCTGCTCTTCCGTGCAGACTGTGCAGAGGTCGAAGACCTCGGTCGCCAGGCGGTCTGTAGGGTCTTCTTTTACTAGCTGCCAGGCTTTCGCCGTGTCAATCTCGACTACAGTCTTGACGCTTTCGCCCCTGGCGCTTGTCTGAAATCGGAGCCGCTCGCAATATCCGCCGCCAACCAGGCGCCCTATGCCAAATTGCCCCGCCTGGTCGTTGCCGTTCTTCTTCGAGCCGGCCACGGAGAGTAGCGTCTGGGCGGCTTCTGCCGCGCAGATTCCGGTGCCGTTGTCTTTGATGGTTATCACTCGCTCGCGCTCGTCTATTCCTATCAGAATCGTGGCGTCCTTCGGCTCCAGTAGGCCTTGCTCGACGGCATTGTTTATTGAGTCGTAGGCGTTCTGGACATACTCGCGGAAGATGGTCTTGGCGTCGGCATAGATGTCGAACATCAGCATGCCGACGAGGTTCTTCATTATTCTAGTGCTCGGTTGAGTCATGGCGGGGATGCTTTTAGCCGTTGGGGAACTGACGGTAGGCGGGACGCGGGAACTTGATGTTGATTAGCGAGCGCAGCGCCGGGTTCGAGATTATGTACTCGCCCGGGGCCAGGCGCGTCATCATGTTCTGATATGTCTTGGGGATGTAGCGGTAGTCCGGCTTCGAGACCTCCACGGCGTTTGTCCTGCCATAGGCGTGCGTCGAGCAGTTGCCCTTGACGCGCTCGTGGATTGCGCTGCGGAACTGCTCAACCGAGAAGAGGATTATGCCCAGCGAACGGCCGCGTTCCGCAATGTCGAGAAGCTGGCGGAGGATGGGGGAGTTGCGGGGGACGTCGCTGGAGGCGTATTTGTTCAGCTCGTCGACGAAAATCACGATGCGTTGGGGCATGTCTTCCCGCTCGCCCTCTAGTTTCGCCTCGTATATCGACTTCACCACGCTGCCGAAGACGAAGCTCTGCGTCTTGGTGTCGAGGTTCGCAATGTCCACGACGGCAACCTCGCCCTTGCGGAGGCTCTCGCCGAGGTGGTTGCTGAGTTCCACCTCGCCTTGCTCCTCGAAGATGTCTTTGCTGAAGATGTCGTTCGTTATGGCTTTCTTCACCAGGCGGTTGAACTTGCGCCAACTCATCACGGAGATCTCTTTCGCGTCCCCGCCGCCGCCCGCTCTCGACTTTTCGTCGAGTTTCTCTTTTAGCCTCCGCCAACTGTCTATGCCGCTGAAGCTGCCTCCGCCGTTCATGACGGTGTTGACGCACGCCTCCATTGTCCCGGTGCTGTCGTCCTCTTCGGCCAGGAGCAGGTCGAGGTTCTCTTTGTTGTTCTCATAGATGAACTTATATCTCTTCGCTTTGCCCAACTGCTGTTGGCGCTCGAAGTCCTCCGTGCTGGCGTAGCTTTGGATTCTTTTCCCCGTCGCCGCGCCATATGGGTATAGGTATCGGACGTTGGCGAACGGTTTGCCGTCCAGCCCCAGCTCTTCATATATCTTTCTGTCCTCGTCGGTCAGCTCGTCGTTTGGCTCGTCTATGGCGAGCAGGTCGCGCCCCTTGACGTTGAAGAGGATGAAGGCGCAGTCCGTCGTCGTTTGCTGCATGGCGCGGAGCAGGAACATCGAGTACGACGTCTTGGCCGCCAGGCCCGAGATGCCGGAGACGTTGAGGTGGGCGCCGTCGGGCCCCACCACGAAGTGCGAGTTGAGCGAGACCTTGATTCGCTGCCGCTCCTGTTCCCCGCGGCCGCCATACATGTCGAGGTAGCCGCAGACGAGCGGGTTCTTCACGTCGGCGTCCGTCAGCCCCAGGGCGCGCTTTATGTCGTCGGCGTCGCACAGCGCGACGGGGCTTCCGTTCAAGACGGGCGTGTATATCCCGCCGGTGTTGCTGGAGACTCGCGCGCGGACGTAGTTTATGCCGAGGCGGTCCATGTTGCCAATCTCTGCCTCGGTGTCGCCAAAGTCGCTGGAGATGAAGCTCGTCATGTGGCTCGGGGCGTCAGTCACGTGGTTTATCTCCTCGACAATGCCATATGTGGTCGAACCCTCGCTGTGGCATACCTTGACGACATCGAAAGGGCTCAATATCTGCTGTTTGTCCGTCCAAAAATAAAACTCGTCGACCGTCGAGGGGTTCCTCTCCGTTGCCGACACTTTGCCTATGACTTTTGTCACGATTCTAGAATATTTTGAATATGACCTCTTCGTTGAGATATTTAGACTTGCAGTAGCTCTCCGTCAGGAAGACCGGATAGAGGTGGCGCTCCCAGCGGGTGTCGCGGCCGTGGCACACGGGGTAGGCCTCGTTGAGCAGGTTCTGGCTTATCATGTCGACCGTGTCCGACGAGATCTCGTCGCCCGTCAGGACCATCTCGCATTTCACGACGTCCGAGATGGTGCCGCTGCGGCGCCAATTGTCGCGCAGGCGCAAGTACCACACGGCATATTGCATGTCCTCGTCGCTGTCGTTGCAACAATACCTGTAGGCCCTTGTCCGCTCGTAGGGGCGGAGCTGGGCTATTGTCCGCGAGATGTCCTTGTCGAGGGCGGAGAGGCTTTCGGGGTTGAAGTTTTTCGAGACGCCGACGACGTGCTCGTAGTTCATCTTCACCAGCGGGTGGTCTCGGTTGGCGCGATATTGCAACGACCCGTCTTTGATGAGGTAGTTCGAGGCGTCGAGCAGGTTCTTTGCGCACAGTTGATGGACAAGTTCCTGCTCGTCGTCCATCATCTCGGTCTGAATGGCCGCAGTGCCGCGGTCCTTATAGGTGTCCCGGCCTATGTCTTGCGGGGCTTGTTGATCTCGTTCTCCCTTTTGGTCGGTCTCGTAGAGCAATATCTTGTCGAGGCGGAGGCCTGTCGACGAGGCGTAGCGTGTCCTGCGCAGGGCTTCGTTCACCTCCTCGGTCTTCTTCTTGCAGAATTTCAGCTCTTCCGCTTCGCTGCTTTCGTCGTAGGCGAAATTCTGGGGTAGTGCCAAGACTAGTTTGCGCACTAGTTTCTCGGTGGCGAAGGCGTTGCGGCGGCTGTTGTCGCGGTGGCAGCATCCCACGATGATTTGCCCGGCAAGCACGGGGTAGACTTTTTTAGAGATTCCTATGTCGTCCACCTTATATATATGCCGGGTGCCGTCGAGGAAATATGAGAATATGGGCCTTATGTCCTTATCGCGCCGCACGCCGACGACGTTGCCGCCGCTTTTGTTTGTCTCCGCTAGTTTGTTGCGGACCTTTTGCGCCAAGGCGGGCCGCTCGTCATAGTGCAGGCTGTCGAAAGTGTCAGTGTCCAGGCTCACCTTTGCCGTGCGGAAACTGCGGTAGTGTTCGTCGGCGTCCGTGATGAGTTTCATTATTCCGTCCATGAGACGTTGGATTTCATGTTTTTTCTAGTTCGCTGATAATGTAAACTTCGGCGCGATGTTAACAAAAAAAAAACATTTACACAACCCGGTTTGCCTCTTTTGCGGGCTAGGGCGAAAAAATATAAGCCAACGCCCCGGCTCGCAGATGTCTGCGAGCCGGGGCGTTGGAGATTGGGGCGCAAAGTCCCCACGAGGGGGCGTCCCTACTTTCTGTAGAGCGGGTCTGCGCCGATTGTCCCGACGAGCGTCTCCCGATATTCGTCGGACGACAGGTAGCGGAGGCGCTCCTTGAGCTTGGCAATCTTGTAGTCGATGCGCAAGTCGTTGATGCAGTTGGCGTTCTCCGGCTTGCCGCGGAACGCCGTGATGTAGTCCAGTTGGCGGCGGGTCATTTCGATGTCGCGCTGCTGTTTGATTGCCAGGCGCTCGCGATACCAGTCGCTGCCAAGGACGTAGTCGCGGTCGAACAGGTTGCGGATCTCCGGGTCGTCTATCGTCTTGCCCTCATACGTGCCATAGGCCATGATGTGGATTATGGCTTTGAGGGGCGGGATGGCGGCCTCGACGCTGCCCTCCTCGAAATATTTGAGGGCCACCTTGCGCTGAGCCTCGACGATGTTGTTTATCCCGTCGACATACTGGTCCATGTCTTGAAGCTCCGGCTTCAGCATCTTCTCGTCGAAGACGGCTAGCGGCTCGTCGAAGAGGCGGTTCATGCAGCGGAAGGCGAAGTTCTCGTTGATGCGGTAGCCAAGACGGCTCGCCAGGACTTTCTGACCCTTATACTCAAAGTCCTCCAGCTTGTCGAAGCACCCATTGGCAATGAGGAACTTGGCGTCGCGGTCTTCCGGCACCAGACGGGCCCAAATCTCCGGAATCAAGATGGAGATGTCGTGGTCGAAACGCATGGTCCCGATGTGCCCGGCGGCGGTCGAGAAGCCCTGGTAGCCCGTCAAGATGAAGCACAGCAGGGCGTTGTTGAGGTCCGTCGTGGTGCACAGCATGTTGAACGGCGCCTTGGTCAGGGCGCCCTCGCTGCCGGCCCCCGTGGTCGAGGGGGACTTGCCCGTCAGCGAGCACGTGAAGTCCATGAAAAGCTCCGGCAACTCCTGGTAGTGGATGGGGTTGTAGACGCTCAAGGGGCGGATGCCGCTCTTGAGGTCGGCGGGGTTGTTGCGGCGGCCGGGCATGACGGCGTTGACGACGTTGACGACGGGCTCGTTGTTGCCAATCTTGCGGTGCAGGCGGACGCCAACCTCGGCCACGTAGGTGTTGACGTTCTCCACCGAGTTCTTGTTGAACTGCAAGTAGCGCGGGTTCTTGGTCGGCAGGCCGCGGACGAGACGCGGGTGGCTGGGCACGACGAAATACTCGTCGTCGTCGTTGGAGAGGAAGTCGTCGACCAGGTCTTTGACGGGCTTGGTGTAGAGGTCGAAGTTGATGGCGTCCTCTTTCAGCGCCACGGCGTCTTTGCGAGTCAGGGGCTCGTAGTTGGTGAGGAAGGTGCCGGGCTTGCATATGTCGGCCTCGGCCTCGTGGTCGTAGCCGCGGTTGATGGCCTCGTCGGGACGCTGGAACAGGCGCAACTCGCAGTTCTCCACGAGCTTCACGCTGGGGTTCTTGAACTGGGGGTTCGCGTGGCGGACGGCGGACGCCGGCACCGTCACCGAGGCGGTGATGTCGTCCTCCACCTGGATCTTGAGGCTCGGGACGAAGTCCGAACGCAGCTTGTGCAGGAGCCAGTTGCCCTCCGGGTTGAAGCCTATGCGGACGTAGGTGCCGACCACCTGCTTGTTCTTATACATGAGCGTCGTGCCCTCGCGGCCGTTGATTATCTGGACGCTCATGTAGTCTTTCCAGTTGCCCTTCTCGCTCTCGTTGCGATAGAGGCGCTTGACGAAGAGGACGAGCGAGCGTATGTGGTCCGGGATGCTGCGGAGCCAGGCGTTATACTCGTCGCTATACATGTCCGACGGCGTGAGGAGCTTCACGGCCGACCCCAGCGCGCGCTTGTTGCTCAAGAACGTGCGGCTGGGCTTGGCGTCGGGCTCGACGTGCTTCCAGCGGTTCGTGTAGTCGTGGTTGATAATCTCGTCGGCGCGGCGGAAGTCCTCCTCCAGGTTGACAATGTTGAACGGGCCGTAGATGATGGCGTTCTGCATCGACTTGGAAATCTCGCTCTTGCCGCCGCCCGACACCGTGCACGGCTTGTGGCACAGCATCCCCTCCGGCGACGTGTTGATGATGCGCCACAGGGGCTGTTGGGGGTGCTTGGCGAGCTCGAACTTGTTGCCCGACGGGTGGATGTATATCTTCTCCGGGCTGAGGGGCATACGCTTCTCCTGCCCGTTGTGCATCCACGTTATGATGGTCTGGTCTATGTGGATGTCGGCGCTCTCGGGGATGTAGACCACCTGCGGGTATTTGCGGTCCACGGCATACCCGTCGGGGTGGATGTCCACACGGTCGCCGAGCAGTGTCATGGCCTCCTCAAAGGTGTAGAGGCCGTCGAGCTTGTTCGAGTAGAGTTCGCCAACGATGTCGTCGGACATGATGGAGCGCGCAAAGGCTATGGCGCCGCCCGAATGCTCCTCCTCGGCCAGGCCGAAGAGGTTGGCCGAGTAGTTTATCTCGGTCTTTATCTCTTTCTTGGCGTAGCCGAAGTAGTTGTCGGCAATGATTGTCACCACCACGCCGCGGGCGTCGCGGGCGGTAATCTTGAACGAGCTGCCGTCGTTATACAGCTCGCTCTCGTCGCGCCAGCACATGCCGTCGGCGCGCTGGCGCTCCGTGGCGTCGTCGTAGTGGGGCAGGCCAAGCTCCTTCTTCTTGAGTTGCAGGAGTTGGGGGGCGAAGATTATGCAGCCCGTGTGGCCCGTCCAGTGGTCGATGTCGAGGGCGGCGTCGTTCTCCGGCAGGGTGGGGTTGCCGGCGTTGCCGAAGACCGTCTCGACGAAGTCGAGCGAGCTGACGAGGCTGCCGGGGGCGAAGAGGCGTACCTCCATGCTGCGGCGCGTCATGACGTCCGGCACCTCCGGCACCACGATGGGGCGGACGAGCAGGGAGACCATGGTGTGGGCCTTGTCGGGCTGGTTCGACGTGAATGGCAGGGTGTTTATCTCGTCGGAGGGGTGCAGGGCGGCCTCCAGCATCCTGGCGAAAGCCACCTTGGGGACGGCTTTCTTGTCAACGGGGATGGGCAGCCCGCCCTCGGCAATGTGGAACGTCCCCTTCGTCGTGCGCTTGTCGTTGAGGGGGTTGTTCAAGATGCCCTGCTTGACGCGGTAGGTCGAGACATATTTGCCGAAAAACGAGTTGGAGTCGGGCGGCAGGCTCAGCTCGCGGGCCAGCCCCCTCTGACCCAAGATGAGGGTCTCGGCGGGCAACTGGCAGTGGTCGTCGCTCTTGACGTCGCGCAGGTAGTCGTCGATGAAATCCTGGATTCGCTGGTCGGCGGGACAGAGGCGCTGGCCCAGCAGGCGCGTCTTGTTGCGGTAGCTGCTCACCAGGTCGCCAGTAATCTGCATGAACTTCGCATTGGCCAGTTTAACCTCGCTCTCGGCGTTGTCTTGGAACACCGGCTGACCCAGGGCGGAGAGCTGAAGATTGAGGTACTCAATCACCTCGCGCCGGTCTTTGCGGACGGCTTTCTGCTTCTTGCTTGTCTCTTTCATTGTCTGTCTATGTTGTGGACGTCCGCCGGCCGTGAAGCGGCGGGGGCGTCGTCAATTTTTTTTCTCCGAGTTGTGTCGCGCCTCAGATTGGCATTTTGGCTTTGTAGACGTGCCTGTATAGCAGCGCCATGACAATCTTGGCGCAGTCGGGCGTCTCCTCCAGCCCATAGGCCATAAGGGACATCGGCAGCGACTTTTTCTCCTTGCTGTATGGGGGTTGCGTGTAGGCCGTCCGCCACAGTTTGAAGCCCGAGCGCTCGTAGAAGCCCACGCGGCGGCGCGCCTCGTCCGATTGCGCCGGGGGCTCGACCTCCAGGACTATGGGGAGGTCCGCCGTCTTTGCCAGCTCGCGGAGCGACGCCGCCCCCATGCCGCCACCGCGCACCGATGGTTCGGTGGCGAAATGCTCCACGTAGATGAACTTGCCGAAGTTCCACGTCGTCATCAGGCCCACGCGCTCGTCGTCGGACTTGACGATGTTGAACGCGAAGAGGGGGTTGCCCTCGACCAACGCGCGGAGGTCGTCCTCCTCGCGGCGTTCGTCGGCCGGAAACGCCGCCTCCATCAAGGCCAACGACGGCTCAAAGTGGGGGTCGCGGGTGCCGATGCGGCATAGACTGATTCTTTTGTCCATCTTCCTACGTGTTCGTCTCCAACGAAGTTACTAAACTTTTCCCGCCGTGCCTACGTCTTGGCTCACCTCGCCGCGAGATACTCGACAAGCTCGACTATGCCCGTCACAATCACCAGGCACACTATGGCGAAGCCCGCAATGCGCGTCACGTAGAGCAGGCGGCGCAGGGTCAGCTTGCGGCGGAAGAGGCCCACCAATATGGTGAGAATCAGCCACCACGACATGGCGCCGACAAGGACGCCCGCCACGACCATGGTGCGCTCGGAGAGCGTCCCATGCAGGCCTATCAGCGAGAAAGCCCCCATGAAGATGAACAGGGCCAGGGGGTTAGAGATGGTCAGGAAGAATGTCGAGACGAAATCCTGCCACAAGCTGCCTTTCTTGCCGCCCTGGAGCTGCTGGCGGCGCATCTTGAGGTGGGGCTTCGAGAGAATCATGCGGACGCCGAGAATCACGAGGACTATGGCCCCGCATATGAACAGCAACGAGCGGTGATTGGCCACGAAGTCCGTCACCATCGAGATGCTGAAGCACGCCACGACGGCATACAGGAAATCCGACGAGGCGGCGCCGCAACCGCTGGCGAAGCCGGAGCGGCGCCCCTTGCTCAGTGTGCGCTGGATGCACAAGACGCCTATGGGGCCGAGGGGGATAGAGGCGACGAAGCCGACGGAGAGACCCTCCATCAACGACTTGACCATGTTGACCATTTCCATCCTGTGTTGCCCTGTGTGTGTTGTCTTCTATTTTTCTTTGTTGTGTGGCGCGCGCCTATCGCGACGCGGTGCTGAGCAGGCGGCGCACCGTCCGGCGCAGTTGGCGCACGCCGCGGCGGCTGTGCCTGTCAGACAGGTAGGCTATCGTGCGGTCCGGGGCTATGACGACCGTCCGCGTCACGCTCCCGTTGGGCGTGACGAACAGGCGGTAGATGCGCTCCTCGTCGTCGACGATGTAGGAGATCTCGATGCCCTCCTCGGCAATGAGGCGGGCGAAGGCGTCACGGTCTTTGGGCTGGTCTTCGCAGACAATGTACATGGAGAAGCGGGCGTCGGACCTGTGGGAGGCCCATACTGCCGTCTGGTGGTCCCACATCTGGGCCGCGCTGAACGGGCACCACGACGCGGCGAACTGCAAGACGACGACCTGACCATGGAGGAAGTCCGTGTCGAGAGTGTCGCCGGCGCTCGTCACGAAGCCAAACCGCGGGGCGGTGTCGCCCAGCTTAACGACAAACTCGCTGCCGCGCTCGCGCCGCACCTGGGCCTCCGCCGGCAGGGCGGCGAGGAGGGTGGCGGCGAGCATGCTCGCCACGCGGAACTCTATTCTGTGCATGATGCCTTTTTGCCCGCCTCCGAGGCCAACTGGGTCTCAATGCGCTTGCGCAAGTCCTGGCCGAAGACGCGGCTGAGCGGAAGCTCGACTTTCTCGCGCCCGCACTCCACCACGACCTTGTCTTTCTCCATGTTGCATATGTGCCTCACGCCAATGGCGTAGGAGCGGTGTATGCGCACCACGTGTTGCGGCGGCAGGGTGTCTACGAGCTTTCGCAGGGGGGAGTGGATGAGCATTTTGTGCTTCGGGGTGCACACCGAGACGTAGTTCTCCATCGCCTCTATCATCACGATGTCGTCGTAGCGCACCTTGTGGACCACGCCGACGTTGTCGCGCAGGAACGCGCACTCCGAGTCGTCGGCGGGATCCTCGTCTTCCACCACCTCCTCCTTTATCTCCAGGGCCGTACGGGCCTTGACTACCGAGCGTATGAAGCGGGCGTAGCTGACGGGCTTCAGCAGGTAGTCGCACACGTCATATTCATATGACTCCAATGCGTACTTCTCCTGCGAGGAGTATATGACGACCTCCTTGCCCGACAGGTCTATCGACCTCATGAACTCCATGCCGCTCATCTCCGGCATCTCGATGTCGAGGAAGATGAGGTTGACGCTCTTGCCCTCGCGGCTTGAGAGGAAGTTTATGGCATCTATGGCGTTTGAGAACGTCTGCGCTAGTCCCACGTCGTTCGTACGGCGAACATAGCCCGACATTATCTTGGCCGAGAACGTGTCGTCGTCGACTATGATGCACGTTACTTGGGGCATAATGATACAACTGTCATCCCGCCGCGGCGGCTCTGAAGCCGTCGCCTGCCATAGGTCTTGGGTAGTGATAAAAGGTGCCGGAGGCGGTGGGCTACAGCGTGCCGCTCATCTTCTCCAACGAGATTGGGCAAGAGAGGATGGACTGGTAGTCCTCGCCGCTCTCCAGCATGTCCTCGTCGTCCTCGTCGTAGCACCACGAGATGCTGACCTCCCATCCCTTGCGGTACATGGCCTCGAGCTTCTTGAATATGTCGAGGATGCACTTGGAGCTGCTTGTGTTGAAATACTCCAATTGAAACCGGACGTTCGTCGGCTTGCTGTCGCCTTGGGCATATTCGCTGAGCCAACTGATTACCTGCCGATAGAACTCCACCGAGTTCTCCGGGATTGAGCGGCCCTTTATCTCTATTTGGCCCTTGTCGGGGTCCAGACGTATGTATGGTGTCTTGGCGCTCTCTTGCAGAGTGATAGTTTCCATCCTTTATAGAGTTGATAATGTTTGTTTCACATCGGGTTGTCCGCTTTCCTGGGCTTTGCCAATCAGCACGTCGAGCGAGAAGAACAGCAGCCCCGGCATCCCCTCGACGGAGAAGAACAGGAACGTGAGCTTGTTGCCGCTCTTGCGGGCCATGTCTATCATCCCCAGCCCGGCGCCCCCGGCGGCGGAGTAGCTGTTGGTGCATATGGCGTCCCGGTAGTAGGCTTTCAGTTGAGCCTCGTCTAGCGAGTTTATGCGGTCAATCTGTTGTTGGAGCTGCGCGGCCTTGTCCAACGAGACAAAGTTGCCCGTCGAGATTCGGCAGCAGTCGCCATGCTCTTTAGTCACGATGAGCGCGCCAAGGCGTTCGTGCCCATAGCGTGCCTCGACGGGGGCGAAAGGCCGGACGTGGTGGTAGAGGTTTTGGGCGCACTCGACGAAGATGTGGAAGACGCGCTTGCGGATGGCCTCCCTGCCAATGCTGTCGCGCATCTGTTGCTCCAGGCTTGGAACGACAGAGTCTATGTAGGTCGGCGTGAAGTCGCCGACGTGCTCCACGAGCACTTCGCCGCAACGCTTCGTAGCCATCCATTTGTCCATATCGAACCCCATGCGAGTCCCCCTTTTCGCAGAGCGAATATATTAAAATTAATTCACTGTGGCGGGCGATTGGGCATTTTTTTTGCCTGTCGGCCCCTCCGCCCATTGCTCGACCCGCAGACCCGGGGCCACGTCGTGGGTTAGCCACACGTTGCCGCCAATTACGGCGCCGTCGCCGACGCGTATGCGGCCCAGGAGGGTCGCTTGGGCGTAGATGACGACACCGTTGCCTATGATGGGGTGGCGGGGCTTGCCGCGCATGTCGTCCTGGTCGGCGTCGGGGTGGCTCAGGGCCCCGAGCGTCACGCCTTGATAGAGCTTGACGTCGTCGCCGATGACGCACGTGGCGCCGATGACGATGCCCGTGCCGTGGTCTATGGCGAAGCGCCGGCCGATGGAGGCCTCGGGGCTTATGTCGATGCCGGTCTCGCTGTGGGCCATCTCGGTTATGATGCGCGGGATCAGGGGGACGCCGAGGCGGTGAAGCTTGTTGGCTATGCGGTAGCCCGATATGGCGCGGACGGCGGGGTAGGCCATGATGACCTCCTCCTTGCTGTGGGCGGCGGGGTCGCCGCAGAATATGGCCTCGACATCGCCGACAAGGGAGCGCTGAAGCTCGGGGAGCCAACGGACAAACTGGGCCGTGATGCTGTCCGCCCGGCCCTTGGCGGCGTCGGCGCACAGCCCGGCATCGCGGCGCGCCAGGCACAGCCCGGCATATATCTCCCGGCGCATCTTGTGAGACATCTCCTCGACGCACACGCCCTGATAGTAGCCTAGGCTCGACTGGTGGGTGGGCGTGGCGGCGAAGAAGCCCGGAAAGACCACTTCGCGGCACAGGCGGACGACCTCGCTCAGTCTGCCGGCCGACGGCAACGGAAGCTCGTCCGAGATGTCGCGGCAGACGCACTCGTAGGTCTCGCCGCCGGCAAGCCCATGGAGGGACGCAGTGATGGCGTCATGCAGCTCCTTGCTTTTCTTCATTGTCGTCCGTCTTTAGCGCTTTGCGCAGGAAACCGCCGGTCTTCGACGTCTCGCAACGGGCCACGTCCTCCGGCGTGCCCTGGCACACCACGCGGCCGCCGGCGGCGCCTCCGCCGGGGCCCATGTCTATGACCCAGTCGGCGCTCTTGATGACGTCCATGTTGTGCTCGATTATCACCAGGCTGTGCCCTTTCTCAATCAGCGAGCCGAAGGCGACGAGCAGTTTGCGGATGTCGTGGAAGTGGAGGCCCGTCGTGGGTTCGTCGAAGATGAACAGGGTGGGGGGCTGGTTGGCGTCGGCTAGGTAAGACGCCAGCTTGACGCGCTGGTTCTCGCCGCCGGAGAGGGTGCTGCTCGACTGGCCCATCTTGATGTAGCCGATGCCGACGTCCTGGAGAGGTTTCAGTCTTTGGACAACCTTCCGCTCTGTGGCGCCCTCCTTTTCGCCAAAAAACTCAATGGCCTGGTTGACGGTCATGTCGAGGATGTCGTGGATGTTCTTGCCTCGGTAGCGCACTTCGAGCACTTCGTCTTTGAACCGCTGCCCGTGGCACTGGTCGCACTCGATCACGACGTCGGCCATGAACTGCATCTCGATTTTTATCACGCCCTCGCCCTGGCATGCCTCGCACCGTCCGCCGGGGGCGTTGAACGAGAAGTGGGCGGCGGTGAAGCCGCTCTGCTTAGACAGGGGCTGGAGGCTCATCAGCTTGCGAATCTCCTCGTAGGCTTTCAGATATGTCACCGGGTTCGAGCGGGTGCTTTTGCCTATGGGGTTCTGGTCCACAAACTCCACTCGGCTCACGGCGCCAAGGTCGCCGCTCAGGTGCTTGAACGTCGAGGGGGTCTTGCCGCCAATGTCGGCCGTCAGCTGCCGCATCTCCGGATACAGCACTTGCGAGACCAGCGACGACTTGCCCGAGCCGCTCACGCCCGTCACGACGGTCATGACGTTGAGGGGGAAGCGAGCCTCGACGCCCTTGAGGTTGTTCAGTGTGGCGCGGCTCACCGCGACGGACCTGTTCCACCGCCGGCGGCTCTTGCCGACGGCTATCTTGAGCCGCCCCGTGAGATATTGGGCCGTGAGACCGTCCGACTTGGACATCAGTTCGTCATACGGCCCGGCGAAGACCACTTCGCCGCCAAGGCGGCCGGCCTCGGGCCCTATGTCGATAATCTCGTCGGCGGAGCGGATGATGTCCTCGTCGTGCTCGACCACGACGACCGTGTTGCCCAGGTGCTGCAGCTTGCGCAAGACCCCGATGAGCTTCGCCGTGTCGGCGGAGTGGAGGCCTATGCTCGGCTCGTCGAGGATGTAGAGCGAGCCGACGAGGCTGCTGCCGAGCGACGTGGCCAGGTTTATGCGTTGGCTCTCGCCGCCCGACAGGGTGGCCGACGTCCGGTCCAGGGTGAGGTAGTCCAGGCCAACCTCCATCAGGAAGTCCAGCCGTTGGCGAATCTCGGTCAAGATGCGCTGGGCCACTTTCGTCTCGTGGGCGTTGAGCGACAGGGTGTCGGCCCACTCTTTCAGTTCGTCTATGGGCTTACGGCACAGCTCCGTTATGTCCGCGCCGCCCACCTTGACGTAGGTCGCCTCTTTGCGGAGGCGGGAGCCGCCGCATTCGGGGCACGTGGTCTTGCCGCGGAAGCGGGCCAGGATTATGCGGTACTGAATCTTATACTGGTTCTCGCGGGCGAAGTCGAAAAAGGCGTCTATGCCCTCCACGCCCGGGGCTCCGTGCCACAGCAGGTCGCGCTCCTTGGCGGACAGCTCCGCGTAGGCCTTGTAGACCGGGAACCCGTAGGCTTGCGACGTGCGGCAGAACTCCACGGCCCACTTGCTCAGCGAGGGGCCGACCCAGCATGCCACGCACCCGTTGCCGACAGACAGGTTCTTGTCGGGGATGACAAGGTCCTCGTCGATGCCGATGACCCTGCCGAAGCCCTCGCAACGCGGGCAGGCGCCAAGGGGGCTGTTGAACGTGAACATGAGCTCGCTCGGCTCGTCGAATGTCATCCCGTCGGCCTCGAACTTGGCGGAGAACTCGCGGTCGGTCAGCGTGCCGTCGGGAGAGACCGTGCGGACAATGCATCGCTCGCCGCCCTCGTGCATGGCGGTGCCCACCGATTCGCCCAGGCGGGTGGCCAGGTCGGCGCTGGGGCTGACCATGAGGCGGTCCACGACGAGGTTGAAACCGTCTGTCGTGGGGTGCGACGACACGTCTATGTCGTTGAAGCGCAGCACGTCGCCATTGTGTTCCAAGCGGCTGAAGCCCTGTTGCTTGAGGCTCGGCAGAGTCGTCTCCATCTTTCCGGCTCGGAGCGGCGACAGGATTAGCAGTGTGGCGCCGTCGGGGCGCGACATGGCGTAGTCCACGACGTCGCCAACGCTGTCGTGCCTCACCTCCTGGCCGCTTATGGGCGAAAAAGTCCGACCGACGCGGGCGAAGAGGAGCTTCAGGTAGTCATATATCTCTGTCGAGGTGCCGACTGTCGAGCGGGGGTTGCGGGTGTTGACCTTCTGCTCTATGGCAATGGCGGGCGGGATTCCCGTGATGCTGTCCACGTCGGGCTTGGAGTTGCGCCCCAGGAACTGCCGGGCGTAGGAGTTGAGGCTCTCCACGTAGCGCCGTTGGCCTTCGGCATAGAGGGTGTCGAAAGCCAGGCTCGACTTGCCCGAGCCGCTGACGCCGGTTATGACGATGAGTTTGTTGCGCGGAATCTTCAAGCTGATGCCCTTGAGGTTGTTCACCCGGGCTTTCTTTATGTCTATGAAGTAGTCTGTCGCCATTTTTCCGTCTTATGCCAGGAAGAGGAAGACTGTAGGTTTTTTGTGCAGTTCCGGCAGTTGGCTTTTCCGCCATTCCTCCACGCTCTTCGTCGAGATTAGCTCGTCCGCGCCCGTCACGCTCCTCGCCACGCAGAGGCGGGTCGTCGGGCGGAGCGTCTGGAGCAGCGCCTGGAGCATCTTGTCGTTGCGGTATGGGGCCTCGATGAAGATTTGCGTCTGGTTCTCTTTCATGCTCCGCTCCTCCATCTTGCGCAGGTGTTTCGGGAGCTCGGCCCCGATTGGCAGGTACCCGCTGAATGCGAAGTTCTGCCCATTCAGCCCCGACGCCATCAGGCCCAAGACTATGCTCGACGGCCCCACCAGGGGGACCACCCTTATGCCGCGCCTGTGGGCTTCGGCGGCAAGTTCTGCCCCCGGGTCGGCCACGCCGGGGCACCCCGCCTCGCTAATCATGCCCACGTCCTCGCCGCTCTCGGCCGCCGACAGGATTTTGGGGATGTCGGCGACGCCGTGGTGCTCGTTGAGTTCCGTGAGCGTCAGGGCGCCGATGTCTATCGTGCGGTCCACGCTTTTGAGGAAGCGTCGGGCAGTGCGGACTTCCTCGACGGCGAAACTCCGGGTCGAGGAGACTATGTCGAGGTTTTTCTGGGGGAACGACTCACCGGGGGCTGTCTCCGACAGGTATGTCGGAATCATGAAGAGACTGCCTTTCATCTCGCCCCCCCCCTACAGGTCTTCCAGGGCGTTCAGCCACATCTCGGCCGAGGCGTCGCTGGGCATCCGCCAGTTGCCGCGGGGCGACAGCGAGGCGAGGCCGACCTTTGGCCCGTCGGGCATGCACGAGCGTTTGAACTGCTGCGCGAAGAAGCGGCGGAGGAACGTGCCGAGCCATTTCTTTATCACGGGGCGGGGGTATGCGCCGTCGAACGCGCGCGATGCCATGAGCAGGAGCCGCCCGGGGCCGAAGCCGTAGTTGAGCAGGTGGTAGAGGAAGAAGTCGTGGAGCTCGTAGGGACCCACGAGGTCTTCCGTCTTTTGGTTGATGTTTCCGTTCGGGTCGGCCGGCAGCAGCTCGGGGCTTATGGGCGTGTCCAAGATGTCCAGGAGCGTCGAGCGGGTCTCCTCAGTCGATGCTGTGTCGGCCACGTGTCGGACCACGTAGCGTATCTGTGTCTTAGGGACGCCAGCGTTGACGCCGTACATCGACATATGGTCGCCGTTGTACGTCGTCCAGCCCAGGGCCAGTTCCGAGAGGTCGCCCGTCCCCACCACCAGGCCGTTCTCCTTGTTGGCGTAGTCCATCAGGATCTGGGTCCGCTCGCGGGCCTGCGAGTTCTCGTAGGCCGCGCTGCGGTCGCCCTCGCTCATGCCGATGTCGCTCAGGTGTTGCCGGCAGGCCGCCGTGATGTCTATCTCGACGGTGGAGACGCCCAACGACTTCATCAGTTTCAATGCGTTGCCGTGCGTACGGCTCGTTGTCCCGAAGCCTGGCATGGTGATGCCGACCACGTCGGTCCGCGGGCGGCCCATCAAGTCCATCGTCTTGGCCGCCACGAGCAGTGCCAGTGTGGAGTCCAGGCCGCCAGAGACGCCCACGACGGCTTTCGCCGCCCGGCAGGCCCTCATGCGTTGCGCCAGGCCGTTGGCCTGCAGGTTGAACACCTCCTCGCAGTCGGACTTGCGCGCCGACTCGTCTTCGGCGACGAACGGCAGACGTTGGAACGCGCGGCTCACGCTGTCGGCGTCCAAGTCGCCGAGGGCGCTCACCGTCACGTCGCGGACGGGGTGGTTGGCCGTGTCGGGCGAGTAGAATGTCGTCGAGCGGAGGCGCAGGGCCTCAATCTTCTCGATGTCGATGTCGGCCGTGATGTAGTGCGCCGCCTGGGCGAAACGCTCGCCGCGCGACAAGATTGCGCCGTTCTCCGCAATGTATGTCGCTCCGCCGAACACCAGGTCTGTCGTACTCTCGCCCAGGCCCGACGAGGTGTAGACGTAGGCCGAGATGGTCTTTGTGCTCTGTGCTTTTATCAGGTTGACGCGCTCCGCGTCTTTCGAGACGTAGTCGTTCGAGGCCGAGATATTCACAATGATGTGCGCGCCTTGCAGGGCAAGGAACGTCGAGGGAGCCACGGGCGCCCAGAGGTCTTCGCAAATCTCGATGCCGAACTTGACCTTCTGCTCGGCGCAGCTGAATATGAGGTCTGTGCCGAAAGGCACCTCGGTGTTGCTCAGCGTAATCGTCTTGGGTGTCGAGGCCGTGGGGCTGGCGAACCACCGACCCTCGTCGAACTCGCCGTATGTCGGCAGGTACGTCTTCGGGACAGCCCCCTTGACCTCCCCCTCGGCAATCACCACGGCGCAGTTGTAGAGCCTGCCGGCCACGGCTAGCGGCATCCCCACCACCGCCATGATGGGCACGGTGCTGGTCATGCTCAGTATGTTGTCTAGGGCCATCTCCGCCTCGCGGAGCACGAACGGCTGCGCGAGCACGTCGGCGGCTGTGTAGCCCGTTATGGCGAGTTCGGGCAGGGCCACGATCGCGGCGCCGTCGTCGGCGGCGTGCCGCATGAGGTCTATGATTTGCTCCGCGTTGCGTTGGCAGTTGCCCACGCTCGTCACGGGGGTGGCGGCGGCAACCTTGATGAAGCCTGTGGGCTCGCCTGTCTCGGTGCTGAATAAGTCTAACATTGTCGTGCTATGAGTTGAGCGTGGCGAGGAACTCCGCGTTGTTGCGGGTCCTGCTCATCATGTCAACGAGTTTCGTCATGACCTCAATGGGCGTCATGTCCGCTATGCCCTTGTTGCGCAAGACCCACATCCGGTTCAGTGTCTCGCGGTCGTGGAGCAGGTCGTCGCGGCGGGTGCTGGAGGCGTTGACGTCCACGGCGGGGAAGATGCGCTTGTTGGCCAGCTTGCGGTCCAACTGAAGCTCCATGTTGCCCGTCCCCTTGAACTCCTCGAAGATGACGTCGTCCATCTTCGAGCCTGTCTCGGTGAGGGCCGTCGCCACTATGGTGAGCGAGCCGCCGTGCTCGATGTTACGTGCGGCGCCGAAGAAACGTTTCGGCTTTTGCAGGGCGTTGGCGTCGACGCCGCCGGTCAGGACCTTGCCGGAGGCCGGCGAGACGGTGTTGTAGGCGCGGGCCAGGCGCGTTATGGAGTCGAGCAGGATGACCACGTCGTGGCCGCACTCCACCATGCGCTTGGCTTTCTCCAGGACGATGTTGGCAACCTTGACGTGGCGGTCGGCGGGCTCGTCGAATGTCGAGGCGATGACCTCGGCGTTGACAGAGCGCTGCATGTCGGTCACCTCCTCCGGGCGCTCGTCGATGAGCAGGATTATGAGGTAGACCTCCGGGTGGTTGTCGGCAATGACGTTGGCTATGTCTTTCAGCAAGACCGTCTTGCCGGTCTTGGGCTGGGCCACGATCAGGCCGCGCTGACCTTTGCCTATCGGGGCGAAGAGGTCCACAAGGCGGGTGCTGATGTTGGCCTTGCCGCCCGTCGAGAGCTTGAACTTCTCGTCGGGGAATATGGGCGTGAGGTTCTCGAAGAGCTGACGGTCGCGGATTTGCTCCGGTCGCTTGCCGTTTATGGTCTCGACCCTCACCAGGGGGAAATATTTCTCGCTCTCGCGGGGTGTGCGCACGAAGCCCATGACCGTGTCGCCCGTCCGAAGCCCGTAGTTGCGGATTATGCTCTGCTGGACGTACACGTCGTCGGGCGAGCTGAGGTAGTTGTAGTCCGACGAGCGCAAGAAGCCGTAGCCGTCTTGCATGAGCTCCAGGACGCCCTGTGCCGAGATGACGTTGTCGAAGTTGTAGTTGGCGTTAGTCCGTCCGCGCCTGTCGTCTTGCGGCGCGCGGCCGTTGGAATATCCGCCCCACTGGCCCCCGTTGTTGCGCTGAGGGGTGTTGGCGGGGCTGCCGTTCTCATATGTGTCGTTGTCCGACGGTGAACCCAGTTCGCCCAAGATTCCCCCCTGCCCGGAGTTGGCCAGCTTCTCCGCCAGCGACTGCATCGAGCCGCCCTCCGTCTCGCCCTCGGCGCGGTGCTGGTCGTAGGCCGGGGTGTCGATGCTCCGTCGCACAGAGCCGTCGCGGTCGGAGTTCTTCCAGTCCTTGGCGTTCTTCGTGGTGTAGGTCGTCACTTGGACGCGCTGCCGGGGCTTGCGCGGCTCCGAGGGCTCGTCGTCGTTCGGGGCCTCGCTGGTCTTGAAGCGCATGAACGCTTTGGCAATGAGGTCCTCCTTCTCTTCGGCGCTGAGGCTCTCGCCGTGCGCGTCGGGGGCTTGCGTCGCGGGCGCGTCGGGGGCGGATTCTGTTTGCATCTCTAAGATTTTATCTTGAAGCTCACGCTTTTTATATTGCTCGACCCTCCTGATTCCTATCTCTTTCGCAATCTCTCGCAGTTTCGGCAAGAGAAGCCCCGACAGTTCGTCTTTGCTATACATCTGTTTTGTTAGGGATGATTTTTCAGCCGTTGACATGCACCGCGTCCCGACGCGTCCAGGCTTGTCGCCCCGACTGGTGCGCAACAGGAAATGAATATTTGTTTTCTGTTTTGAAGAAGAGAGTCGCAGGATCGACCCGCCGGGCGGTAGAAGCATCTATACTGCGGGTCTTGCTACAGTGTCACCACCGAGATGGTTGCGAACCGATTCCGCAAAGACACAGGCGGTCATCAACTCACGGCAAAATTAGCAATATTTCTAAAGGTGCAAACGTTTGGCATTCCGATTTTTGGCTAGGGGCGGAAAATACGGACGCCGGGAGGCGAGCAAGGCTCGCCCCCCGGCGGGTGTTTTGGGACATGAGCGTCGGGACTAAGCCGGCTGGTGGACGGGCCGGAGCAAGTCCATGACGGTCTTGACGGGGGTGAACGTCATGACGGGCACCTCGACGAAGACTGTCAGCCAGTTGGCCATGGCGCCGTTCCACAGGCCCGGCAGCTCCATGCCCACCACGTCTACGCCGCCGACGCTCTTGCGGGTCTGGAAGCCGGCTTCGGGGTCGACATATTTCGTCAGGTCGAAGCGGTTGCCGCGCCGGTCTTTGAGGCAGCAGAAGAGGTCCACGGGGTTGAAGTGGGTGCTGCCGGCCACAATCTCCTTGACGGCGGGCGAGTCCATGTCCATCTGCGCGCTCTCGACAATCTGCAGCGACAGGAGGCCGTCCCTCCCCTCGACCCAGAACGGACCTCCGCCGGGCTCGCCCTCGTTTTTCACCATTCCGCACACGCGCAGGGGGCGGTCGAGGAACGACAGCGCGAAGCCCCGTTTGTCCGAGCCCGGGGGCGGCGTCACCTTGAACGTCTTGGCTATGAAGTCCGCGGCCTCATCGGCGGCCGAGGTGTCGCCACCGTCGATGCGCCTCAGCAAGCCGTCGGCCTTCTCCTTGATGTCCAGCCCTATGGCGGCAATCACCTTTTTCCACATCGAGGACTCGGATAGCATCCGGCCGTGCGCCACGTTGTCTATGTTCTTGACGAAAGCGGCGTCGGCGTCTATCTTGTTTAGGTTGCCAATCAGCGCGCCGTGGCCGCCGGGGCGGAAGACCAGGTGCCCGTCTTTGTCGCGGGCGGGCTTGCCGTCGAGCGTGAGGGCGGGGACGTCGGTAGCGGGCGGTTGCACGCTGTATGTCACGTCAATCTCGACGCCTTCCGCCTTGCGGGCCTCCTCCTGGCCATGCTCCAAGACCTTGCGGAACGCGTCCTCCATGCCTGTCGGCACCGTGTAGTGGACGTGGGCCGTATTGTTGCTTTTGCAATACTCCTTGGCCTCTGCGAGATGCTCCTCGGCGGCCGTACGCACCGCGCCGTCGGCGTATTTGTGGAAAGCCACCAGGCCCTTGGGGTGGCTTCCATACGCCAGGCCGTTTTCGCCGAGCACCAGGGCCACGGCGTCCGCATGGTCTTTGGGCGACAGCGCTTTCAGCCTCTCGGCAAATGCGAAATCGTCCAGCCGGGCGAAGAACGTGGCCCACGGCTCCTCGCCGTCCATGCGCCCGCGGTCGCCCTCGGCGGCCGAAAGATATTGGTGCAGCGGCTTGAACATCCGGCTCGCGGCGCCAGAGGCCGGGACGAACTTGGATATTTTCAGTCCTTTAGCCAGTCGTGCGTCGTAGCTTGCGGCCAATTTGCGTGCCTCCGCCTCGTCGACTCTCGTTATGCCGTCGCCGATGGTGGCGGCGCGCCGCACGGCGCAGGGGGTGAAGCCGCGGGCAATCATCTCCAGTTGCCGCTCAGTCTCCTCTACGCTTTTGCCTCGCGTCTTGAGGTCTTGCTCGTCTTGTTTTGTCAGCATGGTGTATCTTTCTGAAATTTTCTACTGAGCATTGTCTGCGGCGCAACGCCGCGTCAGAAAGTTACAAACAAATGCTCAATTGGGCAAGAGCGGGGGCGTCATGCGCGGATGTGGAGCCCGTGCGCCCTCACTGCGAGGCTTGCCGCTTTCAGTTGTCGACGGTCAAGATTGGGTTGCTCTCGCGCTCGGTCCCGATTGTCGTGGGCTCGCCGTGACCCGGGTAGACCACGGTGTTGCCGGGCAGGGCGAACAGCCTCTCCATGATCGAGCGGCGGAGTTTCTTCAGCCGTCCGCCGGGCAGGTTGGTGGCGCCGTAGGCCCCTTTCAGCAGGCTGTCGCCCGAGAAGATGACGCCCTCGCTCTCGCACCACAGCGAGATGCCGCCCGGCGAGTGTCCCGGCGTGCCGACCACCCTTAGCGTCGTCTCCCCAAAGCGGATTTCCGCCCCATCGTGGAGGGTGAAGTCGGGGGGCGGCACATGCGCCTCGTCGTCGCCCAGGCCAAAGGCCACGGCCTGATAGTGGATCATCTCCACAAGGGGGCGGTCGCCCTCGTTGGCCTCGGCCCTCACGCCGTAGTGGTCCAGGACGAACTCGTTGCCGAACGTGTGGTCGAGGTGGAGGTGAGTGCAGAGCAGTCGGCGGACGCTGAGCCCCTCGCCGGCTATGTAGCCCGCCAATGCGTCGCGCTCGGCCTCTTCGCGGCATCCGCAGTCGATTATGACGCACTCCCGCGTCGCGTCGGAGACGACGTAGGTGTTCTCGTGCATCATGTTGACGCAAAAGCTCTTGACAATCATCTACTTCTCGGTCTGGTTATACTCCCACGGGTTCGTCTCGATGCCCGCCAGCTTGACCATGGCCTCGTGCGTCCGTCGGCGCAGGTCGTCCACCACGGCGCCGCGCTTGCCTTTCAGGGCCGGGTCGGGGAATATGGGCTCGCCGACGTTGAGCGTCACGCAGGCCTCCTTGCCAAAAAGCTTCAGCAGGCCCTTGCGCTCGCGATACGAGTAGGCCATGGGGATTATGGGCAGGTTGTAGCGCTCGGCGAAGATGAATGCGCCCTTTTTGAATGGGCGGATGGGGGTGTAGAACTGCCAGCGGCTCTCTTCGGCGAAGAAGTGGATCCAGTAGCCGTGCTCGCGGTAGTAGTCGAAAGCCTTGTAGAAGAGCTTCAGGTCCGACAGTTTCTCCGGGATTGGCACGCCGCCCATGGCCACCATCCGGGTGCGGTCTTTGCCGGCCATCTGCCCGCGGAAAATGGGGAAGCGGAGCTGCCGCCAGCCTATGGCGCTGAAGACGCCGCACATGTCCCAGCGGAACACGTGGTTGCACACCGTCATGGCGCCGCCGCGGAGCTTGTCCATGTTGCGGGTGATGTTCTCGCGGCCGCGCATCTTGAAACCGTAGCGGAACTTGTTCAGGAACTCTATGAGCGTCTTCGACTGGAAGTAGTATAGCCAGTTGAGGATTCGGAAGCGAGGCGAAAGGTCGACGTAGGGGTAGGTGGAGTCTACGTTGACGTCATAAATCTTCTTTATCGGGAGCAGGTGCGCATGAGGGTCGTCGCCACCATACGATATGTGGTCCAGGGGGATGTAGCCGCCCTCGCGGAGCTTGAGCTTGTCGTAGTAGGGCGGTTGCTCCCGTGTACTGACTGGCATGATTGGTGTAGGTTTTGGAATAATGGTGGGTAAAAAAAAATCGTGTCCTGGAAGCACTGCCTGCCTCCAGGACACTACTTTATGGTGCGACCAAGGGCAGTCTGTCTGTGCTACTTCGACTCGACTGTCATGATTGCGGCCTTGTCGAACTTTGCGACGACGCCATCCGAAATCTCCAATGCCACATAGTCCTCTTTCACTTCCGCCACCTTGGCCTTTAGCCCGCTCGTGGTGACGACGTGGTCGCCTTTCTTCATGGCCTCGCGCATCTTGATCAGCTCTTTCTGCTTTTTCTGCTGAGGGCGAATCATGAAGAAGTAGCAGACGACGATGATGAGGATGAGGGGCAGGAAGTTCATCAGCGCGCTGCCGCCGCCCTGCGCAGGGGCGGCGGGGGCTGCCTGGAGTAGTGTGTTGAGCATGTTTTTTTCTGTGTTATTGTTCCTATTCTGGTTCGGACACCTCGGCGTAGACGAAGATCTTTATCGTCTGCCCGTTGTCCGCGTTTATGTCCACCAGGTGGTATTGCTTGCCCACCGAGCCGTGCGTGTCGAGCTCGATGCGGACTTTCGTGGCCTCGCCCGGCCCTATTGTCTCCGCGTCGGGGCGGGCCGTCAGGCAGGCGCAGTCGGTCTCGACGCTTGCGAGCCGCACCGTCCGCTTGCCCGTGTTGGTCAGCGTGTTGGTCAAGGCTATGACGTCGGCATAGTCCACGTTGCCGAGGTTGTGGAATGTCGTGTCGGCCACGACGCACACGCTGTCGCCAAGCGCGCCCGAGTTCGCGGGAAGCCTGTTCCCCTGTCCCGTGCACGATGCCACGGAGGCCGCCAGGGCCGTGGTCAGGGCTGTGTGCCACGCCGTGCGCTTTGCGAGCGTCATCGCCTAGAAGAGTTGCGCCTCGCTGATCCGTTTCTCTTCGACGAGCTGGCGCACAATCTTCTCGAGCAGACCGTTGATGTAGCTGTTGCTCTTGTCCGTCGAGTAGAATTTGGCAATCTCGATATACTCGTTGAGCGTCACCTTTATGGGGATGTTGACCATCGTCGTCATCTCGGCTATGGCCATGTTGATGAGCAGGACGTCCAAGAGGGCCACGCGGTCGGCGTCCCAGTTCTTGGAGTACTTCTTTATCATCTCGATGGTGTTCTCGCGCTCCATGACGCTGCGGCGAAGCACTTTCTTGGTGAACTCGGCGTCGTCTTCGTCCTTGTACAGGGGCATGAGCTCCACCGTGGCGCCGTTCGAGCCGTCGAAGTCTTTCAGCGTCTTGATGGCCATGCTTATCATGAACTCCGCCTCGTCGTTCCAAAAGACGTTCTTGAACTCCAGGGCCTGGAAGAAGAACGACATCTTGGGAAGCTCCTTGCTCATGAACTTGATGACGAAGTTGCGGTCGGCCTCGAAGCTGTCCTCGTCGGAGTTCATGTACTTGTTATATGCGTCGCAGTGGGTCATCTTGGAGAAGATGGTCTTGATGACCGTGTCGTCTTGCGACCACGTGTTGCCGCTGGTCTCTATGGCCTTGTTGAGCTGCTCGTTCTCCTCGAGCTCGAGGATGAGGCGGTTTTTTGCGAACCGGGTGTTGGGGTTGAGCTCCGCCGCCGTGGGGCGCATCTTGGTGCGGCCAATCTCAATCCTCTTGGCGGCCAGGTGGCGCAACGCCGACGGCAGTTGAAGAATGAGGTGGTAGAGATCTTGGCTCTTGCCAATGCTGTGCTGCAACAGCGTCTCCGCCTCTTTCAGGTCTAAGTCGCCCTGTTGGATGAGCGAGTAGAGCACCTGCAACACCTTGACCCTTATCAGTCTCCTGCTTAACATTATTCTAAGAACTTTTTCTTGTTGTTCGCCTATTCTTGGTAGTCCGCAAAGTTAAGCCTTTCCACAAACCGAGGCAAATTATTTACTTGTCTTTGAAGATTTGCTTTATCTTGCTCTGGGTCTCTTCCACCTTGTTCCGAATCTGTTCGCCCGTGTTCAAGATCTGTTCGCGGATGCGCGAGGGGCTGAAACGTTGGCTGAGGTAGAAGTCCCGGGGGGGGACTATGACTTTCAGCGCCTTGTGTTCCACCTCGATGACGGCCTTGGGGGGCAGGGTGATGGGCTCGCCGTCGACGTGGGCCATGAGGCTTTCGCCGTTGAGAAGCTCGACGCGCCCCGTGCGGATCATCTCGTCATACTTGTTCGTGTCGATCGACTGGCTCAGAAGCGAGATGACGAGCGAGGGGATTGCCATGTTGGGGAACTCCGAGACCATGCAGACGTCCATTAGGCCGTCGTCGACGCACGCGTTGGGGGCGATGTGGATGTTGTTGCCCCATTGGCTGGAGTTGGCGAAACTTATGAGGAACGCCGTGCGCTTGAAGATGTCGCCGTCGATGTCCAGGACATACTCTTGCGGCTGGTACGTGGGGAACTCTTTGGCTATGAGGTTCATATATTGGAGCGGCCCCCGCGTGTGCTTGTCTGCGAAGAGGTGGCTTATGTATGCGTCGAAGCCGATGCCGGCCACGTTGAGCGAGTAGTGGCAGCCGACGCGCAGCACGTCTATGGGGCGGGTCTCGCACTCGTTGATGATGTCTATGGCCGACGCCGTGCGGAGCGGCACGTCGAGGGCGCGCGCCAGCCCGTTGCCCGAGCCGCTGGGGATTACGCCCAATGCCGTGTCGCTGCCAATGAGCCCCGTGCCGACCTCGTTGACCGTCCCGTCGCCACCGACGGCTATGACGGCGTCGACGCGGCCGCGGTGGGTCTGGGCTATCTCGGTGGCGTGGCCGCGGTGTGTGGTGTTGATGATGTCGAAGTCAACTCTTGTGACGTCCGTCCGCTCCTTGATCTCTTCTTCTATGACCGATTTGCGGCCTATGCCGGAGTGCGGATTGACGACGTAGAGGATTCGTCTTTTGCTCATTTTTTAGGTTGTCAGGTTCTGATTTTTTGTGGTGTGTCACCCACGTCCACCTGCAGGCCGTCATGCGCCAATGCCATCGTCTCGGGCAGTGTCGTGTTGCGCCAGGCGTGTAGGCCTATGTCGTGGGACATGTGGGTGAAGAACGTCTGCCGGGCGCCGACGCGGTGCGCCACCTCTATGGCCTCGTCGAGGCTCAGGTGCGAGTGGTGGTGGGTGGGGCGCAGGGCGTTGAGGATGAGGGTGTCTATGCCCTCCATAAGCTTTATCGTGCTGTGGGGGACTATGCTCGCGTCTGTTATGTATGCCAACGAGCCTATGCGGAAGCCCAATATCTGAAGCCCGCCGTGCATGACCGGCAGGGGTGTTATCTCTGTGCCGGCGGCGGTGAACCTCCTCTTGTCAATCTTGTGGAGCTTCAGCCGGGGCGAGCCGGGGTAGGGGCGGTGCTCAAAGGCGTAGTAGAGGTTGCGCTTGATGGCGTTGATGGTCGCCTCCTGCCCATACACGTCCACCGGGTGGTGGACGGCGTGGTTCACGCCCCGCACGTCGTCCAGCCCCCCGACGTGGTCGTAGTGCAGGTGGGTCAGAAGCAGGGCGTCGATCTTTTGCGTGCCGTTGCGGAGCATCTGTTGGCGGAAGTCGGGGCCGGCATCGACGAGGATGTTGGGGCCGTCGTCGCCCATCTCGATGAGGAGGGATGCCCGGAGCCGCGCGTCGCGCGGGTCGGGGGAGGTGCACACCTCGCAGGCGCACCCGATTACGGGTACGCCTGTCGACGTCCCCGTGCCAAAAAATGTCGCTTTCATATGTGTAGACCTGGTGTAGGCAAAGATAACCATTATGGCGAAATAAAAAAGCCCCCGACGGGCCGAGACGGCCGTCGGGGGCGATTTTCCGCGTCGAGTGCTTCGGGGCTACATCCCCATCACGCTGTCGGCTTTGCCGCTAAAGGCGTTGAGCAGGGCCTCGGAGGGGCGCCCGTCGCTCAGGAAGCCGCCCTTGTTGTAGCCGTTCCAGGCGCCGTCGCCGGGGTTGTAGCACTCGGGCTCCCAATAGAAGACACCCTTGCACGAGGGGACTTCTTTTTGGCAGCGGACGACGACGTCGTTGAGCATCATCTTGGCGTCCGAGTGCGACACGTCGCAGCCCACTTCGCAGACCATGACGTCGCAACCGTATGTCTCGTGGACCATGTTGAGGTTGTCGATGGTTGTCGAGACGTAGTCTTGATACCATCCGTCGGCGTCCATGTCCGGGTAGAGCGAGACGCCGAAGATGTCATACTCCGCGCCGGCGGCTTTCATCTTGTCCAGGGCCCATACGATTTTGCTCGTCTCGTTGCCGCCCTCGAAGTGGACGACGGTCTTGCAACGGGGGTAGACCTCCTTGGCGGCCTTGCACCCTGCGGCGTGGAGCTTGACGTAGTCGGCGCCCATCTTGCCGTTGACGTCCGATGCCGAGCCGTCGGAGTTATACAGGATCATGCCGCCGCGCGTCTCGTTGCCAATCTGCACCCACGCCACGTCCACTCCGTTCGTCCGCACTGCCGTCAGGACTTTCTTCGTGTACTGGTAGAGCTTCTCGGCCATGGCGTCGAGGGTCTCGCACCCGTCCCACACCGAGGGCTTGTATTGCGCCCCGGGGTCGGCCCAGCGGTCGGAGTAGTGGAAGTCGACCATGATGTGGTAGCCCATGTTGTAGGCGCGGACGGCCTTGCGCACCATGTCGGCCATGTCGCAATATCCGTCGGCGGGGTTCACCCACACCCTCAGTCGGCAGGCGTTGAAGCCTATCCCGCGGAGGATGGAGAGGCAGTCGCCCTCGTTGCCGGCGGCGTCGCGGAATTTCCAGTTGGCGTCTTCCATGGCCGTCACCCAGCTGGGGTCGGCGCCAAAGGCGAAGGCGGGGGCGGTGCGGCTCGGAGTCTCCTCCGCGGCATATTCGCGCTTGACGTTCGGCTCGTCGTCGTCGTTGCACGCCGACATCGGTGTCAGAATGGCCGCCGCCGCGAGATATAGGATGGTTCTTTTCATTTCTCTTTGCTGTTATTTCTTGGTTATCGTGACGCTGTTCGTCTTGGCGCTGACCACGATGTCATACGTGCCGGGCTCGCTGCCGATGTAGTTGCTTGTCTGTTCGGCGGTGAGCGACGTGTTGTCGGTGGCCAGGTAGAGCTTGAAGAGCCAGTCCTCGTTGACGACAAGGTACGGGCCCCACTTCTCCTTTTCCGTAATCGTCAGGTCTGTGAGCGTCCAGGTGCCGTCGCCGTTGTTGGTGAGAGGCGTGGTGAACTTGAAGTTGTTGAAGTCGCCAACCAGGTGCAGGCTCGTCACCTCGAATTCGCTCCACTTGTCGTTCTCGGCTTCGAACCTCACGTAGTAGGAGGTCTGCGTGGCCGTCACCCAGAAGTTGTTCGTCGAGCCCTTTTGGAATGTGTGCTGATTCCACCCGCTGTCCACGCCCCAACTGTTGCCATTGCTGTCCTGGATGTGGAAGTTCCAGTCGTCAGCGTCCTTATAGAGCAGGCCCCTGTAGAGCCCGTCCGGGTTGGTGGACGCATAGTCGCTGTACAATGTGCTCTGTATCCACTCGTGGTCGGCGTCGTAGTAGATTCCGAGCGATGCGGCATACTTGGACTTGGCCACGGCGCTGACGGAGTTGCCGGGGAGGTTCACGTTCACTTCATATTCCGCCACCTCGTCGAAGGTGAGTGTGGACTCGCCAAAATACGCATTGCCGTCGCCGTCCTCTATCGTGTATGCGGCTCCCGCAGTCGTGTTGTTCACTACCCCCGAGTACGTGCCGGTGGGTATGCCGTCGTTCATCTCGGCCGTCAGGCTGGTCTTGACGCCGCCGATGACGACGAACATCTCCGACGGGTATGTCTTGACGTCGCCCATGTCTGTGAGCGTGTAGGTCGGCACGGCCCCCGAAAGGTCAATCTCAATCTTATACTTGCCCGCCGTGGCCACGCCTATCGCCGTCTGCGGGTTGGCATTGCGGGTCAGCTTGCCGTCGGCGTCGGGCGAGAGGGTCAGCGTCCCTTTTCGGCCGTCTTTGGCGGCGTCGCCCGTGCCGTTGTCGTTGGTGATGGTCTTGCCGTCGATGTAGAGCTGCGCGTCGTCCTTCGTCGTCTCGACAATCCCTGCCCACTTGACGGTGGCGGCGTCGAACGTGAGGTTCGCCGTGGCGTCGCCGCGGACGGAGAGGGTGTCCACCTCCGTATACGTGATGTATTGGTTGCCGCCGTTGGTGTTGAGGCTGAGCAGTAGGCAGCCGGCGGGCTCGGCGGTCCAGAAGTTCCATGCGCCGTTGGCCGCCATGTCGGCGCGGGCAAAGTTGCCGTCCTCGCCGTAGTTGCCCCACACTTGTTCCATTCCGTCGCTCACCCAGAAGTTGAACCACCCGCCATAGGTGCCGATGAAGCCCTCGTAGATGCCGTTCTCGGTGGGCGAGTAGAGAGTGTCGACGGTCGCCGTCTTGTCCTTGTCGAGGACAAAGGCTAGGGTCATGTCGATGTAGAGGGGCGTGACGCCGACCGTGAGTACTTCCGACTCCACCACGTTGCGGTTGTCAGAGGCGTTGTAGCCGTGGAGGGTGCGGAAGTAGAGCTTCCCGGCCTTGCCGGCCTCCAGGCCGAGGCTCATGGCCAGGATGTTCAGCTCCTGCCCCGTGTAGGAGATGTCGTTGACGCCCTTGATTGGCAGCGGCAGGCTCTCGGTCTTGACCGTGCCGGAGAAGTCTGCCGAGGTCGATATTTGCAGGGTGTAGGTGCCCTCGCCGAGTGCCGCCGAGCCGGTCAGGCTGTTGGTGAGGTATAGCTCGCGGCCGTCGGCGGTGTAGGTCATCTGGAGGACGGTGCTGCTCAGGTTGCTCTTCGAGATGACGACGTTGTCCGCCGTCTCGAGCTCCACCTGCGACTGGCTCAGTCCGCTCACTTTCCACTTGTCGATGTCGTCGTCGCACGCCGCAAGGGCGCAGACGGCTACGGCCATCGATGCCAATATGCTGTGTGTCTTCATTTTTTTAGTCGAGAGTTTTGCGTTAATACTCCGGGTTGCTCAGGTTCGGGTTCGCCGTCAGCTCCGTCTGGGGGATGGGGAAGTAGTTGTAGCGAGCGTCAAAGGCTCCGCTCTTCGTGTCCCACAGGTAGGCGGCGGTGCAGAAGCGGTCGTAGCGGACCAGGTCGGTGCGCCGCGTGTTCTCCCAATACATCTCGTGCTGGCGCTCCAGGAGGATGTTGTCCAGGGTCAGCCCGCCCTCGGCAAGTTCTCCAAGCCCGGCGCGGTCGCGCAGTTTGTTTATGCCGTCCAGGGCCTCGCCCACGGTGGCAGTCTTGGCGCCGCGCGCCACGGCCTCGGCCAGGTTGAGGTAGGCCTCGGCCAGGCGGAAGAGGGGCACGTCGGTCTCCACGCCGTCGGACGACGTGTTGCTCGCCGCCTCGCCGGTGTCGGTGAGGTTGGTATATTTGGTGACGATGTAGCCCTGCGTCTGGTCTGTGGAGTTCTCCACAACCTCCTGCTGCTGGTCGGTGAAGAAGCAGTAGCGGGCGTCGCCGCTCTCAAAGGTCGAGGTCAGTTGGCTCTGGGCGCGGGTGCTGCCCCAGCCCGACGCCACGCCGTAGTTGCCGACGCTGTATTCCGCCGACTTGCACCCCGTGCTTGCCGCGCCGCATATCAGCGACGTGGTCGAGCCCCACGTCACGGTCTGGGTGGCGTCGACCACGGCGTGGAGGATTATCTCGTTGACGCGCTTGTGGTTGTCGGCGTTGAAGAGCTGGGAGTAGTCGTAGTTGAGCGAATAGCCCTCGCCGATGACCTTGGCGGCGTACGTGGCGCAGTCGTCGTAGCGGCCGGCGCCGGTGTAGACTTCGGCGTTGAGATACAGGCGCGAGAGGAGCATCCACGCGGCGGCGCGGGGGGCGCGGCCGTAGACGGCAGATTCGCGAGGCGCCATCTCTTCCGAGCACTCTTTGAGCTCGCTCTCGATGTAGGCGAAGAGGCCCCGCGCGTCGGCCACTTTGGGAATGTAGGAGCCGACCTTGTCGCTCTCCGTCACCATGGGGCCCTTGCGGAACAGGTCGAGGACCCAGTAGTAGTAGTAGGCGCGGACAAAGCGGGCCTCGGCGCGGAACGACTTCAGCTCCGGCTGGTCTTTTTCGGCGAACGACGACAGGCGGTCGTCGCCACAGTGGCGCAGAAACTCGTTGCAGAGGGCTATGGTGTAGTAGGCGCGATAGTACGCGTCGGCCGACCATGCGTCGTTGGCGTCCCACGTGTGGCCCTGGAGGCCGGTCAGCTTGTCGCCCTCAAGCCACGTGCTGGCCACCTCGTCGGTCGTGGCCTCTTGGAGGTTGAAGAGAGTGCGCCCGAAGTCGTGGCCGTTGTTCGACGTCAGGTCGGCGTTGTCGCCGCCCTTGCCCTGCCCGACGACGGTGTACGAGGCGTAGAGCTTCGCCAGGACGCTCTCGTAGTCGCCGACGGTCTTGTAGAGGTCTTCGCCGGTGGTCTCCTCGTGCGGGTATTGGTCGAGGTCGTCGGTGCAGGCCGCCGACGCCAACCCCGCTAACAAGGCCGCGGCGTATATGAGTCGTTTCATGGTTGATTCGTTATTTGTCAATTGCCAATTGATAATTGCCAATTGTTAATTGTCAATTGTTAATTGTCGTGTCTTTCCCTAGAACTCAAAACCGAGTGTGAGCGAGAAGATGCGCGGGCGCGGGTAGAACGTCATGTCCACGCCGCCGTCAATCTCCGGGTCGATGCCCGAGTAGTTCGTCACGGTGAAGACGTTTTGGACCATCAGCGAGGCGTTGAGGCTGAAGACGTCCTTTATCCGGCCGAAGTTGTAGCCCAGCGTCACGTTGTCCATCTTCAGGAACGAGGCGTTCTCCAGGTAGTAGTCCGACCAGTATTGCCTCTGGGCAAAACGCGTGTCGAGATAGCTGGAGCTGAGGTTGTTGAGCTGATAGTCGTTGTAGCTCATGGTGCGCAGCGCCCCGGTGTTCATGGCCATGCCGTTGAAGACGTAGTTGCCCAGGTTGGCGCGGAGCGAGGTGCCGAGCGTCCATTGGCGGAAGCGCAGGTTGGCCGAGAAGCCGAGCATCCAGTCGGGCGACGGCTTGTGGACCATGTAGCGGTCGTCCGAGTTGACCTGCCCGTCGCCGTTGAGGTCGGCATAGGCGCCCTCGATGGGCTTGCCGTCTTGCCCATAGAGCTGGTGCTGGAGGTAGAACATGTAGGGCGCCTTGTCCTCCGTCAGAATCTCGAACTGATATTGGTCAATCCACGTCCCGACGGGCGTTATCGTGTTGGCGCCGTTCTCCACGAGCGAGAGATTCTTGACGGTCTGCTCCTGCCACGTGGCGTTGAACGAGAGGTCGAGGCCCCAGTCGTGGGTGTCGACGACGGTGGCGTTCACGTTGAACTCCACGCCCTGGCTGTCGACGTTGCCGACGTTGGTCGTGACGGTCTTGCTGAAGTTCGTGCCGGCGGCGCTGGGCACCGTGGCGAGCAGGTCTTCCGTCTTGCGGGTGTAATATTCGACCGAGCCGTTAATCCTGTTGCCGACAAAGCCGAAGTCTATGCCGAAGTTCCACGCCTTGGTCGTCTCCCACGTCAGGTCGGAGACGTAGGCCTCGGGGCGGAGCGTGCTGACAATCTTGTCGCCGAAGATGTAGTTCGCGCCGGTCTGGCTAGCCGTGTAGACGGGCAGGTAGTTGTAGTTGCCTATGCCCTCCTGCTGGCCCGTGACGCCCCACGAGGCGCGAATCTTGAGGTTCGAGAGGCTCTCGACGGAGCTCAGGAAGCCCTCTTCGGACAGTCGCCAGGCGAGCGCCACCGAGGGGAACGTGCCCCACCGGTCGTCGGAGCTGAAGCGCGACGTGCCGTCGCGGCGCAGGGTGGCGGTCAGCATGTAGCGGTCGAGCAGGGTGTAGTTGACGCGGCCGTAATATGAGAGCAGCGAGTGGCGCTGGTCGGTCGCCGCTATGGTCGAGGTCACCTCGCCAAGGCAGTTGAACGTCTCATACCGGGGGCTGGTCGATTTCCACATCTGGTAGTCGTAGCCCGCCGTGATGTCCAGCAGGTGAGCGTCGTTGAAGTTCTTGTTGTAGTTGGCGTAGACGGTCAGGAGCTTGTTGGTCTTCTCCTCGGGCCCGTACTCGTAGTCGCTGCCGTTGTTGGCGTAGCCGGAGTAGGACTCTTTGGGGGTGTAGACCGTCCCCTCGCCCTTGGCGTAGTCGTAGCCCAGCGTGAGGTGAATCTTGAGCTCGGGCAGGGGGTGGAGCTTATATTCGGCGTCGAAGTTGCCCACAAAGCGCCGGACGGTGCTCTTGTCCTTGTTCTGGTCGAGCAGGCCGACGGGGTTTGCGTTGGCGCCGGTCACGGGCGTGCCGTCGGGGTTGAGCGCCTCGTTCCATCCGCCCCACTGGTTCTCGCCGTCGCCGTAGTCTTTGCGCACGGCTATTGTCGGGTTGGCCGTGGCGGCGTTCCATATGGCGCCCGAGCTGGCGAAGCGGTTCTTGTTCTGGCTCAGCTTCACGCCCAGGGTGAGCTTCAGGTGGTCGTCGAGCAGGGTGGGCGAGACGTTGAGGTTGCCGCTGACGCGCTGCGAGCGGTCGGTGTCGAGGATGCCCGCCTGGTTGTAGTACCCGACGGAGAGGCGGATGGGGACGACGCCGGCCTTGGCGGCAATCGAGACGTTGTTGTCGGTGCCAAAGGCCGTGCGGAAAATCTCGTCGTTCCAGTCGGTGTCGGCGTCGCCCAGGAGGGCTTTCTGCGTCTCGGTGCCGTTGGCGTTCACCACGTCGATGAACTCCGAGCGGCTCAGCATGTCGCTGAATTTCGAGGCGCGCTGGAGGCTGTTGGTCGTCGAGAACGTCACCTTCAGACGGTCTTGCGCGCCTTTCTTGGTGGTGATGATGATGACGCCGTTCGAGGCGCGGCTGCCGTAGATGGCCGTCGACGACGCGTCTTTCAAGACCGTCATGCTCTCGATGTCGGCAGGGTTGATGAGGGCCAGGAAGTTGCCGGAGTTGCCGCTTATGCCGCCGTTCTCCAGGGGCACGCCGTCGAGGACGATGAGCGGGTCGTTGCTCGCGTTCAGGCTGGCGCCGCCGCGAATCTTGATTGTCGAGCCGGCCGTGGGCGAGCCGCTCGCCGAGATGATCTGGACGCCGGAGACTTTGCCGTTAATCAGTTGCTCGGCGCTGCCGATGAGGCCCTGGTTGAAGTCGTCGGCGGTGACGTTCGAGATGGCGCCCGTCAGGTCGCCTTTGCGCTGGGTGCCGTAGCCCACCACAACGATGTCGCCAAGGGTCGAAATCTCCTCCAGGAGGGTGACGTTGACAGTGTTCTCGGCCCCAAGCTCCACAGTCTCGGTGTCGTAGCCGATGAAGCTGAACTGGAGGGCCTGGGCGTCGGCCGGCAATATCAGCCGGTAGTTGCCGTCGATGTCGGAAATGGTGCCCGTCGTGGTCCCGGTGACCAATATGGTCGCGCCGGGGACTGGCTGGCCGAACGCGTCGATCACCTTGCCGGTAATCGTGCGGCTCGTTTGGGCGGAAATAACCACGGGGGCTAATGACATGCCGCCCGCCAAAAGATAGGGCACAGCACGCACAAGGAATGGTCGTATCTCCATTACTTTTTAGGTTGATTATAACTTGGTTTGTGGTACGGTGACACCGCCACGCCACCGTTCGGCGCAGGCGGCACACTCCGCAAAAGTACGCATTTTGTTGCATAATGTTCTGTTCTGTTCGGCGGCGGGCGCGGCGCGGGGAGACGTGCCGTCACGAATGTTTTGCGCTTCGCCACGCAAATTGGTCGCGAATGAAAAAAATACGCCCCGGTCGCAAAAAGTGCGTCATTGTCACTATATTCGCCACGAGAAGTCCCTGGGCACATGAGGAGGATGTTGTCGTTGTCCCTTATGCTGTTGGCCAATATTGCCATATTGGCCCATATGGCCGTGCCCCACCATCATCACAACGGGGCGTTGGCCTTTGCCCTAGAGGCGGTCGGTGAGGATGTGCCCGCCCTCGGCACTTTCCACGACGACTCCCGCCCCCATGGGTCAGACTCGGGGCGTTGCGTGGTCGACGAGACGCTTGTGGCGGCCGTCTCGCGCGTCTCGTCTCCAGTCGTCCCGTTCCTGTTGTTTCCCGTCAGCGTCGTCGGCGTGGTCTTCGTCGCGCCCCTGGCGGAGGGTTCGCCTTTCGTCTCCAAGCCATATGTGGCGGCTTGCCATGTCGGGCGGCCGCGTCTCCCGTGGGGGCTTCGTGCGCCCCCGGTCTGTTAGTCTCACGCACTCTTTTTTCCCTTGGGCTTGCGCCTGATGTCGGCTTGCGGCTGCGCGCCGCGGGCGTCGGGTGCGTGCCGGTCTCGATTGTCAAAAAAAGAAAGATTAACAGAAATGAAGTCATATGTATTGTTTGCCGCGTCTCTTGCTATGGTCGTGGCGACAGGGTGTGGCGATGCCGGGAGGGGGGAGGCAGACGCCCACAATCACACTCACGCCGAGAGACTGCGTCTCACCGCCTATGGAGACGGCCTCGAGGTCTACGCCGAGGCCTCTCCGTTTGTTGCCGGCGAGGCGGGCTGTCTACTTGCCCATCTCACTGTCTTGCAAGATTTCAAGCCGCTGGAGGGCGGCAGGGTGGTGGCGAGCCTCGTCGTCGGCGGCGACAGTGTCGCCCATTCGCTCGACGGCCCCGCAAGCCCCGGCGTCTACAAGTTCTCCCTGACCCCTCAGAAGAGCGGGGTCGGGCGTCTGTCGTTCGACATATGGGGCGCCGCGGGCCGGTCGAGGGTCGTCGTGCGGGGTGTGACGGTCTTCCAAGACCACAGGGCCGCGCATGGCGCCTCCGCCCCGTCGGTGGCTCCGGGCGGCAATGTCGTCGCGTTTCCCAAGGAGGTCAGCTGGAAGACCGATTTCTCCACGGACTCTTGCCGCTATGAGCCTTTTGGCGAGGTCTTCCGGACAGTGGCGCAAGTCTTGCCCGCGCAGTCCGCAGAAAGGATGGTTGTGGCCAAGGCCGGCGGCATAGTCTCGCTTCCGGAGGACGGGCTCGTCGAGGGGCAGGGCGTTTCCGCCGGCCAGGAGCTGATGGCCATCGGGGGCGGAGACTTGGCGGGAGACAACCTCGACGTCCGACTGCGGGAGGCCGAGAGCAAGTTCAATCTTGCCAAGAAAGAGTATGAGCGGAAGCAGCTGTTGGCCAAAGACAAGATTGTTGCCGAGAGTGAGTTGCTTCAAGCCAAGGCCAACTACGAGATTGCCGAGGCCGCCTACGACAACCTGCGCAAGAATTTCGCCGCGGGGAGGCTGTCTCTCACTGCGCCCATCTCGGGTTTCGTGAGCCGGCTCTTGGTCAGCAATGGCGAGTTTGTCGAGGCCGGGCAGCCTGTCGCCGCCATTTCCCAGGGCCGCGACGTTCTCCTCCGCGCCGAGGTGCAGCCCGCCTACTACCCGTTGCTTAAGGACATCGCCGGGGCTAAGATTCGGAGACTCAACTCGGGCGTTGTCTACGATTTGGGCGACATGAATGGTCGCCTGGTGTCCTATGGCAAGTCGGTCGATGTCGCGAGTCCTTTGGTCCCGGTGGTGTTCCAACTCCAAAACCTGGCCGATTTGCTCCCCGGGACGTTTGTCGAGCTCTATGTCCGGACCCGCGGTGAGCGCCCGGCCCTGACAGTCCCCAGCGTGTCGGTGGTCGAGGAGATGGGAAACCACTTCGTCTACGTGCAGCTCACGCCGGAGCTCTTCGAGAAGCGCGAGGTCAAGATCGGGCGGGCCGACGGCGAGCGGACGGAGATTGTGGAGGGTCTCACCGGGGCGGAGCGCGTCGTGGGCAAAGGGGCCATTCTTGTCAAGCTCGCCCAGTCCATGGGGACTCTCGACGCCCACGCCGGGCATGTCCACTAAACGGGGGAGGTCTGGCATATGGAATTTATCAACGGCATAATCCGGTTCTCGCTTAAGAACCGGTTGGCAATCCTGCTCGGCGTCGTCTTGCTCGTCGCGGGCGGCACCTACTCCGTGCGCGAGATGGACATCGACGTCTTCCCCGACCTCACCGCCCCGACCGTCGTCGTCATGACCGACGCCCGCGGCATGGCGGCAGAGGAGGTCGAGCGGCTCGTGACTTTCCCCATAGAGACGGCGGTGAACGGGGCCACGAGCGTCCGGCGCGTGCGCTCGGCCTCCATGCTTGGCACCTCTTTCGTGTGGGTGGAGTTCGACTGGGGGATGGACATTTTCCGGGCGCGGCAGATTGTGGCGGAGAAGATGGTCGCCCTCGGCGGCTTGCTCCCCGCGGGGGTGACGCCAGTCCTGGCCCCGCAGTCGAGCATCATGGGTGAGATTCTCTTTGTCGGCTTGCAGTCCGACTCGGTGTCGGCCACGGAGTTGCGGACGCTCGCCGACTGGGTTGTCAAGCCCGCTATTCTCGCCACCGGGGGGGTCTCGCAGGTGACGAACATCGGAGGGGAGGTGAAGCAATATCAGATTCTCGCCGACCCGTTGCGAATGGATGCCTACGGAGTGACGCTTGCCGACTTGGGGCGGGTCGGCAAGACGTTCTGCCTCAACACCGTTGGCGGCGTCGTCTGCGACTTCGGCAACGAGTATGCCCTGCGCGGGCTAGCGCGGACAGCCGACTTGGGCGAGCTCGGGACGTCGTTCGTCAAGACGAGCGGCGGGAGGCCCGTGCGCCTCGCCGACGTCGCCGACGTGGTCGTCGGCAGCGCCGTCAAGACCGGCCACGCGTCGCAAGACGCTAAGCCCGCCGTCATATTGTCCGTCTCGAAACAGCCGGGAGTCAACACCCTGGAGGTGACCGAGAGAGTCGAGGCCAACATGCGCGACGTCCAGAAGTCGCTCCCGCCGGGAGTGCGCATGGACACGCGGGTCTTCCGTCAGGCCGATTTCATTGAGGCATCCGTCGACAGCGTCGGCAGGGCGCTGCTTGAGGGGGCGCTCTTCGCCGTCGTCGTCTTGTTCTTTTTCCTGACGAGTCTCCGGACCACGCTCATCTCCATCGTCGCCATTCCGCTCTCCCTCTTGGGGACTTGCGTCGTGCTCCACCTGCTTGGCCTGGACATCAACACCATGACGCTTGGCGGGATGTGCATAGCCATAGGCTCGCTCGTCGACGATGCCATAATCGACGTGGAGAATGTCTACAAGCGGTTGCGCCAAAACCACTCCAGGCCTGTGGGGGAGCGTCGGCCGGTCTTCGAGGTCGTCTTCGAGGCGTCTAAGGAGATTCGCTCGTCAATCTTGAACGCCACGTTCATAATCATGGTCGCCTTCGTGCCGTTGTTTTTCCTCTCCGGCATGGAGGGGAGGATGCTCAAGCCGCTCGGGACGGCCTACATCATATCGCTCTTCATGTCGCTCGTTGTCGCCATGACGGTCACTCCGTTGCTCTGCAAGACCATGCTGTCTGGCGACAAATATTTGCGCCGCAACGAGAGGGAGAGCTGGGTGGCGCGCAAGCTAGCCGGCGGCTATTCTCGGTCCCTCTCGTGGGTGCTGGGCCACAGGCGGCTCGTCGTGGGTGCGGCGGGAGTCTCTTTCGCCGTGGCGGTGGGCCTGTTCTTTGCCATGGGCCGCAGTTTCCTGCCCGACTTCAACGAGGGGTCGGCGGTAGTGTCGGCCGTGGCGAAGCCGGGAGTGTCGCTGGAGGTCAGCAACCTCTTGGGCGACATGATGGAGCGGGAGCTTCTGGAGATTCCCGAAGTGACGGCGACGGCGAGGCGGACGGGCCGCGGCGAGCTCGACGAGCATTCGCAGGCATCCAACAGTTCCGAAGTCGAAGTCCACTTCGCGCTACGCGACAGGAGCCGGGAGGAGGTTTTCAACGATATGCGGCACCGCCTGGCGACCGTCCCGGGGGTGGCGACGACCATCGGCCAACCGCTCGGACATCGCATAGACCACATGCTGTCGGGGACGAGGGCCAATATCGCCATAAAGCTCTTTGGCACCGATTTGAGCCGTATGTTCATGATTGGCAACCAGATCAAGGATTGCATAGGAGGAATTGAGGGGCTTGTGGATGTCAGCGTCGAGCAGCAGGTCGAGACGCCGCAGTTGCAAGTGAGGGCCAACAGGGATGCTCTGGCGCTCTATGGCATTTCGATGGACGACTTCAACAGTTTCGTCGCCATGGCCTTCGCGGGCGAGAAGATTGCCGACGTCTACGAGGGGCAACGGCGGTTCGATGTCGTCTTGCGGCTCGGCAAGGACTACACCGGGAGCATCGACGGCGTGCGCAATGCGCTGATGGACACCGGCGACGGTCGGAAAGTCCCCTTGGGGGAGGTGGCGGAGATTGTATCGGCCGGTGGGCCGGGCGCCATTGCCCGAGAGAATGTGCAGCGCAAGCTCGTCGTCTCAGCCAACGTCTCCGGCCGCGATGTGGGAACTGTTGTGGACGACATCCAGAGGGTGGTCGACGAGGAGGTTGTGCTCCCGGAGGGTTTCCGCATAGAGTATGGTGGCCAGTTCGAGAGCGCGCGGAGCGCGTCGAGGAGGCTTCTCGTCACGACGCTCCTCGCCCTCTTGGTCGTCTTCTTTTTGCTCTATGCCGAGTTCCGCAGTGTCTCGTTGTCGGCTCTCGTTTTGCTCAACTTGCCGTTCGCACTCATCGGGGGAGTCCTCGCCGTCTTCTTCTCGTCGGGAGTGGTGAGCATTCCGTCCATCATTGGGTTCATCACGTTGTTTGGCGTGGCCACGCGCAATGGGATTCTGCTCATCTCCAAATATCGGCGTCTGCAAGATTCGGGCCTGCCACTGCGCCCGACGGTGGTCTCCGGGTCTGTCGACCGCCTCAACCCGATTCTGATGACCGCCTTGACCTCCGCCCTGGCTCTGATTCCGCTGGTCTTCAATGCGGACAAGCCCGGCAATGAGATTCAGAGTCCCATGGCCGTGGTCGTCTTGGGTGGTCTTCTGACGTCCACGTTGCTCAACGTATATGTCATGCCGGTTGTCTACGAGTGGTTTTCGGGGGTGAAGTCTAAAAAAGCAGATTTAGCATGAAAAGGATATTGTTTGCGCCTCTGGCGCTTTTCGCCGCATTGCCCGCAGCGGGGCAGGACGCCTATTCCCCCGTCTTGGAGCAGATTGAGCGCAACAGCGCGACGTTGGCGGCTCTTCGGGAGCAGGCCGAGGCGCGGAAGTTGGCAAGCCGTGCCGACGTCTACCCTGCGGCCCCTGAGGTTGAGTTCGGATACCTGTGGGGAGCGCCGGCGGCGGTGGGCGCGCGCAAAGACGTCAGCGTCAGCCAGGCGTTCGACTTCCCCGCCGTCTACGCTCGGCGGGGGCGGCTGGCCGAGTCGCTTGGCGGGTGCGCCGAGTGGCTCTACCGCTCGCGGCGCATGGAGCTGCTGCTGTCGGCCAAGAAAGTGTGCATAGAGCTTGTCTACTACAATGGCCTGGCGGAGTTGTACGGGCGCTTGTCGGCGAACGCGCGTCAGGTTGCCGACGCCTGTGGCAAGAAGGAGCAGTCGGGCGACGCCAACCGACTGGACCTCAACAAGGCAAGGCTCAACCTTGCCGCCATGGAGGGGGAGGCGCGCCGGGTGGACATCGAGAGAGCGGGGTTGCTGGCGGAGCTGACCCGGCTCAACGGCGGGGTCGCGTTGGAGTTCGGCAGGAGCGAATATGCCTCGTCGCCATTGGCGGCGGCCGACTTCGAGGAGTGGTATGCCGCGGCGGCGGCCGCAAGCCCGGCGTTGCAATATCTCTTGTCGCAGGTGGAGGTTGGCGAGCGCCGGGTGGAGCTGTCGCGTGCGCAGGCGTTGCCGAGCTTCATGTTGGGGTACATGGGCGAGTTCGTTGCCGGGCAAAACTACCAGGGCGTCACGCTTGGCCTGTCCATCCCGATTTGGGAGGGCAGGAGCAAGGTGAGGCTGGCCCGTGCGGAGGCCCGCGCGTCGGTGGCGGAGGCCGAAGATGCCAAAATACAATACTACAATAGGCTGAAGAGTCTCCACGCGCGGGTGGCGGAGCTTGGCGAGAATGTCCGCCGCTATGCCTCGGCGCTCAGCGATGGCGACAACGACGGGCTGTTGCTCCGGGCCTACTCGGCCGGCGAAATATCTTTGCTGAGCTACCTCTTGGAGTTGGACTACCTCGTCGAGGCTCGCGTCAAGCTCCTGCAGGCCAGGCGCGACTACGAGCTGGCGTTGGCCGAGCTTAACGCCGTCGCTTTATGACGAAAAGTGATACCTTTGCGGTCGATAACCATCAATAACATCAAAGACATATTCGATGAATGTGAAAAAGTTTTTCTCTGTGGCGGTGCTCTCTGCTCTCGCCATATGCGCGTCGGCGCAGCTGACCAACGACAACAGCGAGTGGGCCAGGTTTGGCTTGGCGTTCGACGCGCAAAAAATCAAGGTTGACGCCGGCGGCACGACGGTCGATGGGGTGAAGACCAAAGGTGTGGCCGTGGAGTTCTTGAAAGGCATAAGCCTCACGAACAACATACCTCTCTTCCTCGACCTCGGCGGACGTCTGGGGTGGACCATATCCAAGGAGGACGTGACCGGCGGGTCGTATAGGCACAACTTCCTCAATGTCGCCGTCCCGGTCAACGCCGCCTACAAGCTCAGCTTTGCCAATTCGCCGAACGTCAAGATTGTGCCGTTCTTCGGGCCCAACTTCAAGTTCAACATCTTGGCGCGGACAACGTGGGACCCCGACCGCGGCGGCAAGGTCAAGACCAACCTCCTCGACGACGCCAACGGGGGCAAGGTGTTCCAATTCGGGCTAAACCTCGGCTGCGGATTCTTCCTCCACAAGTTCTACGTCGGCTACACGTTCCAGCCCGACCTCTCGCCGCTCTCTAAGGCGGACGGGGCCAAGACAAGGACCATCAGCAACATCGTGTCTTTGGCCATCAATTTGCAGTAGGGCGGGGCGCGCTTGCTCTCCGTCGGATAGCGTGACAAGAGGGAGGCGAGGCCGCGTCAGAATCCGGCTTCGTCTCTTCTCTTTGCCGTTCTGGGGCCTCTCAAAGGTCTTTCGACGGCCTCTCAAAAACCAATATACCACTCTCACTCCATGCCCGGTTTCTCCACCTCATCTTTCCTCACGGCCCTGCGGCGCGGCTTCTTGTTCTACGCCCTGTCGTCGCTCCTCATAGCGGCTCAGTTTGTCGGCTACATCTTTGGCAATCCTGTCCTGGGGGACATGGATGCCGAGGGGTGGGTCTTCTTCGTCTCCTCGTGCGTGGGTCATGCCGCGCAGGTCGCCTTGGTGCCTTTCGCCGTTTTTGTCGTCTTCGCCGCGGTGCGTCTGCCGCGCGTCGGGACGGTTCTCCACGTGCTTCTTGTCATACTCTTCTGCGTCGTCAACCACGTCAACGGCATGGTCTACGCCCTCTACCGTTTCCACATCAATGGCTTCGTCCTCAATATGTTCTTTGGCGACAGCGCGGGAGACATTTTCGAGTTCGACACCATGGTCTACGCCAAGGTTTGCCTCGTTTTTGCATTGTTGGGCGGCTGTGTCGTCGGCCTTTGGTTTCTGTCCGCCTGGCTGTGGCGCCGGCGCGGCGAGGCTTTCGTTGTCCCCTTTGTGGTCTTTTTTGCCGCCTCAACGCTCTTTTCCCATGGGTGGCACGTCTACGCGTCGTTTTTTCGCCATCAGGCCGTAATCCGCAGTGAGCGGCTCATCCCCTATTTCTTTCCTCTGACGGCCTACGGCTTCATGGTCCGTCACGGCTTCGACGCCCCCGACGCCATTTCGGCCTCGGTGTCGGAGACAGCCTCGCACGGTGGCGGGGTGCGCTACCCCTTGCGCCCGTTCAAGGCCGTGAGGCCCGACTCGTTGCCCAACATCGTCTTGATTCTGATAGACTCGTGGAACAGGCGCGCGCTGACCGAGGAGGGGATGCCGTCGGCCTGGGCCTTTGCGCAAGAAAATACGTGGTTCACCAACCACATGAGCGGTAGCAATGGGACGACGACGGCTGTCTTTGGCATCTTCTTTGGCGTCCCGGGATACTACGATGAGGCTTTCGCCAACGCCGGGGTCCAGCCGCCGCTGATTGGGCGCATGCTCGAGTTGGGCTATGACGTCAAGGTCTACCCCAGCGCGTCGCTCCTCGACCCGCCTTTTGCGAGCACCCTCTTTGCGCGTGTGCCGAACCTGACGGTGCAGACGCAGGGCGAGACGGCTCTGGAGAGGGACGTGCGGCTTGTGGGCGATTTCTTGCAAGACCTGGAGGAGCGGCCCGACACCGCTGCCCCGTTCTTCTCGTTTCTGTTTTTCGACCTGCCCCACAATTTCCGGTTGCCCAAAGAACTCAACCAAAGGTTTCAGCCGGCGTGGGACTTCGCCGACTACACGAGCCTCGACAACGACACCGACCCGACGCCCTTTTGGAATCTCTATCGCAACTGCTGCTATCAGGACGACCTCCTCCTCGGCCGCATCTTCGAGGCGATGAAGGCAAAGGGGCTGTGGGACAACACTGTCGTCATCTTGTCGGGCGACCACAGCCAGGAGTTCAACGAGAACCGGCGGAATTTTTGGGGGCACAATGGCAACTTCTCCGTCCATCAGATAGGCGTCCCGATGGTGTGCCATTTCCCGGGGCGGGCGGGGGCGGTCAAGATGTCGCATCGAACCACCCACTACGACATCGCCCCTACGCTCATGAGCCAATATCTCGGTGTCCGCAACGACATTGCGGACTACTCCGTCGGGCGCCTGCTGACCGACACCGCCTCGCGAGGGTGGCACGTCGTCGGGAGCAACCTCAACCACGCGTTCATCATCGAGGGCGACACAATCCTCGAGAAGACACCCGACGGTGCGCTCGATGTCTACGACGCGCGGCTCAACCCCGTGGCGGGCTACCGGCTGCCCGTCGGCCGTTTCAAGGAGGCCGTGCGCCAACTGAACAAATATTTTAATTAACTTTGTCCCCGTTCTGCGCAGTCTCTGGCCGAACGAGGGTGTCGGCGAATACTGCGTTTTCTTTAAACCATATTGTTCATCAAAGACAATGGACTTAATCAAAGTTGCCCAGGACGCTTTCAAGTCGGGCGTCGAGTTGCCGTCGTTCAAGTCGGGCGACACTGTTTCCGTCTCCTACAAGATTAAGGAGGGTAGCAAGGAGCGCATCCAGGTGTTCAAGGGTGTCGTCATCCAGATCAAGGGCGAGGGCGTCGGCAAGCGTTTCACCGTCAGGAAGATTTCCAACGGCATCGGCGTCGAGCGCATCTTCCCCATGAACTCCCCCTTCATCGACAAGGTCGTCGTTGACCGAATCGGCAAGGTCCGCCGCGCGCGTCTCTACTACCTGCGCGGTCTCACGGGCAAGAAGGCTCGCATCAAGGAGAAGAGGCGTTAGTTCGTCTCACTCCCGCGAGAGAGGACATTCCGCCCCGCCAAGACTACTTGGCGGGGCGGAGTTTTTTTGCGCCATTTATTTTCTCTACCTTTAGAGGGACCAACACTATAGACATGAAATCAATACGCTCCACCCTCCTTGCGCTTTGCGCGTTGGCACTGACGTCACCTTTGGCGGCGTCGCCGGTTTTCGACGACTACTTTGCCGACCAGACGTTGAGGCTCGACTACGTGTTTGCCGGCTCCAGCGATAGGCAGTCCATCTTCGTCGACCAACTCTACGTCTCGCCACGTTGGTACGGCAAGAGGCACAGGCTCGACGAGGTCCCGATGGAGGGCAACGGGCAGTTGACCATGACGGACGTCGAGACGGGCAGGGTCATCTATCGTAACTCTTTCTCGACGCTCTTCCAGGAGTGGCAGACGACACCTGAGGCGGCCTGCGTGAGCCGCTCTTTCGAGAATGTGTTCCTTGCCCCCATGCCTTTGAGGCCGGCCGAGGTGACTGTGACGCTCCGCGATACGCGCCGGCAGGTGGTGGCGGAGATGCGCCACGTCGTCAATCCGTCAGACATTCTGATCCGGCGGATTGGCAGGTCGGCGAGCGTCCCCTGCGAGGTTCTGCAGCAGGCGGCGGACACCACCCGGTGTCTGCACCTGGCTTTTGTCGCCGAGGGCTTCACGCCGGGACAGATGCCGCATTTTCTCGACAAGGCCCGCGAGGCCGTGGAGGCCATTTTCTCCTATTCTCCGTTCAAGGAGAACCGCGGCAAATTCCACATCGTGGCCGTCATGCCGCCGTCGGCCGAGAGCGGGCCCAGCGAGCCAGGCAAGGGCCTGTGGCGCAACACGGCCCTGGGGGCGCATTTCGACACTTTCTATTCTGAGAGGTATCTGACGACGTTGCGCCAGAAGAGCCTGCACGACGCTTTGGCGGGCGTCCCCTACGAGCACATCATCGTGTTGGTCAACACCCCGCGCTACGGCGGCGGGGGAATCCTCAACGCCTATAACCTGACAATGACCGACCACGAGCTTTTCAGCGAGATTGTCGTCCACGAGTTTGGCCACAGTTTTGCCGGCCTTGCCGACGAGTATGCCTACGAGGTGGAGGAGAACGACATGTACCCGCCCGACGTCGAGCCTTGGGAGAAGAACATAACAACGCAGGTCGATTTCGGGAGCAAGTGGAAAGACATCGTGGGAAGCAAGGACGGCGACGCCCGCGTCGGACTCTACGAGGGAGCGGGCTATAAGATGAAAGGGGTGTGGCGGCCGACGCCCAGTTGCCGCATGCGCGACAATTCGCATCCCGACTTCTGCCGCGTATGCGTAAAGGCGCTAGAGGAGGTCATATTCTTCTATGCCCCGGACGCCGACTGACCTCCCCGGCTCCCGGCGGTTGTCAGTCGAAGTCCGGCCAGCGGCGCTGCATGAGGTTGCTGGCGTTCTTCTCTTGCAATATTTTGATGAACTCTTTGGCTGAGCGTTTCACATATTTGCCGCGGAGGATGTGGCAGCACCCCTCGATGTTGTTGTCCGCCACGTCGATGGGGAGGCAGGTCAGGCCGCCCTGCGAGAAGTCCGCGGCTTGGCTCAGCACCGTGGCGAAGCGGCCGCTGCGCACGAGGTTGAGCAGGATGTTGACTTCGTTAATCTCCATGCGGATGTCCATGGCGTAGCCCTTGGCCGCAATGAGAAGCTCGAAGAGGTTGCGGGCCTGCATCCCCTTAGCGGGCATGACGAAGCGCAGGTCTTGCATTTGGGCCGGGGTCACGCCGCTCTTCGGGGCTTTGCGGGCCAGGGGGTGGCTGTCGGAGACGAAGACGCACAGCTTGTTGTCGAAAAGGATGTGGCTGGAGATGTTGTCATAGCGCTCGCTGGGCTTGTAGGACAGGGCCACGTCGATGACCTGCTTCTGGAGCATCACCATCACCTCCTCCATAGTGCGGAGGCTTACGTTCATGCGTATGTTGGGGTGACGCTCGGCAAAGTCGAGTATCGTCTGGCTCATGATGGGCCCGAAAGAGTAGGTGCAGCCAATGTTGAGGGTCCCCTCCTCCAACCGCTGGACGTCGGCGATGCGGTCTATGCACTGCCGCGCCTGGAGCAGGGTCTGCCGCGCGTCTTCCAGGAAATATCGTCCCTCCTCGGTCAGAGCCACGCTGTGGCTGTCGCGCAAGAGCAGGGTGCAGCGCAGTTCGCCCTCCAGCGAGCGGATCTGTTGCGACAGGGTGCTTTGGCTTATGAAGAGCTCGCGGGCGGCCTCGGAGAAGTTCAGAAGCTCGCCCACCTTGACGAAATATTTCAGCTGGCGCAGTTCCATCGTTTTGTGCCGTTTCCTTTTTGTCCGGATGCCAAGATAGTCAACTTTGTTTGTTCCGAGCCCTTGTGACGTCGAAAGAGTACTTTTTGAAGATGAAAATTGGCACCGTCACGCCCACGACCATGAGCATTATTGCGCAAAGCGCCGTCAGCCCATTGAATGTCAGTGAGTAGAGCCAGTGCATGAACTCCGCCTCGTCGGTGGTCTGCAGGCAGTGGACCACGGCTTGGACTGTGCGGTAGGCGTACATGCCAGGAATCATGGGCAGCAAAGAGGGGAATGAGAATGTCTCGGCGGGGCATCGGACTATGCGCGCCGCCGGGATTGCCAGCAGGCCGATGCACAGCGAGGCGAACAGGCACGCCAGGCTGATGCTCATGCCGGCAAGGTTCATCAGCACGAAGCGGACGCTATGGCCCACGGCGGCCAGGACGGCCACGGCAGGGTAGGCGGAGCGCGGCGGGTTGCTGATGCTCATGAACCCTATGCCGGCCAGTGCCGCAAAGCATCCGTCGAGGATGACATCTGTAACAATCATGTGTCGTAGCTCTTGGGGGTTATACGTTGCCTATGCCCATGACGAGCAGACCCAATATGAAACCGGCGGAGAGGCATATGGTCAGCACGCAGGCGTTCGTGAGGCGGCTGAAGAAGCATATGTTGTGGCCGTAGATGAGGTCGCTTATGGAGTTGATGAATGGGATGCCGGGCACGAGATAGAGGACACTGGTCCCCATGGCGACCTCGGGCGTGTCGCCAAGTCCGAAGACCTGGCACGAACACCCGACCACGGTGGCGCAGAACGCCGAAAGGAGGAAAACCATGCGGTGGTCTATGCCCAACCGGAGCAGGCACGTCTTGACGCAGTAGCCTACGGCCGTGGCGGCGAAGACAACGCCCATCGCCCATGTGTCGCCGCCGAAAAGGTAGCAGAAAGACATGTTGGCCAGGCTAGCCATCAGCAGCACGAACCAGGGGTTGCCGAAAGGGCTGTGCGAGATGTCGTCGAACGCCGAGCGGGCCTCGCGCAGGCTGAGACGCTCGTCTATCACCCGCCAACTGAGGCGGCTCAGGGCCGTGTTGCGGCTGAAGCTTATAGGGCGGTGGCGCGCGCGGCCCACCACGCTGTAGGTATGCCCCGTGGCCTCGTCCGCGGCGGTGATGATGGTGTGTCGGCTCAAGATGGCCATGTCGGCGGAGATGCCGAAGTGCCTCGCCATGCGGCCCACGTTCATCTCCACGCGGGCCGACGTGGCGCCGACGGCGAGAAGCTCAGAGGCGTAGTCCGACAGGAACAGGGCCGTCTCTTTCACGCGGCTGTGGGTCTCTTCGGAGATGCTCATGCCTTGCGGTTATGCTTTTCGTGCATTTTCGACAGCCAAAACAGGAACGCCACGCCGATAAGCACGCCGAAGATAAAGAGGGTGTCCAAGTCGCTCTGGGGCAGTAGAGCCGCTTTTGCCATGTTTTCCATCATATTCCGTTTTGTTTTCTATACGCGAAGCTATTGAGGTCTGCGGCAATGGCAAAATGGGTGCTATATGTTGTTTCGATAGTTGCAATCTTTTGCTATTGTCTCATATGGTGCGATTTGTGTTTTGTTGCTGACGGTCGTGGCGTGTGTCGGGTGTGCCGCCCCGGCGCACGGCGCCCTGCTTTTGGGGTGTGGCAATCTATGTGCGCGATTGTCGGGTTCGTGGACGGCAAAAACAAACAAGACCCGGCGGGGTGTCGTTTCCGTCGGGCCTTGTCTAGTTTAGAGAGTTTTGCTTCTATGTCGGTTCTGTGTGTCGGCGTCTATTTTTTGTGTGTGATGCTCGATATGAACGAGGCCCGGGCTTCGGCGGGGATCTCCTGGAGGCCGGTCACGGGCACATACTCGTAGGGTACGTACTCCATGAGCATTGTCGAGGCGTATTGCCCATCGACGGTATACCAAGACCTGAGGCAGAGGGGCAGTGTTGTGGTTGTGCGGCTGCCTTTGCCGAGGGCGTCCCAGTCGCCGTTGTTTATGGCGGCCAATATTTCGTTTTTGCTCGTCGCCTGGAAGTAGAGGTTCAGGCACTCTACGCGCCCGCCCGTCTTCGTGTCCACCAGCACTCGGCATCCGAATGCGGCCTTGACGACACCGTAGGTAGCCAGGGCCAGGCCGGCGACAATCGTGGTGTAGAACATCGCGTCGCTGTCCATCAACCCAGAAAAAGCTACGCACAATATGGCCATCCCGGCCACGAACATGAATAGGCTGCCTATCCTCTTGGCCCTATCGCATTTTTCCTCAAATCGGCCATTCTGTCCTTCGGCCAATTGGAAGTGTTGGTTTGACATGATTGTCTTTCCGTCTTAAAAACAAATTGAATCACCTTTATATGCACCCCGCCATGAGAGCGGACTGCCTGCAAAACGATAATCAAGACATCAGGGGGCGTATGAGGCGAGGTTGCCGCACGTCGGCTCACATCGGGAGCCGAGTCATCATCAACCTTAACACACCACGAACAAAAAGTGCGCTCAGCGGCCGCCGTCGCACTCATACTCAGCCCCCACCCGCTAAATGATGAGGACGTCTATGAGTAAGAGGAAAGAGTGGTTTGAATGAATGATGTGTTTGAAATCTAGCAGGCCAAATCGGCACACTGTCACAGTGGAGCCGAAGTGCTCTGCTAGGGTGCGGGCTAGCGACGTTCGCTCAAAACCCGCGATGCGCCGTTGCGCAACTACCTGGGCAGGTGTAGTGTTTATGCTCTGGTTTGTGAGCGTCGTTGTCTCGGCGGTTTGCCCCGACAAGATGAATGCCTGACTCACGGCGCTGTCCGCCATGCCGCCAAGCGTGCCATCTCCGTCGGGACGCTCCTCGAAAGATGAGACCACGCAGACACCCTCGTCAGCGTCGCCGACAACACTGGCTACCACCCCGAAGAGGGTCGCCAACGCCACCGCCAATGCGATTAGGATGTGCTTAAATGTTTGTCTCATCAACTAAACCCTATACCGTACGCAAATATATAATATTTTGCCGGACCTCAAGCGGAGATTATCACCTTTTTTACCTCCATGCCGCCCGTCACTGATTTTATGACTTCGTCCTGGGTCACGTGGCTGTCCAGGGTCAGGCGGAACGATACGGTCGATGTCCCTAGCTTTGTGTCTACCGATATGGAAATCTCGCGGATTTTCGCGCCCGCCGCTGCGGCGAGGCTCTTGACGCGGCAGACGTCGGGTGTGGCGCCGTCCACCACGACCGTCATGATCAGATTATCGCCGTCAATCCGCAGCAGCCTCTCGATTTGCTCCATGGTCACGAGGACGAACAGGGTCATAAGTGTCATGACGGTTGCCGCCATGTAGAGGCCGGCGCCGGCGGCCATCCCCACAATGGCGGTCTGCCATATGCAGGCGGCGGAGGTCAGCCCCTGGACGCCCCCCTTGCTCTTGACTATGGCCCCCGCGCCGAGAAAGCCAACCCCGGCGAGCACTTGGGCGGCAATGCGACCCGGGTCGCCATTGAGCATGTCGGGATACGCTTGCGGAATCCATATGGAGATGACGACGGCGCACGTCGAGCCCAGACAGATGAGGGTGAAGGTGCGCAACCCGGCGTCGTGGCGGCGCACCTGGCGCTCGGCGCCTATGCACAGGCCAAGGACGAGGCCCAGCGCGAGGCGCAGGATGGTGGTCGAAGTCGTGATGCGCTCTTCGACCAGCAGTTGGCTCAACAGCTCGGTCATCGGAATATGATGTCTTTCACCGCGTCCTGCCCGGCGGCTTTGTTTATGGAGGATATTATCAGACCTTTCATGTGGAGCAGCTCGTTGCGGACGACGCTGCTCGTGAGGCCTACGAACATCACGCCGTCGCGGACGCGTACCGAGCTTGTGGCGTTTTGCACTGTAGGGCCCATTAGGCTGCCCCATAGTTTCTCGGCGTGGTGGTCCAGCATCTTCTTCGCTGTGCCGTCGTCGCGCAAGACCTCGGTCAGGACATCCGACAATCTTCTCGACGTGTCTATCTTCATCATGCGTCTCCGTTTTGTGCGGTCGGGCCTATGCGCCCGTCCGACACTGTGAATATCTTGTAGTCTTTACCCGCCTTGTCCAAGACGTTGCGCAGGCGCCCCATGTCCGTGTCGCTGATGAAGATTTGTCCAAACTCCTCGCTCGCCAGCATAGAGATGAGGTTGTCGCCGCGCCGGGTGTCGAGTTTGTCGAACACGTCGTCGAGCAGCAGGGTGGGGAGTTGCTTTTTGTGTTGCGTGAGGAATTTATACTGGGCCAGCTTCAGCGCTATTATGAAGCTTTTGCGCTGACCCTGCGAGCCCACTCGCCTTATGGGGTGTTCGCCCATGGCAATCGATATGTCGTCTTTGTGGATGCCGCGCGACGTGTAGCCCAGGGCCAGGTCGCGCTGCCGCGACTCGACGAGGCCGGCGTAGAGGTCGTAGCGGTCCAGGCAGGTTGTGTAGCCTATGCTCACCTCCTCGTGGCCGTCAGACAGGTTGTCATACAGTCGCCCGACCACGGGTCTGAGCCACTCGACGAATGCGCGCCGGCGCTGGCTGATGAGGCCGCCGTGGTGGGCCAGTTGGAGGTCGTAGACGTCGAGCAGGGCAGTGTCGGGGCGCTCGGTCTCGGCCAACTGTTTTAGCAATATGTTGCGCTGGGCCAATTGGCGGTTGTAGGCCATGAGGTTCTCCATGTAGCCCTTGTCGCACTGCGAGATTACGCTGTCGGCATACTTGCGGCGGCTCTCCGCGCCGTCGGCGATTAGGTCTTCGTCCGACGGCGAGATTATGACCAGCGGCAACAGCCCGATGTGGTCCGACAGGCGTTGATACTCTTTCTTGTCGCGCTTGAACTGCTTCTTTGCGCCGCGTTTCACGCCGCAATATATGTCGGTGGTGGCTTCGCCGTCGTCGAACTTGCCTTGGATGACGAAGAACGGCTCGCCGTGGCGGATGTTGAGCGAGTCGGACAGGCCGAAGTAGCTTTTGCAGAACGACAGGTAGTACACGCAGTCGAGCAGGTTTGTCTTGCCTGCGCCGTTGGGGCCGACGAAGCAGTTTATGCCCCGCGAGGGCTCCAGGTCCACTGCGCCGATGTTGCGGTAGTTGACTATGTTGAGTTTGGCGAGTGCCATATTGTTGGGCTAATTTAGCCAAAATCTCACAAAAAGAGAGCCGCCGAATGCTCTGCGCATCGGCGGCTGGCTCTGTTGGCTTGTTTGGGGAGCGCCTATTTGGCGGCGTTGATCTTGTCGAGCGCGCCCATGACCTCCAGCACGTGCTGGCGGCTCGTCTCCAGGAGGGCTTTCTCCTCGTCGTTGAGCTTGAGCTCGATGACTTTTTCGACGCCGTTCTTGCCCAAGACGACCGGGACGCCGAGGTAGCAGTCGTCGATGCCATACTCGCCCTCAAGCTTGCAGCAGACGGGGAACACGCGCTTCTGGTCCTTGACGATGGCCTCGACCATCTGAGCGGCAGAGGCGCCGGGGGCGTACCATGCCGAGGTGCCCATGAGCTTGACGAGCTCGCCGCCGCCGTTCTGGGTGCGCTTGACGATGGCGTCGAGGGTATCCTTGTCGATGAGGTCGGTGACGGGGATGCCGGAGACGGTCGTGAAGCGTGGCAGGGGGACCATCGTGTCGCCATGGCCACCCAGGAGAAGACCCTGGACGTCCTTGACAGATACGCCAAGGTGCTCGGCGATGAACGCCTTGTAGCGGGCGCAGTCCAAGACGCCGGCCATGCCGATGACGCGGTTGCGGGGGAACTTCGAGGTGAGGTGGGCCTGGTAGGTCATCACGTCGAGGGGGTTCGAGACGATGATGATGATGGCGTTGGGGCTGGCGGCGACGACCTGCTCGGTCACCGACTTGACGATGCCCGAATTGATGCCGATGAGGTCGTCGCGCGTCATGCCGGGCTTGCGGGGCAGGCCCGACGTGATGACGACAACGTCCGAGTTGGCGGTCTTGGAGTAGTCGTTGGTCGAGCCGACGGTCTTCGTGTCATAGAGCGTTATGGGGGCCTTCTCGTAGATGTCGAGAGCCTTGCCCTCGGCAACGCCCTCTTTGATGTCTATGAGGACAACCTCGTTTGCCACTTCGCGGTAGGCAATGACATCTGCAACGGTGGCGCCGACATTTCCGGCGCCGACAACTGTTACTTTGGACATTATATTCGTTTTTATGTTTTACGCAAAAATAGCAACGATGGGCGATATGCAGAAATATTTCTCCGTTTTATTTCAGCACTGTTGACGTTTCGCAACACTGCGGCTACTCGCCCATGTAGGGGTTGAAGAGCCGCTCGTGGCCGATGGTCGTGGCGGGCCCATGGCCAGGCAAGACGCGGGTCTCTGCGGGCAACGGCAGGAGCCCATGGCGGACGGAGAGGCGGAGCTGGGAGCTGTCGCCACCCATCAGGTCTGTGCGCCCCACGCTCTCGAGAAACAGGGTGTCGCCGGTGAGGCAGATGCCGTCCTGAGCCATGTGGAACGACACGCCGCCAGGGCTGTGTCCCGGGGTGCCTATCACGTCGGCGGTTGCCTCGCCGATGGTCAGCGACGCCCCGCCATCGATTTCGTGGTCGATGGCGAACTCCTCCGGGGCAGGAAGGCCCCATCGCGCGCAAACCTTGGAGTTTTCCGCAATCCACGGGGTGTCGGCGCCCGACGCGTAGATGTCGACTCCATATCGCCGTTTCGCCGCCGCCGCGCCCCAGACGTGGTCGAAGTGCAGGTGGGTGAGCCAAATGGCCTGGGGGCGAAGTCCACTCCCGTCAATGTAGGCATACAGTTGCTCTTGCTCCTCGCGGCCCAGGCATCCGGGGTCCACGACCACGCATGCGCCGCAGGGAGCGCCGAGCACGTAGGTGTGCTCGCCGATGGGGTTGAAAGTGAACTGCTTTACCGTAATCATTTTCCGTCCGCAGTGCTACACTGCCTTGCCTTCTTGCTCCATTTGGTCTATGAGGAAGTGCAGTCGGTTCTCCAGGTTGACCCGCGCCACCGACGAGTCGATGTCCAGGAACAGGAGGCCCGTCTTGGGGCAAACCTTGCGCAGACGGTTCTCTATCCCGCGCGCCACGATGTGGTTGGCTATGCAGCCGAATGGCTGGAGGCAGACCACCTTGTCTATGCCCGAGCGGCTCAGCTCCATGACTTCGCCGGCAATGAGCCATCCCTCGCCGAATTGGTTGACGAGGTTGAGGACCGACGACGCGTCGCGGGCCATGTCGAAGATGCTCCCCTCCGGACGGTAATATTTGAATCGGCGCTTTATCTTGTCCCACTTACGGTCGCGGCTGGCTACGTAGTCGCGGAGGAAGTTGGTGACGAATTTAGATTGCCACGTGCTCTTCGCTATGTTGTGCTCGTCGTTCACCTTGTTGTTGACAAACGACTGGAGCATGAAGCTCATAAGCGACGGCACCACAACCTCTATGCCGTGCTCCTGCAGCCATTCGCCAATGTGCAGTTGCCCGAAGCTGTTATACTTGATGTATATCTCGCCGATAAGGCCGATGACGCGCGGGGTTATCCCGGTGGTCTCTATGGCGTTGAACTCGTCCACAGCCTGGTCCAGCAGTTTGAAGAGCATCTTTTCGCGTTTCGCGGCAATCAGCTCGTCGGCCAGGGAGAGATACTTCTCTTGCAAGGCCTTGGCCGTCCCCTTCGTCTTCTCGCGTACGGACATGGTGCGGGTCATGGCGGCTATGGCCTCGCTGAACTGGATGACTTTCAGACCTAGCGATATGGCCAGTCGGGCGTCCGCCTTAAAGGCCGGCTGCTCGTTGCCGTATGCCTTGTCGGTGTTGAACGAGAGCAACGGGACGTCGGCAAGGCCCGCCGTGGTGAGGGCGTTCTTGATCAAGGCCAGGTAGTTCGTGGCGCGGCACTGGCCGCCGGTCTGCGTTATGCCCACGACATATTTGTCGCGGTCGTCGCGGTGCTTCATCATGAACTTCACGATGTCCCCGACGACGAGAGTGGCTGGGTAGCACACCTCGTTGTGGCCGTATTGCAGGCCCACGCTTATCGACTCCTCGTCGGGCTTGGGCAGGTTCATGAGGTTGAAGCCGATGCGCTTGAAGACCGTGGGGAACAGGGGCGAGATGGAGTCCGAGAACCAGGGGACGACGATTGTCCTCTCGTTCTTCTCCTTCTCCGTGAATGCGTTGTGGATGGCTCGATACTTCTGTTTTTTCGCCTTTTCGCCAAGCGCGCCACTCTGTTTCAGGCTCTCTATGAGCGAGCGCAGGCGCAGACGGACAGACCCGGGGCTGCTTATCTCGTCGACGCGTATCACGGTGTGGTTCTTCCCCGCGGCGTTCAAGATGTTGCCGCATTCGTCCATGAGGAACGAGTCCGGGCCGCAGCCGAACGAGTTGACCTGGATGAGCTGTACGTTGTCGGGCAGTGCCGCCACGCCGTGCGCGGCGTGAATCACACGGTTGGGGTATGTCCACTGCGAGATGTAGTTCATCTCCTGCGTGGCCTTGGGGTCTTCGCGGAACACGTCGTCCGAGACGATGTCTACGCCCAGGTCGGTGACAATTTGGGCCACGCGCTGGTTGATGAGGGGGTCTACGTGGTAGGGGCGTCCCGTCATGACGAAGACCATGCGGCCCTCCGCCACGTCGCGCTCCAAAATCTCCCTCTCGGTGGTCATCAGATGTTCTTTCACCTCCATCTTCCGAGCCAGGGCTTTGCGTATGGCGCTCTTGATGGTGGCTTTCTTTCTCACTCCCAGGCTCTGCAAGATGTTGCGGCAGCTCTCGGTCAGGGCGCGCTCGTCGGAGAACGAGACGACGGGAGTGTCGAAGCGCACGCCGTAGCGGCGCTCAGGGTCCACGGCCGAACGGATGACGTCGGGGTAGCCGCTCACCACGGGGCAGTTGAAGCAGTTGGCGTCGTGCGAGTGGTCGCGGCTCTCCTTGATGACCAGGGGGTAGAAGATGCGGCGTACACCTTTGTCTATGAGGTTCATTATGTGCCCGTTGGTCAGCTTGGCCGGGAAGCATATGTTGTCGCTCATGACGGAGAAGATGCCGCCGCGGTAGAGCTTCATCGTGCTCTCGTCCGACAATATGGGCTTGAAGCCGCTCTCGGTGAAGAGGGTGTGCCAGAACGGGTAGTTCTCATACATGTTCAGCACACGCGGGATGCCTATGGCCGCAGGGTCGTCGGCCGACACTTGCCCGGCGTCGCCGGTGTCGAATATGTAGTGGTATTTGGCGTCGACCTGGTTAAGTCCGGGCTGGTGGCTCTTGCTCTGGGAGTGGAAGATCCGCTCGCACTTGTTGCCGGCGAAGCTGATGTTGCCGTTGGGGAACTTGAACTTGACGACCTGGCAGTTGTTCGTGCACCCAGAGCAGATGACGGTGCCCGTCTTGATGTCGGCTAGCGTCTCTAGTGTGCGGCGCGGGTCGAACGCCGACGGCGCGGAGTCAATCTTTTTCTGCGCGATGGCGTAGAGTGCCGAGCCGTAGGCGCCCATCAGCTCCGGGGCGTCGGTTGTCCATACCTCTTTGCCCGACAAGACTTCGAGCGAGCGAAGCACGGCCTTGTTCTTGAACGTGCCGCCCTGCGCCACTATGGTGTCGCCAAGACGGTTCAAGTTCTGCATCTTCAGCACTTTGAAGAGGCAGTTCTTCACGACCGATATCGCCAGCCCGGCGGCAATGTCGCCGGGGTCTGTGTTTTGGCGCAGAGCCTCTTTCACTTTCGAGTTCATGAAGACCGTGCAGCGGGTGCCGAGGTCGCACGGGCGACGCGCCTTGCAGGCCATCTCCGCAAAGTCGGGGAGCTTGATGTTCATCATGCCCGCGAAACCTTGCAGGAAGGAGCCGCAACCCGAAGAGCAGCTCTCGTTGAGCTCGATGTTGGCAACGGCGCCGTTGCGTATGAAGATGGACTTGATGTCCTGCCCGCCAATGTCGAGGATGAAGGAGACGTTGGGGTTGACGTAGTGCGCCGCTTTGAAGTGGGCCATGGTCTCGACGATGCCGTAGTCCAGGTTGAGGGCCGCCTTGACCAGGTCTTCGCCATAGCCCGTGACGGCCGACCCGCGGAAGCAGACCGTCGCGCCGCGCTCTTCCGCCATGTTCATGAACGCCCGCAAGGCCTCCTCCACCTTTTTCAGCGGGTTGCCGTCGTTGTTGGAGTAGCTCTTGAAGACTATGCGGCCGCAGTCGTCCACGACGACGAATTTAGTAGTCGTGGAGCCGGAGTCTATGCCTAGGAAGACGTCGCACGTCGAGCCCGGCGAAATCTCGGCATATTGCAACGGCTTGATTTTCAAGTTGGCATTCCAGTCTTCATACTCCGCCTCGTCCGTAAACAGGGGCGAGAGGAACTGCTCGTCGCCTTTCGCCGTCTCGCGCTTCAGCCGCTCGCGGATCTCGTTTAGGCCTATGGCCATGTCTTTGCCGGCCGAGAGGGCGGCGCCGCGGGCCGTGGTCGTCTCGGCCCCGGGCAGGAGGATGAGGTCTTCGGGGCGGAGCTTCATCACGCGGACGAAGGCCTGGCGGAGCGAGGGCAGGAACGTCAGGGGGCCGCCGGTGCACAATATCGGGGTCACGATGTCGGCACCGTGCGCCAGGGTGGTCATGGTCTGCATGGCCACGGCGTTGAATATCGAGGCGGCGATGTCGGAGGTCGGCAGACGCCGGCTGACAAGGTTCTGTACGTCGGTCTTGGCGAAGACGCCGCACCGCGACGCTATGGGGTATATCCGCGTGAACGACGAGGCGGCGTCGCTCATGGCCTTGGGGTCGATGTCCATGAGGGTCGCCATCTGGTCGATGAAGGCGCCTGTGCCGCCGGCGCACGACCCGTTCATGCGTATGTCGGGGCTCTTGTCTTTGCGGAAGAAGACCATTTTCGCGTCCTCGCCGCCAAGGTCTATGAGGGTGAAGTCCGTGCGTCCCGTCTCGCGCATGGCCGCGCTGGCCGCCAGCACCTCCTGGACAAAGGGGAGGCCGGAGCGCTCCGACAGGCCTATGCCGGCCGAGCCGGTGACGCATACGCTGTAGAGGGCCGTGCGGCCCATGGCCTGCTCCATCTCCGCTAGCTGGTTCTCCAGGCAGGTGCGGATGTCGGCAAAGTGGCGCCTGTAGGAGCTGAACGCCACTTCGTTGGTCGCCTGGTCTATCACCACGAATTTAATCGTCGTAGACCCGGCGTCGATGCCAATGCTGTAGTGTCTGATTGTGTCTGGGCTCTGTGTTGCCATCTGGTGCTAGTGTTGTTCCTTGTTCACTCTTGCCGCTCCAGGACCATGTCCTCGCCGTCGGCGTTCGCCTCGATGCGCTCCGCCGTGCGACGCACGACGGTCAAGGTGCGGCTGTTCGTCTTGATCGCCTTGCGACGGATCTTGGGCACGAGGGATACATCGACGAACTTGCGCAGCTGACGGACCATGGCTTCCTCGACGTTGCTGCTTGCCGATGACCCGGCAAAAGTGTATGAAAATGAAGAAGTGTCGGAGGACAGGGTCAGGCGGTCGCCACAGATGTGCCAGTCGCCGCTCAACCCGGCGTTGTAGCGGAGGGTGAGGTCGTTGAACTCCACGGCGCCGTCAAAGCGGAACGTCATCTCGACGTCCATGGCGGCTCTGACGCCGAAAGGGCCGAACGTCTCCGTCGAGCGTATGCCCACGTCGCACCGCACGGCGTCCTCGTCGTACGTCTCGTGCGCATAGGTGCGATACGTGCCCATCATGCCTAAATCCTTGCCTCGCAGGATTGGGGCGAATGTGGTCAGAAGCGCTACTGCCATGACGGCCAATGCGACGTATATCTTCCGCATATGGCAAAGTTAGTCTTTTGTCACGACTTATTTCGGCTTTCGCATTTTCGTTGGGTGGTCGTTTTCACCTATATTCGCGCTTTTAAAACACTTAAAACAGATGAGTTCCATCGTAATCAACAGCCATGCGGAGCTGGAGGCTCTGGTGGGAAAAGAGCTGGGGGTGTCCGATTGGCACCAGTTTACCCAAGAGCAAATCAACACGTTCGCAGACGCCACGCTGGACCACCAGTGGATCCACGTCGATGTCGAGCGGGCGAAGCGGGAGTCCGCTTTTGGCAATACCATTGCGCACGGATACCTGACGCTCTCGATTTTGCCGCATCTTTGGGACCAGATTGTCGAGGTGCGCAACATCAAGGACCAGATAAACTACGGGATCGAGAACTTCCGCTACCAGCAGCCGGTAGTGGTGGACAGCAGGGTGCGTCTGCACGTGGTGGTGCGCGAAGTGCTCAACCTGCGCGGGACGACCAAGGCCACCATGAGCGTCAAGCTCGAAATCGAGGGACAGCGGAAGCCCGCCTATACGGGAGACATCGTGTTCCTCTACCATTTCAACAACATTTAGAGGCGTCCCGCACCCTAGAAATAAATCGGACGGTGGCGCAATCCCATGAGGTTGCGCCACCGTCCGTTGAGTGTCTGGGCTATCTGAGCCTGTCGAGGCTTTTCACGATCGCGTCGTCGTCCGAGATGCGCCGATATGCCAGGATGTCCAGTATGGCGGCGACGATGGGTAGCGCCCAATGGAAATTTATGTGCATGTCCATGCCTAGGCCGCCCGAAATCTGGAAGCCGAGGTAGCAAAGCAGAGCCGTCAGGCACAGGGAGACGCCGGCCGAGATGCCGACAAGGCGCATTTGCAACTGCCGGTGGGTGAACGAGAACAGCGACACGACGTGGAGTATCACCGCCACGACAATGACGACCGCGAGAGAGTGGAGGGGGCGGACGAGAGGCGTATGCGCTCCCGGCGTGACGTCCCACACGCCGTTCCAGCGGAGCTCGATGAGTCCCTGCGCCCCGCCAAACGAGTCTATGGGCCAAACGATTAGGCAGCCCAGCAGCAATGCCGCCGCCAAGATGAAGATGCTCTGTATTCTCTGTATCATGCTTGTTCCTTTGTTGGCTTTTGTCCAGCCCAAATTTAAGCATTATAATATACCTTTTGGCATAAAAGATTTAACTTAGGGGAGGAGTTTTGCCCCTGCTTTGTGTCCAGCCCTCAATATAACGTAACATATACCATTGATTTTGAAGACTTTTCATGTCAATTACAAGACGGACGGCGGCGATGCCGTCTTGTTCGAGATGCGCAAGGACGCCGATTCACCGGCGACGTCTTTCGAGATGAGCGACGAAGGCGGTGGCGACAGGGCGTTTCTCTGCGCGGAGGCCGGTTCTTTCCAATACAGGTATGTCGTGGGGCTGCGCAATGGCCGGATTGCGGAGCGTCATTGGCGCTTCTCGCCCGCTTTCTCTGGCGATGCCGACATATATGACGAGTGGCGCAGTCCGCAAAGTGGCGTGGACGCGCTGTGCGCGCCCGAGTTCTGCGGGGCCATATTCACCCCGGAGGCGGCCGGCGTGTCGCCATCCGAGCCGCAGGCGGGCGCGCTTGTGGTGGTCTTGACCGAGCCCAGGGTGGCGAGGAACGAGGAGGTGCGCATGGTGGCTAAACAGTTCATAGACTGGGACGTCAACCGGGCAATGAAGATGGTGCGCTGCCGCGATTTCACGTGGGTTCTCGATTTGGGTGTTTCGCCACTGTTGAAGGAGCTTGAGTTCAAGTTCTGCATTTGGGACACTGAGAACGACTGCTTCAAGCGTTATGAGGAGGGGCTCAACCGCTATATCCATGTCACCCCCGGGCGGACTGAGGTCCACACCTGCAACGGGTTCAACTTTGGCACCGAGTGGCGCGCCGCGGGAGTCGCCGTGCCCGTCTTCTCGTTGAGGTCGCACGCCGGGCGCGGTTGTGGCGAGTTCCCCGACCTCAAGCCGTTGGCGGACTGGTGCGAACAGGCGCATCTGCGAGTCATACAGTTGTTGCCCATCAACGACACCACGGCACAGCTGCAGTGGCGCGACTCCTATCCCTACAATGCCATATCGGTCATGGCGCTCCACCCTAGCTACATAGCCGTCGACGAGGTGTATTCGTTCTATGGCAAGCGGATGAGCGCCATGGAGCGCGAGACGGGCCTGTTCCTCAACGACATGGTGACGCTGGACTACAACCGCACCCGCGAGTGGAAGGACGGGGTCATGCGGGCGCTCTTCAACGGCGTCATCGGCGATTTCGCCGCCGCCGCGGAGACGCGCGAATACATCGAGGCCAACGCGTCGTGGATATACGACTATGCGGCGTTCGCCATGTTGCGCAAGAGGTATGGGACGCCCGATTTCAGCAAGTGGGGCGAGTACGCCAAGTATGACCAGGTGGCGGTGAGGCGGATGTTCGACCCCGCGGCGCCCGAATATGCCGAGGTGATGTACCGCGTGTTCTTGCAGTTCCATCTGGAGAGGCAGCTGCGCGACGCCATAGACTATGTGCACTCCAAGGGGATCGCCATCAAGGGCGACTTGCCAATCGGCATAAACCCGCACTCCGTCGAGGCGTGGACGGAGCCCGAGCTCTACGACTTTGGGCTGCAGGCCGGCGCGCCGCCCGACTTCTTCTCGCGCGACGGCCAGAACTGGGGGTTCCCAATCTACAATTGGGACGTGATGAAGCGGGACGGATACAGCTGGTGGGAGCGGCGCATGAAGCGCATGCAGATGTTCTTCGACGCGTTCCGCATCGACCACATACTCGGTTTCTTCCGCATATGGTCCATTCCCCATCCGTTCCGAAGTGGGCTCATGGGGGTCTTCTCGCCCTCGTTGCCGTTGAGCGGGCAGGAGCTGCGCGACAGGGGTGTGCATACGCCGCCGGCAGAGTTGGCTTGGCCGGCGGTGTCGGAGGAGTTCCTGTGCGGCCAGTTTTCCGAATATGCCTGCGAGGCGAAGCGCTTCTTCGATTTCGTCGGGGGCGAGTATCGGCTCAAGGAGGGGTTCTTCGACCCGTCGAAGTTCGACGAGTGGATAGACAAGGTCGTGAACCCCAACTCCAGGGAGCGCATGCGCAACGCCGTGGCGAACGTCCTCCACGAGGTCCTGCTCGTCTCGGTCAAGGAGGGGGAGTGGCAGCCGCGCATAATGCTTGAGGAGACCGACCGCTTCCGTCGTTTGCCCGAAAGTGAGCAAAACGCCCTGCGGGATGTCTACAACGACTTCTTCTTCCATCGTCACGACGACTTCTGGAAGCAGTGCGCCGAAGAGCACCTTGCCGCCCTGTTGGGCAAGTGCGGCATGTTGGTGTGCGGCGAGGACCTGGGCATGATTCCCGGCTCAGTGCCCATTGTCATGCAGCGGATGCAGATCCTCTCCCTGGAGCTTCAGCGGATGCCCAAAGAGAGCTGGCAGCGTTTCGGCTCGCCGGCCTACTATCCGTACCTGTCGGTATGCGCCACGTCGAGCCACGACATTTCGCCCATTCGCGGCTGGTGGGAGGAAGACCGCAAGGGCGTTGAGTGGTTCTATCGCAACATAATGCGCCGGTCCGACGCCGTGCCGCAGGTGGCCGGGGGGGACATCGTGACGGACATCGTGTGCCAGCACCTCAATTCGCCATCCATGCTCTGCATCAACCCCATACAGGACTACGCCGGGATGCTCGACGACGTGCCGCACCTCCTGCCGTTCGAGGAGCGCATCAACGTGCCGAGCAATGCCGACCATAGGTGGTGCTACAGGGTGCCGTTCTGCGTGGACGACCTCACCTCCAAATATGCGCACCTGGGTCATAAGGTGGCCGCCTGTGTCGACGCTTCGGGACGTTCTTAGACGTTAGCAGATATTCAAACACCATGTAAGCGCAGGAATTATGAAAGAGAGGTTTGTCGATGTTGTCACTAGTGTGGGCGAGTCTGCCGACGTCGCCCACGAGACGCTGACGCTCCTGGATGCCGCCCGCGGCGCCGCGCGCAAAGCCTACGCCCCCTACTCGAGATTTCGAGTAGGGGCGGCGGCTCTGCTCGACAATGGGGAGGTGGTCTTGGGGAGCAATCAGGAGAACGCGGCCTATCCGTCGGGGCTTTGCGCCGAGAGGGTCGCCGTGTTCTACGCCAACTCCCGATTCCCCGATGCCAAGATTCTGAGGCTGCTGATCTATGCCGAGACCGACAAAGGACCCGTCTTGACGCCTATAGCCCCTTGCGGGGCCTGCCGGCAGGTCTTGTTGGAGAAAGAGAGCGCCCAAGGTTCGCCAATCTCCGTTTCGTTGGCCGGGGCGGCGGAACTCTACACTGTCCCTAGTGTCGAGCGTCTGTTGCCGCTCTCTTTCCTGCCCAAAAGTCTAGAGGGCGATTAGTGGCAGGGCGACAGAATATGAGAGAGGCGGTTGACTCTGACAAGTCAACCGCCTCTCTTCGTTGGCACGGGTGGAGCGACTCGAACGCCCGACACTCGGTTTTGGAGACCGATGCTCTACCAACTGAACTACACCCGTCCGTCGTCTTCTTAAGACAGTGCAAAGTTAGCCATACGATTTGACATGGGCAAGAGTGCCGATGCTTTTTTTTGCGCAATGATTATGTGCCGGGGCGGAATGTGTGTGTGTGTGGGTGGGGGGGGGACTGTGTGGCTTTGCGCGGGGTGAAAGAAAGAAGCCTAAGGTCTTCCGCAACCCTAGGCTTCTTCGCAAAAGTGATACCGGAGGGATTCGAACCCCCAATCTTCTGGGCCGTAACCAGAGGCATTATCCAATTGTGCTACGGTACCGACCGAATTGCTCCCCGGAAATTGCCACGTTGCGTGGTTGCTTCCCGAAAGCGATGCAAAGGTAGGCTATTTTCTCCAATGTGCAAGGGGAGTCTGCGTTTTTCTTTTGCAAGAATTTCCCGCCGCACCGGCGCGTCTTCCGTCGTAGCCCAAAAAATCCGCCGCGGACAATGCTATTACGATATTTGTCTGTAATTTTGGAGCGTTGCGTTTGCGGTTGTGACGACTGGTCGCGACTGCCTACCATTGAGACGTAAACCATATAAAGCAAATAAAATGTCTGTCAATTACAAGGATCTCGGTCTCGTGAACACCCGCGAGATGTTCAAGAGGGCCATCAACGGAGGTTGGGCCGTCCCGGCATTCAACTTCAACAACCTGGAGCAGTTGCAGGCCATCATCAAGGCCTCCTCGCAGCTCAAGTCGCCGGTCATCCTGCAAGTCAGCAAGGGTGCGCGCAACTACGCCAACTCGACGCTCCTCCGCTACATGGCGCAGGGCGCTGTGGAGTATGCCAAGGAGTTGGGGTGCAATCACCCCGAGATTGTCCTCCACCTCGACCATGGAGACAGCTTCGAGCTCTGCAAGGATTGCGTCGACATGGGCTTCTCGTCCGTCATGATTGACGGCTCGTCGCTCCCCTACGACGAGAATGTCGCGCTGACGCGCAAGGTTGTGGAGTATGCCCACAAGTACGACGTCACCGTCGAGGGCGAGCTCGGTGTGCTTGCCGGCGTTGAGGACGAGGTTCAGTCCGAGGTGAGCCACTACACGAAGCCCGAGGAGGTCATCGACTTCACCACCAAGACGGGTTGCGACTCGCTCGCCATCTCCATCGGCACCAGCCACGGCGCCTACAAGTTCAAGCCCGAGCAGTGCACCCGCGACCCCAAGACTGGCCGCCTCGTGCCGCCCCCCTTGGCATTCGACGTCCTCGACGCCATCATGGTCAAGCTCCCGGGCTTCCCCATCGTGCTCCACGGCTCTTCTTCCGTCCCGCAGAAGTATGTCGACATGATCAACCAGTACGGTGGCAAGCTCCCCGACGCTGTCGGCATCCCCGAGGAGCAGCTCCGCAAGGCTTCCAAGAGCGCCGTCTGCAAGATTAACATCGACTCCGACTCGCGTCTCGCCTTCACGGCGGCTGTCCGCAATGTCTTCGTCGACAAGCCCGCAGAGTTCGATCCCCGCAAGTTCTGCGGTCCGGCTCGCGACCTCATGGAGGAGATGTACCGTGAGAAGATTACGGACGTCCTCGGCTCTGACAACAAGCTGGCTCAGCTCGACTAGAGCAGCGGCCTAGAAAAGAGAGCGGTCATCCCCGTCCGAGGGATGACCGCTCTCCTTTTGTCCTTGCCACAAACAAGCAAATCAGAACCTCACCCCCATGAACAGCACGTCGTCCGGTTGCTCGCGCTCATCTTCCGGTATGTTGCCGCAGTCCGTCAGCCACTCGCGGTAGGTCTTCTCCACGGCCTCCCGCTGTTTCTCAATGGGTAGGTTCACAATGGTGTCCATCATCCTAATCACCCTCCTTTTCGTGAGGCGGTGCCGCCCGGGGCCTCCGAAGAGGTCGGACAAGCCGTCGGTGGCCATGTAGAGTGTGTCGCCGGCCGCAATGTCAAGCTCCACGGAGCGGAACGGCTTGTTCTCGCGGTTGTACGCCCGCTCGCCTATGCTGCGCTTGACCATGGCGTCGGCAATCTCCGTGCGCTTGCCGCCGCGGTACAGGTAGACGGGGCGCTTGGCGGAGGCCACGGAGGCCTTGCCGCGCTTGCGGTCGAAGATGACTATTGTCATGTCCATGCCGTCTCTAGAATTCTCGTCGCCGCTCTGTTGGAGGATGCCTATGAGGCTCTCGTGCAGGTCTTCGAGCATGGCGGCGGGAGACGGGGCGGGGGAGTGGGCGAACAGGTCGTTCAAAATCGTGGTGCCAATCATGGTCATGAAAGCCCCTGGCACGCCGTGTCCCGTGCAGTCGGCGCAGACGATGGCGTCGATGTCGTCATTGGTTCGGGCCCAGTAGAAGTCGCCGCTGACAATGTGGCACGGTGCGAAGAAAGCGAAGCAGCCGCCCTGCCCATAGCCGCGGAAAAAGTTCAGCTTTGGGAGTATCGACTGTTGGATGCGCTGGGCGTAGTTGATGCTGGCTGTAATCTCGGTGTTCTGCTTCTCTATCTTGGCATTGTTTTCTGCCATTAGCCTGTTCACCCGCTTGGTGTTCCGCAAGACGTAGACGATGAGAGCCAAGGCGATGACGGTCGCGGTCAGCAGTGCGAAGCTCGTCAGCTTCTGTTCCCGTTGTCTCGTGGCCTCAAGCTCGGCTTGCGCCACTTGGCGCTTGTGCCGCGTGCGCTCCATCTCCATCCTGACGTTTTGCACCTCGTTTATCGTCTTGACGCTCATGATGCTGTCGGTCAGGGCGTCTGCGCGCATGTAGGCGCGTAGTGCGTTGCGAGGGTCGCCCTCGCTGTTGTACAGGGCGTAGTAGAGTTTATACGTGTCTACAAGGTGCTCGGCGGAGTTGATGCGCAGGGCGGTCTCCCGGGCTTTGTCCAGATATTGCAGGGCTTTTGCTTTCTCGTTTGCCGCCATGCTGATGCGTGCCAACGCCAGGCACGGTTGCAGGGTGTGCCACTCGTCGTTGTTGTTGCGCATCATGGTGTAGGCCGTCTCATACTCTTTGGTGGCCAGCGTTTTGTCGCCGCGTTTTTCGTGAACTGAGCCGATGTAGGTGTGGCACAGAGCGATGCCCAAGTCCGACCCCGCCTCTCTGTTCAGGCGCATTGAGATGTCATAGTATGCCGCGGCTGAGTCTATCATGCCGCGGCTCTCGAAGATGCTTCCGATGTTGGCGTAGTTGATTGCCATGCCCAGTGCCGAGCCTAGTTGGCGTTCGCCGTCCAGTGCCTGTCGCAGTGCCTGCTCGGCCAGGGAGTGGTTCCCCAAGGTTATGTAGATGTTGCCTAGTCCATTGAGCGACACCACTTTGGCTTTGATCGAAGTCGGCTGGTCTTGTGGGAGCTTCTGTGCGGCGTCCAACGACCTGTAGTGGTAGTCGGCAGCCACGGCGAACAGGCCAAGCCGACGGTAGACTGTACCGAGGTTGTTCAGTGTGTGGACAATTTGCAGGTAGTCGCCGACGGCCTCCGCCGCCGCGAGTGCCTCGCTGTGCGCCACTATGGCTCTCGCAAAAAGGCTCTCGTTGCGGTAGCTCCTGCCTAGCCTGTTGGCCACGGCTGCGATGCCACGTTTGTCGTCGCGGAGTCTTAGGCTGTCGAGCATCTTGCGGAGGCGCACCGTGTCGCGGGGGAGCGAGACTGTCTCCCAATCCGTCCCGGGCGCGCCACTGGGCGGCGGCTGGCAGGCCGAAAGTGCCGCGGCGAAAAATATTAGGAGGCTGAGAAGCCTACGCGCGTCGGGGACGATGCGACGGGTGGCCGTGCCGACCCCGCGTGCCACGTGGCGAAACGGCGGGTGCATTGCGGATTGACATTCAGAACCTCACCCCCATGAACGACACGTCGTCTAGTTGCTCCTGCTCCTCCTCCGGGATGTTGCCGCAGTCCGTCAGCCAGTCGTAGAACGTCTTCTCCACAGCTTTGTGCTGTTCCTCAATGGGGAGGCCCACAATGGCGTCCATGAGGCTCAGCATGCGCTTTTTCATGAATCGTTTGCGTTGCGGGCCGCCAAAGAGGTCGGCCAGGCCGTCGGAGCTCATGTAGAGCGTGTCGCCCTCGGCCACGTCTAGCTCCACGGTGCGGAACGGCATGTTCTCGCGGTTGTACGTCCGCTCGCCTATGCTGCGCTTGACCATGGCGTCGGCAATCTCAGTGCGCTCGCCGTCGCGGTACAGGTAGACGGGGCGCTTGGCGGAGGCCACGGAGGCCTTGCCCAGCTTGTGGTCGAAGATGACGATGGTCAGGTCCATGCCGTCTTTCGAGTTCTCGTCGCCGCTCTGCTGGAGGATGCTTATGAGGTTCTCGTGCAGGTCTTCGAGCATGTCGGCGGGCGTGGGGCTCGTGGCGTGGTCGAACAGGTCGTTCAAGATTGTGGTGCCGATCATGGTCATGAAAGCCCCGGGCACGCCGTGACCCGTGCAGTCGGCGCAGACAATGGCGTCGATGGCGCCGTTGGTGCGGGCCCAGTAGAAGTCGCCGCTGACAATGTGGCACGGCATGAAAAAGGCGAAGCAGCCGCCGTGGCCCAGCCCGTGGAAGAAGTCGAGCTTGGGGAGTATTGACTGCTGGATGCGGAACGCGTAGTTTATGCTGTCGGTAATCTCGGCGTTCTGCTTCTCTATCTTGGCGTTGTTCTCTGCCAAAACCTCGTTGTTGTGGCGTATCGTCTCGTTCTGGCACCGCAACTGGTGGGTCTGGCGAGCCACCTCCTCCTCCAAGATTACTTTCTGGTTGTTGAGTATAATCTGCTTCTCCTTGTCGCGGCGGCGCTTGAAGATGGAGAACACAGTGGCGGCGGCGAGAAGGACGGATACGGAAATGAAGATCCACAGCTGACGTTGGGCGCTGAGCGTCTCGTTCTGTTGCTCGAAGAGGAGCTTCTCGCTCTGGAGCTTGTCCACGTCCATGATGGTCTGCATGTCCTGCACCTGGCTCGTGTAGCGTTGGTAGTTCATGCTGTCAGAGAGGGACATTATGCGCTCCGCAATCGGATATTCCGAGCCGAACTGCCCCATCTTGTGGGTGGCGCGCAGTTTGATTTTCAATATCCCGATCTCGTTGTTGTGCCGATTGTACTCTTTGTAATACGCCAATGCAGAGTCCGCGTAGGCTATGGACCGTCCGTAGCGGCCTATCGACTCGTAATATTTTGATTTCACCGAGTTGAGTTCCGCCGCGTAGTGGTTCACCAGGTCGGGATATTCCGCCATCAGCGAGTCGGCGAGGGCCACGTGGCGGGAGGCCTCTGCCGGCCGCCCAAGGTCGACGTAGACATCGATGTAGGCCACCTGCATCAGGAGGGCGTAGTCGTCGATGAAAAGGTCGGCGAATATGTCGTTGCTCTCCGTCAGCTCGCGAAACTTGCTGATGTCGCGGTCGTAGCCGCGGATATATTCAAGGGCTTTGGCGCGGTCGGATATGTGCTGTGCGGACTGCATCTTGTAGGTCTGCAAGTCTAGGCGCAAGGTGAGGTTGCTCGTGTCGTCGTCGGGGATGAGGTTGATGGCCTCGGTGTAGTGGGCTATGGCCTCGTTCTCCTGGCTCATCTCGTTGTTGGCCAGGCCTATGCACATGAGGGCGTTGCAACGCACGCGGATGCTGATGTCGTGGCCGAGGTTGTCGAATATGGGCCGCTTGCTGTCGTCATACTGCTTCTGGGCCAACTGTATCGCCGAGCGGAATTTGCTCTGCTCGATGAGCGATATGGCCTTTATGAACATCGCGAAATATATCCGGTTGGCGTGGACGGACGTGTCGGAGTGGGCCACGATGGAGTCGGCAAAGGCGATGCTCTCGTCATATAGGCCCAGGGTGCACAGCATGTTGAGCTTCTGCTGCAGTCCATATTCGTAGCCTAGGTCGTCACCTTTCTGCCGCGACAGGCTCATCAGTTGCTCGGCGTAGCGCAGACCCTCCGTCGTGCCGGCGGTGTTGTCCACAAGCGCGCTGATGGAATCTATTTCGCTTCGGTCCGCGCTCGCTCCGGCCGTCGCCTGAGGCAACGAGGTGGCCACCGGCGCAAGCAGGAGGGCGAGAGAAAGCAGGAGTGGTCGCATGAGGTTCTGTTGCTCTTTTTTTCGTCTTAAGCCATGGTGGCGTTGTCCGATTTCAACCACGACAGCGAGCCCGAAGGAGTCTCACCGACGACAATGCGACCGACGTTGATGCCGCCAAAGCCGACTTGGTTTATCAGCACCGTGCCGCCCTCGGCGTTGGTCTCGATTGTGGGGTGGGGGAGGAATGTGTGCGAATGGCCGCCCAAAATCATGTCGATGCCCGATGTCCTTTTGGCCAACCACGTGTCGCACTCCTCGCCTATGGCATTGTCGTAGCCTATGTGGGTGAGGGCGATGACGAGTTGGCACTCTTCGCGTTTGCGAAGCAGGTCGACCATGGCTTGCGCCGTCGGCACCAGGTCGGCAAACTCCACGCCGGCGCAACTCGACGCCGCCACAAGCCCCGCCAGGCGGCATCCGAGGCCGAAGACGCCCACGCGCACGCCGCCGCGGCGGAAGACGCTGTAGGGCTTGACAAGGCGCGAGCCGCGGCGGTCGGTGAATTTGTAGTTTGAGCTTATGAACGGGAAGTTGGCCGTCTCCATGCAGTCGCACAGCCCCTCAACGCCGTTGTCGAACTCGTGGTTGCCAATCGTCACCGCGTCGACGTGCATCCGGTTCATCAGCTGCATCTCCAGCTGGCCCTTGAAGAAGTTGTAGTAGGGGGTCCCTTGAAACATGTCGCCGCACTCAAAGACCAGCACGTTGTCGGCCCCCTCTGTGGCTATGACGCTGTCTATGTACGCTTGCCGCCGTGCGTAGCCGCCAAGCCCGGCATATTTGGAGTCGGAGTCCGGGAATGGGTCGATGTGGCTGTGGACGTCGTTCGTGTGCAAGATGGTGATCCTGGACGCCCGCTCGCCGCCCACGGTGTGCGCCGGTGCCGGCGAGGCCAGTAGGCTCGCCACCGGCGACGCCGCCAACGCCATGCCGCCTAGGCGTCTGATGAATCCGCGGCGCGAAATCTTCTCTCCATCGTTCATTTCTGCTCAGATGCTTGCGTGTGTATGCGGACGTCCGTGGCGGGCTCGACGTGCTGCCCGTCGCGGCCCAGCTTTTTGAGGTGGTCGATGATGATGTCGCGGAATTTCACTCCCATGCGCCACTCCTCATGCCCCACCAGGGGGGCGAAGCCGTCGCCGCCCGTCGCCAAGTAGTCTAGCGTCGCGACGCGGTAGTCTCGCCCTCCGCGGAGCGTCGTGCCGCCAACTCTGACGTCTGTTGCCCGGCCGTCGGCCATTGTCATGACTGCGCCGGCCAACGCCTCGCCGCCCCTTTGCGCCACGTGGTGGAGCATGTCCATGACGCCGGCGGAGTCCAGTTTCACCACGACCGTCGAGTTCTCAAACGGCGCTATGCGGAATGCGTCACCCACCGTCACGGTCCCCTTGGGCAGCTCGTCGCGGATGCCGCCTATGTTCGTTAGTGCCATGTCGGGCAGGGGGAGATGTCGCTCTTGGGCATATTCGCGGTTGGCGTCGAGCAGGATGTCCGCCAAGAGCCGCGTCATGGGACTCTCCGGCCGAGAGGCGCGCAACGAGAAGTCCGAGATGCACAGAGGTTCGCGCATGATGCCGTCGATGCTGTCGCGGTAGGTGGCGATGATGGCCTCCGTGGCGCTGTCCGATGCCGAGGCGGGCGTCATCTTCTCCAGCGACGTCTCTTGCACCACCATGTCGCGGGCGTGCCGCGGCGCATGCTCCTCTTCGACAAGGACCACGACGACTGCCGCTATGGCAATCAGGAGGAGAAGCGACGTTTTGCGTTTCATGTTTCGGGGCATCTTTCTTGTTTTCGCCCTCCGCGGGCTGGGCGCCGTTCAGACGGAAGCAAGCCCCCGCCAGGTCGCAGACGTTGGCTCGTCGACTCGGCAAGGGCTTGCGGGCTTTTCTCTCTTCGGGCTATGCCCTCCGGAGGCGCGTCCTATACTTTCGAGATTTCTTCTGCCAGGTCTGCGTACTCGCTCAGCATGGAGTTGCTTATCTGCTTGTAGGCCTTTTTCACCCCCTTGCCATACGCCCTCTTGGCTGCCAAGTAGTTCTTGATGGCTTCAGCCCTGCGCTCCTCGCTGCTCTCGCGGCGGGCTTTGGCCAATTGGCTCTTCAAGGGCTTGGAGGCCTCCAGGGACGGGTTGACTATCTTGGCCAGGTAGGCGTTCCGGAACTCCGAGACCTTCACGGCGGAGGCTTTGACATTCTCCACCTCGACACCTTCGATGTATACGCGCACCGAGATGATGCTGCTCAGGTCATACGCAAGGAACTGCACGTCCTTTTTCAAACTTCTTAGTTTCATGGCTTGTGGTTTTGTTTCGTAGGTGTCGGGGCCGGCGACATCGCCACCGGCCCCGACAGTCCCCCACAAACTTACGCCTTTTTTCTGAAGTCGCTACGCAAAATCAGAATGAAAATTGGAACCGCCCTTGAATAAGGTCGAGGTCGGCGCCGCCGCGAATGTGCGAGTGGACGTAGTTCACCTTGAGGCGCAGGTAGCGGTTGATGAAGTAGTTCATCCCTAAGGTGACGTCGTTGACCGCGCCATACGTGTCGAGGTCGAGCTGCGAGAAGCGCGCCAAGACCTCCAGGGCGCGGCTGGTGGCGTTGCCCGTCAGGCCCGTCTTGCGGTTGTAGCTGTGGTTCGGGCCGAAGAAGCGCCACGCCGCCTGGACGTAGACGCCATACGAGTCGTTGTAGTTGCTCTGTGCCACAGTCTGCGTCTCGCCGCCCGTTGTCACGCTTGTCTCGTTGGGGCGGTTCACCCACGCCTTCATGAAGTGGGCCTCGGCATAGAAGCGGCGCACGATGGTCAAGGCGTTGACGTTGAGCCGCCCGTAGTTATATACCTCCATGGCGGGGGTCGAGAAGAGGGTCTTGGATGGGCCGGTGCTGAACGTGTGGGGCGCTGTGGCGTTGAACGTCACGGTCGACGAGGGGTGCGTGAACAGCCCCGTGGCGCCGATGTGGAATATCGTGCCGCCGTTGTCAATCGGGCGCACCAACCCGTGGGCCATGAATGAGTAGCCCTTGTTGGTCTGCCCCCCCTGGTCTATGGCGCCGTCGGAGTAGAGGCCGACACTCCAATTGAAGTGGGGAAGATATTGGGTGTAGGCCGCGCCGAGCTTGCGCCCGGGCGTGTAGGCGTTGTCCGCGGGGGCCAGTTCGATGAGCTTGTAGTTGACGCCCTGGCGGAGCAACCCGAAAGGCAGCAGGATGTTGCCAATCTGGACTTCGCTGCTCGTCGTCTTGAACGTCCTCTTGATGAAGACGTCGCGAAACGAGGCGGCGCGGTTGCTGAAGCTCATCTCAATCTTGACCTGCCACACGGTGTCGATGTCCGCAATGAGGCTCAGGCGGGTGTCGTTGACGCTCACGCCGTTGCGGTTGGCCTTGCCGTCGTCGGCGCCCATGTAGGTGCCGAGGTCGAGGTTCGTGCGTCCGCCGAACTTGAACTTGAAGTCCACGTCGCCTATCGAGGCCTTGACTTGCCCGGCCAGTGCCGACGGCAAGACGACCGCCATCGCTACGATGGCGCTTCTCAATGATAGTTTCATGATGGGTCTGTTGTTGGTGAATATATGAGTGATTTTCTATCGTTTGGGCCACACGATGTTGTCGTCGTCGTCATATTCGGGGCCAATCTGGATGGTGTCCAGCCGTCCGCCCTTGAACCACAGGACGACGCTGACCTCCGGCAGTTCATATTCCGTCAGGCCGCGGGCCTCCTCTTTCTCGTCGTCGTCCAGCCCGTCGTCGTCCAGGTCGTCCTCCACGTCGTGTTCCTCCATTGGGCCCCAGTCCGCCTTTTGGGTGGCGGCCAGCACTTTGTCATATGTGTCGCCCAGGCGGATGTCGTCGCCTAGCGTCATGGGGCTGTCGTCTTCGGTCATGATGTCCACCAGGCGGAAGTTCACGGCCTTGTCGAACGAGAGCGAGAGGCCGAGCTCCTCGTAGAGGAGTTGCGTCGAGAGGTCGTCGGGGGCGTCGCCAAGCATCTCGTCGAACTTCTCGTCGGGCTTGCCGAGCAGCTGCTCAACCTCGTCGATTGTCATGCCGAAGCGGACTTGGCCGAAGCCTACTGTGGGGATCAGTTTCTGTGCTTTCATAATCGTCAGTCTTTAGTGTTGTCGGGATATTGGATGCGGACGTGATATATGTTTTTCAGTTTCTCTTTGAGAACCTCTTTCGCCTCGTCTATCTCGGCGAATGTTATGGGCGCCTTTTGGAATTGGCCGCCCGCCATCTGCCCGTCGACAATCTTGTCCACCAGGGTCGAGATGTCGTTGTCGTCGCGGCGGCTCATGCTCTTCGAGGCCGCCTCGACGGCGTCGGCCATCATTATTATGGCCTGCTCCTTGGTCCGGGGGCGGGGTCCGGGGTAGGTGAATGCCGCGATGTCGGGGGTCTCCTCCGGGTGCTCCGAGCACCAGCGGAGGTAGAAGTAGCGGGTCATGGTCGTCCCGTGGTGGGTCGCTATGATGTCGCGGATCATGTTGGGCAGGTTGTGCTTTTTGGCCATGGCTATGCCGTTCGTCACGTGCGCCTTAATCAGCGAGGCGCTCTGCTCGTAGGTCATCTCCTTGTGAGGGTCCATGCCCTTGGCCTGGTTCTCGGTGAAGAGGAGTGGGTTCAGGACCTTGCCGATGTCGTGGTACAGGGCCCCGGCGCGGACCAGCAGGGCGTTGCCGCCTATGCGGTATGCGACCTCCTGCCCCAGGTTGGCCACCTGCATGGAGTGTTGGAAGGTCCCCGGGGCTTTCTCCGACAGTTGGCGGAGCAGGAGGTTGTTGCCGTCGGTCATCTCCATGAGGGACACGTCGGAGACGAAGCCGAAAATCTTCTCTACGAGGTATATCAGAGGGTAGGTCAGCAGGAAGAGCACGGTGCTGATGCACAGTTGGACGAATGGCGCCGGCTCCAGCGCAATCTCGGCTCTTTGCCAGAAGAGGTATCCGGAATACATGACGCTGTAGAAGACGAACAGGTACACGGCGGTGCGGAATATCTGGATCCGCTTGTTCAGTTGGTAGAGGGCTATGCACGCAATGAGGCCCGCGGGGACGTGTGTGAAGATGAACAGTTGGCTGTTGAAGGCGAAGAACGACACGATGATGACCGTGACGATGTGGACGTACATACCCAGCCGGGCGTCGGTGAATATCCGAAGCATGACGGGCAGGACGACATAGGGCACCGAGAAGCTGATGTTCACGCCGTGGCCCGCCAATAGACCGGCGGCGCACACGGTGAACGTCATCAGGACGAGGATGAAGTTGATGAAGTGTATCTGGTTGAAATAGTCTCTGCGGAAGTACCGCAGGAAGAGGTAGAGCGACAGCATCAGCCCGCCGACAATCATGAGTTGCCCTATCAAGATGGGCAGCTCGTGCTCGTTGGTCTTGAACCCGCCGTCGGTCGCGGCTTTGAGCGACGCCAGCAGTTGGGCCGTGCGGGGCGTTACGATGTCGCCCGTGCGCACAATCAGTTGTCCCGACATGACGCGGCCCGAGTAGTGGACGATGTTCTCCACTTTCTCCTTGACTGCTGTCTGGGTCTTGCCCTCGTCAAAGTGGACGTTGGGCTCCAGCAATTCGCTCACCGGCAAGATTGAGACAATCTGGCGGAAACGCCACGTCTCGATGCCATAGTGGGCCCGCAGGTCTTCCGACGTACGGCGGACAACCTCGTTATACGCCTGTCGGGGTGTCGTGAGGTCGTCGAGGCGGAACGGCGTGGCCACGTTGGCCTTGATCAGCATCAGCTCGCCGGTGGTCCCAGAACCTCCGTCTTTCGCCCCGACGTCTATTATGCCGTCGCGGCACACGCTGAAGACGTTGGAAGCCAATGCGCTTTCCAAGACGGCCATCAGGGTGTCGGCGTTTACGCTCGGCGGGGTATATTGGGCTATGCGGCCCCCCAGGGCGTGGACCATGGAGTGGATGTCGAGCCGCAAAGCCATCTCCTGCACGGTGTCGATGACGAAGTAGGGGACAACGTCGCGGAGCAGGCTGTCGCGCTCGGCGGCCACCTCGGCTTCGGGTTTCAAGATGGGGAAGTCGAATGGGGCTATTACGTCCTCATAACGCCATGGGCGTTTGAGTTCATACTCGTAGCTGAAGCGGTTCGTGCCGGGGAAGCATATGACCATCAGCACCGTTGTCACGGCGAACGCCACAATGCGGTATGCCGGCTTGTATATCCGGCTTCTGCTCAGTCGTTTGCCTCTTTTGCCCATACTAGCTTCTGGTCTAAAAGTCTGTCGGTGCGGACGCCCCGAATTGCCAATCGCTTTTTTGCCGTCTCGTTTCGTCCTAGGGAGGTCTTCGGCGTGTCGCCGAAGAGGGGATTATTAATTGTCAATTGACAATTGTCAATTGTCAATTGACAATGTTTTTTCCAATAGCATGGCATCGACCAACACTAGGGCCGCCATGGCCTCGACAATGGGAACGGCGCGGGGGACGACGCACGGGTCGTGCCGCCCGCGCACCGTGGTTGTAACCTCGTTGTGGTCGGTGTCTACGGTGGGCTGCTCCACGAGTATCGTAGCCGTGGGCTTGAACGCCACGCGGAAATAGATGTCCTCGCCGTTGGAGATCCCCCCTTGGATTCCGCCGCTGTTGTTCGTGCGCGTCCGCACGCGCTCCCCGTCCATGTAGAACGTGTCGTTGTGTTCCGACCCGCGCATCTTGGCGGCGGAGAAGCCCGACCCATATTCAAACCCTTTCACGGCCCCGATGGAGAACATGGCGTGAGCCAGCAGTGCCTGCAGTTTGTCGAAGCAGGGCTCGCCGAGGCCTACCGGGACGCCATGCGCCACGCACGAGACGACGCCGCCGATGGAGTCGCGCGCTGAGCGGACATTCTCTATCAGCTCAATCATGCGTCGCGAGGTCTCTGCGTCGGGACAACGCACGATGCTGTCTTCCGTCGTCGACAAGTCCAACGTTTCATAAGGCCGGTCTAGGCATATGTCGCCAATCTGCGAGGTATAGGCGTCGATGCTGATGCCGTGCCGCCTCAGGGCCAATTTGGCCAGTGCGCCACCCACGACGCGCGAAATCGTCTCGCGTGCCGAGGAGCGGCCGCCGCCGCGGTAGTCGCGGATGCCATATTTCGAGTGGTACGTATAGTCGGCGTGCGAGGGGCGGAACACCTTGGCTATGTTCTCGTAGTCCTGCGAGTGCTGGTTGGTGTTCTCCACCACGAAGCCTATCGGTGCCCCCGTCGAGAGGCCGTTGAAGACCCCGCTCAAGATTCTCACCCGGTCTTTCTCGTCGCGGGGGGTTGTGACTGCCGATTGCCCGGGGCGCCGACGGTTCAGTTCCGACTGTATGTAGGCCTCGTCGACGGCGACGCCTGGCGGCATCCCGTCAACCACGCCGCCGACCGCGGCGCCGTGCGACTCCCCAAACGTCGTCAGACGGAACAAAGTCCCAAAACAATTCATGGCAATCTATGATTATGAATAAATAATTAGCAATTGGCGGTAGCCGACCGTACGGTCCTTGCTATTGCAATTGTCAATCGCTTTTTTGCTCCCTCGTCTCTCGCCCCGTCGTTCCCTCCTAGGACTCGCGCCCTAGGCTATCGTATGTCGCCCCTTTGGGGCTACGAGTGCCAGTGGGTTCCGGGAAATTGTCAATTGTTAATTGTCAATTGTTTCCCGTCGTTCCCTCGTTTCGTCCTAGGGCTCACGCCCTAGGCTGTCATATGTCGCCCCTTTGGGGCTGCGAGTGCCAGGGACACGGAGGAATTGTCAATTGTCAATTGATAATTGTCAATTGTTCAGTGACATCCGCCGCCGCAGTGTCCGCATCCCTCTCCGTCGTCGTGGCATCCGCCGCCACATCCGCCGCCGCAACTGCCGCCACATCCGCCGCCGCAGCCCGAATGTGGTTGGTCTAGAAGCTCCTCCACGGTAGCCTCGCGGACGCTCACGACGCTGCCGCGGAAAAACAGAGTCTCGCCGGCCAGGGGGTGGTTGAAGTCCAGCTTGACGGAGTTGTCGCTCACCGCGAGGACTGTGCCGATAATCCTTTGCCCCTCGTCGTTAATCATCGGGACGCGGGCGCCAAGTTGCAGAAACTCCTCGCGCAGCCGTCCGTCGGCGCCAATGAAGATGTTCTTCGGGACGTCAACAAGAGCGTCGGGGCGCGTCTCGCCATATGCGTCGTCGGGGGCTATGGCAAAAGCGAAAGTGTCGCCGGCGCTCATGCCGTCGATGGCTGCCTCAAAGGCGGGGAGCATGCGCCCCGTGCCGAAGACGAAGCCCAGGGGGCGAGTGGTGTCGCATGCCTCGACCATGGGTCCGTCGTGGCTGTCGGTGTGGAGCTCGTATGTCAGTGTGACAAATGCGTTCTTGCTTATGTTCATTGTTGTCTGTTGTCTTGATTCGTTCGGTCCGTGAAGTTGACGTAGCTATACACCATGTCGGTAACCACAGTGTCGCCTGCGGCGTCGATGCGGCTGAGGCGTACCATCAGACGCTCCTTGCTGCTGTCGCGCATGCAGTTGAAAGGCACGCTGACGTGTTTTGTAATCATTTGGGTCGTGTCGCGCCGCGCCCGGCGGAGGCGGAGCCACAAGTGGAGGGTGTCGGCCTCTGCCATCATCGTGTCGCCGACAATGCCCAGGAAGTCCGCCGACCCGTCGCCCGTTCCGGCGTATATGGCCGTGGCGTTGAGAAAGTCGTTGCGCCGCCAGTCGCGGGTGATGTGGATGTTCTGCCCGTAGAAGCCCTCTGAGCTTCGGGCAATTTGCATCAGGGAGTCGGAGGCCATGCCGGCACTGTCGAGGAGCAGGGCGGGGCTTGTAATGTCGCCCGACAGCGTCTGCGGCTCAAAGTCGTAGGTCTGGGTGCCGTCGGCGCTCTCGCTGGTCAGCCACCCCGAGCCGACAAAGTAGACGCGGCAGCCGTCGGCAAGCCCCTCTCGCCTTGTGGCGTCGCCGAGGCTGAGGGTCGCGGAGTAGTAGTGGATGGCGAACGCCGTGTCGCTGAGCTCGACCGACCCTATGCCGCTCGCGCCATAGGCAGATTGGCTCTCGTTGCATCCGCCCGCAAAACATGCTGCGGCTAGGAACAACGGCGTGGCGAGGCGTCTCATGGCGTGAGGACTTTTATGTCGTAGCGCAGAATCATGCGCCCGCGGACGGCGTCGCCGTCGCCGCGCACCCCGAACGCCTTTTCGGGGATAAGGATGGCGGTAGCCTCGCCGCCAAGGCGCAGGGACGTGAGTACTTCGTCGACGCCCATGTTCACCTCGCCCTGCCCGACGGTGACGGTGGCTATGCCGTCTCGTGCCGACGCGTAGAGCGTATCGCCCAGAAGCGTCGTGACCGTGTAGGCGAAAGACACCTTGTCGCCATTCACAATCGGCTTGCCCTCCCCGTTGTCGCGGACGGTGAGCCAAAGGTTTGTGTCCGTCGGGCGGGTGTTGAGGCCCATCGTGTCGGAATATTGGGCAATGCAAACCGAGTCGCTCCTGACCAGGTAGCGGTTGTATCGGATGAATTGCTCCCTTGTGGCGCGGCGCGGCGCAACGTCCTCATCCCCGGTGCATCGGGAGCAACCGGCGGCGAGGGCGGCGACCATGGCGCAAATGGCCATCAGGCAGGGAGGTTTGCGCATTTCCAACGTGTGTAGAAGTCCGCAATGGTGCGGCGGTATGTCTCGACGGCGGCCTCAATGCTGCCCTCGAATGAGCCCCCGGCGGCGTTGAGGTGGCCGCCGCCGCCAAAATATTGGGCGGCATATTCGTTGACGGGGAAGTCGCCTTTGGAGCGCAGGGAGATTTTTATCCCGTCGGGACGCTCCATGATGAGGCACGAGACCGACATGTCGCGCACCTGCAAGGGGATGTTGACGAGCCCCTCGGTGTCGCCCGTGGTGTAGTTATACTGCTCCAGCTCGCCAGCCGAGAGCGACATGACGGCAATGGGCAACCTCTCCACCCGGTGGAAACGGCGGTTGAGGGCGAAGCCTTGGAGCTTGAGCTGCTTGACGGACTTGTTGTTGAAAATCTTCTCGTGGACGTGCGTCTTGTCCACGCCCATGCGGAGCATGGCGGCGACGAGCTCGTAAAGCTCGGGGTCGTCGGAGTTGTAGCTCAGCCCGCCGGTGTCGGTCACGACGCCGGTATACATGTTCGTGGCCGCCTCCGTGTCGATATGCTCCGACAGGCCGGCCGCCACGAGCAGCTTGAACAATATCTGGCATGTGGCCGACGCCGCGGGGCGCGAGATCATGACGTCGGCGCGGACTGCGGGGTCCAGGTGGTGGTCGATGAGCAACGTAGGCTTGCCGTCGAGCGTCTTCAGCTTCTCGCCGAGCTTACGGACGCGCCCCAGGTCGTTGTAGTCCATCATCACGACGAGGTCGGCGGAGTCTATCAAGGCGTCGGCCTCTTCCTGTTGGCGCTCGTAGCAGACGAGCGTCTTGTAGCCTTTCATCCACGCATACGACGTCGGGGCCAGGTCGGGGGTCACGACGGTGGCCTCCTTGCCCATGTTCATCAGCGTCTTGCGGAAGCCCAGGGTCGAGCCCAGGGCGTCGCCGTCGGCGTTGACGTGGCACGTCAGTACAATCTTTTGGCTTCGCCCGACAATCTCGGCGAAAGGGCGGGCCATCTCGTCAGAATATGCTGTGTGCTGAATCTCGGATTGCATGGTTGCGAAGTTAATGAAAAAAAGAGACGCGCCACAGGGGAAAGACCCCCTCTGTGGCGCGCCCCGCTTGTCGATTACTGTGGAAGATGCGTGTCGGAGCCTAATACTCCGTGCCGACAATGTCTTTGCGCAGATACTCCTGGCGGCTGAAGAAGAACGAGCACTCGCGGTCGGCGTTCTCGTCGCTGTCCGAGCCGTGGATGGCGTTGCGCGTCTTGCTCGTGGCGAAGAGGCGGCGGATGGTGCCCTCGGCGGCCTCGGCGGGGTCCGTGGCGCCAATGAGGCGGCGGAAGTCGTCGACGGCGTTGTCTTTGAGGAGCACCATGGCGACGATTGGCCCCGACGACATGAACTCTATAAGCTCCTGGAAGAACGGGCGCTCCTTGTGGACGGCGTAGAACTCCGCGGCCTGGTCGAGGGTCAGGCGGGTTGTCTTGATGGCCGCTATGGTGTAGCCCGCCTCTTCGATTTTTGAGAGGATGTGGCCGATGTGCTTGTTGCGCACAGCGCCAGGCTTAATCATCGAGAATGTTTTGTTGCCGCTCATGTTGAAGAACTATGTTGCTTAAGTTAGTTGTATGTAGACCTCAGGTCGGGCGCAGTGCGCCATCGGCGCGGCGCGCAACCTTTGCTTGCAAATGTAAATGTTTTTTTTGACGTGCGAACGATGTGCGACAGTCATTTTGCCCCGACCATAGGTCGGACATCGTTCGGAATGTCAACGATTATATCGGTGTCGGGTGGCGGCGCAAGGATGACGCACGAGTCACGCGTGTCCATACGTACACACACGCACCGGTAACAACGGCCAGCATCCGGAAATTGTCAATTGTCAATTGTGAATTGTCAATTGATTACATCGTTATGTTCAGTCCCACCGTATACGTCCCCCCAATCTTGTCCGAGTAGACGAACTCGCGGCTCTCGTCGTTGAGCAGGTTGTTGGCGTTGACGAAGAATTCGCACGCGTCGAAAGGCTTCCACCCGACTTTGGCGTTCACCGTCACCCTGGGTGCGAAGCGGGTCAGGGTGTAGGCGGTGCCATATTCGCGCTTGCCGACGTAGTTGGCGTAGGCCGAAATGTTCCACCGCGTGGTGGGCTTCACGACCACGCCAATCATGCCATAGAGCCGGGGTGTGGCACGGTGCTCGTGCCCGTTGCGCTGGTTGTTCAGCTCGCTATACGTGTTGCCGAGCGTTATTTCCCTGCCGTTGTTGCGCATCCCGTACACCAGGCTGTGGTAGAGGGCCATGGGGTGTTCGTAGGTAGTGCCGCCATACGTCGCCGCCACCTGCCCGGTGAGCCATGCGTCGCGCAGGGTCGAGGCGAAGCTCTGGCGCTCCGCCGCCGACATTTGGGCGTACTGGCTTTGGATTGCCTCCAGGTTGCGGATTTGCTCCGTCGCCTGCTCGAAGAACCACTCGGCGGTTATCGTCGAATTCGGGTTCCGCGTGTAGCTCCGCGTGGCGGGGTCGAAGTCGTAGCCGAGCGAGTTGCCAAGGACGTTGAGCAGGACGCTTGCCGAGCCGGCCACGCCGCGGCTCAGCTGTTGGGCTATGTTTTCGAGCTGGCGGTACTCGTAGTAGTTGTCTATCCACGTGCGTTGGAGGTTCACGTTGAACTTCATAAGCACCTTTGGGGAGATTATCCAGTCGACATTGACGCCTGCGCCGAGTTGGTAGACCGTGTAGGGCAGGTTGGCATATTGGACGTAGTTGCGGGTGATGAACGTGCCGTTGCCATAGGCCTCCAGGAATTGGCTGTTGACGTAGTTCAAGACGCTGGGGTCCTCCAAGTCCAAGTCGAGGCTCGAGAGGTCGAAGTTCGAGAGCGAGCCAAGGGGCACGGCCACCTCCGAGCGGGGAGACATCATGGCCCCGAAGTCTTTGCTTATCGAGTAGTAGACCTCGCCGTCGATGAGCAGTTGGGGGACGGGGCGCGTCCGGTAGCCAATCTCGAAGTTGTCGATGTGCATGATTGCGGCCTCCTTGTTGCCAGAGAATAGCATCTCCGTAGGCATCTGCATCCCCGACCGGTCCCATCGGAAGTTGGCATTGGCATTGAGCAGGTTCGCCGAGCGGAAGCCGCGGCCGTAGGTGACGCGCAGGCTCCGCTTGTCGTGGAAGTTGTAGCTAAGTGAGGCCTGGGCGGAGGTGTTCCATCTGTCGGGCGTCTTGGTCTTGTCCGACCTGAGGGCCGCCACGGCGCGGAATCCCCCCTTGAGGTAGTCGAGCCGCAGGCTTGGGGCCACGGCCCACAGCTCGGCGTGGCCGTCGAAGAAGTCCGACAGCTGTTGGGGCACGGTGCTGCCCAGTGGCGTGTAGAATTGGCTCTCGTCGTCGTAGGCGTAGACATACTGGTAGCCCACGCCGGGGCGGATGGTCAGGGCGCCCCACCGGTCGGCGTCGCCAACGTGGAACTCGTAGCCGGCCGTGGCGAAGACCTGCTGCGTCTTGACCTGGAAGCTGGGGCGCCCCTTGGCGTAGTCCTCCGGCCCGGCGGAGTAGCTGGCCGTCAGGTGGAGGTCGCGTATGTCGGCGTTGACGTTGACGTAGCCCTTCTTCTGCTCGCGCAAGTAGAACGACACAGGCTCCAGCAGGAGGTTGGTGTTCATCACCAGGCTCTGCGAGTAGCCGCCCGAGATGTCGACGCGCGTCTGCGGCTTGGGCGTGAGGCTCACGTAGCCGTTGATGCCGATGTTTCTGCGCGCTATGCCCGGATTGCTGAACATCTTGGTGAGATCGGAGTAGGCCGGTGGAATCATGCCGTAGGCCACAAGCTCCTGCTCGCCGCCCTGCGTGCCGCCCACGAGCGACAGCGACGACGGGCTCATGAGCTTCATGTGCAGGAAGTCGCTCACCGGCCGCAGCTCGTTGGCCCTGACGCGCGTCAGGTAGCCGTCGGCCACGAGTTCGTCGAGGTCTTGGCGGCCTATGGCGTAGCTCTCGCCAGTCACGAGGTAGTTGCCCGGGTCGAGATACACCTCGTCGTCGTCGGCAAAGAATGTCCACAGCCCGTCGGTGGGCCGTTCGCGGTGTTGGACGTTGAACGACACCCCGACGGCCACTTTCTGCCCGAAAGCCTTGCGTATGGCGCCGTCGGCCACGACGGTCCCCATGTTGCCCATTTGGTAGGAGCCGGTGACGACGGGCGAGTCCGCCGAGGGCTTCTGGGTGATGATGTTTATCACGCCGTTGACGGCGTTGACGCCGTAGAGGGCCGAGGCGGCGCCGCGGACAACCTCGATGCGCTCAACGTCGGCAATGCCGATGGGCAGGTTCTCGGCGTTCATGGTGCCGATGGTGTAGTTGTGGACAATGCGGCCGTCGACCATCAGCAGGGTGTTGTTGTCCTCGGTGTAGAGAAGCAGGTTGTTGTCCGGGATGTTGTTGAGGCCGCGCAGTTGGACGTCGTAGACGCCGTTGGTCTTCTGCGTCACAATCATGCCCGGAATCAGGCGGAACGCCTCCTCAATCGTCGTGCACCCGTAGTTCAGAATCTCCTCGCGGGTAATCACGGTGGTGGACAGAGGCGAGGCGAATGTGCTCTCCTCGTGCTTCGAGGCCGAGGAGACGCTCTTGTTCATTATCAGGGCGAAGAGCTCGTCGACCGACGATACGCCAAGGGTCTCGACGGCGGCCATCAAGTCCTCTAGCGGTAGCTCCGAAAGCTCCTCGGTCGTCATGTTCATGATTTGCTCCCTCGTCAGGCGTTCCTGGCCCAGGGCGGTGTGTGCGCCAAATAGAAAGGCGCACAGGCTGGGAATAAGAATCTTTTTTACCATGTGCTTGTTAGTGGTTTCGATGCGTCCGAGGGGCGGACAGTTTTGTCCGCCCCGACTAGTGTTGGTTGTTTCGATGTGTTTGGATCTTGAGATTAAGGTTCACGTCGTGCGCCCTTGCTGATTGCTTAAATCAACGCCCATCTATACGTCGTGCCACTTGTCGAGTTGTCTCCTAATGTCGGTCAATATTGGAGTAAAAGAGAAAAGCCCGCCGCGGAGGCGAGCCTTTTGCGAAAAAAATATCGCACCGATGGCCGTCACTGCGCAAAGTGCAGTGTCCCGAAAGACTTTGGTCGGTGGAAGTCGGGCCGTGGAGAATCGACAGGGCGCCACGACATGAAGTGCGGCTCCGGGAGGCTGTCTCCACACTTGTAGAAGTTAGCGCGGAGGTCGCGTCCCGATAGTTGGCGGATGTCGTGGCGGAAGAACGTGCCGAGGGGGATGACGAGCGAGAGCCGCCATGACGAGGGGGCCTCGCGCGTGCCGAACGGCCCCATGCCGAGCGAGGACCAGCGCAAGATTCCACCGAGCACCTCCGCGGGGGCTGCCTCGCGGAGGTGGCGGTCGTGCCCGACGCCAACGAGAAGTACGCCGGCGCAGTTGCACTCGATGTTGTAGTACGCCCCGTCGTCCGTTGGCGAGCAGAAGAACTCGCAGCAGGAGTCCTCCCACACGCGTCCGCCGTCGCATTCCGCCATGGCGCGCACGTGGCGCTCGCCGACGCGGTAGTCCAGCAAGATGTCCGTCGAGTGGCGCGCAATGCGAAACTCGGCGTGTGGCGCGTAGGGGTATTCGCCGCTCCAGTTGGCGCACCCCATGGAGTTCCATCCGACTCCGCCGGCGTCCATCGTCTGCCCCACCTCAGCCGCCGAGGCCGGGCCCAGGGGTAGGGAGCGCACCTCAATGGGGTTGCTCATAGCCCCGCGGTGTGTTGGGCGATGAAGTGGCGCATCGCCTCGTCGTGACGGCGGACGTCCTGGTAGAGCATCAGTTGGTTGCGCGTGCGGACAAGGTTGTGGCCGGCATACTCCGTCTTGTAGTAGGTGTCGCCGCTCAAGTAGTCGGTCAAGAAGCGCGCGCACTGCATGAATGGGAACAGGGCGGCGGCGTAGGGCAGCATGTCGCGCTCCGTCGGGGTGAGGAAGCCGTGTGTCGATTGCAGGTAGCCGCGGGTGAACGCCTCGAATATGTCCATGCGGAAACCGACGTTCCCGAAGTCGGCCGAGTCTTCGGCTACGCTGTTGGCGGCGGTGCGCAAGAAGTCGCCGTAGTCCGAGAAGACGAAGCTGGGCATGACGGTGTCGAGGTCTATGACGCACGCCACGCGCCCCGCCTCGTCGAACAGAATGTTGTTTATCTTCGTGTCGCAGTGGCATGCACGCTTGGGCAGGCCTCCCTCGCGGTGGAGGCGTTCGGCCCGGCACATCGGCTCCATGTCGCGCTCCAGGGCGTCGAGCAGGTCGCCAACTTCTGCCACCCGCCCCATGGGGTCTTGCCGGACTGCCTCGCGCAGTTGGTCGCGCCGTAGCTCCATGTTGTGGAAGTTGGGGATTGTCTCGCCTAGCGTCCCGGGCAGGTCGGACAGCATGGACTCAAACTCGCCAAAGGCGAGACCGGCGCACTCGCTGAGTTCGGGCGTCACGCTGTCGAGCGTGCGGGTGTTGGCAATGAAGACCGTCATGCGCCAGCACTCGCCGTCCGCGTCGCGGTGGTAGGTCTTGCCGTCGTGCGAGGGCAGGAGGCGGAGGACGCGCCGGTCGAGGTCGGTCGCGCCTTGCCGGGCCATTTTTGAGCGGAGGTGGTTCGTGACCGTCTCTATGTTGCGTTGGAGCGTCTCCACGTCTTGAAACACGGCGGTGTTGATGCGCTGCAAGACGTAGTCGGGCGTCGCGGCGTCGCTCGTGCGGACGCGGAACGTGTCGTTGATAAGGCCCGAGCCGAGCGGGGCTATGCTCTCCACGGGACTTAGGGTTTGGAATTTGCTCACGATGTCTCGGAGCTGGGCGTCGCTTTTTGTCATTTGTGTGATGTTTGAATATGCGACCTAAAATTACTCAAATTTCATCACGCCCCTGTTTCGCCGACCGCAAAAAAAAGAGCCGTGCCGCCAGGTGCGGCACAGCCCTAATGTCTTCTATGAACGCGATTTATGAGTGGGTGTCTCAGAACACCTGCATCCCCAATTGGACGAGCTTGGGCGTCACCTTAAGCCCGTTGTTCCCTATGTTGCCCTCGTGAATCTCAAACTTCAGCTTGCCGTTGTCGGGAACGAACGTGATTCCCGCGCCGTTGGCGCAAAGACCCTGCGAACTGCCGACAATGAGGACTTTCTTGCCCGACTGCGCCGACACCAGCGAGTGCATCTGCGAACGTTTGGACTCGCCGAGGAAGATTATGTCCGAACGGTTCAGGCCCGACGCCGTGGCTGTCTCGACAACGTCTATGCGGCGGTTGCCAATCTTCTTGTTCGCCGCCGCCGTGCGCAATGCCGTCGCAAGGTCGTTGTCGCCTATGATGGTTATGACGAAAGGCTTGCCGTTGTCTTCTTGTGGCCACGAGGTGTTCTTGGCGAACTGGAGGAGGTAGAGGGCCTGGAACTTCGACACTTGTGCACCCATCGTCACGGAGAGCAAGGTCGCAATGCATAGGAGTGCTATCTTTTTCATCGTTGCTTTTTTATGAGGTTGTTAGTAGGTAGGTATCAATGTAGGTTTATTGGCAGGTATCAAAATGTGTGCCGCCGAAGTCCCATGCCCCAAATAATCCCTGTTCCTTTTGGGGGCGAAACTCGCGTGGCTGCCGGCCATGTCGCAAAGTCCCTCTGACATGGGGCAACATTAGAAAAATACGAGCGTCTCGACAATAATGTTGCCGGGCATCCCCCTTTTCTGAGTTGCAAAGTAACCTAACGGCGGGCGAGTAAACTAGGGTCGAGTTGCCTTTTTAACGATGTTTTTGTTTAATTCGCATGGGACGCAATTGCCGATGCGATACCTTTGGCGAAAAATGAGACCATGATTATAACAATTGCGCGTCAGTGCGGGAGCGGGGGGCTTGTCATTGGCGAGGCCCTGGCCGCGCACTTCGGGTTGCCTCTCTACACCAAGCAGAGCCTCACGGAGATGGCGAGGCGGCGAAACCTGACGGACAGGCTGTCGGACTTCCTCGACGAGCACCCCGTAGACAGTCTCCTCTTCGCCATAACGCAGAGCGACAGCATGGGCCACGTCACCGAGCATACGCGAAACGCCATGGCGTCGCTCGTCGGTGACAAGGGCGGAGTCGTCATCGGCCGTTGCGGCAACTTCATCTTTGGAGACAGGCCCGACTGCGTCTCGCTCTTCCTCAAGGGGGACAGGCGCAAGAGGGTGGAGTTCATTGCCGAATACAATTCGCTGTCGCCCGGCGAGGCGGCCGACTTTGTCGACCGCAACGACGAGAGCCGGCGCGCATACCACAATTACTACACCGGTCAGACCTGGGGGCATGCCGCCAACTACGACCTCTGCCTCGACAGCAACCGGTTGGGTTTCGACCGTGCCGTAGGGCTGATTGTGGACTACGCCAAGGCCGTGGCGGGGGCGCTATAAAGACTGTGGCATGAAACTAGCGAGGCAATTCCTAATCATCATAGCGTTCTCGTTTGTCGGCGAGGCGCTCCATTGGCTCCTGCCGTTGCCGGTCCCGGCCAGCATCTACGGCATTGTCCTGCTTTTTGTCGCCCTGGAGCGCAAGTGGGTCCGGGTGGCGGACATCGACAAGACGTGCGCCTTCCTCATCGAGATTATGCCCATCATGTTCGTGCCGGCCGCTGTCGGGCTGCTCAAGTCGTGGGATGTCGTCCGGGGCGATGTCGGGGCCTACGTCGTTGTCACGGTGGTCAGCACCTTTGTCGTCATGTATGCCGCCGGCGCCGTCACGCAGGCCGTGGCCCGGCGGAAGAGGGGAGAGAAAAAACAGTGAGATGAAAGAATTTTTAGAGAACTCGGTCTTCTTCGGCGTGCTTATCACGTTCGCGTCCTATGCCTTGGGCACCGTCCTCAAGAGGCGGTTCAACAGCGTCTTTCTCAATCCGTTGCTGGTCTCCATTGTCGTCACCGTCGTCGTCCTGCTGCTTGTCGGCATAGACTACGACAGCTACGCCGAAGGGGCGCAATACATCTCCTACCTCCTGACCCCCGCCACGATATGCCTCGCCCTGCCGCTCTACCAGCAGTGGGAGATGCTGAAGCGGAATTGGCGGGCCGTAGTGGCGGGCATCCTGGCGGGAGTCCTCTCAAGCATGATTTGCGTGCTCGTCCTCTCGTTGCTCTTCAGTTTCAGCCACGAGGTCTACGTCACTCTCCTGCCCAAGTCCATAACCACGGCCATCGGCATCGGGGTCTCCGAGGAACTCGGCGGATACGTCTCGGTCACGGTCGTCGTCATTGCGCTCACGGGGGTCTTGGGCAACATCTTTGCCGAGCAGGCGCTGAGGCTCATGCGGATCACCGACCCCGTCGCCAAGGGCATAGCCATAGGCTGCGCGGCGCACGCCATGGGGACGGCCAAGGCCATGGAGCTTGGGCCCGTCGAGGGGGCCATGTCCAGCCTCTCCATTGTCGTGAGCGGAATCCTGACTGTCGTGGCGGCATCGGTCTTTGCCTCGTTCCTTTAGCCTTTTTTGCCTTGTTGGGCAATATGTTTAAATTTGTGCCAAATTAGTACCTCACTTGGCATTATGGATACGCAAGGGCAGATTGAGAGGGCGGCGGAGCTGATATTGTCGTCCGACTACACCATCGCTTTCACCGGGGCCGGCATTTCGCAAGAGAGCGGCGTGCCGACGTTCCGAGGCGACGATGGCATATGGAGCCGATACGACCCCGAGGACATCGAGATATTGCGTTTCCTTGCAAATCCGGAAAAGTCGTGGAGGACAATCAAGGCCTGTTTCTACGATTTCATGGTGGACCGCGACATCCGCCCCAACAAGGCGCACCAGGTCTTGGCGGCAATGGAAGACGCGGGGATGCTCAAGGCTGTCGTGACGCAGAACATCGACAACCTCCATCAGGCGGCGGGCTCCAGGGCGGTCATCGAGTTCCACGGCACCACAAGGACCGTCTCCTGCACCGTCTGCCACAGCTCCTGCGCCGCCACCGAAGCCGACCTCTCGGCCCAAGTCCCGCGGTGCGGCAAGTGCGGCGGGCTGCTAAAGCCCGATTTCGTCTTCTTTGGCGAGGGGATTCCCCCCGCGGCCTATGCGGAGAGTTTGGCCCACGCCAGGGCGGCGAAGCTCTGCATCGTCGTCGGAACGTCCGCCAAGGTCATGCCCGCGGGGATGATTCCGACCATAGTGAAGCAAAACGGCGGCGCCGTCGTCGAGGTCAACCCCGTGACGTCGGAGCTGACCGCGGACTACGCCGACGTCCACATCCCCCTGGGGGCCGTCGAGGCGTTCACGCGCCTGGAGGAGGCTTTGCGCGCGAGGGGCGTCGCTATATGACATTTTGAAACTACATAAGGATAAACAGTTAGAACCATGAAACTTCTAGAAGGGAAAACGGCTCTCATCACCGGGGCTGCGCGCGGCATCGGCAAGGCTCTTGCCTTGCGTTTCGCCGAGGAGGGCGCCAATATAGCTTTCACCGACCTTGAGATCAACGACGCCGCCAAGGCGACAGAGGCGGAGATTGCCGCCAAAGGCGTGAAAGTCAAGGGATACGCCTCCAACGCCGCGCTCTTTGAGCAGACGCACAGCGTCGTGAACGAGATTCTGGCGGACTTCGGCTCCATAGACATCCTTGTCAACAACGCGGGCATCACCAAAGACGGGCTCATGCTCAAGATGACCGAGAGCCAGTGGGATGCCGTCCTGACCGTCAACCTTAAGTCGGCGTTCAACTTCATACATGCCGTGGTGCCCATCATGAGCAAGCAGCGCAGGGGCAGCATCATCAACATGAGCTCCGTTGTCGGCGTCCACGGCAATGCGGGGCAGAGCAACTACTCCGCCTCCAAGGCCGGCCTTATTGGCCTGGCAAAGTCCATCGCCCAGGAGATGGGCAAGCGCGGCATCCGCGCCAACGCCATAGCGCCCGGCTTCATCGAGACGGCCATGACCGACCAGCTGCCGGAGGACGTCCGCAAGGGCTGGTATGAGAAGATTCCGTTGCGCCGGGGCGGCAAGCCGGAGGACATTGCCGACGTGGCGCTGTTCCTCGCATCCGACATGTCCTCCTACGTCTCCGGGCAGGTCATTCAGGTCGACGGCGGGATGAATATGTAAGTCGGCATCGGCTTTACGCAATGGGGAGCGCGGCGGCATGACGGCCTCCGTGCTCCCTCTTTGCATATATTAACCTCTTTTTGCCCAAGCGTATCCCTTTAGGGGCTATATTTGCGAACACAGCAGATGAATACCACTTGTCGCATATTTATGTGCTTCGTCGTCATTGCACTTTGCGGTTGCGCGTCAGACCAACCGCGGGTTCATCTCGTCGGCGACGCCACCATGGCCTCCTACGACCCTAATGTCACGCAGAAGTGCGGGTGGGGGCAGATGTTGGGGCAGTTCGCGCCGGCGGGCGTGCAGGTGTTCAATCATGCGCAAGAGGGGGTCGCCTCCAGCGTCTTCTACGACGACGGCGGTTGGGCGAAAGTGCAGAGGCAGATTGAGCCGGGCGACGTCGTGCTGATCCAGTTCGGCCACGACGACGAGAGGGGACTCCTGGGCTGTGGCGCCCACAAGGGGGCGGAGTCGCCCTGGGAGACTTTCCGGCGGATGCTGTGCCTCTTTGTCGACGAGGCCCGCCAGGCCGGCGCCAAGCCCATCTTGCTCCAGCCGGTCGTGCGCAGGTTCTTCGACGGCAACGCCATAACGCGCAAGGGGGCGCACGACTTCAGCCGCACGCCGGGCGACGTCTCTTTCGATTTCACCGCGGTCATCCGCAGTGTGGCAGACAGTTGCGACGTAGACCTCATTGACCTCTGCGCAATCAGCAAGGGCATCGTGGAGTCCTACGGCGTCGTCGGCTCCAAGGAGCAGCTCTACGTCGAGGCCGACAACACCAATACGGCCGCTAAGGGGGCCGCCCTGTTTGCCTTGGCGGTCGCCGAGGCTCTCGACACCATGGACGTGTGGAGGGGGAGCGTCAGGAGGCCGCAGGTGGTCAGCTCGCCCGTCGAAGTCGACTTTGGGCGTGTCTTTCTCGGAGACACGGCATGGCAGGCTCTGGACTTTGTGGACATCTGCGGTCTGACGACTTTGCAACCGAAGGTCCTGACCCACCACAAGAGGATGACAATATCGGCGCCGGCGGGGTTCAAGGTGGCGAGCCGCGCCGGGGGTGTGCCGCAAGACTCCATGTCGGTCTTGACCGACGCCACCGCCTCCGTTTTCGTCTCCTACATCCCCAAGAGTACGGCGCAGTCCGTGGCGAGCCTCACGGTGCGGACGCCCGATGGGGAGACTAAGGTGCGCCTGCGGGGGGGGGGCAGGAGCGTCGTGCGCCGCTCCTCGGCGACAATCCGGTGGGACGATGTCACCGCGCCCCTCGACGACAACCGCCTATCGGCGAGCCTTTCGTCGATCAGGGGGCTGGAGCTCGCCGACGTCGGCGTCTTGCCGCTCCGGGGGACATGGCCGTCGGCCCCCGACAAGTCGGAGTATGTGCAGATGCGGATAACGAGCAACGACAAGCAGCTGCTCATCAGGAATCTCAGCATCTCCTCCAGCCCCAGCCAGTCGTTCCGCGTGGCATGCTCGCTCGGCAGCGACTTCTACCGCGAGATCGTCATGGGGCAGAGGGTGGTGTCGGAGGTGGACAATGCGTCGCACCACCGGACAGACTCGTTCGACACGTCGATCCCCCTCTTGCCCAACCAGACCCTCCTCGTGCGGATATACCCCGCGTCTGTCGATATGTCGCCCGACGTCAAGCCTTTCGTCATCTCCAGTGTGGGCCTGGCGGTCGACACGTTTGAGTAGAAAACAAAAGGTGGCGTCAGTCCTGGCGCCACCTTTTTCCGCGTATCACGCCTTCTTGAGGCGTCGGCTTCGGAATTGGAGGGGAGACATCCCCGTGTGCTTCTTAAGGAACGTGCCGAAGAACGACTGGTTGGGGAATCCTAGCTCCAAGGCCACTTGGCGCACGCTCTTCGTGTCGTCGCGAAGCTCCTCGAGGACGTCGCCCAGCACGGCCTTGTTGATGACCTGTATCGCCGTCATTCCGCTCTTGCGGCGGCATATCGACGAGAGGTACTTGGGGGTGATGTTGAGCTTGTGGGCGTACTCGTCGACGCGGCGGCCGCGGGGCTTCTCGCTGTCCAGCAGTTGCAGGAACTTGCGGAAGATGTTGTCCGCCGACGTGTAGCCGCCGGTGATGTCCGGGTCGGTGTCCATGGCGCCGACAAGCTCGCACATCGAGGTGATGACAAGCTCCATCACGATGCGCTCGTTGAGCGTCGAGTTCATCTCCATGAACTTGCGGCGGAGCAGCTCCAGGTAGGTCGTCATGTTGTCCACCGCGGTGGCGGAGGCCTTGATGTGGGGCTTGCGGCTCAGCAGGAGCATCACGTCGGCGCGTTGCGGATATTTGGCCGCGAGGGTCGTCATGTAGTCCAGCGACACGCATAGGCTGGTGATGTCGGCCGACATGCTCACGTTGAAGCGGTCGAGCACGGCGTTGGGGTTGAAAACGAACATGTCGTTCGGCCCAAGCTCGTAGTCGTTGTCGTCAACGGTCAGCTCGACCTTGCCCGACTTGACCAGGAAAATGACGAATAGGCCGATGCGGTAGACGCCCTTTATGGGCGACAAGGGGGCGACATTGTCAACGATGGCAAGACGATCGCCGCAAAAAGTACCATCGACAATCCCCTTCATTGTCTGAATTGTACAATTCTTCATCTCGTAGTGCGTATGTTATGCTATATTAATGATGACAAGGCAAAGTAAAACATTTTCCACGAGAAAAATATACCCCTGTGTGATTTCTAGTGACTTTTTGAGTAGTGATAACCTTTTGTCGCATATAGACGCTCCAATTTCCTAAAAATTACTATCTTCGGCGTTTCCTCCCACTCATAATGGCTAAGGGCTACTATAAATACTTCAACAGAGACATCAGTTGGCTCGCATACGACCGCATGGTCCTCGAGTCGGCTCTGGCGGAAGACGTCAGCATCGGCGAGGCGCTGAGTTTCATCTCGTTCCACTCGTCGAACCTCGACGAGTTCTATAGCGTCAGAGTGGCGGAGTACCGTAAGGCCGCCTATGGAGACAGGAGGATGGACGAGGTGTCGAACCCGGCGGTGATGCTCCACAAGATTAACGCCATCGTCTCGAGCCAGATGCGCGAGGCGGCGGAGATTGTCGGCTCGACCATTTGCGCCAGGCTGAGGGAGCAAGGTCTGGTGCTCCACTTTGGCGACATCCCCGACGACGAGGGGCTCCGCGTCCCCATGAGGGAATATTTCGAGAGAGAGGTGGTCCCGAACATTCAGCCCATACTGCTCGAGATGGGTACCCTGGCTTTCATGCGCGACAACAAGCCCTATTTCGCCGTCAGGCTTCTTCCGCGCTCGCGCAGGGGCCGGGCGCGCGCCGTCTACTCGCTCGTCAGGTTGCCTTTCGCGCCCCTGCCGCGGTTTGTGACTTTGCCGGGTGTCGGCGACGGGCTGACCCACATCGTCTTTCTCGACGACATCGTGCGCTCCAATCTCGATGCTCTATATCCGGGCTACGTCGTCGATGGCGCCTGGAGTGTCAAAATCTCGCGCGATGCCGACCTGGGGATACGCGACAACTTCATGGGCGACATCGTCGAGGAGATCCGCGACAACCTCACGTTGCGGAAGACGGGCGAGCCCGTGGGCTTCTACCGCGACGCCGAGATGCCGCGCGACGTCCTGGAGTGCCTCAAGAGGAACTATGGCTTCGCCGAGAGTGAGATGGTTGCCTGTGGGCGATACCTCAACCTGCACGACCTGGCTCGGCTCCCCATCGGCCGTCGGCGCGGCTCCTTGCACATGGCGAGCGTCGTCCCGCCAAGGCTGAGGGTGTGCCCGTCGCTGCTCGACGAGGTGGCTCGGGGCGACGTCATGCTCCACTTCCCCTACAACTCGTTCAACTACGTGATACGCCTCATCAACGAGGCGGCGCAAGACCCGACGGTGAGCGAGATTAAGGTGACGCAATATCGGGTGGCGACAAACTCCGCCGTTGTCGATTCGCTCATAGCGGCGGCAAGGGCGAACAAGAGGGTGACGGTCTTCGTCGAGCTCAAAGCGCGTTTCGACGAGAAGAACAACCTGGAGATGGCGGAGAGGATGAAGGCGGCAGGAATCCGCCTCATATACAGCATCTCGGGAATCAAGGTCCATGCCAAGGTGGCGCTTATCGTCCGCTCCGGGGGGGAGGGGAGGCGCTCGGTGGCATACGTCAGCACGGGCAACTTCAACGAGCAGACGGCGCGGACCTACACCGACCACGGGCTCATGACGGCCGACGCCGACATCATCGACGACCTCTCGCAGGTCTTCGATTTCCTTGAGGCATATCAGGGCAGGGCGCTCGGGCCCGACGCCGTAATGCCGGAGCTCAGAAAGCTGCTCGTCTCGCGGTTCAATATGGAGGAGAGGCTGAGGGAGCTCATCGCGGGCGAGATAGCCATAGCCAAGGCGGGTGGCAGGGCGCGCATTTTTTTGAAAATGAACGGATTGCAATACAGACCGCTAATCAACGACCTCTATCAGGCAAGCACGGAGGGCGTCGAGGTGAGGATTGTGGTCCGGGGGATATGCTGCCTTGTGCCGGGGCAGAGCTACAGCCGGAACATTAGGCTCACGAGGCTCGTCGACGGCTTTTTGGAGCATGGCAGGGTGTGGGCGTTCGGGCCGGAGGGCGAGCGCGGGGTCTTCATAACGTCGTCCGACTGGCTCAACAGGAACATACGCCACCGAATCGAGGTCGCGACGCCAATTCTGAACGAGGCTCTGAAGAGGGAGCTGATGCAGATTATGGACATAGTCGAGCGCGACAACATCAAGGCGAGGACAATCGACGAGAACCTGCAAAATGTCCCCATTGTGCGGCAGGAGGGCGAGCCCGAGGTCAGGGCCCAGCGCGACATTTTCAAACTCGTGGAGAGTTGGCAATCGACAGATCCGGCAACGGACGATGTTGGCTTCTGGAGCGGAAACTGACAAGGCCGCACCCCAATTGTTGGCAACGGCGGCGACGCCATCCTGCCGACTCTAGAACACTTTAGCTAGGAGGCGTTTCCCGCCGCGCGACGGCTCCGACGGGGGCGGCGGAAAATTCGACAAGGCAGGATGTCGAGTTCCCCACGGGCAGTCGGGAGTTCGTGTTCATCGATTGTCGAAAAGTGGTAACGGAAAGAGTTTCAGAGCCACTTCGCCGCGCCCCGGCGCAGCTGTCAACGCGCGGGCGGGAGGCGGTTTCGCAACCCTAGGCTTTTTGCCTACCTTCGTTGACAGAAAACAACAAACACCAATGATACAGACAGTCATAAAAAGAGACGGCCGGGTTGTCGGCTTCAACAAGGAGAAGATATGCGCGGCAATCCGGCGAGCCATGCTGCAGACCGAGAAGGGCGAGGACGAGGCCCTGGTCTGCAAGATTGCGGACCGGATCGAGATTGCGGGCAAGGAGAAGATGACGGTGGAGTCCATCCAAGATTGCGTCGAGCTGGAGCTGATGAAGAGCCCGCGCAAGGAGGTGGCGAGGCGCTACATAGCCTACCGCAACCAGCGAAACGTGGCGCGCAAGGCTAAGACGAGGGATATTTTCTTGGAAATCATAGAGGCCAAGAACAACGAAGTGACGCGCGAGAACGCAAACATGAACGCCGACACCCCGGCGGGAATGATGATGAAGTTCGCGTCGGAGAGCACCAAGCCTTTCGTCGACGACTTCCTACTCTCCGAGGAGGCGCGCTCGGCGGTGGAGCACGGATACATACACATCCACGACAAGGACTATTACCCAACCAAAAGCCTCACCTGCATTCAGCACCCGCTCGACAAGATTCTCCGCGACGGCTTCTCGGCGGGGCATGGGGAGTCCAGGCCCGCAAAGCGAATCGAGACGGCGAGCATCCTTGGGTGCATATCCATGGAGACGGCGCAGAACGAGATGCATGGCGGGCAGGCCATCCCGGCTTTCGATTTCTACCTTGCGCCCTACGTCCGCAGCAGCTATGTCGAGGAGGTTAAAGTGATGGAGGACGTCAGCGGCGAGGACTATTCGAGCCTCTACGATGTCGAGATTGCAGACTACGAGGAGAAGCCACTGGGGGACCTTGCGGGGTTGGAGCGGATTCGCCAGCACGCCATCAACCGCACCGTGGGGCGCGTGCACCAGGCCATGGAGGCGTTCATCCACAACATGAACACCATCCACTCACGCGGTGGCAACCAGGTGGTCTTCAGCTCCATCAACTACGGCACCGACACCTCTGCCGAGGGGCGATGCATCATACGCGAGATTCTCAAGACGACATACAGGGGGGTCGGCAACGGCTCCACGGCAATATTCCCCATCCAGATATGGAAGAAGAAGCGCGGCGTAAGCTATCTGCCCACCGACCGCAACTACGACCTCTACGAGTTGGCCTGCAAAGTCTCGGCCAGGCGCTTCTTCCCCAACTTCCTCAACCTCGACGCCACGTTCAACCAAAACGAGAAGTGGAGGGCCGACGACCCGGGGAGGTATAAGTGGGAGGTGGCCACCATGGGATGCCGCACGCGCGTCTTCGAGAACCGTTTTGGGGACAAGACGTCGGTCGGGCGCGGGAATCTGTCGTTCACGACGGTCAATATCGTGCGTATCGCCATAGAGAGCATGGGATTCGTCGACCAAAAGGAGCGGGTTGCGCACTTCTTCAAGAGGCTCGACGAGATTCTCGACATCACGGCCAGGCAGCTCGAAGACCGCTTCAACTTCCAGAAGACGGCGCGCGTCAAGCAGTTCCCGCTCTTGATGTCGTCGCTCTGGACGGGGTGCGAGAGCCTCAAGCCCGACGACACCATCGAGAGCGTAATCAATCAGGGGACGCTCGGCATCGGATTCATAGGCCTGGCGGAATGCCTTGTGGCGCTCACGGGGCGTCATCATGGCGAGAGCGAGGAGGCGCAGCAGCTCGGCATCAGCATCATCGCCCATATGCGCGACAAGGCCAACGAATATTGCGAGAAATTCCACCACAACTACAGCGTCCTCGCCACGCCGGCAGAGGGACTTGCTGGGAAGTTCACCTCCAAGGACAAGAAGAGCTTCGGAGTCTTGCCTGGCATCACCGACCGCGACTACTACACCAACTCGAACCACGTGCCGGTCTACTATAAGTGCAGCGCGGCACACAAGGCCAGGGTCGAGGCCCCATATCATGAGCTTACCAGGGGCGGGCACATCTTCTACATCGAGATTGACGGCGACGCCACGCACAACCCCAAGGCCGTCATGAACTTCGTGGACCTCATGGACAAGAACAACATGGGCTACGGCTCGGTCAACCACAACCGCAACCGGTGCATGGATTGCGGCTACGAGAATGCCGACGCCGACATGGGGACATGCCCGAAGTGCGGGGGGGCGAATATCGACCGTCTGCAGAGAATCACGGGCTACCTTGTCGGGACAACCGACAGGTGGAACAAGGCCAAGCTGGCCGAGCTGAGCGACCGGGTGACGCATGACTAAAATCAGCGTCCTTAAGATTGTCGGCTCGACAGCCGTCGATGGGCCGGGGTTGCGGACTTCCGTCTATTGTGCCGGATGTTCCAACGCGTGTCCCGGATGCCACAACCCGCAGAGTTGGGACATTGCAAGGGGGACTATGATGGAGGTGGACGACATCTTGGAGCGCATAGCCCAAGAGGACTTCTGCGACGTCACTTTCACGGGGGGAGACCCGATGTTCCAGGCCTTGGCCTTTGCCGAGCTGGCGCGCAAGGTGAAGCGCAAGACCGGCAAAGACATTTGGTGCTACACGGGATACACTTTTGAGCAGTGCCTAGCCCATGGCGACCGCAGGAGACTCCTGGAGGCTGTGGACACCCTGGTCGACGGCAGGTTTGTCCTGGCGCTAAAGGACACGAGCCTGCTCTTCCGCGGGAGCTCAAATCAGCGGATAATAGATGTCCGGGCCTCGTTGGAAAAAGGCGGGGTCGTCGTGCGGCATCTTGAGGACGACCTGCTACTCATCTTCTGACGACGCCGGAAAAGAAGAGAGAGAAAAGAGACGCCGGGGATGCGCATCGTCTTGCGCATCCCCGGTGTCTCTTTGTTTCAGAATGTCTCCCAATGTCTATTCTAGCAGCTTTGCCGACATCCGCACCAGGTCAGACACCCACTCCGGGGTCCACAGCCCCCACCAGATGGAGAGGCCTAGCAGTGCCATTTGCCACGCCGCCTCATAGGCCGGGAACGAGTGGCTCGGGCTTTTGCGCAGCTCCGGCCCCTCGGCCGGCAGGAACAGCACAGAGAGCAAGTCGCGGCTCACCGCCCAAACAATAATGCACAACAGGATTAGTGTCAAAGCCAATGCCACCCACCAACGGACGTCAATCAGCGATTTGAAGACCATGAGTTCCGTAAGGAACATTCCCGACGGCGGCATGGCCGTGATGCACAACAGCCCCAAAATCAGTATCACGGCGCCCATGCCGGACTTGTCGATGTAGTGCCCCATGTGCGACATCTGCTTTGAGCCGAAGATGCGGAACAGCTCGCCGACGTGCATCATCACGGCCGACTTCGCGAAAGAGTGGAGCACGAGGTGCAGCACGGCGGCGCACACTCCTGCTCCGCCGGCGGCGACGCCAAGCATGACGATGCCGATGTGCTCGACGCTGGAGTAGGCGAAGAGGCGTTTGACGTTGTGCACCTTGACAAGGTAGACGGTGGCTATGAAGATTGAGAGCAGCCCCGTCACCAGCACCACGGCGCGGCTCCACTCGAAGACGCTTGTCCGCGCCACGACGGCGTAGAAGCGGAAGAAGCCGACAAAGCCGGCGTTCATGACGACGCTGGAGAGCATGGCCGAGGCGGGGGTGGGGGCGGCGTCCTTGGCGTCGATGCCGGCAGTGAACATCGGGACGAGGCCCATTTTGGCCGTGTAGCCCACAAAGATGAAGATGAATGCCAACTGAAGCCACGTCGGGTCCAGCGTGGCGGCGCTGGCGTTCAGAACGTCGAACGACAGCCCTTGCCCGGCATCCGCGCCCTGCGATATGGAGGTCAGCAAAATGCCGACATAGACGAGAACCAGGCTCACGGAGCAGGCGAAGACATATTTCCACGTGGCTTCGACCGATTTGTCGGTGCGGCGGTAGAAGATTAGGGCCGAGGCGCTAAGGGTGGTAATCTCCACAAAAATCCACGTCACGGCCAGGTGCGACGAGAAGCACGTCAGCGTCAAGGCCATGGTCAATGCAGACATGGCGCCATAATATTGCGCACGGACCTTGTCGTCTTTGCCCTCCTCGTTCTCGACAATGTAGCGGCGCGAGTGGCAAAAGGCGGCCGACGACACGATGCTCACCACCACGGCGAGCAAGACGCCGAGTTCGTCGACGGCGAAGTAGCCACTTTGGCGCAAGCCGATGTGCGAGGCGGCGAAGAGGGTCAGGGATATTTGCGCGGCCAGGAAGGCGCCAATCAAGACGCGGCAGACAATCCGGTTGCGGTTCAAGAGTTGCGCGACGCTCAGTGCGAGCGACACCATTAAGTAGATTGTCATGTCTAGTCCTTTAGTTGGTTTAGCCGGGTCACGTCGCCCTCGCTTGTCACGTCGCCCACCTTGTTGATGAATATGACTAGCAGGAAGACGCTGACCAGGACGTCAAGCACGACGCCCATGTTCACCAGGGCCGGCATCTCGTTGCCGACGGCAAGCGACAAGATGAACGCGCCATTCTCAATCAAGACGTAGCATATCACGTGGGTTATGACCTTGCGCCGGGTGGCAATGAAGTAGAGGCCGCACAAGATTGCCGCCATCGCGGCCACGAAAAACGAACGGTTGAGGGTGGGGGAGGAGACGTTCAGAGAGATGAGGTAGGAGGCCACGACGGCGGCCGTGCAGAAGACGAGCGAGACAAAGTTCGAGACGGAGGGCTCGGCTTCGCGGGTTATCTTGTTGGCGAGGATGACGCGCCGGATGAAATACGGCATCAGTATGGCTTTGACAACCAGGGTCTCGACGATTATTGTCGCAAGGTTGGTCAGGGTCATCTGGTGGAGGGACACCAGGGCGGCTGCGCAGATAATCAGGCCCTGGACGGTCAAGATGCCGACGTAGGTCATCAGACGGTTCGCTATGGCGAAATAAATCAGCGTGATTATGAAGAGGATGGGTAATATGGGTGTCATTGTTTTCGCTAGATGAACTTGACGCCGAAATATATCAGCAGGGAGAGTGAGGTTAGGGCCATGATGAATTGGGCGTTGTGGCTCATGCGGTAGCGGGCCATGAACGACTCCGTCAGCCCGACGGCCACGGCGCACAGGGCCTCGACGCCCATAAACGACAAGACTGCGGCGCCGGGACCCATCTCGCCAATGAACAAGTTGGCAATCAATGCGCCATACATTGCGAACTTAAGGTGCGTCGCCATGGAGATGAGGCCGAGGTCGAAACCGGAATTGTCGAGAATCATGACCTCGTGGACCATCGTCAGCTCCAAGTGCGTCTTGGGGTCGTCGACGGGCATCCGGCTGTTCTCTATCATGCAAATCATCAGCAGCACGAAAGAGGCTATGAGCGCATAGGCGTAGGAGACGCCCGTCTCCAAATGGAAAGAGCCGAAGATGTCGGCGAAAGACGTGCAGCCCGAAAGGAGACCAAGCGAACCCATGAGCAGGAAGAAGCCTGGCTCGACAAGCATCGAGAACAGTGCCTCGCGGCTTGCGCCCATACCCTCGAAACTGCTGCCCGTGTCGAGGGCGGCGATAATGTTGAAGAACTTGCCCAACGCCAGGACGTAGGCGAAGAAGACGAAGTCGCAGGAGAACGAGACGAAACCGCATGTGCCGCCAATGGGCACCACGGCGATGGCCATGACGACGGTGGCGAAATATATTGTCGGGGCAATGCGGAAAATTGGGCCGCACGTTTTGCTATACACGCTCCCCTTGCGCAACAGGCGCGCAATGTCGTACATGGGTTGGAGCAGCGACGGGCCGCGGCGGCCTTGCGTCTTGCTCTTCACTCGGACGACAATTCCCGAGAAGAAGATGCTCGAAAGGACTATCAGTATGAAGCTCATGTCAGAAAATGACTATTGTGGCGACGAGGGCGGCGACATACGCCAGGCCGTAGACGATGTAGCGTTGCAGACTGCCGTTCTGCACGAACTGGAAGCGCCCCAGGCCCGAAAGAAGCGCATTGGTGCCGGGCTTGACAATCTTCTCGTCCACGAAATCTTTGTCCGCGCTAAGGTGTGAGCGGTTCTGCGGAAACAGCTCCTCGCTCGTGAGCGGCGCGAAACGCCTGGTCGCGGGCAGGAATACTCGGAACAGGTCTAGGAGCGTCTTGGCGAACGACTTGCTGGTATATTGGATTCCTTCTATCGGGGCGGCGTAGCCGCACCCCCATGTGCCGCCAGTCCGGGAGGGACGTCGGAGTGCCACAAAGTGGCGAAGCGCGGAGAATGCCAACACTACCACGATGAGGGCCAGCATGGCGCGCCCGGCTGTCCCCGATAGGCGCGCAATGTCGTTCAAAACTGCCATGTCGGCATCCGACACCGAGAGGCCGAATGTTTGCACTGTAGCGGAGAGCAGGAGGGACACAATCTGCGATGGGAATATCATCACGGCGGCCATCAGCGCGATAAGGGCGTAGGCGGGCCACAGCATCTGCTTGCCGACCTCCATTGGCGTGTGCGTCAACCTCTTGCGGGCGAAGCCTAGAAAGACGACGCCGTATGTCTTGGTGAACGCCAACATCGATATGCCGCCAATTGCCGCCAAGGCGCAACCTGCCGCGACCATCAGGGCCGATACGGCGGACGACGCGGAGGCGAAGCCGGCGACGAACCCATTGTAGAGGAGCAACTCACTCACGAATCCGCCCATGGGCGGCAACCCGCCAATGGCCAACGAGCCGATAAGGAATATTGCCGACGTCTTGGGCATCTGTTTTCCAAGCCCGCCAAGCTCCTCCATGTTCCTCGTGTGGGTCCGGACGTAGACGTTGCCGGCGCCAAAGAAGAGCAGGGCCTTGAAGAGGGCGTGGTTGAGAGTGTGGAACAGGGCGCCGCAGAAGCCCAGTGCCGCAAGGGGCAGCGAGCCACTCCCCAAGCCGACGAAGCCCATGCCCAGCCCCATGCAGATTATCCCGATGTTCTCTATCGTGCAGTAGGCCAACATGCGCTTGAAGTCGCGGTGTACGGCGGCGTTGACAATGCCGAATAGACCCGACACGATGCCGACAGTGATGAGAATCAACCCAATGCGACCCTGTACCCATGTGTCGGCAATCATGGAGCCGAAGCGGACGATGCCATATACGCCCGCTTTGACGATGACGCCCGACATCAGGGCCGAGATGTGGCTCGGGGCGGCGGGGTGCGCCAGGGGCAGCCACGAGTGGAGCGGGACGATGCCGGCCTTGAAGCCGAAGCCCGCAAGGAGCATGGACATTGCGGCGACCTGAGCGGCGGGCGACGACGTGGCGAAGAAATGCCTAAGGCCGCAGAATGTCGTGTCGCCCGACACGGAGATGCTCCATGCGAATACGACCGTTAGGAGCACGACGGCAACGTGCGACTGGACAAAATAGTTGAGGCCGGCGCGCATCACCTGGGGGTGGTCATATTCAAAGATGACCGCGAAAAACGAGCCGATGGCCATAATCTCCCATCCTATTAGGAAGACAATGAGGTCGTCTGTCGTCAGCAGCACCATCAGCCCAATCAGCGTGGCGGAGAACATCAGCCAATGGAGCGTCTGCTGGCGCTTGACGCTCTTGTAGTGCGACAGGTAGCCCCGCCCATAGACCGCCCCGATGGCAAAAAGCGCGCCGACAATCAGCATGAACCATGCGGAGAGAGGGTCGCAAGGCGGCGCGGCCCAACCGGGTGCGGGGAGTCCGCACAGTGATATGCCGCCCACCAGGGCCGCAAGGCCACCCAGGCCGGCAACGCACGCCGGCCCCCATTGGCGGGGATGGGAACTACGGAACAACAAAAACAACAGGCCAACGGAGACGATGGCCCCAATGATGGTCAAGCAGGTCACTTTTGTTCAACAATTTCTTCCTAGGCCTCTCCTAGGATATACGGTTTCTCATTTGTTGTCTATTGCATCAGTGTAGAAAAACTTGCAACGCGGTGCGCGCGGCAAGTGGCGCAAGACACCCCGGGGTCTAAGCCCCAGGGTGTTGTCTTTTTTTTTGGGGGGGGGGAGGGGGCATCTCCCGAATAAGTCTACAAATCCGCCATTAGTCCGAATTGCGCTCAATCTTCCGAAGAGCGCGCAGGTTGTGGCGCAGGGAGCTTATCATCTCCTGGGTCTCTTGGAGCATATTGAGGTAGACGTAGATGACGGAGTAGGCGTCCATGTCCTCGTGGATGTGGCACACCAATTCTTTGCGCATCTTCGATATTTTGGCTTTCGTGTCGTCGCCGTCGTTGCGCACCGCCACGGTGGCGTCGTAGTCCTCATTCTCAATGATGTCGAGGCTGCGCCGGAAGAGGCTGACAATCTCGTCGCGGAGCGGCATGAACTGTTCTTTTAGGTCGTCGGGCAGCGGCGCGAAGTTGTTGTCCACGTGCTCATAGCAGGTCTCGCTCATGCGCATCAGGCAATATATCATCTGCTGGTTGCTGTTGTATGCCAGGTGCAGCCACGTGTTGTTCTCTATTGCCACCCTCACCTCGGTCTTGCGCAGCGCCACGGTCTGCTTGCGACGAATGGCCTTGATGTTCGTCTTCTCCTTGGGCAGGGAGTTGTTCACCCGGCGCAACTTCTTGACGTCCTCGCCGAGGAACGCGTTGGTCAGCGAAACGAAAGAGTCGCTTATGTATTGCAGGTACTCCCGCTCGTTGATGGCGATATACTGCTTCAGCAAGTCCCAAGTCCTCGTGCGGTCTTTGCTCGCCATGAGTTCCGAGTATATCTGCTCCTTGCGCGACTTCTCTGCTTTGGCTTTGCGCTTGAAGTCTATGTTGTTCTTGACGAGCAGGGCTATCGAGCCCACCACTATGGCGCTCGACACGTAGATGCCGCCGTAGTGCATGGCAATGACAATCACCGCCGCCAAGATGAACGAAGCGCCGGCCGTCACGAGCCATCCGCCGATGACCGATATGACGCCCGTTATGCGGAACACGGCGCTCTCGCGGCCCCACGCCCTGTCGGCCAGCGACGTGCCCATGGCGACCATGAATGTGACGTACGTCGTGGAGAGCGGCAGCTTGAGCGACGTCCCAAGGGCTACGAGCAGGCCCGCCAAGACCAGGTTGACCGAGGCGCGCACAAGGTCGAACGCCGCGCCCTCAGGCATTATGGCCTCGTCGGTGTCGAAACGCGTGTCGAGCCACTTGCGGACTTTCTGCGGCGTGTGGTCGTCGAACCACTCGCCTATGTTGCGCGAGAAGCGGACGATGTGGCGCGCGGCGCTCGACGAGCCGAACATCTCGTCGCCCCCATCTTGGCTCGACAGGCTGACGGAGGTCTTGACAACGTTCTTGGCTTTCTCGGAGCGGGCTAGCGAGACGACCATCACAAGCCCGGAGATGATGAGGAAGTAGACGGGGGTGTGGTTCGGGTCGTTGAGACGCTCCATGGTCATGAGCTCCGGGTGGGCGACGCCCGCCGCCGAAGCCTCTCTGAAGTAGCCGAAAATCTCGAAGCCCGACAGGGGAACGCCGATGAAGTTCACCAGGTCGTTGCCCGCGAACGCCATGGCCAGGGACATTGTACCGAACAATACAACGACGCGCAAGACGTTGACGCCAAGCACGTAGAGGAGCTGCGACAGGAGCGTGGTGCCGACAAGGCTGCCTAGGACTATCGTCTTGGTGTTCTCGTCGATAAAGGCCTTGAACTCCGGCGTCACGAACGACATGTCTCTCACCCCCTCGATGAGCATGAAATATATTATCGACGTTATGCACACCCCGCCAAAGATGCCAATCTTCCACTTCAGGTTGCGCTTGTAGTTGAACGAGAAGATTATGCGCGTGACATATTGCACGACGGAGCCAAAGACGAACGCTATGGCGACGGACAGGAATATCGCTATTATGACCGTCAGGGCCTTGTCGGTGTTGATGAAGTCCGCCAGCGGGGCGTCCGCCGAGTCCGAGACGATTTTAGCCGCCGCCAGCGTGAACGACGCCCCGAGAAGCTCGAAGACGCGGCTGACGGTGGTGGACGTCGGCAGTCCCAGCGAGTTGAAGATGTCGAGCAGGATGATGTCGGCCACCATCACGGCCAGGAAGATGCTCATCAGCTCCGCAAAGGTGAAATTCTCCGGCTGGAATATGCCGTGGCGCGTCAAGTCCATCATGCCGTTGCTGAACGCGGACCCAAGGAAGATGCCTACGGCCGACACCGTGAGCACGGTCCCATATGTCGCCGCGCGCGACCCTACTGCCGAATTGAGGAAGTTCACGGCGTCGTTGCTGACGCCGATTGAAAGGTCTAGCACCGCCAATGCGAAGAGGAAGATGACGATGCAGAGGTAGAGTGTTTCCATCAGCTTGTTTCATAGGCGATTGGGCATATGCCAAGACGGTATCCGTCGATGCCAACGCGCCTCGTTCGGGGCAAAAATATAACAATGTGGTTGATTTTGCGGCGTGCAGACCCATAATTTTGGGGCGTTGTCGTCATATGAGAAAATTCATGTAATTTTGGGACTTAACTTGACTTTTTGACAATGACGAACAAGGCTATAATCACGGTTGTCGGCAAAGACACGGTCGGCATCATCGCCAAGGTCTGCACATATCTAGCGGACAACAACATCAACATCTTGGACATCTCGCAGACCATCGTCCAAGGATACTTCAACATGATGATGGTGGTGGACTTGGCCTCGGCGAGCAAGCCGTTTGAGCAGCACCTGGCCGATTTCGCCCATTTGGGCGAGGGCATAGGTGTCCAGATTAAATGCCAGCGTGAGGATATTTTCGACAAAATGCACCGCATCTGATGATAAACATTTCGGAGGTCATTGAGACCAACAAGATGATCGAGCAGGAGAACCTCGATGTCCGGACAATCACCATGGGCATCAGTCTCCTCGACTGTGCGGCGGCATCGACGGTCGACGCCTTGTGCCGCAATGTCTACGACAAGATTATGGGCAAGGCCCGCGACCTGGTGCGCACGGGCGAAGACATCTCGCGCGAGTTCGGGATTCCCATTGTCAACAAGAGGGTCAGCATCACTCCCGCCGCCATCGTGGGCAGCGGCATATGCGCGTCTCCCGACGACTTTGTGAGGCTGGCGGAGACGCTAGACCGCGCGGCCCGCGACCTCGGCATCAACTTCCTTGGAGGTTTCTCTGCCATTGTCAGCAAGGGGATGACGCCGGCCGACGAGATGCTGATCCGGTCTCTGCCGCAGGCTCTCGCTCAGACCGAGATGGTCTGCTCGTCGGTCTGCGTGGGTTCTACGCGCACGGGCATAAACATGGACGCCGTGAGGCTTCTTGGCCAGACGGTCAAGGAGATTGCTCTCGCCACGGCCGACCGCGACTCTCTTGGCTGTGTCAAGTTCGTGGCGCTGTGCAATGCGCCCGACGATAACCCGTTCATGGCGGGCGCGTTCCATGGTGTCTCCGAGCCCGATTCGGTCATCAACGTGGGCGTTTCGGGCCCGGGTGTGGTCAAGCATGCGCTGTCGCACGTCCGGGGGCAGTCGTTCGAGGTCTTGTGCGAGACCGTCAAGCGGACGGCTTTTAAGATTACTCGCGTGGGGCAGCTCGTGGCGCAGGAGGCTTCGAGGCGGCTCGGTGTGCCGTTTGGGATTATCGACCTGTCGTTGGCCCCCACGCCAGCCGTGGGCGACTCCGTGGCGGACATCATCAAGGAGATGGGGCTGCAGGAGTGCGGGGCGCCGGGGACTACTGCCGCCCTGGCGTTGCTCAACGACCAGGTGAAGAAGGGCGGCGTCATGGCCTCGTCCTACGTCGGCGGGCTTAGCGGGGCTTTCATCCCCGTCAGCGAGGACCAGGGCATGATTGACTCCGTCCGCGCCGGGGCTCTGACAATCGAGAAGCTCGAGGCGATGACGTGCGTCTGCTCCGTTGGGCTCGACATGATTGCCATTCCTGGCGACACGCCGGCCACCACCATTGCCGGCATCATTGCCGACGAGGCGGCGATAGGCATGGTGAACCAGAAGACCACCGCCGTACGCATCCTGCCAATCATCGGGAAAGGTGTCGGGGAGGAGGTTGACTACGGTGGCTTGCTCGGTCATGCGCCAATCATGCCCATCAACAAGTTCGACTGCTCAGGGTTCGTCAACCGCAGTGGGCGAATCCCGGCGCCGATTCATAGTTTCAAGAATTAGGGTCTATCCCAATACGTCAAGGGGGGGGCTGTGCCGCAAGACAGGCGCGGCCCCCAATCTTTTCCACCCTATGAGCAACAGCTTCTCCGCCCTGGTCAGCCGCTTCACTTCCCACTCGCGTCTCATCGCCTCCCGTCGCGTCGCGCATCTTTCGGCGTAGACCAGGGTCACCGGGCGGCGGGAGCTTGTATATTTGGCCCCCGTGCCGGCAAGTCCGTTGTGTGCCGCCACGCGCCGCGCGAGGTTCGACGTCCAACCGGTGTAGAGCGTCCCGTCGGAGCATCGGACAATGTATGTGAAGCAGTCGCTCAACCCTGTGCGGACTGTCAGTCTCCGGCCAATTTCAGCTCCTTGATGCAGCAGGCGGGCGCGCCATAGCTCCAAGGCAGAATCTCATAGGGTTGGTAGGTGAAGACCCATCCCGTGTCGGTAAGCCATGGCTCAACGGTGGGCAGGGGTACGGCAATGCTTCCGTCGGCAAGCGTGTAGTCTGCCTCGTCGAGAAGCAGCTTCCCGGCCATGTCGGCGATGTCACCAAGGCGCAGGGACTCCCGCAGGTCGGCCGTTATCGCCTTGCGCAGTTCGTCGCTCTTCGGGAAGTCGTCCCACGTCAGCCGCCGTCCGTCGTCTTTGCGGAACGTGGCCCCGCATATGTCGTAGCTACCGTGCGCGCCGCCGCGGTATGTGTATCGGCTTGCCTCGTATGTCAAGTAGTCGCTGCTCTCGAAAACCATCCGTAGCGAGAGGGAGGCCTCTTCGCCCCACTCGTTGCCGTCATTCTCGCCGAAGAAGATGTCGGCCGCCACGTCGAGCACGGACTTGTTCGCTACAGGCTCACTGCCGGCGGGGAGCAGGCGCGACGACAGCCACAGGCGCACGCTGTCGGCCACGGCCGTCAGCCCATTGGAAGACGACACCGGGTAGTCAATCTTGACATAGAAGTGCGACCGCCCGCCTAGGGGGTCGTTCTCCATGATGCTCTCTAACGTCCAACTGCGTTCGTAGGTTAGGCTGTCAACCTCGAAAGAGCGACCCCGCGCGGGTGTGCAGGATGGCAGACTCAAGGCCAGGCATAGCGAGACGACGGCGGAAAGGGGGAGAAGTGCGTGCATCAGTTTCTCTAGGTTAGGTGGTTGCGAATGTAGGCAAATTTTTCGGTTCTTTGGGCTATCTTTGGGCATGAGTTTTTTCAAACAGCTATTGGTGGCGATTTCACTCTTCTGCTCCATGTCCGCCTTTGGGCAGTCGCAAGGTTTCGAGAGCCTGTCGGCGGAGGAGTTCGCCAAGGTTGTGGCGGACAGTGCCCGGTGGCAGGTCCTCGACGTGCGGACGGCGGAAGAGTTCGCCAGCGGACGTCTGCCGGGGGCTGTCAACGTCGATGTCCGCTCCAAAGATTTTGGCGACTTGTGCCTCTCCAAGTTGCGCAAAGACAAGCTCGTGGCTGTCTACTGCCGGTCGGGGCGGCGGAGCAAGGTGGCGGCCGAGAGGCTTGTCGGCCTGGGCTTCGTCGTAAAGGAGATGGACGGCGGAATCTTGTCGTGGCGGGGCCCCGTTGAGCAATGAGCGTCAGGCGTGCTGTTGTCGACGGCGGGGGGACGAAGTGCCATTGGCTCGTTTTCGGGCGGGACGGTGAGTGCGATTTCGTCACGCCGGGGGTGAACCCGCTGATGCTGTCCGCAAGTCAGATTGTCGAGACGTGGGCATCCGCCGTGGCCGATGCGGGAGTTGGCTGTGTCGACGAGGTCTACTACTATGGGGCAGGGTGCATCGGTGGCGAGGCAAACGAGAAGATTGCCGACGCATTGCGGCACTTGACCCATTGCGGGCACGTCGTGGTGGAGGCTGACATCCTCGGCGCGGCCCGGGCTACGTTGGGGCGTGAGGCGGGCGTGGCTTGCATCTTGGGCACGGGGTGCAACTCGTGCCTCTATGACGGTCGAGCCATTGTCGCCAACGTGCGGCCGCTAGGGTACATCCTGGGCGACGAGGGGAGCGGGGCGGACATCGGCAAGCACATCGTGGCCGACGCTCTCAAAGGCCTGTTGGACCGGCGCACGACCGAGGCTTTTTTTGCCTTTGCGGGCGGAGACTATGCTGAAATCGTGCGGCGCGTGTACTCTCAGCCGCGGGCCAACGCATATCTGGCAACGTTCGCCCAATTCGCGGCCGAACGCAGTGCTGACCCGGCCGTCGAGGCCATTGTGCAAGAGAGGCTTCGTGCGTTTCTGCGCCGCAATGTGCTTCTCTATCCGGCCGAGGGCCTTTCGGCGGGGGTGAGCTTCGTCGGTGGCGTGGCGTCGCACTTCGAGGCGTCGCTCCGGTGCGTGTGCGGAGAGTTCGGCGTCGGCGTGCGTGCCGTCTGCGCCGACCCCGTGGGCGGGCTTCGCCGCTACCACGAGTAGGCCGTCATTGCGCCCTAGGCACGGCAATCCGCAGTGAGTCGCGGTAGGCGCGGATTTGGCTCTTCACAATCCAGGGGTTGAGTTCTTTCAGCATACGGAACGACGTGCCGTGGTCTTTCGCCCATTGGGCGAGGTTCTCTATGGGCGTAGATGCCGTGACGGTCTCCATCTCGTAGGGGGGATATAGGTCGTCGTCGTCAACGTCGAACCCATATGCCGACGGGTCTTGCATGATTGTCTTGAGTGCCACAATGCGGAACACGTAGCGCCGCGTCTCTTCCGCCCAATGCAGGTCGTAGTAGCTGTCTTGCATCTGTTGCGCCATGACCTTGCGCACTCGCCCGAGGCCACCGTTGTACGAGGCGGCGACAAGTGTCCACGAGCCGAGGGCCCGGTAGTTGGACAGGAGCATGCGGCAGGCCGCGCGGGTGCTCTTCTCCACGTCCAGCCGTTCGTCGATGTCGTCGGTCACGCGCAGGCCGTTCTCGCGGGCCGAACCATCCATGAATTGCCATAGCCCTGCGGCGCCGGCCGGCGACTTTGCCGTCGGCACGAGGTTGCTCTCCGCCACGCAGAGGTACTTCATGTCCTCCGGCACGCCCATCTCTTCCAATATGGGTTCAATCTGAGGAAATATGCGCCCCGAGCGTTTGAGGATGAGCAGTGTGTTGGAGTGTAGGAACGTGTTGACTATAACCTCCCGGTCCAGACTCTCGTATACGTCTTGGCGACCCAAGGGGACGTCCTCGCCGCAGAACGCGGCAGACTTGGGGACGTCGGGGACGCCCGTCTCGTGTGGTCGGCGCTCCCGCTGGCTGGTGGTGTCTGCCGGTGGAGACGAGCATATGAACGTCAGCGCCGTCGCGGCAAGCAGTGCCGCAAAGGCCACTGAGAGGCTTCTTTTCATGGAGTACTCTAAGAATGTCATGTAAAATTACGCAAGGCGTAACAAACTGCAAAAAACATTTAGCATATGAAATTGGCGGAGGCTCTTCAGGAGCGCGCGGCAATGAAGCGCAAGATGGACGAACTGAGGAGTTGCATAGAGAGTAACGCCCTGATCCAAGAGGGCGACACGCCGGAGTTGGACGTCAAGGCGCTGCTTGCCGAGTTCGAGCAGACGGCCGACGCTTGGTGTCGGCTCCTGGAGCGGATAAACGTCACGAATTGCGCCGTGAGGAGCGAGGCGGGCGAGAGCATGACGAGCCTCCTGGCGCGCCGCGACGCCCTCAAAGAGAAGAGGAGGGCTTTCGAGGCCCTGCAAGAGGAGCTGGGGCGACGGACGCGCAGAGTGGCACGGTCGGAGATCAGGATCGTGGCGGCGGTCAGCGCGGCGGACGTGAAAAAGGCGTCGGACGACTTGTCGAAAGAGCTGAGGCTGCTCGACAATGAGATTCAGAAGCTCAATTGGCAGGCAGACCTCATTGAGGACTAATAAAGAAATAGGCGAGGGCGAATGTCCGAAGACCCAATCAACGCCTGGGTCTATAAATAAGAGGGTTGGACCCCATTTCCATCGGTAACAATAAGGCCGCGGCTTCCGGCGAAACAGCACGAATCGGAGCCTGGACAGCGCACAGGGGCACTCTTCCGTACGCATCAGATTGCATCACCAGGGCATTGACTCGCCGACCCGCCGTCGCCACTCGTGGCGACGGCGGGTCTTCTGTCACTCCCCCGGAAGCATCACGCCAATCTCGTCTTTCGTCTTGTCCATGACGAACGTGCTTTGGATGTTCCCTATGCTGTCTATCTTCCCCAAGACGTTGAGGACGAAGTGCTGGTAGTCGCGCATATCGGCGGCGTGGACTTTGAGCAGGTAGTCGAATTCGCCCGATATGTTGTAGCACTCGGTCACTTGCGGCACGGCCTCGATGGCCGCCACGAAGTCGTGGGCTATCTGAAAGTTGATGTGCTTCAGTTTGACATTGCAGAAGACTACGAACCCGTAGTTTATCTTCTCCATGTCTATTATGGCCACATATTTTTTTATCACACCCTCTTTCTCCATCCTCTTGATGCGCTCGAAGACGGGTGTGGTGGAGAGGTTCACGTGTTTTGCCAGTTCCTTGACCGTGAGGTGGCAGTTCCGTTGGAGGGCGCCAAGGAGCCGGAGGTCTGTGTTGTCCATGATTATTGGTTGTTTGGCATGATTGTTAATATTTGGGTTTGCGCTTCGTGGTCGCCCGGCGGGGGGGCTTGTGGTTCTCCTTCAGTCTCTTCGCGCTCTTCTCGTGATAGGCTTTGCCGGGCGTGGCGTCGAGTTCCGTCAGGTTGTTCCTCATTCTGACCTGCGGAAGCTCCGCGTCGATGAGGGTGTCTGAGACCTCCACCTCTGGCGGCATTGCGGAGCGTCCGATGGTGGTGCCCATCAGCCCCTCGATGTTGGCCAGGGCTTGCCCCTCGGTCGTGCTGCAAAAAGATATGGCGTTCCCCTCCTCCACGACAATGGACTCGTCGTTGGCGTCTTCGGGGTGCGCCAGGCGGATGCGGCCGGTGCGGCCTATGCGGTGGATGTACTGCTCCGGCTCAAAGGGCAGGTCGAAGCATATGACGTGACTCACGCCCTCGATGTCTATGCCGCGGGCTATGAGGTCGGTGGCAATCAAGACGTTGGTCTCCCCGTCGCGGAACTTTCGCAAGACGCTGAAACGCTGGCTCTGCGTGCGGCGCGAGTGGAGGTAGTCGATGGCAATGTCCCTCCCGGCGTCGTCAGAGGCCAACTTTGCCGTGAGCCTCTCGTAGACCTCGTCGGCCATGGCTATTGAGCATACGAACACCATGACGCGGGTCATGCTCGTGTCGGTCGTGAGCATGTGCGCCAGCAGGTTGATCTTGGTGTTGAAGTTTGGCACTTCGATTACGCTCTGTCTGATGTTTTCAAGCGGAGTCCCCATTGGCGCGGCTTCAATCTTCAGTGGGCCGTTGAAGAACGTGGCGGCGAGTTGCTCCACCTCGTCGTTCATTGTGGCCGAGAACATGAGGTTCTGACGCTTGCGGGGCAGAAGGTCCAGCACGCGGCCAATCTGGGTGCGGAAGCCTTGCTCCAGCATCTCGTCGACCTCGTCGAGAATCAGCCGGCGCACGTTGCCGAAGCGGAGAAGCCCATGCAGGGCGATGTCGAGGACGCGCCCCGGGGTGCCCACAACGACGTCCGCACCCTCGCGGATTCGTGCGGCCTGGGGCTGGATGCCGGCGCCGCCAAAGACCCCGACAACCATTATGCCGGAGTCTTTGGACAGTTTCCTCACCTCCTCCTCCACTTGGACGACAAGCTCGCGGGTCGGCACGAGGATTATTATCTGCGGCTCGTGTTTCGGCGAGAAACGCCACAGGTTGAGCGAGGGCAGGAGGTAGGCAATCGTCTTGCCTGTGCCCGTCTGGGCTATGCCCATCACGTCGCGCCCCGACATCACTGCGGGGAACGTCCGCTCCTGGATTAGGGTCAGGTCTTTCAGCCCCAGCTCGCGGATGTTAGTCTTGAAGTACTTTTTTATGTTTAGTTCCTCGAATGTCATCGTTTCTTGGGTGAATATTCTATTTTGTCCTGCAAAGGAAGAAAGAATTGGCCACACGGCAAGTGCCAGTCCGCAATTTTAGCGAAATCTCTGTGGCCTTTCCCCTCAGACGGTCTCTTGGGGGGATGTCTGCGGAGAATGTGTCGCATTGCGCAATTCGCTCTGCGCTGTGCCGTGATTGTCGTGCAATTTTCATACTTTTGCTTCGTACGGTGTCCTTTTGGAGATTTAGTAATCTGTTTGCAATGAGATTGTTGAAAATGTTGCTCTTGTCGCTCCCGCTGCCTGTCGCCCTTGGGGGGTGTCTCGACGGGTTCGAGACCGACAAGGTCTCTTCCGAGGTGGAGATAGAGCCGAGCCTCCTGTTGCCGCTTATCACGTCCAATGTCTCTGTCAAATATCTGTTCGGTGAGATTGACAACGCCGTGGAATATTACGTCGCCGAAGACGAGGACGGGTCTAACCGCATCCGTTTCAAGGCCGCGCACGATTCCATCGTCTCGCTGTCGGTTGTCGACCTGCTGGGCGTCCGCGACGGCATGAGCTATCGTACGTCGCTCGACCTCACTTCGGTTTCTCCCGCCGCGTTGTCTGCCGTTGGCGCGGCGGGCTACACTGTGGACCTGCCGGTGGACCTCGGCGAGGGCGTCACCGTATACTCTTTTGTTAGTTCGCTCAGCGTCTCCTGCTCGTGGAGCGGGTTCTCCGCCCCGATGTCGTTGACGATGACGGCGGGCGGGCAGTCGCGCACCATTGCGGTCGGTGGCGATGGGCTTGCGAGTGGCGCGGCGTCTGCCGATTTCGGCAGCCTCACCCTCGCCCCGGCCGACGGGAAGATTGGCGTCTCGCTCTCGTGTGCGGTGGCGGGTGAGACAGACGGTTTGTGGGGGGACTTGGACTTTGTTTTCAAGCTGGACGGCGTGGACGCCGTCCAGTGTTCGCTCTCTCAGTTCGCCGCGGAAGTCTCTCCCGTTGTCCAGATGACACACTTGGGGGAGTTCGAGAAGACCAGCCGATACGTCATTTTCGAGGAGCCGCGCCTGTGGCTCTCTTGCGACAACTCCACGGCCGTCGACCTGACGTTGCGCCCAAGGGTCAGCACCGCAATGTCGGGCGGCAAGCCGTTGGGCGATGCGGAGCTGAACGTCGGCGGGCGAGGCGTTGTGGAGCATGAGTACAACAAGGACAATTCGACCATTCGCGAGATGCTTAGCCCCGTCCCCGACACCCTTGTATATTCGGCGAGCCTGTCGTTGTCCATGCCCGCCGGCGTCGAGCGCATCACGCTGAGCAGGGCGGACTCGGTCTTCATGGGCTTCCGCTACGAGGTGCCTTTCGATTTCATGATTGATGCCGACCTCTCCGAGAACTACTTCAACGTGAGCGACATCCCGGAACACGACCGCATTGTCGGTGCGCAGCTCATTGTCACAAGCACCAATGGTTTGCCGCTGGACATCTCGCTTGTCGCGACGCTGATTGAAGACGACGATGCCCGCCTCTCTGTCATCGACATGCCTCGGGCTGTCGAGACGCCGGAGCTGTCCGAGTGGGGCACGGTGGTCGGCGAGGCGCGGCACGAGTTTAAGGTCTTCGAGCTGTCCGACGAGAACATAGCCGACTTGCGCCGCGCCAAGAAGATTGGCTTCGTCACCGTGGCAAGCTCCGGGGGGCGTTTTGTTGCCCCAAAGCTGGAGGACGAGTTGAGCCTCGATGTCGCTTTGTCCGTGAAACTGGAGTTCAAGAACTAACCAAAGTTTTATGATGAATTTTATGCGGGCGGCCGTCTCTTTGGGAGCGTTGGCCCTGGTCGCGTCGGGGACGGTCCGGGGGCAGGAGAATATAATGCCATTCATGCGCAGTCTGCCCCAGCGGCAAGAACTCAACCCCGCCATGACCGACACCCGCCTGGCCACGTGGTTTCAGCTCCCGGGTGTGGCCGGTGTCGCCATCAATGCGGAGAATACAGGCTTCGACTGGAGCGACATGTTCATGCGGGGCGCCGACGACTCGCTCCATCTCGATTTCGGCAGGCTCCACGACCGTATGCGCGAGGTTAACCTCACGAGCGTCAGCATAGACATCCCCATCATGGCATACGGCCGCCGGCTGGGAAAGAGCCACTACTTCTCCGCAATGATGTATGACAAGACGCGGAGCGAGGTCATCTTCCACCGCTCGCTGACCAATTTGCGCCGCGGCAATTGGGATTTCGACAACTTCCGCCCCATAGACCAGGAGGTCAGCGACGTATTCATCCGGGCCATGAACTACCTGGAGGTGGCTCTGGGCTACAGCAACGACGCCCTCTTCGGAGGCAAGCTGAAGATTGGCGGGCGGGTCAAGTTTCTGGCCGGTGTGGCGGCGGCTCAGTCCGACGACCTTCACATACGGTTCAACACCATAAGGGAGAGCGACCGCTATCGTGTCGAGATGCACTCCGGTGGGTCGGTCAAGACGTCCGTCCCTTTCACGGTGAAGCTCGACAGCGCGGGATATGTGGACAAGCTCGACTTCTCCGACACGCGCATTGGCGATTTCAGCCCGTTCCGCAACAGGGGCTTGGCTTTCGACGTCGGCGCCACGTTCACCCCCAACGACACTTGGAGCTTCGGGCTCTCGTTTGTCGATGTCGGCTTCATCAAGTGGCATAGCGGATGCCACAAGTTCATGGCGGCTTCAGGTGTCGTCATGCGCGGCGTGGACATGGACTCCGACATCAAGAACGGCATCAATGGTCATGAAGACCGGGTGTCCGACTATTGGGAGGCGCTGAAGGACTCCCTCTTGCGCTTCACGGACGTCACCAACGAGCGGATTGAGTATAAGACGCGGATGACGTCGCGCATGATTGCCACGGCGGAGTTCAATGTCCCGGGCCTGCAGTGGCTCTCGGTCGGGGGCTCCGTGGCCACCAAGTTCGTGAACAACCGTGCGTTTACGCGCGGAGGCGTCGCCGCGAGCATACATTGGAAGAAGTGGTTCTCGCTCATGGGGTCGCTCGCCATAAACCCCGGGGTGCACGTCACGCCGGGCATCGGCTTGTCGTTGCAGAGCCGCGCGTTCCAGTTCTACGCCATTGCCGACCGTTTCCCGCACAATCTGGAGAGTTCTTCCGGGGCCGCCTTAGCCTTTGGCTTCAACTTCTTCGTCGGGACGAAGAGACGGCAGAGGGCCGAAGGGGCCAAACAGGCTTTCATTGAAAGGATGGCGGGCGAATATGAAAGCGTCTCGGGCGAAATGTAGTTTCTTTGAGCCGTCATGCTGCGCATAGGTGTCATGTCCGACACGCACGGATTTCTGGACCCGCGGATTTTGGACGTCTTTGCCGATGTCGACGAGGTGTGGCACGCCGGAGACATCGGCTCGCTCGACGTCCTGTGCGCCTTGCGGGCGTTCAAGCCCCTGCGGGCCGTGTGGGGCAATGCGGATGGCAACGACGTCCGGATGGCGGTTGATCCGCGCCCGCGTTTCGTCTTCAACGCCCAGGGGGGCGGGGAGCGCGAGGCAGAGGAGGCTAGGCGCGGGGTCTTGCGCTTCCGGGTCGAGGAGGCCGATGTCCTGATGACGCACATCGGAGGCTACCCCGGTCACTATGCGGCAAAAGTCCTGGCGGAGATGAGGAGCGCCCCCCCGCGCATCATGGTCGCGGGGCATAGCCACATCCTGCGTGTCATTTTCGATAAGAAGTACGACTGCCTCCACATCAATCCGGGGGCTTGTGGACGGTATGGCATACATTCCGTCCGGACGGTGCTGAGATTTGTTGTCGACGGTGCCGAGATTCGTGATATGCAGATTGTCGAACTTTCGCAAGTTTGAATTGATGGACGACATCGTAGAGTACTTCACCGACATCTTTCATCTCGACCGCCACGTGGCTCTCCCGTCGGGGATTGTGGAGAAGCTCAACGCCCTGGACCGCGTCGAGCGAGGGGCGCTGAAAAGCCGCCTCTTCACCGAGGCCAAGCGGCTATGCGTCGGTGGAGACGAGTTTCGGGCCATACGGTGGTTGGAGACGACGTTTGAGCAGATCGAGAGGTACTCTTTCCGTCTCCACGACGTCCTCTTCAGCCCCGGGCAGGACATCCCGGAGAACATCGCGTTCTATATGTCGCAGGCAAAGAGGTCCGTCGATTTGTGCGTCTTTACCATCTCAGACGACGTGCTGTCCGACTGCCTCAAAGGTCTGCACGAGCGTGGTGTCAAGGTGCGCGTCATAACAGACAACAACAAGATGAGCGACTCCGGTTCGCAAGTCAAGGAGCTCGCCAGGTGCGGCATCGACGTGAAAGTGGACAACTCCCGCTACCATATGCACAATAAGTTCGGCATCATAGACGGCCGCATCGCGTTCACCGGGAGTTACAACTGGACCTATACCGCCAAGATGCACAACCAGGAGAACCTCGTCGTCACCACCAATTTCACCATAGTCCATAAGTTCGTCGACGAGTTCGCCAGGCTTTGGGAGCAGATGTTCTGGCTTCGGGTCAAGCAGGGACGCGACGGGCAGTTGCGCGTCAAGGTGAGGCTCACGCCGGCCGAGGAGGAGCGGTTGGCGGCGGAGCGGCGCGAGCGGGGCGAAAGGAGGGAGACGGAACGCGCCAAGCCTGCCGGCTCATGGCGGAAAGAGGGGCGGAAGAGGAGAAGACATTGATTCTTTAAATATATCCAGCACGACATGATTCTATCAACAACTCCATCTATCGAGGGGCGCCCAATCCGTGAATATCGGGGCGTCGTCTCTGGCGAGACGATAATAGGCGCCAATTTCGTGAAAGATTTTTTCGCCGGCATAACAGGTGTCATCGGTGGGCGAAGCAGCTCATACGAGAAAGTCCTAGAGGAGGGGCGCGAGACGTCGCTCCGCGAGATGGCGGAGCGCGCCAAGGTTATGGGCGCCAACGCCGTGGTGGGGGTCGATTTCGACTATGAGGTGCTTGGCAAGTCCGGCTCCATGCTCATGGTGGCCGTGAGCGGCACCGCTGTCGTGGTCTGAAGACATGGGGCGGAGGTCTCTGTTTGTCGCATCGCTTGCCGTGGCCCTGCTTGCGTTTGCGGGCTGCCGGCGCGGTGAGCGGGTGGTGGAGGCGCGCGATGGCGTCGACGTGGACCTCGACAGCATCCGTCGGCGCGGGGGCTTGCGAGCCGTGACGGACTACAACTCCGTCAACTACTTTGTGCACCGCGGGGTGACCATCGGATATCAGTATGAGCTTCTGTCGCAATATGCCAAGCATATGGGGCTGGCGTTGGAGATTGTCCCCGACAACACGCTTCGTGGCGGTCTCGAAAAGTTGGAGAGCGGAAAGGCGGACATTTTGGCCTCTACGCTCTTCGTCGACTCGGTCTTTCTGCCCGATGTCTCTTTTTGCGAGCCATATGGGCAGAGCGGCATGGTCCTGGTGCGCAACGTCGGCACGCGTCAAGCTGCCGCGGCTACGTTGCGGGAGGCCCTGGACGGCGACACTGTGTGCGTCATGGCGCAGTCGTTCTATTCACGCGCCATGGACGACTTCCGCGACTCGACGGGCGTGGAGGTCGTCGTGCGCCCCATAGAGCATTATGATGCGGAGCAACTCGTCGGGCTGGTCGCCGAGAGGGAGATTCCGCAGACGCTGTGCGTAGAGACGATTGCAAAGGCCAACCAGTGGCAATATGACAGCCTCTTGATAGGTCCGGCCATGACCGGCGAGAGGGACTTGGCGTGGGGGGTGAGGCGCAGCTCGCCAGGCCTGCGCGAGAGCATATCGCGTTGGATGAGGGACTTCAAGCGCACGGCCCTCTTCAAGCGCATCTACAGGAAGTATGTCGTAGACCCGCGCGAACTCCGAAACGCAGGGCAGAGCACCAAGGCGAGTACGTATCAGCCGACATACGAGGCTCTCATCAGGGGCATAGCGACAGACAAACGCTACGATTGGAGGCTCGTTTCGTCGATTGTCTACCAGGAGTCGCGCTTCAACCCCAATGCCGCCAGCTGGGCAGGGGCCATGGGGCTTATGCAGCTCATGCCGGAGACGGCGGCGAGGTTCGGAGTATATGACATCTCAGACCCCCGGCAGAACATACAAGCGGGCTACGACTTTCTTTTGTGGCTCGACAAACGGCTGGTCGCCAATGTCGCGGACTCGCGCGAGAGGGTCAAGTTTGTCTTGGCGGCCTATAACGTCGGGTTGGGGCACATCATGGACGCCATCCGCCTGGCCGAAAAGTTCGGGCGCGAACCGCAGGTCTGGGAGGGGAATGTCGAGACGGCGCTTCTGCTCAAGGCGAATCCGGCATACTGTTCAGACCCCGTGGTCAAGTTCGGCTTCTGCCGCGGGACGGAGACGGTGGCCTACGTCCACAATGTCATGGAGAGATTCGAGAACTACAAGCGGGTTCTGAAATAGTAGCATGGAGATAAACATTGTCGGCAGTGGCAACGTGGCGACGCGCCTGGCGGAGGCGGTGGCCGGGGCCGGACATTGTGTGGTGTGCGTGGCCAGCCGCGATAGGGGGCATGCTGCCAGGCTCGCCGCCAAAGTCGGGGCTAGGGCAGAGGTCGATTTGAGCCGATTGCCGTGTGCCGACATGACAATCGTGTCCGTGAGCGACGACGCCATAAGCGCCGTGGCGGGCGCATTGTCCAGCTCGCCGTCGCCCGGACTTGTGGCTCACACGTCGGGGGCTACGGACATCGATGCGCTCAAGCCGCTGCCGCGCCGGGCCGTGCTCTACCCCTGCCAGACTTTTAGCGAGGGAGACAGTGTGGAGATGCGAAGTGTCCCCTTTCTTGTCGAGGCGGGCGATTCGCGGTCGTTGCGTACGGTGGAGACCCTGGCGCGCGACATCGGGGGGGAGGTTGTCGAGGCCGACGGCCGGCAGCGTGCCATGCTCCATTTGGCGGCAGTCTTTGGCAACAATTTCGCCAACCATATGTTGCTCCACGCTGAGCGGTTGATGACGGAGGCCCATTTGCCCTTTTCGTTGCTCCGGCCACTCTTGGAGAAGACTGTGGACAAGGCGTTTCGCGTCGGCCCGCTCGACGCCCAGACAGGGCCCGCCAGGCGCGGCGATATGCGGACAATCGACAGGCATGAGACACTTTTGCAGAGCCGCTTGCAGAAAGAGTTATACCGTCTGCTGACCATGAGCATCGCCGATACTTATCGGGACACTGCGCGGCGGCCCACCTAGTGCTAAGGTCTGCAAGCATGGCGTGTCCGTGCTTAGTGCATATTTCTTGATTAATGTTCGCTTTGGTGCTTTTGCGCCGCGGGGTCTCACTCGCTGTGACTTTGCGGGCAACAAATGCACTGTTTTGCCGTATGCTTAGGCATTACAACAAGTGACAAACAATGAAAAGAAACGCAAAAGTCAAGACTGTTGCGGCGAGACGTCTGCGCCAAATAAAGGAGGGCAAGCTGAGCTTGCAAGTCAAGTGCCTGTTGCTTTTGGCAATATTTGCCTTCTGCATGACAATAGCCAACATTTGTGGAATAGGTTTCAACAGTCAGAGCATCTTTTCCGACTATTTTAGGAACCAGCTGGCGGACAAGTACGATGGCGTGAAAGACGACATCCTGGGAGGCTCGTCGGGGGCCGAGGCCATCTTGTCCGACTTGAGGGGGACATATAGGGGGGCGTTGGACGCCGCCATAGCCAACCGCGACTACGACAAGCTCGACACTCTCCTGCGGGCGGCGATTTCCGTGGGAGGGTACAGCGGCTACGTCTTGTCGTCTACGAGTGGCGACATTTGGCATTGCTACTTCAAGTCGGGAAACCGTCCCGATAATGTCTTTGCGGCCCTGGGCGATCCCGAAGTCACTTTCAGCGACTTGAACCTCTTGCCCGGCAGGGGGCTTTGCGCCACGTCGTCGCTCATATACAACAACGCTACGGGTTCGCCCGCCATGGCGATAACGTTCGTCTTGGCAGACCTCTACGACAACAGTTATCTCGATAGGTTGAAATTCCGATATAAGGCGGACGTGACGGTCTTCGACGGCTCCATGCGCGTGGCGACCACGGTGACGGACACCAGGGGGGAGCGCCTCGTCGGCACGAGCATGACGAATAAGGAGATTCTCGACACCGTATACCACAGTGGTAAGCGTTTCATCGGCGAGGCCGTGGTGGGCGACAAAGACTGCTACGTCGAGTACCTGCCGGTTCGCGACAAGGGCGGTAAGGTCTGCGCAATGCTCTATTTGGGCGTGGAGGCGGAGGTCGCGGCTGTCCTCGCAAAGTCCCTCGCCGATATATGCCTCGTGGGCAGCTTGATTATTAGCCTTATTCTCACCATTTTGAGCTTCATATACATCCGCAGTCATGTCACGCTCCCAATTCGGAGCATTGCCGACTCGGCGCGCAAGATTGCCGAGAAAGACCTGTCCGAGGGCGTGAAAGCTTTCAAGACGGGCGACGAGATTGAGTTCCTCGCCGCTTGCGTGGGCGATATGCACGAGTCGCTCAAGTCCACGATCGAGGAGATGCAAGACGCGTCGGAGTCGTTGCGCGCTTCGAGCGACGAGCTGTCGCGCGCCTCGTTGGGGCTGTCTGACGGCGCCAACAAGCAGGCGGCGTCGCTGGAGGAGATAGCGTCGTCCATCGAGGAGATGACGGCCAGCATCAAGCAGAACACCCACAACTCCCACAACACTGAGCGGCTGATTCTGCAGACCGACAAGGCCATTGGCGAAATATCGAAAATGTCGGAAGACAGCAAGATTGCCTCGCAGAAGATTGCCGGTGCCATTAGCGACATCAACTCGCTTGTCAACCAGACCAACATCCTCTCGCTCAACGCCTCGGTCGAGGCCGCAAGGGCTGGCAACTCCGGCCGAGGCTTCGCCGTCGTGGCCAAGGAGGTGGGGCGACTGGCCGAGCAGACGCGGATGACGGCGGCGTCGGTGAGCCAGACGGCCGACGAGAGCATCGACTCGGCAGTGGTTGTCGATGCTAAGTTGGAGGAGGTGACCCCGCACCTGACGAAAGTCGTGGGGCTGATGAAGGAGATTACGCAGTCGTGCGAGGAGTCGGGGCTCGGGGCCGAGCACATCAACATAGCCATTGCTGACCTCAACAAGACCACGCAGAACACTGCCGCCAACGCAGAGGAGATTGCCGCCAACGCCGAGGAACTGGCGGGCACGGCAGAGCACCTGCACGAAATAGTGAAGCAATTTAAAGTATAATAACACACCGGGTGCTTGCGTTCTGGTATAAATTGCTACATTTGGGTGTCGCTCGGCATATTGCGCCGTCGTCGCACTTCCCATGTTGCCGGGCATAGATCGTATAATCCTTAAGATTCATGAAGACAGACCAAATCAAAGTGGCAACAGTCGAGGGTAAGGACGTGTTCCTTTTCACTCTCGTCAACGACAATGGAATGGTGGTCAAAATCACCAACATTGGAGCGACGATAACGAGCATCATCACGCCCGACAAGGACGGTAACGGAGGGGAGGTGGTGTTGGGCTTCGACGACCCGATGATGTATCTCGACCCAGAATATCTCCGTTGCGGCTTCTTCTTCGGAGCGACGGTGGGGCGCTACGCCAACAGGATTGCGGGAGGAAAGTTCTCCATCGACAACAAGAGCTACGAGCTTGAGGTTAACAACGGGCCGAACCACTTGCACGGCGGCTCGGGCTCGTTCAACACTAAGGTGTGGGACGCGCAGACGTTCGACGGCGAGGGACGGACGGGGGTCAAGATGCAATACGTCAGCCCGAACATGGAGAATGGCTACCCCGGCAATGTGACGGTCATCGTGTCGTTCTTCTTGAAGAACAATAACGAGCTCTCGATAAACTACCAGGCCAAGACCGACAAGAAGACGGTTCTCAACCTCACGAACCACTCCTACTTCAACCTTGCCGGGACGGGCAACATCCTCGGCACTGAGGTAGCCATGCACGCCGCGCGCTACACCCCGAAGGACGAGTTCAACATCCCGACGGGCGGTGTCGAGAGCGTCAAGGGCACGGCTCTCGACTTCATTCTGCCCCACAAGATTGGAGACCGGATATATCAGTATGAGGACGGCTACGACCACAATCTGGTCATCGACGGGACTGAGGGTGTCCTCCGCCCCGCGGCGGAGGCCTACGACGAGAGGAGTGGCCGCACCTTGGAGTTTCAGACGACGGAGCCGGGCTTTCAGTTCTACACCGCCTACTACCTCGGCGGAGAGTTCGGCCGAGGCGACCTCAAGTTTGACCGTTTCGGCGGCTTCTGCTTCGAGGCGCAGCACTATCCCGACTCGCCCAACAAGCCCAACTTCCCGTCGGCGTTGTTGAGCCCGGGCGAGACATACACTCAGACCACAATCTACCGCTTCGGCGTCAGACGATAGCGGCGGTGGCAAGGAAATCTTGACGGCAGGGGCGGCGCGAACTCCATCGGGCGTCGCTCCTGCCTTTTTCATCTGCATTATTGAGTACCTTTGCCGTGCCAAATATTGAACGGATTATTAACATAGTTACGATGAAAAGACGATGGTCTGTCGTCAAGGGGCAACCCCTGACGGAGATGGACAAAAAGATATTGGCCGCGCAGAGAGCCGGGCATACCGTGCCGAGCAGAAACCTCATCCGCACGCCGGAGGAAATCGAGGGGATTCGCCGGAGCGGTGTGGTCAACACGGCTCTGCTCGACATGGTGGGGAAGGAGATTCGGCCGGGCCTCTCGACAGGCGAGTTGGACGACATGGTGAACCAGTTCACCAAAGACCAGGGCGGCATCCCGGCAGACCTTGGATATGAGGGCTTCCCGAAGAGCTGTTGCATCTCCATCGACAACGTTGTCTGCCACGGCATCCCCGACCATCGCACCTTTTTTGAGGAGGGGCAGATTGTCAATGTCGACGTCACGACCATCCTCGACGGGTTCTATGCCGACGCCTCGCGGATGTACATCGTGGGGGGGGAGACCACGCCAGAGAAACAGCGGCTTGTCGACGTGACGCTCGAGTGCCTCCAAGTCGGCATGAGGGCCGCTAAGCCCTATTCCTACGTCGGCGACATTGGTTTCGCCATACAGTGTTGCGCACAGCAGAATGGATATTCCGTAGTCCGGGAGCTGTGCGGGCATGGGGTGGGGCTGAAGTTCCACGAGGCCCCGGAGATTCCGCACTTCGGCAAGCCGGGCACGGGGATGATGCTCGTCCCGGGCATGGTCTTCACCATCGAGCCGATGATAAACATGGGCAAGAGGGAAGTCCACTTCAGCAGCGAGGACGGATGGACCGTCACGACCCGCGACGGTCTGCCGTCGGCGCAGTGGGAACACACTCTGCTCATGACCGAGAGCGGGGTTGAGGTGCTGACGCATTAAAAAGAAAAGCCTAGGTGGAAAACCTAGGCTTTTCTTTTTCTCGTGGTTGGCTCGTCAGGCTTTCGCCGAGCGGCATTTGCGCCTTTGCCGAGTTAGCGTGACGGCTATGGTCAGGAACGCCATGAGTTCCGACGCGGGGACGGTGAGCCAAAGCCCGGCCTCGCCCAGCAGGGGGGGCAGAATCTGGCTGAAGAGGGCCACGAAGACGAAACCGCGCAAGACCATGAACAACGTGGCGCACTTGCTCTGCTCCACGCTCTGCAAGTAGCCTATGAGGACAATGTTGAGAATAAGGAAGACCGCGCCCCCGGCAAACAACGGCAACCCCCTGTCCGCCAGTCGGAAAGCGTTAGTAGTGCTGTCTAGGAATCCGGCGGACAGGGTGTGAGACAAGACCGACATGCACAGCGTCACGAACAGGCCCGAAGCCACGGCCACCATCAGGCTCAGACGCAGTGTGCGCCCCACGCGCCCATCTTGCCCGCAACCGTGGTTGAAGCTCACTATGGGCATGGAGGACTGGGCTATGGCGTTGGCGAACATGAAGAGCATCGGCGTCAGATAGCACGCCACGCTGAATGCCGCTACGCCGTCTTCGCCAAGCATCCCGATGAACATATAGTTGCCAATCACGAGCATGAACGATATGGCAAGGTCGCCAATGAGGGCCGGCACGCCAATTTTGCTCATCTTCATGATGCTGTGAAGCCCGAGGCGCACGTTGCGCCCGCCCAATCGGAGGCGGCGTAGGCGGACGTCTTTGGCGAAGAAGAGAAAGTATGCGCCGACCATCAGGGCCCCCACGGCGGTCGAAATCGAGGTGGCCCACGCCGCGCCGGCTATGCCCCACCCGAGGGGGAATATGAACCAGTAGTCGAGGCCGACGTTGAGCAGGGAGGGGACGACGTTGGACATCATGGCGTAGCGGGGCGAGCCGTCGAGACGGATTATGAACATCCCGCAAATCATCACGCTGTCGCTAATCAGGCCAACAGAGAGACCGCGCAAATAGTCGCTCACATAGGGGCGCAAGACATCCGAGCCGCCGAAAAGGTAGCACAGTTGGCCTGGCGCGGCAACGACGACTATGCCGACAATGGCGCCAAAGGCCAGGGTCGAGAGCAGAGCCTGGCTGGAGCATACGCCGGCGCCAAGTTTGTCGCCGCGAGACAGGTTGATGGCCCCGACGACAGAGGCGCCGCCGCCAAGCATGAGGCCAACGCCGGTGGCTATCATGAACATCGGGGCGGCAACGTTGACCGCCGCCAGGGCGTCGCTGCCGATGCCGCGGCCAACGAAGATGCCGTCAGCTAGGTTGAACGCCGCCGAGAACATCATGCTCAGCAGGGTCGGGAAGAAATAGGCGGAGAAAAGCTTGCCTATGCCGCCATTCCCCAGGTCTATCCTTTTTGCCATAAAGAGATGAGTAGAAGTATGTGTGCGCCGGCACAGCCTCACTAGAGGCGGGCGAGGCCATTCTGACGGCGCGAAGTTAGGTCAACTGTTTCGCCGAAACAAAAAAATCAAGGCACGGTGGTTGGACATTCCGAAAAGTGTGCTACATTTGCAGTCCTTACAATTCCATGGGGCTGAACTGGATTTGACAGCGTTGCTTGGTGGTGTGTAAGCATGCAGAGCGTCGGTATGCCGGCTCTTTAATCTCGGGTATCAACCTATAACTGGCAACAACTCTTACGCTCTCGCTGCCTAAGTCGAAGTATAGTAGACTGGCTTTATCCCTTTCATAGTGATTGGGACGAGACGTCTCCCAGATGCCCTCTCCTCGAGGCGGTCTGAAACGGAGGCGCAGGAAAATCGGGGATGGCTTGCGGTGTGCTCCTCACCAAGGGCGAGAAATCAAAGAGCTAAGCCTCGGCGTTGGGCGTCAGCCCCCAAGCCGAGTACGAAAACCAAAGGCTGAATAAGCATGTAGAAAGCGCACGACTTCAATGTTTGGACTGGGGTTCGATCCCCCACAGCTCCACCGCGCGGGGGATGCCTGAGCTTGGGCGTCCCCCTGCTTTTTGTGCTATTTTGTCGTACTTTTGCGAAGATAACTCAACACTGTATTAGATGAAAGCATACGTTTTCCCCGGCCAGGGCTCGCAGTTTGTGGGCATGGGCAAAGACCTCTATGACAGCAACGACGAGGCGCGCGCCCTGTTCGACGAGGCGGACGAGATTCTCGGCTTCAAGATTACGGAGGTCATGTTCGCCGGCACCGACGAGCAGTTGCGGCAGACAAAGGTGACGCAGCCGGCCATATTTCTCCACTCCGTGATTCTTGCCAAGGTCCTTGGCGGGGCGTTCCGGCCCGACATGGTTGCGGGGCACTCGCTGGGCGAGTTCTCGGCGCTTGTCGCCGCGGGGGCCATCTCTTTTGCCGACGGGTTGCGTCTTGTCTCCCACCGCGCCATGGCGATGCAGCGGGCCTGCGAGGCCGCGCAGTCGACAATGGCGGCCATTGTTGGGCTTGACGATGCCACAATCGAGGAGGTCTGCAAGGGCGTCGAGGGCGTTGTCCCCGCAAACTACAATTGCCCCGGCCAGCTCGTCATATCTGGCTCCGTCGAGGGCATAGACGCGGCGTGCGCGGAGCTGACGGCCAAGGGGGCGAAGAGGGCCATCAAGTTGGCTGTCAGCGGGGCTTTCCACTCGCCGTTCATGGAGCCGGCCCGCGCGGAGCTTGCGCAAGCCATCGAGGGGACGTCGTTCGCCGCTCCGCTATGTCCTGTATATCAGAATGTCACAGCGGCCCCAGAGACCGACCCGCAGACAATCAAGGGCAATCTCGTGGCTCAGCTGACGTCGCCCGTGCGGTGGACGCAGACGGTGCAGAGCATGATTGCCGCCGGGGCGGACGAGTTCGTCGAGGTCGGCCCGGGCAAAGTCTTGCAAGGTTTGGTGCGCAAGACGGACCGCGGAGTCGCCGTGCGCGGCGTCTCGTCTGTTGCCGACATGTAGGAAAAAATCGCGGGCGGCGTATGCCTTTCGACATCCTGTCACTGCTTGGCGAGCCGGGAGACGCGTGGTGCGGCAAGTACATCCTTGACGGCAAGTATCATGCCGTCGAGGAGCCGCTGTGGGGCGTGCGTTCCTCCGTCCTTTCGGGGCTTGTGGCCTCTCAGGCGGTGGCGTTGCGCTCTGCCGAGCCCTACATAACCCTGTGGCCTCTCCATTGGGAGATCCTTGCTGGGCAGTTGGCGCGCATGGGTGTCGCCGAGGTCGAGTTCGACACGTCGGAGGAGCTTCGGCGCGCCATATGGCTTCTGGCGTCGCGCAACCACTATCCGGCCCACTCGTTGGCGCATATCTTCGTGTGGCTGGAGCAGGCCGCCACAGGCGATGCCGTCCGAAGCGCCGTCTTCCAGCGTAAGCTCGACAAGGGCATAATGGAGGTCGTCGCAAGGCCGCTCTTCCTCTTGGCCGGTGCGAAGGTCGCGGCGGTTGGCGACGGATACGACCCCTGGCGCGACGGCGCGGTGGAGGCTGTGGCGGACCGCACGGCGAGGAGCCAGGGGTGCGACGGCGCGGCGTTGACGTTGGCCGACGGCCGCCTGGCGCGTACCACGCTTGGCAACATCTTTTTTTTCTTGCCCGGCGCGCGAGTGGTTGGTGTGGGACGCAATGCGCGCCCCGACGCCTTGTGCAGACTGATGTTCGAGAAGAGGTTGTTCGACAGGTTCAAGCTGACCTACGAAGAGCACGACGCCATAGGGCAGACGATAATAACCGAGGCGCAGGAGTGTTTCGTCTGCGACTCGGCGTTGGGGCTGCAGCCAGTCATGTCGATTGGGACCAACAAGAGGTTCTTCAACAGGGTGACCCCGACATTGGCTGAGGGGCTTCGCCGTTTGGTCGATTTTTAGGTAGCAAATATCAAATTTCTAGATGTGAAAACAACCATCGTCCTTTCCATCCTTGCGGCATCCCTTGCGCTGACGTCGTGCTCTGTGGACACAAAGTCCGGAGACACCGCCAAAGAGCAGGTCGGAAAGCAAAAAAAGGTCAAGAAGACGCTGTTCATCGGCGACTCCATAACCGACGGCCGTCGGGGTGAGAACCAATACGATTTGAACCATATCTATGGTCACGGCTTCATGATGCTGTGTGCGGCCGACTTGCAGAGCCGGCTTCCCGAACGCGACTTGCAGTTTTTCAATCGCGGCATTTCGGGCAACACGCTCTACGACATGGAGGCCCGTTGGCAGATGGACGCAATCGACATCGATGCTGACCTGGTCTCTATCCTTGTCGGCACAAACGATGTCGAGTATGCCATATGGGACAAGGAGCAGAAGCCTCTAGATTTTGGAGATTGGGAGCGGACGTACCGTGCGTTGCTCGACACTCTGCGCCAGGCCCGTCCCGATGTGGAGTTTGTCTTGTGCTCCCCGTTTGTCGCCAAGGTGGCTTGGCGTGGCGAGGCCGCCAATTTCCTTGTGCGTCAAAGCATGGTGGACTCGCTCGACGTCATTGTGGGCCGAATTGCCGCCGACTATGACGCCACCCTCATCCGCTACGACGAGATGTTTCGCGGTCTGAATTCGTCAGCCCCCCGCCCCGACTATTGGATTTGGGACGGCGTCCACCCGACGCCGGCGGGACACAGGCGAATGGCGGACTTGTGGCTGGAGAAGACGCGAAGCCTGTTTGAATAGGGTTTGAAAAGGGTTTGAACGACACAAGAGAGGGGCGTGCGACTTGCGCGTCCCTCTCCTTTTGCCAACCTTGCGTGCTTTTTGTCCGGCTTAGTCACGATACAGCCGAGCCGCCACCTCTTCGACGCCCGTCGGCACGAAGTGGCGTATGCTCTTCCCCTGGCGAATCCACTCGCGGAGCATCGACGACGAGACGTCCATCTGTGGCGCGGCAAGTCGCCGCACGGTCCCACCCATCTCCTCTACAATTCTCGCGTCGGCGTCATATCCGGGACGGGGGTAGACGACGAACGTCCGGCAGGTAATGAGCTCCTTGGCTCTGTGCCAACGTGGTAGACCCGCCAGGTTGTCCTCACCCATCAATATGGCGTAGTCCAATTCGGGATTCTGAGCCTCTAGCGCCTCCAGCGTGTTTATGGTGTAGGAGGGGTGGGGAAGCCGCATCTCGATGTCCGACACCGAGATGCGGCTGTCCTGCTCTGTCGCGAGCCGCGCCATTCGCAACCTTTCTTGCGCCGGGGCGAGCTCGGCCTCGCTTTTGAAAGGATTCTGCGGGCTGACGACCAACGTGACCGCATCGACGCCGCCAAAGTTCAGCGCGAACTGCGCCAACGCCATGTGCCCGATGTGGATGGGGTTGAACGAGCCGAAGAACAGGGCGTTCTTCATGGCCGTCGCGGCTTGCCTATGAAGTTGCGGACAAGCTGCTCCGCCTCGCCGAGAGCCTTGTCCAAGACGTCGTTCACCACAATGTGGTCGAAGCGCGGGGCAAAACCAAGCTCTTCGCCCGCTTTGGCCAGGCGCTGTTCAATCTTCTCCGGCGCGTCGGTGCCGCGTCGCTCCAGTCGGCGGCGAAGCTCGTCGATGGAGGGGGGCTCGATGAATAGCGTCATGGCCTTGTCGCCGAAGATGCTCTTTAGGTTCAGTGCGCCTTTCACGTCGACATCGAAGACTATCGTGTTGCCTTTGCCCCATATCCGTTCAACTTCGCTCTTGAGAGTGCCGTAGAAGCATCCGGCGTAGACCTCCTCGTGCTCCACAAAGTCGTCTTTGGCAATGTGGCGGCGGAAATCGTCTTCCGAGAGGAAATAATATTCCACGCCATCGCGCTCCGCCCCGCGCGGTCTGCGGCTTGTGGCCGAGATGGAGAACTCCAGCCCCAGGTCGAGAGAGAGCAGGTGGTTGACAATGGTGCTCTTCCCCGAACCCGATGGTGCCGAGAATATGACAACCTTTCCGTCTGACATTTCTTAATTGTGGTTTTTGTGGCGCGTTAGAGGACGTTGAGCACCTGCTCCTTGATTTTCTCCAGTTCGTCTTTCATCATGACGACCAGCTTTTGCAAGTCTGCCTGGTTCGCTTTCGAGCCCAGGGTGTTTATCTCGCGTCCCATCTCTTGGGCGATGAAGCCGAGTTTTTTTCCGCCGTTGGCTTCGTGGCCCATTGTCTCGCGGAAGTAGCGCAAGTGGTTGGCCAGGCGGACTTTCTCCTCGTTGATGTCGAGTTTCTCTATGTAGTATATCAGCTCCTGCTCCAGCCTGTTGCTGTCGACTTTGTCTTTCGCAATTACTTCGTCGAGGTTGGCCACGATGCGGCCTCTGATTTTCTCGACGCGCTCTTTCTCATATTTGGGGACTTCGAGCAGGTAGTTCTCAATCAGGCCCAGCCTGGTCTCCAAGTCGGCCTCCAGTGCTTTGCCCTCTTGCTGGCGGAACGCTATGAAGTTGTCCGTAGCCTCGGCCACGGCCTCCATCACCTCGTCCCACTCCCTCTCGTCCAGTTCGGGCCTCTCGTCCCGCACGACGTCGGGCAACGTCAAGATTATGCGCATATAGTCCGTCGTCCCGTCCATCCCCATTTCGGTGCGCATCTCTTTGAGCTGCTCGTAATATTGCCGCACGGCGTCTTTGTCAATCCGCGCCACGCGTTCCGACTGCTGAGCCTCGCAGAAGATTGCGAAGTCAACCTTGCCGCGCCCGACGCGCCCCGCCACGTACGAGCGCAGGTCTAGCTCTTTCTCGCGGTAGAGCGACGGGAGGCGCATCGCCAAGTCCAACTGCTTGCTGTTGAGAGATTTCACCTCGACGGTTACTTTCTTGTTCGGCAACTCTTTTACGGCCTTGCCATAGCCGGTCATCGAATATATCATCGTGTGGTTATTACCCAATGCTTTTGTTCTGACGCCGCCACAGGTCGAGGATAATCCCGTCGGCCAGCCCGTCGGTGGGAATCTCAATCTCCGATATGGCGAGCGTGTCGGCAATCGCCAGGAATATCTCGGCGGCGGGGACTATGACGTCGGCGCGGTCGGGCTTCAGCTTCAGTTTCGTCATTCTCTGCTCGACGCTCATCGCCGCCAACTCCATGTAGAGGCGGCGCAGCGACTCGACGCTCATCGTCCGTCCGGCGCTGTCGCGCTCCTGGGCCATCGAGAAGAGCTTGTTGATGTTGCCTCCCGCGCCGACAATGACGGCGTTGGTCAGAGTCCCCGAGCTGACGTTGCGCAGGGCGAACTCCGTGGCGCTCTTGCGCAGGTCGGCGGCCAGGATTTGCTTCCAGTTCTCGGTCGTCAGGCCGTTAATCATCCTCACTGTGCCTATGGGGTAGGACTTGCGGCCGAAAATCTTCCCGCCACCCATGATGCTGACCTCGGTGCTGCCGCCGCCCACGTCCACATAGATGAGCTTGCGCTTGTCGTCGGGCGAGCTGAGGCCGCAGACGATGCTCGCCTCCTCCTGCCCCGAAATTATCTCGACGTTGAACCCCGTGGCCTCGCCAATCTGCTCCACTATGCGGTCGGCGTTCGCGGCCTCGCGCAGGGCGCAAGTGGCGCAAATCCGCCTGTTGCCGCTCTCGACGCGGTAGATGCCCATCACGATGGCGTAGGCCCGCATCAGCTCCACGAGGTTGTTGAGCTTCTTGGCGCCCACGTTGCCTTTCGTGAATACGTCTTGCCCTAGGCGCAATGGAACGCGCATCATGACGTCTTTGCTGAAGCGGCCCGACGAGGCGTCGTCGAGCCTTTTTATCAGGAGGCGGACGGCGTTGGAGCCTATGTCTACCGCGGCATAGTGAATGTGTTCCATACGGTAAAAATAGGCATTTTCAGCTGTTTTGTCACTAACTTCGCGGCTAAACGTTTAATCCTGTTCCGTGGTGGAAGACTTTAATTTTATCGTGTGGTGCCTGGACCACCTCAACTATTGGACGATAACGCTCCTCATGACCATCGAGAGCTCGTTCATCCCTTTCCCATCCGAGATTGTCGTGCCGCCCGCCGCCTACCGTGCGGCCTCGTCGCCCGACCTGAATGTGTTCCTCGTGGTGCTTTTCGCCACCATCGGGGCCGACCTGGGGGCGATTATCAATTATGTCCTGGCGCGGACCCTGGGGCGTCTTGTCGTCTACAAGTTCGCCGACAGCCGCTTCGGTCATGCGTGCCTCATCGACAGGGGCAAGGTTGAGACTGCCGAGGCCTTTTTCGACAAGCATGGGGCGGTATCGACGTTTGTGGGCAGGCTCATCCCGGCTGTGAGGCAGCTCATCTCAATCCCCGCGGGTTTGGCGAGGATGAACATTGGGAAATTCCTGCTCTTCACGACGCTGGGGGCCGGGGTCTGGAACGCCGTGCTTGCCGCGGCCGGATATTATTTGGCGTCGTTGATGCCAGAGGAGGAGATGCTCGCCACGGTCACGAAATATAACGACGAACTGAAAATATTCTGCGGGGTCGTCATCCTTGCTCTTGTGGCGTTCTTTGTCGTTCGCCATTTCATGAAGAAAAAACACAAAGCTATATAGCCAATGAACAGTCTAGCTCAACTCATTGCGGGACGGAGAAGCGTCCGCAAGTTCACCGACGAGGCAATCTCGGCGGAAGACATTCTTCAGCTCAAGAGGGCCGCGCTCTCGGCCCCGACGGGCAAGAACTGCAAGTCGTGGGAGTTCGTCTTCGTGCAAGACCCGTCGACAATCCAGGCCCTGTCGGGGGTCAAGGACAACGGCAGCACTTTTGTCGGCGGGGCGAGGCTGGCTATTGTCGTCTTTGCAGACAAGCGCAAGACCGACATCTGGATTGAGGACGCGTGCATCGCCGCCTCGTTCCTGCTCCTGCAGGCCGTCGACCTGGGGCTGGGAGCCACCTGGGTGCAGCTCCGAGAGCGCGGGCGCGCAGGGGGTGAGACGGCAAAGGAGGCAGTGGCCAAGATGCTTGGAGTGCCGTCGGACGACTTCGAGCCCGTATGTCTCATTGCCGTCGGACATCCGGCGGGGAGTGTGCGTCCCTACACCGACGACAAGTTGCCCTGGGCGCAAGCGCACGACGAGAAGTTCTAGAGGTTTGGCGCGCCTGCGCCCGGGAGCCTTTGTCGGTCTCTTTGGGCGTAGGCGCGTCGAGACTTCTCGTCTGTAAGAATCTGCCGCTATTTTACTTGAATAACTCCAATTTCTTTGCCGCAAGTTGTCCGTATGTCGTAATATCTGCCGCTATTTGCTTTGCATGCTTTGGGGAAACGTATAAATTGGTAGCGGTCTTTGACCCGCTTATTGTCCTGAGATTGGTTGTTTTGATGAATAACAAACAGATGGCCGTTGCGGCACTGTTGCCGTGGCTCTCTCAAGTTTGCCTAACCTAACTAGATGCCTCCGTGATTTGGCGCGCAAGATATGCATGGTCGGCGAGTAGGATTTTGCCATTACTATTTGCCTTATGGGCAAATGCCGTGAGCGTCTATGCGCGGGCGGATGGGGGGGCTTTGGTTGATGATGCCCAAAGGGTTGAGGCATCGCTGAATCTTTCGCCAGAGGCTGAGGCGCGTATGGGCAATGCGTTGGCGGTTTTGGAGAAAGTTGAGCAGGCGGGGCGATACGTAGGTTCCGTCTCTGAGCTGATTGAGGGCAAGAGCGTTTCGCTTCCGATCGGCATAAAATCGGGGCGGTACACGATATGCATAGAAGATTTGTATTGCGACAACACGTCGGACGAACAAAAGAAGTACATCAAGGCGGTTTGTGTCATTCCGACGTTGGGGGGCAGAAGCCTTGCTTTTGAAGGCACGGCAAGGATTGAGGGAGAGAGTGGGGTGGCGCAAGGGAGGCTCGAGCTCATTGCCCCGGTGGAGGAGAGGCTCGGAAAGGAGGCGGCGATAGTGTTCCGCGAGGGGACGACGCTCTCGTTCGATTGTGACGGGTTTCAAGAGGTGGACGCAAACATCGCGTTCCTGCTGAAGAGCAGCAAGATATACTGTGTGGACGAGGGTGGGCGCAACATGGGCAAACTGATGTTTGAAGCCCGAACTCAATTCTCAAACTTCGACGATTTCTCCGTGGCCGTCAACGAAGAGCGGAGCTTCTGCTTCGATGGGCTTGACGGCTTTGTCTTTTCCGTCGGCAACTTGGTTATCGACCACAGCACAAGCTCTACGCCGCCGACCGCACTGTTCCCGAGCGGTTATTTCGGCGATGCCGATGCCGACGAGAGCCGCAAGAACTGGCAAGGTCTAGCAGTCTCGAAAGCCACTGTCGTGTTGCCCGGCTACATGGCAGACAAGAAAGCGGATGGGACGGTGCGCCGGCCTGTGTTGCATTTGGAGAATGTGCTGATAGACGGAAGCGGTTTTTCGGGGAGCGCGGAGGCCAAGGAGGTTGTCAGCGACCTCGGCGTCGATCCGCAGTCGTGGGGCATCAGCGTGAGTGACTTCCGGTTGGCTATTGACAGGAACGCGGTCCGCGGCGTCGGTTTCGGAGGCAAGGTCAACATCCCGCCACTTGGGGAGAACTCGATGCTCGACTATGTGGCGAACTATGACGTGGAGCAGAAGACGTTCGTCTTGCAGTCGTCGCTCGGCAGGAGGCTCGATTTCCCTATGCTCTGTGCCAAACTGACACTCGATGAGACCTCTACCGTGACACTCGCCGTGGGCAAGGACGGCATATGCCCTACGATAAATGCCAATGGGCTGATGACTGTCGAAGTCCCGATTGGCAAGGACACGGCGAGTTGCAAGTTGGCACTGCGCGACCTGCGTTTCGAGGGCATGACGATAGGTCGCGACAGATTCGACGTCGGTACGGTGGCACTAGCGGGTGAGGTTGAGGCATCCAGCCTGGCCGGTTTTAAGCTCACGCTGAAAGACATAAGGACTGTCAAGAATGGCGACGAGCAAGGGCTGAGCGTTGATGCGGCGGTGGCTGTCAACGAGATGTTCAACGGCGACGCAAGCATTGCGCTCTACGGCGACAAGAGGAGTTGGAAATTCAGCAAGGTGAATGTTGGCAAGATTGATGTCAGCTACAAGTCCCAGGCGTTCTCCATCGATGGCGGGGTGGAGTTTCGCGATGGCGACGACATATATGGCGACGGCTTCCGTGGAGAGCTGGGGTTCAAGCTGATAGACAAATTTAAGTTTGACGCGGTAGGTCTTTTCGGGCATAGGGATGGACATAGGTATTTCTTTTCGGACGTCCTATATGAGACGCAACCGGCCTCGGGCATACAAGTGCCGCCCGCATTGAGTTTTTATGGCTTCGGCGGTGGGCTGTACCGTCATATGCGACAGAGCATGAAGGACTCGCGGAGCGAGTTTGGCAAGTCGCTCACCGGCATCTGCTACACGCCAGACGAGAATGTCGGCATGGGATTCTTCGCAAGGACTAAATTTGGGCTGATGGGTTCGGACAAATTGTTCGATGCGGAGGCGAACTTCGAGATGCAGTTCAACAGCCATTGGGGCGTGAATTTCGTTCAGCTGCGTGGTGAGGCGACCATGCTCGGCGCGGTGCGCCAGACGTCGGTGCTCGAAGGCATAAGGAAAGGCCTCGAGGAGGTGGAGACCAGGAGCGGCAATATCGTGGCGTTTGACAAAAAGTCGCTCGACGCCAAGCCCGAGAAAGACGGTGCGCTCACCATGACAGTCGGCATGAAGTTCGACATGGAGAACGACATCTTCACTTCCGACATGAATGCGTATCTCGACGTGGCAGGTGTCATGAAAGGGCGTGGGGCAAACAATCGCATGGGGTGGGCGAGCGCCTATTTTGCAAAAGACAGGTGGTATACGTACATAGGCACACCCGATGACCGCCTCGGTGTCTCGCTACTGGGCATTGCCGACGCTGGCGGATATTTCATGGTGGGAAACGATGTGCCGGAGTTGCCCGGCATTCCTGGCAAGGTGAAGAGGTGTCTGTCGGCAAGTTTCGTGAGCCAACTGGAACATAGGGCTGGCGGAAGCAGACTGACGGATGGCAGTGGACTTGCTTTCGGTTCCGACCTTTCAGTGCAATTGGATGCTACGTTGCGCCCATTCTATGCTCACTTGGGCGTTGGCATGGGGACGGAGATGTTGCTCAAGCGGTACGGCGAGGCGGCGCATTGCAGGGGGCGAGAAGGTCGCATAGGCATCGACGGATGGTATGCCCAGGCTCAGGCGTGGGCTTGGGTCGATGCGGCTATTGGTATGAAAGTCAAGCTCTTCAGAAAAGAGCGCAAGTTCGACATCATAAGTGGGGAGATGGCGGCGCTTCTGAGAGGAGCGGGGCCAAACCCTGTCTATTTCACGGGGGCCGTAGGGGGACGGTTCAACATACTAGGCGGGCTTGTGAAAGGTCATTGCAGTTTCGACTTTGAAATAGGCGACAAGTGCATGATTGAGGGCGGCTCGCCGTTTGGCGAAGACGTCATAGCGCAAATATCGCCTGCCGACAAGTCGGGCGATGTGAATGTGTTTGTGGCCCCGCAGCTCGTGCTGAACATTCCTGCCGACGAGAGGATGACCATCGAGGACGAAAATGGGCGCAAGGAGACGTACAGAGTAGGCATTGCGGAGTTCTGCGTGCAGAATGCGGAGACATGGGCCAAGTCAAACTATGCAACAGCGAGAAGCGAGGACGGACGTGTCTGGACATACGACCTTGACGAGCCGCTCGAAAGTCATAAGGGATATAAGGCATACGCCAAGGTGACGTTCGAGCGGCTGGACGGAGACAGATGGGTGGCAGTGTCGGGAGACGATGGCAAGCCATACTGCGAGGAGAAGACAGTGGAGTTCACTTCGGGCGAACGTCCCAAATACATACTGCCCGAGCACGTCGTGTACGCCTATCCTGCCGAGAGGCAATACAATTTTCTCCCAAAAGAGTACGCCGAGGCCTACGTCATGGTGAGCAAGGACTACTCTTATCTCTTCACCACCGAGAAGCCGGAGGGTTTCGACCAGGAGGCGCAGTTCACCACTTTCGACGGCAAGACAATAGACGCGGCGTTCGCATACAAGACCGTCTCTGGAGTGGGCGGCGTGAAGTTCGAGATTGACATACCGACCGCCAACCTTAACCTTGCGAATGACCAGATATACAATATGGCGATTGTCAACGTGCCGCGGCGCACAGCCATGGCCGACGAAAACATAGAAGACAAGGAGACAAAGATTACGACATCGGCTGGAAGCGACGTCACGAAGACGACGCGCGAGGCGCAAGGCGACCTCAACCTGCTGGAGCGGACGGAAATCTACGCGGTGGACTTCAGGACAAGTTCATACAAGACGTTCGGAGAAAAGATGAGGGCGATAGATGTTGCTAATGTCATCCCTTGGCAACACTATCCACACGTCTACGGGCTTGTGAGCAATATATATGACAATACCGCCTTGGCTGAAATATTCGACGAGGCGGAGTACGGAGATGTTGACTACAATAAGCGATTGATACAGTTTGAGGTGGACTATGGTTCGATGGAGTGGTATAAGAGATATGTCGCCCCCGACATGTATGAGAATGCCAACTTGCGGAATCTGCTGGGCAATGTGGCTCCGCCTTCAAGTCCCGGCATTGTCTCCGTCGAATTCCGTTCGCTCAATCTTCCCCGTTTGGACGACACGATGATAGAGACTAACGGTCGCCCAAACAAGAGCCACTATGGAGCTGTTTCCAATAACTGTCTGAAATATATTGACGAAGACAGAATTGACTATGCGACAAAGGTCGCCAATATGGCGTCTTTGGGCAAAAACATAAGGGGAGTTGAGAGGTTCATGTCGCTTAGCAGCATCCCACCTTTGGCTTTTGGCAACTATCCTTTCTTTGTCAAGTATGTGCTGCCGGGCAAAAGCATAGTGACAAGCAAGTATCGAATTGATGCTTCATACCAATAGGGTTGGCGAAAGATTAATACATCTCATGAAATACGCAGTTCTCACAGCATTGCTGATAATTGACTTGTCGATATATGCGCAGGATTGCGTTGTGAAGGTTGAACAGGCCTTCCGGACAACAAATAAATGTAGTGGCGGGCATCCGTCTATCCAACGGATGATGGTGTCGCTCAATGGCTCTGACTATGAAAGCTCAAAAGGTGTTGGCTTTGAAAGTGGGGGCATCGCCGAATGTGCTGACAATGCCAACCCGCATGAGACCTTTTGGGATTACGTCTGGGTCGCAGCTCGTCGCCCTACAAAAGTATCTGTCTATAATGAGATTGTAGGTTTCGGAAGGAAAGGGCGAGTTTGGAAGCAAGACCACGTCTATTCAAATCTGTCCGTGGGGGAGAATGTCCTTGACGATTTGCGAGCTACTGTGAAATGCTCTATGTTTCATACGGAAAGCTATGTGCTCTCTACGAAAATCACGATAGATTGTCCCATACCCCTTGACTTTCAGAGCAAGATGGCAAAAGTCAAGTCGTCGCATTTAGTGATAGAGAAAGGCGAGAAGCTATTGTTGGAGGTCGGAGAATTCTATAATGCACCCGGCCACAATCCTAAGCTGCAAGTCTCCATCAATGGGGTTGGGAAAGACGACTTGACGGGTAGGTCCTATGAGGTTGATGGTGACGAGTTTTGGATTAATCTTGGTTGCAATGTAAGCCCGAAACGGTCAATTACTCTGTCATACGAGGATATTGTAGGTAAGCCGTCAGATTCCAATCCGTTATACCAAAAGGCTTCGGGGCGGGCTATGTCTTTCCGTGTCAAAAAGAAGATGGTAGATGGGGTAAGAAGGTGTGGTAATGTTTTGACCAACGTCAAGTTCTATCATCAAGGGCCAAGTTTTGATTTGGTGCAAAGTCGTAGGGTCGATTGCATTGGCGGGAGTGGGTTGTCTTTGACGATTAAACTTGCAAATCCCAAGGAGGTCGGTAAGTACAAGGGTGATTTCATGCAGTGGGTTTTGACTCACGGAATGACGGACGAAAAGGGCCCATCTCGAATATTTCGTTTGTCGCAAAATGAAGAGCTTCAAAATGGCGGGCTGATGTCATTGTCCGAACGGGACGAAGAGGGGGGCAGTCTAGCGGACTACCTAAACGAAAAGTCTGACGATGGGGTTAAGCCGACGGAGGGGGAGTGGAGGCTTCAGCTACAGTATAAAGATAAAAGTTTGAACGAGGGGCTGTCTTTTGTTAGCAAAACGGTAAAAATGCCGCCTCTCACCTCTTTTGGCGTCGGTCAAGGCTATACAGATTATAAGACACTAGACGACTTTGAGGTAGTCAGCACCTGCGCTCCAGAAATTATAGTCAAGTTTGATGACGACGATTGGCAGAATAGGATGGGTTACGACATATTCCAGTTTGGAGATGGAGAATCCTCTATTTGGCCAGGAGTCATGGGCGATAGGGAGAAAGCCGCGGCATTTGACGCAATGAGGCAAGGTGGCAATCCTGTCCATAGAATTGCTAGTGCTCAACACAATGGCAGTGGTGTCTATTCAGTTCCAAAACTCAAAGTCGGCAAGGAGGCTAAGGGGCGATATTTCTATGTTCAAGACAGGGACAAGTGTATCTATGAAGTGAAATACAAGGCTCTGCAAAGAGAGTTTTCGACAACTCCAAAGAGCGGAGAGGCGTTTGACCTCCACAAGGACAGTGGTGACGCTCCTAGTAGTGCAAGGTACTCGACAACAATCAAGTACGACGGCGGCGCATTCCCCTATAGGTGTAAAGGAACGGAACGGCGACCGAACGACGAGTTTAGAGTTGATGGGCTTGGTTTTCAAATAGATAATGGGGAAGTCGTATCGGGGAGGAATGTGATAGCGTTCAAAGGTTGTGATGGAAAAGAGGAGGCCGTGACAGTTGACATTCCGTTTGCCCCTCCGAGCTTCGACGTTGTGGCGCAGACTTGTACAGAACCCAATGGCAAGGTTTTGCTAAGCTCATATGGCACATTCGCTCCGGTAAAATACGCAATAGGGGATGTTGAATCTAGAGATGGGTGCTTCTATGGCTTGGAGGCTGGCGAACACAAGGTGAGATGCCTTTATTCCGACCGATGTAGTGCGACTGTTAGTGTCAACGTACCCCAACGCATATTCTCCATCGACAGGGTGGTGGACATAGTTCTGCAAGATTTCGACGCTACTGCCACTGTGGCCATAGAGCCACGAAACTATACTGCTCTGAGTTGGGCAAGTGGTGGTGGCTACAACATTTCAGACCTTGGCTCGCACACTCTGGCATCGGGGACGTACAAGTACCGGGTTACAAATCGGAGCGATATATCCAACGACCAGTGCGTCATAGAGGGAGGCTTCGCCATCACCGCCCCGCATGCGGAAATAGGACTTAGGGTTGAGACTTTTGCTGAAAAAGGAGGGAGGATTCTGACGGGCATAACGAAGAGTAGAATAGAGAATTCGGAGGCGATCGGTAGTAGCATCAGATACTATTCGGTGCTCGATGGAGAGGATGTATCTGTAGGCGAGCAACGGGATTATTCGGGCGGCCGCTTGTCTTTTGTCGCAAAATACACTGTAGGAGGGGAGGAGAAAACCTACGAGATAGGTCAAGGTGATGGCCTCACTCCCATTCTTCTTAAGGGGGGCAACGAGACATTTTGGGAAGAAGACGGGATGCCGCAACCCAAGTGCAACGGCGAGTCCGTGACGTGGACATTGGCAGATGGCTACGAAGCGTGCGTAAAAGGGAGTGATGCATGGGGCAAGTCGGTCACCCTGCGGCAAGGGGCAAATGCCGTTACGATAAGGAAAAGGGAGACGCTAAAGCTCGGCAACTCTGTTGATTTTATCGCCACGGTCGAGAATATAGGATATAGAGATTTGACAATAGACATCGATGAGATTCCCCCTATCAGTGTCGGGTTTGCCGAGACGCCCGTCACTTGTTTGGGAGACAAGGATGGCGCAGTCGAGATAACGTCTGTTGAACCCCAATATGAATGGAGCAAATACTCCTATGAGATAACCAAGGACGGATGCTCATCAAACACGACTAAGTTAGGGAATCTGTCATCGGGCAAAGGCGTCATTTGGGTAACGGACAATTTCTGCAACTACTCTTCAAGGCCGATAGAGTTTGCCATAGGAAGCCCGGTTACGAGTTTGGGTGTCGACACGAAGCTTGTCCAACCTTCGTGCCACGACGACGGAGCTGTTCTCTCCGTCAAGGTCAATGGAGGGTGGGGGCGTTATAAGCTGTTTTTGGATGGCGAAGAGGCATTTGACGAAGTGGCTGAGAATGAACTCAAAACTTTTGAGCAACTGAAAGAGGGCAAGCGCGTCATACGGGTGGAAGACGGCAGAGGCTGCGCGCAAACGGAGGCCGTCACTGTGGAACCGTACCTTTCACCCTCTGTTACGAACGCCGCTTCTGTTTCCGCCTCATGCTACGGCCGCAATGATGGCGGTGTGAACGGAATCGTGGTTGAGACGAACGGCACTCTCAACGGCAGAGTGGTGTCGGTGGCAAAGTTGCTCTATAGTTTCGCCCCCAAAGACGACACTTTGTACGGCAAGATAGACCGCAAGGAAATGGTCTGGGCTGACCGTGTTGAGGGGCTTGCGGCGGGCGAGTATAGCTTGTGGGTCGAAGATAGCGAGGGCTGTATGACCGAGACCGGGAAGAGGTATGTCGTGTCTGTCTCAGAGCCGGCTCCGCTAAAGGTTTCGGCCATAGCTCTCGACAATGGCCGCATAAAGCGTAAGGGTGGAGATGACGGACGTGCAGAGATAAAGGTGTATGGTGGTAATGTCGGCAATGCGTATATCTCCTATTATGGCGGCAATCAGACAGTTGTGCCGACCAACGTCCCATACGTGGTGGGTGGGTTGAGTGCGGGCCCGGTAGGCATCAGCGCGACAGACGAGAGAGGCTGCCAGAGTGACACTGCGAGAATATCGTTTGAAGAACCAGGGCGGGCGTTGAGCGTAGAGACTAAGACAACGGCGGCGCTCTGCCATGCCATGACGGGCGCTGTACGTGTAAAGGCTAGTGGCGGTTGGGGCGGCTACTCGATAAGGCTTGTGGGGGAACGCGAGAAGAGAAATGTCAGCAGTGACACCGAGGTCCATTTCGCAGAACTCTATGCTGGCGACTACTCCGTCATCGTCACCGACAAGGGCGGGGCGGAGTTAACGCATTCAGTCCGGGTGGAGTCTCCGGGGCCTGTCTGCCACACATTCACCCCCACTGCGGACGTCTGTGGCGGCAACGGCAGCGTCGCGATACGACTTGGCGGAGGCACACCCGCATATGCGTCGCTATTCAACCAGGAGGCGGACACCATCCGAGGAGACGAGGTTGTGCGTGGAGGTCTTATCGGGGGCCGCGAATACACACTCACCACTTTCGACGCCAACAGGTGCGTGAGCAGGGTGACGTTCGCAATGCCAGGCGAGCATTTGGAGGCGGATATAAAGCACACATATTGCGCTGAGGGGGTGCGGCTCTCGGCAGAGGTGTCGGGTGGCGCAAAGCCATACACATACCGATGGCGCAACGTGAGCGGGAGTGAGGACCTTGGAGTCTCTGCGCAGACGACGGTGGCGCAAAGCGGGTTCTACCGATTGGACGTTACGGACGCTAGCGGTTGCTCATGCGCGACGACGAAAGCAATACTCACTGCGGGTTCGTTGGCAATGCGAGTGAGGTCGTTGAGGCGCGCCACAAACGTGGAAAACGACAACGGTTCGGCGGAGATAGCGTGCCGCGCCACGCATCCTGCAAAAATCCGCGTCTACCACCTTGAGACGGACACATGGACGGCTAGTCTGTCAATGCCCAACGATACGACGATAGTGCTCAGCGGATTGAGGCCGGGGCATTATGGCGTGGAGGGCACATTGGAGGACGGCAGCAGGCAGATGGCGCAGTTCCATATTGCGCCATACGAGCCGATGGAGGTGACGAAGATTGGCGTGAGGCATGTCTCGGCCGCGGGGGGAAGCGATGCGCGCGTCGTCGTTGACTTCGAGGGGGGGATTGCCCCCTACATATTAAACGATACGGCGACGTTCGAGACCGCCCACATGGAGATTGCCGGTCTCAAAGCGGGGCGGTTTGCGCTGTCGATTGCCGACAGCGTGGGCAACGTCCTCGCCAAAGATGTTGAGATTCTTGAGCCCGAGCCACTTGCCGTCCGCAAAAAGGAAGTCGTCGATGCGTCGTGCAACACCTACGATGACGGTTCCGTGACCTTGACGGCCCATGGTGGTTGGGGAGACTACCAGTTTGCGAACGGAGAGGGCGACTACATGAATAGTGCATATTTTGGAGAGCTTGGCGCGGGCGAGCGCACTTTCAAGGTCGTGGATAAGTATGGCGTTGTGGACAGCGTCAGAGTGGCCATCAGCGAACCGCAACCGCTGAGGGCTTCGGTGGCGGCAATCGACAGCGCGTCGTGTAAGGGCATGAACGACGGAACGGCGCATTTCAACGTGACGGGTGGCACAGCCCCCTATCGCACCGTGTACGAAAAAGAGACCTTGGACGGCACGGACGTGACTCTCCTCGCGTCGGGCCGTTATGTCATGACGTTCACGGACAGCCGCAAGTGCAAAGCGCTAGATACCGTAAGCGTGTACATCCCCGAGCCGGAACTCTTGGAGTTGGCGAAAGATGAGGTGGTGCACACCACTTGCGAACTCGACAACGGAAAGATAGCCATCGAGGTGAATGGCGGTTCGTTACCATATAGATATGAATGGACGGAGAACGGCAAGGGGTACGACGGGGCGAAGACCGCCGGCGCGGTCGGGAGCGAGGCCGAGGGGCTGAAACAAAACGGACTTTACCACATTGGCATAACAGACCTCCACGGTTGCGTGGCGGAGTATGAGAGGCGAATCGAGCTTTCGGCGAATCCGCGGGTGCTGAGCGTGGAGACTGAGGACGTGCTGTGCCATGGGAATTCGGACGGTGTCGCCACGGTAGACTCTTCGCAAGTCATGTGGGGATTCCCCAAGGCCGACTACCGCTTGACGTGGCCGCAGGGTCAGACGGATGTGATGTCGGTAAGCACATTGCCTGCCGGAACATATGCGGTGAGAATAACCGACGACAACAACTGCTCTACGACAACGGAGTTTACAGTCGGGACGCCAATGCCGGTCGAGAGCCGTCTGATAGGCATCCGCAACGCGCTCTGCTATGGCTATAGCGATGGCAGAATAGAGACGAATGCGATTGGCGGCGTGGGCGAGTATACGTATGTTTGGAACACTGGCGAGACGACTTCGTTCGCCGACGGTCTCAAAGCCGGGACTTATACGGTCGTAGTCGCCGACGGTCACGGATGCCCCGACACTGCAACATATGAGGTGGAAGAGCCGGAGGAGCTGAGGGTCAGCCTCGGGGACGATGTGGTGGCATGTCCGGGCAACATACACGTGTTCGACGGAGGAGAGTACGCGGCCTATTCATGGTGTAATGCGGCTACAGGCGAAGAGATTGAGACGGGGCGCTATCTGGCTACAGGCGAGGAGGGCGACTTCGCCCTCAAGGTCACCGACGTGATGGGTTGCATGGCCCGCGACACGGTGAATATGAGCATTGGCGAGAACGCCTTGATTGCCGATTTCCTTATGGCTTCCGATGCGGCTGTCGGCGACACCATAATGATTGTCGAGCTGTCGAGCATACCTGTAGACAGCGTGCGATGGGAATACGACACGGAGTCGTTAAGCACTGTAGATTTGGCCGATGCCGAAAGTTATATGTTCCACCTTTCAGCCTGGCGGACAGGGCGATACTACATAACGATGTGGGCATACTCAGGAGGTTGCGAGGCGTTCGAGCAGAAGTCTATCGACATCTACGAGGCTGTTGAAGAGACCGGCGACTTCAAGATTGGGTACGACCCATTGATAAAACAGGTCAAAGTCAGTCCGAACCCCAACGACGGCGAGTTCGACCTGCTTGTCAAGTTGCGCGAGGTGTCCGACGTCGGCGTCACCGTCCACGACGCCAACAACGGCAGATGGGTGGAAAGCGTCGCCCTAAAAGGCTCAGACCGCTACAATGTGCGCCTCAACATCAAGCGCTGGGGCAGTGGGGTCTTTGTGTTGTCCGTCGTGTCTGGGGAGGAGCGCAGGGCAGTAAAGGTACTGAGCGTAAGGTAGCGTAAGTTTTGACCCGCCTGGCGTACATACTGGCGCTCCTTCTGCTGAGCGCCGCGGCCGCCGGCCAGCGCGCGCCGGTCAGCGTCTCGGCGGCGCTGACGCCCCCCTGCTCGCCGTCGTTGTCGGGCGTCGGCGCGCGCCTCATTGTGAGCCTCCATGTGAACGACGCGACCGTCGTCGAGCTCCCGGTGCGGCTCCACGTCAGGCTTGAGGGCGCCGGCGTCACGATCGAGAGCGTGCCGTCCCCGTCGTCCCCGCCGCTGCTCCTCGGTGGCGGCGAGGCTCGCGTCCTGACCGGCGACGACCTGGCCCCGTACCTTCGCCTCGACAACCTCAGCTTCCGGGGCCTGACCAAGGCGGCGTACCGGAGGGGCGGCCACCTGCCGGGCGGGCTGTGGAGGCTCTCCGTCAGCGTGCGTCACCTCCACACGGGCCGGCCCGTCTCCAACGTCGGGGCAGCGACGGCGTGGCTCGCCGTCCACGGCCCGCCGTCGCTGTCGTCGCCCCTTGACGGCAGCGCGGCGCCCCCCGACGCGTCGTCGCCTCTCACGTTCAGCTGGCGCGCGTGCAAGCTCGCCGGCGGCGCCGGCCCCGTGATGTACCGCCTCGAGGTGTGGAGCCTCCGCTCCCCTGGCGTGCCGGCGCAGGCCGTCGCGGCGTCCACCCCCCCCCTGTACTCCGCCGAGACGTCGGGCCTGTCCGCCTCGGTCCCCGCCGGGGCCCTGGCCCTCGAGCCCGGCATGCGGTACTGCTGGCGCGTGACGGCCTACGACCCCTCGGGCGCGGCGTCGTTCGAGAACGGCGGCGCCACGGAGGTTCGGACGTTCCGCTACCTCGAGGAGTGCCCCGCGGCCCGCGGGCTGGCCGCGGGGCCTGTCGACGGCCGCCTCGCGTGGGAGGGCGACCGCGCGCACACCGGCGGCTACGACCTCGAGCTCCGCAGCGACGACGGCGCGTACCATGCGACGCTGTGGAGCGGCGAGCCCCGGTCCGCGCCCGTCGGCGGCCCGCCCGGCCGGGTTTGGCGCGCTCGCGTGCGGGGCGTGTGCCGGGGTCGGGCCGAGGGCGCGTGGAGCGACTGGGTGCAGTTCGCCGCGCCCGCCGCCCCCGCCGCGCCCGGGCGGGACGGCGGCGCGGGCCGCGCGTGCGGCGCGGAGCCCCCCCCGCGGGCCGTCGCGGCCACCGCGCCCGCGGGCGCCGTCCAGGAGGGCGACACGCTCGAGGACGCGCGCGGCGCGACGAGGTACGTGGTCCGCTCGGCCTCGAGGAACGACGACGGCAGCTTCCGCGGCCTCTCGTACATGCTGCTGCGCCCGTGGGGGGTGGGGGCCCTCGGCGAGTACGACGATATGCGGGTGAACTCCGACGGCGTGATCCTCGGCCGCTTCTCGTGGCGGGCGTCGAGGGCCGGCGCGGGCGTCGTCTCGCCCGCTGACGTCGAGAGGTGGGCGTCGGAGGCCGCGCTGGGCATCGCCGGCGCCGCGTACAGCAACGCCATACGCGACACCGTGGACCTCTCCCTGTGTCCCGGCGACGTCCGTTTCGAGACGATAAGGCGCGACGGCGCCGGCTACTTCGCCGTCACGCGCGACGGCGGCGAGGTGGACATAACCCCCATGGTCGGGGGGCGCGCCCGCGCCCTTGTCAGGGACGCCGAGGGGCACGAGCTCGTCATCGACAAGGACGGCGAGCCGATGGGCGTCGAGGAGTACAGGTCGTGCGGCGGCAGCGCGGCGCTGCTGCGCGAGAGCGCCAGGTCCAAGGACGCGCTGGTGGCGGGGCGCGGCAACGTGGTGTTCTCTGCCGGCGGGGGCGCCCGGCTCGACGCGTACGGCGCGTACGCGGGCCACGCCGCGGCGGCCGGCTACGCCCGGCGGTTCCCGGCGGTCGGCGCGGGCGCCTACCGCCCGGCCTACGCCTGCGCCGGGAGCGGGGGCGAGGTCCTGTTGACGGCCGAGCCGCACGAGGGCCACACGTTCAGGACCGGGCGCGGCGTGCCCGTGCCCTGCCGCGGCGGCGCGCTGTCCGTGACGGCGCGCGGCGACCGGGACACGGTCTCCGTCTACGCCTACGACGCCGCCGGCGCGGTCGTCGGCAAGGTCAGCGTGCTGAGCTTCGACAGGGTCACCCGCAAGGTCTGCCTCGTGCCCGTCGGCGACGCCAGGGCCCCGGACGCCGGGGCCGCCAAGCGGGGGCTGGACAGGATCTTCGCCGGGCTGATGGTGGACTTCGACGTCTCCGTCTCCGACAGGGTCGACATAGCCTACGAGAACGGCCGCCGGTTCACCCACGGCGGCAGCGGCGCGGTCGGCGTGTACAACGCCGACCAGAGGGCGGCGATAGCGGAAGTGAGGTCCCGCGGCGTCGACCGCGAGACCTGCTACCTGTTCCTGGTCGAGTGCGGCACTGGCGACCAGCTCGACGGGCTCGGCCGCGTCCGGCCCGTGGCCGGCTACATGCCCCGCGGCTTCCAGTTCGGCTTCATATACAACCAGTACGACAACTGGCGCGCCATGGCCCACGAGCTGTGCCACGGCGCCTTCCACCTGGCGCACACCTTCGCGGCCGACGACTTCCTCGCCCCCGAGCGCTCCACGGACAACCTCATGGACTACGGCGGCGGGGAGGCGCTCAACCACTGGCAGTGGGCCGGCCTGCACCGCCCTGGCGGCGTGAGGTTCAAGTGGCTTCAGGACGAGGAGGGGGCGGAAGCATGGGGTCAAGGAACCCGCTATAAATGTATTTGCGCACACATAGCTCAAAAGATTAAGGAGAAATACAGGTATTTCTACTATCCAAACGGTTCTGTTGTGGACATGAAAGATCATCTACCCTCTGGTTTCTATTTGTCGAATGACGCGGACGCAAAAATGTCGCATGGCGCCGTTGCTACTATTCGCGATGGCAATAGAGACCTATACTATATTTATGACCGCAATACACACAACAACAAGGGATACGGATATGCATTGGGCGGCAAGGCTGTTTTGCAATGCGCAATTCCGCAGGTCGACAATCCGAATTTGGAAGAACTGAACCCTGTGCGTGTCTACATTGACAGCAGTAGGGTGACAACGGTTGACTTCCATGGAGACGAGATGGTAGTAGATAACGCCACCTGCGAGTGCAATATGGCTAAATTCAAGGAGTTGACAGCTGATATGCTTGTTTCTGAAGCCGACGAGTCGCTATCAAAAGCTCCGCGGTTGTTCTATGACCCAAGGACAAACGAGATAATTTTCGTAACCAAAGTTCACGACCTGAAATGGTTTCGGGTCGCTCCAAATGGGCCCAAGCATGATTTAGACTCTTGGGTCGCCCAAGGGGCGGAATACCACTATTACACCGAAGCCGAGCTGGCGGACACAAAATACAATCAGCTGCGCACGGATGTTCAGAATGCCATGAAAGAGGGCGGCAAGGTTGTGATGATAGGTCTTGCCGCAACGGTTGCCGCTCCATATCTGATTGAGTATTCAGCGGTGTATGGCGAGCAGGTGCTGGCACGAGTTGCGCAGCGGGTGGGGGAAAAAGCCTTTCAAGAGTTAATGAGGAGAGCCTCCAGCCACTACATAAGGAAAGATGCCGAGGCATTCTTCAAGGGGGCGGTCTCACAATTCTTTGTTTCGAGTTTTGTTTGGGCCGCAGAGGAGAGCGCAAAGGGGAATGCGGTGACTACAGAGAAATATATGCGGCTGATGGGCGCCGGTTTTGGTGTAGATGTTTTCAATATGAATTATGGGAATGAGACACGAGATTTTTGGTGGACCGTATTGCAGGCAGGTGTTATTAACGTCATAGACGAGAATCGGCATCTCAACAAGAATTACTTTGTTGAATGGGTGCTTACTGCATTGGAGGATTTTGATTATTCTAGAATCATTTCCGCATTTTATGATAGTAAGTATGATGCCAAACAGGCTGTTTGTATTGTCATATGCGATGTAATTCGCAAGATAGTTCAAAGTGCTATTGATGTGGGCGGTAAAAGAGTAGCCCAAAGCCTAAAGATTGGTGACCTTGATGTTCATGCTAAGGAGCTGTTATTTTTGACAATGTACGATTCTATATCAAGACTGATTAGCAACAGTGTCGCCTCCGGCATGAAATTGAACGTCATCGATTATGACATGAATAAGGGTTGGCTAATATTTGATGCAGAATGAGAGGCGAAAAGTCGGCTATAATATGCTTCTGTGTGTCATTGGTAATAATGATATGCTTCTATTTCCGCTCTGTTGTGGAGCTGTGCCTCTCGTCTGAGACGGTCAATACCGTTAGGAGAGTTTGGCCCTTTTTTGTGGCAGGGGCTGCAGGTCGGTACACACTTATTGAGTGCAAGAAGCGTAATAAAAGCGAATGGTGGCCTATATTTGTGACGATTCTATTTATTTGGGGGTTTGTAATTTCGTCGGAGAATTGGTACAAAAAGGCGGAATACTCAGAGTTGTCGGAGGCGTCGTATTTGATAAGCACGGGGGAAAGGTATTGCACTGTTAGGGAGCCTGGGTCGCCAGGGTATGGTAAACCATGGAGCTTTTTTTTGTCCTTTCAGGTTGGACGCGAAAAACCGGCGTTAATAATTGGTGAGTCTGCCAAGTACTCAGATACGGTCTTGTTGAAAATATCCATAAAGCACAACCGCCAAAGCGTGATTAATTTAAATCCGACACACGCGGAGATTCTAAAGTATATGGAGCCCGTTCTCTTTATCGATGGCGTTGAGCAGCCACGTCCCGAATATGACGACTTGAAGTTGTCGGACGATGAGCGGCAAGCCCTCATGCGTAAATATCGCCTCAGGGCTGTCCGTGTCGTGAGAAAGGGGAGAGATGACTTCTTGCGTAATTTGGTGACATTGCAGATAAACGACACGGTTCAAAAGACCGTCAATCTGATGTATATGTACGAGAACGATTACGAGGATATTTTCGACTCTCTCGACGACAAAAGCCATGTGATTGCCAAGGTGTCGGTCATTGACCCCAGGGTTGTCGAAGTCGTGAATTGGCGACCGACGTCTGACGAGCTTGAAAAGTACCACTTGGATGAGGAGTCGTACATAATGTTAGCCACCGTCACGCATAAGAAGTCAGAAGAGGGAAAGGGTGGGAGGCATCCGCAAGCATACTATGCCAAGCTTAGAGTCAACGACCGACTTGAGACAAGCTACATGAGAGTTCGTGGATTCCATGAGAGCGACCGTCAAATGTACAGGTCTCTAAATGTCGGCGATACCGTGATAGTCAATGTGACCGAGCGCAAGAAGGTTAAATCTGTCAGCGTCCTTTACTGGAGACCCACAAAAGAGATGATTGACAAGTATAGGCGGCCATTCAAGTGCAGGAGGGACTAATGACCGACAGGGCCACGCCTGGTCGTGAGCGTAAGGTAGCGTAAGTTTTGACCCGCCTGGCGTACATACTGGCGCTCCTTCTGCTGAGCGCCGCGGCCGCCGGCCAGCGCGCGCCGGTCAGCGTCTCGGCGGCGCTGACGCCCCCCTGCTCGCCGTCGTTGTCGGGCGTCGGCGCGCGCCTCATTGTGAGCCTCCATGTGAACGACGCGACCGTCGTCGAGCTCCCGGTGCGGCTCCACGTCAGGCTTGAGGGCGCCGGCGTCACGATCGAGAGCGTGCCGTCCCCGTCGTCCCCGCCGCTGCTCCTCGGTGGCGGCGAGGCTCGCGTCCTGACCGGCGACGACCTGGCCCCGTACCTTCGCCTCGACAACCTCAGCTTCCGGGGCCTGACCAAGGCGGCGTACCGGAGGGGCGGCCACCTGCCGGGCGGGCTGTGGAGGCTCTCCGTCAGCGTGCGTCACCTCCACACGGGCCGGCCCGTCTCCAACGTCGGGGCAGCGACGGCGTGGCTCGCCGTCCACGGCCCGCCGTCGCTGTCGTCGCCCCTTGACGGCAGCGCGGCGCCCCCCGACGCGTCGTCGCCTCTCACGTTCAGCTGGCGCGCGTGCAAGCTCGCCGGCGGCGCCGGCCCCGTGATGTACCGCCTCGAGGTGTGGAGCCTCCGCTCCCCTGGCGTGCCGGCGCAGGCCGTCGCGGCGTCCACCCCCCCCCTGTACTCCGCCGAGACGTCGGGCCTGTCCGCCTCGGTCCCCGCCGGGGCCCTGGCCCTCGAGCCCGGCATGCGGTACTGCTGGCGCGTGACGGCCTACGACCCCTCGGGCGCGGCGTCGTTCGAGAACGGCGGCGCCACGGAGGTTCGGACGTTCCGCTACCTCGAGGAGTGCCCCGCGGCCCGCGGGCTGGCCGCGGGGCCTGTCGACGGCCGCCTCGCGTGGGAGGGCGACCGCGCGCACACCGGCGGCTACGACCTCGAGCTCCGCAGCGACGACGGCGCGTACCATGCGACGCTGTGGAGCGGCGAGCCCCGGTCCGCGCCCGTCGGCGGCCCGCCCGGCCGGGTTTGGCGCGCTCGCGTGCGGGGCGTGTGCCGGGGTCGGGCCGAGGGCGCGTGGAGCGACTGGGTGCAGTTCGCCGCGCCCGCCGCCCCCGCCGCGCCCGGGCGGGACGGCGGCGCGGGCCGCGCGTGCGGCGCGGAGCCCCCCCCGCGGGCCGTCGCGGCCACCGCGCCCGCGGGCGCCGTCCAGGAGGGCGACACGCTCGAGGACGCGCGCGGCGCGACGAGGTACGTGGTCCGCTCGGCCTCGAGGAACGACGACGGCAGCTTCCGCGGCCTCTCGTACATGCTGCTGCGCCCGTGGGGGGTGGGGGCCCTCGGCGAGTACGACGATATGCGGGTGAACTCCGACGGCGTGATCCTCGGCCGCTTCTCGTGGCGGGCGTCGAGGGCCGGCGCGGGCGTCGTCTCGCCCGCTGACGTCGAGAGGTGGGCGTCGGAGGCCGCGCTGGGCATCGCCGGCGCCGCGTACAGCAACGCCATACGCGACACCGTGGACCTCTCCCTGTGTCCCGGCGACGTCCGTTTCGAGACGATAAGGCGCGACGGCGCCGGCTACTTCGCCGTCACGCGCGACGGCGGCGAGGTGGACATAACCCCCATGGTCGGGGGGCGCGCCCGCGCCCTTGTCAGGGACGCCGAGGGGCACGAGCTCGTCATCGACAAGGACGGCGAGCCGATGGGCGTCGAGGAGTACAGGTCGTGCGGCGGCAGCGCGGCGCTGCTGCGCGAGAGCGCCAGGTCCAAGGACGCGCTGGTGGCGGGGCGCGGCAACGTGGTGTTCTCTGCCGGCGGGGGCGCCCGGCTCGACGCGTACGGCGCGTACGCGGGCCACGCCGCGGCGGCCGGCTACGCCCGGCGGTTCCCGGCGGTCGGCGCGGGCGCCTACCGCCCGGCCTACGCCTGCGCCGGGAGCGGGGGCGAGGTCCTGTTGACGGCCGAGCCGCACGAGGGCCACACGTTCAGGACCGGGCGCGGCGTGCCCGTGCCCTGCCGCGGCGGCGCGCTGTCCGTGACGGCGCGCGGCGACCGGGACACGGTCTCCGTCTACGCCTACGACGCCGCCGGCGCGGTCGTCGGCAAGGTCAGCGTGCTGAGCTTCGACAGGGTCACCCGCAAGGTCTGCCTCGTGCCCGTCGGCGACGCCAGGGCCCCGGACGCCGGGGCCGCCAAGCGGGGGCTGGACAGGATCTTCGCCGGGCTGATGGTGGACTTCGACGTCTCCGTCTCCGACAGGGTCGACATAGCCTACGAGAACGGCCGCCGGTTCACCCACGGCGGCAGCGGCGCGGTCGGCGTGTACAACGCCGACCAGAGGGCGGCGATAGCGGAAGTGAGGTCCCGCGGCGTCGACCGCGAGACCTGCTACCTGTTCCTGGTCGAGTGCGGCACTGGCGACCAGCTCGACGGGCTCGGCCGCGTCCGGCCCGTGGCCGGCTACATGCCCCGCGGCTTCCAGTTCGGCTTCATATACAACCAGTACGACAACTGGCGCGCCATGGCCCACGAGCTGTGCCACGGCGCCTTCCACCTGGCGCACACCTTCGCGGCCGACGACTTCCTCGCCCCCGAGCGCTCCACGGACAACCTCATGGACTACGGCGGCGGGGAGGCGCTCAACCACTGGCAGTGGGCCGGCCTGCACCGCCCTGGCGGCGTGAGGTTCAAGTGGCTTCAGGACGAGGAGGGGGCGGAGAGCGTCGTCGAGGCCGCGTCCGCCCTGGGCCGGCTCGAGTACGCCCTCATAAAGAGGTGCCGCGACGCCGCCCTCAAGGGGGACGGGGCGAGCCGCCGGGCGGGGGAGTACGTGGTGGTCGGCAAGCCGTCGGGCGGCGGCCCGCACGTCGTCATGAGGGTGATGGTGGAGGACCCCCTCCTCTCCGAGTACCCTGACGAGGGCGTCGTGCTGTTCGACGGCGGCAGGCCCGCGAGGGTGTGCGGGTTCGCCTGCCCTGACACGCTGGACCTGTGCTCTGTCGCCACACTGGACGGCCTGGGGGCCCTGACGGGGCGTATCGACGAGGCCGCGCGGGCCTGCGAGTCGGAGTACGCCTCCGCCATCCTCCGGGCCCTGGGTGCGCCGCCCCGTCTGCTGGCGGAGTACAGCCTGAACGGCCGGCACTACCGGCTTGTCGACGGGCGGGCGCGGGAAAGCGCCCTCACGGACGACGACATAAGTCGCGGCATGTGGGAGGATGGCGGCGCGGAGCAGGCGCTGCGCATCGGGAGGGACTCCGGCGGCGTCGTGCAGGTCATGGCGCTGGGCTTCCGCCGCGGCCTGGAACTGCGGGGGGCGGACTGGGACGGCAACGCCGTCGGGCACACGGCGGACCTGCCGCGGCTAGCCGCGGGCGTCATGTCCGCCGCCAACAAGTACCTGCGGCGGAACGGCGTGACGACGTTCGACAAAAGGCCCGCCGTCGCCCCCGCCGACGCGTTCCCCGGCGGCCAGGCCGTGGAGCTCGACGGCGGCGCCACCTGCCTCCGGCTGGTGCTGAGGGGCCTCGACATCGTCGGGGGCTTCCTGAAGGATGCCGAGTTCGAGCCGGGCGTGTACCTGGCGGACTCGCGGTCGGAGATAAGGCTGCCGGCTATCGCCACGGGCGCCGCGGAGGCCGCGGCGCGGTGCGTCACCGACGTCACGTCGCTCGCGGGCTTCGCCTACGACCTGATGTTCGACGACGACGCCCGCCGCGAGGCCGCCGAGGGCCTCCGGGCCATAGGCGGGCTGGTCGCCGACGACCCGCCCTCGCTGTTCCCCCTGCTGAGGGACATAGCCCTGGAGGAGGCGACGGGCGCGGGCCCGGGGCAGTACTCGGAGATGCTGTCGGAGGACACCGACGCGGGCCGGCGCAGGCACCTGTGCAGCAAGGTCGCCGTGCGCACGGCGTCTACCGTGCTTGCCGGCGGGAAGGTCGTCGCCAGGCTGCCGGAGATGTCCGCCAGGCTCGCGCGCCGGCTGTCCGGGGCCAAGCTCATGAGGCGCCTCGACCTCCCCGGCGCCGAGGGGGGCGCCGCCGCTCTCAAGGCCAGGGTCGGCCGCCTCAGCGAGGACGCCAGGGCGGAGTTCCTCGACGACTTCGCCGACGCCGACGCCGGGGCGCTGGGGCGGCTCGTCGGTAACCCGGGGCTCGTCGACGCTTGGGAGGTTGTCCGCAACGCCCACGCCGGCGACCGCAAGAGCGTCGACCTGCTCGAGAGGGTGGACGCTCTGCGAGGGCTGCCGGGCCGCGCCGGGCTCGGCTTCACCGACGACGCCATAGCGGGCCTGAGGGGCGTGTTCTACGGCCCGGGGAACGTCGCCACCGTCGATTTCGGCGAGGTGCTGGGCACGTGCGGCAAGTTCGTGCGGTCCGTGGCTGACAACGGCATCGACGTCGGCAACCTCCCCACGGTGATCGGCGAGCTGTCCAAGGGCCAGTCCTTCACGGCGGGCGCCGAGTGGACCCTGCGCTACATCGGCCTCCACGGCGGCGAGTTCGCCGGCAGGAGGCTGGACTTCGAGGTGGTGGAGGAGGTCGGGGACAAGGTGCGGCGAGTGGACATGGTCGTGACCACGGAAGCCAGGGGTGCGACAGAAAGGATATTCTACGAGTTCAAGTCTGTCAAGGAGGTGCCGCCGGCCCATTTCCTCGAGCAGTTTGGCAAGGACTTGGCCAACCCCGACGTCTCCGACCTGTCGCAGATAAGGTGGGTTTTTGACGGGAGGAAAGTGTCGCAAGAGCAGCTGACAAACGCCATTAATAATGTGATTGATGATTTGCCAAACTCCCTTAAAGAGAAATGGGATTTGGGAAGCGAGCAAGTGAGAAAACAGTTGTTGGAAATTTTTAGAGCTGAGTAAAAAATGAAAGAGGTAAGGAGGTACTGTAAAGTTCAATTTTTAGGGCTATATGATGGGGAGGTCGCCCTGTGGTTTCCAGATAGGCTGGAAGTAGGGAGTGTTGTTTTCCCGGTAGAGCTGGGTGATGATTTTGCGATTTGGGACGAAAGCCGTTACCTGAGCCGTGATAGAAATCGTACACGCTTGGTACTTGATGGTGGTCATTTTGTAGAGTGGCCCCAGGGAAGATATGGAAGAATAAACCGCATCAAAGATTGTTCCTATTCTAAGAAGTATGTGGATGGAGTCTGTTCGCTGTCCATTATCCAAGGTGATAAAGAGAGTCTTATCGATATAGTGGTTGATGGATTCGAGCCAGACCTGGTAAACATAGTGGGTGACGTTATAATGCTGTCCGACAGTTTTATTGATTGCCATGCTCTTCTTTTTTATTCCAAGACCGGCGAACGCCTGTGGGAATACAGGGAGGAGGAGGCGAATCAGAAAATCAATGGTCGTTGCATCCCCGTCGTAGACGATGTAGTTGTGGTGATAAGCCAAGAGAGCATAATACCAGAAAAGATACAAGGGTTTAACATTAAGACCGGCGAGAAGTTATGGCATTTAGATTTGAGCGAGATAGGATGCTCCAATACATTTTTTGTGGGTGAGGACAAAATGTTGTACGGTTGCATTACTTGCTATAAGGAGCTACTATTGTTCCGTTTAAATCCGCATACTGGCAGTCTCGAGTCGTGGAAACTGCTGTCAGATAAGGATCTAGACGTCATGTCTTGGCTTGTGACGATGCACGGCCAGCGGTTGTACTACACCGACAACCGTCGTGGCA